>NZ_JBEUKJ010000001.1:0-613262 GCF_043357055.1 Salmonella sp. SJTUF15570 | reverse complement strand
TGCGGCGGCCCGAAGGGCGAGCGTAGCGAGTCAAACCTCACGTACTACGTGTACGCTCCGGTTTTTGCGCGCTGTCCGTGTCCAAACTGGCTGCGCCAATAACGCCTGGTGGGATAGGCTCTAAATACGCTTCGGCGTTCAGTAACACGCGTTAACGTGCTGAACAGCCGGGCATTTTTTTACGCTATACCCTACATAATAAAACCGGAGCTACCATGAATAAGAAGGTACTGACCCTTTCTGCCGTGATGGCAAGTCTGTTATTCGGCGCGCACGCGCACGCGGCTGATACTCGTATTGGCGTGACGATTTATAAATATGACGATAACTTTATGTCCGTGGTGCGTAAGGCTATTGAAAAAGATGGCAAATCCGCGCCGGATGTTCAGCTACTGATGAATGACTCGCAAAACGATCAATCTAAACAGAATGATCAAATTGACGTTTTATTGGCGAAAGGGGTTAAAGCTCTGGCGATTAACCTGGTCGACCCGGCAGCCGCCGGTACGGTGATTGAGAAAGCGCGCGGGCAAAATGTGCCGGTGGTGTTCTTTAACAAAGAGCCTTCCCGCAAAGCGCTGGACAGCTATGACAAGGCGTATTATGTCGGGACTGACTCTAAAGAATCCGGTGTGATTCAGGGCGACTTGATTGCCAAACACTGGCAGGCGAATCAGGGTTGGGATCTGAATAAAGACGGTAAAATTCAGTATGTTCTGCTGAAAGGCGAGCCGGGGCACCCGGATGCTGAAGCCCGTACGACGTATGTGGTGAAAGAGTTAAATGCTAAAGGTATTCAGACCGAGCAACTGGCGTTAGACACCGCCATGTGGGATACCGCGCAGGCAAAAGATAAGATGGATGCCTGGCTGTCTGGCCCGAACGCTAACAAGATTGAAGTGGTTATCGCGAATAACGATGCGATGGCGATGGGCGCGGTAGAGGCGCTGAAAGCGCATAATAAATCGTCGATTCCGGTCTTTGGCGTCGATGCGTTACCGGAAGCTTTGGCGCTGGTGAAATCGGGCGCGATGGTCGGTACGGTACTGAATGACGCCAACAATCAGGCGAAAGCGACATTCGATCTGGCGAAAAACCTCGCCGAAGGCAAGGGCGCGGCTGACGGCACCAACTGGAAGATTGAGAACAAAATCGTGCGCGTGCCTTATGTCGGCGTGGACAAAGACAATCTGAGCGAATTTACCCAAAAATAACTTTTCCGTCTGTGGGCGCAATTTTGTTGCGCCCTGAAACCGTGGAAGGGTGACGCGCCGCAGACCGGATAGCGTATTTCTTTTGCCATCCGGCGCGGATAGTCATAATTAAAAAGGCCGACAGGGTATCATTATGGGCAGCACGATCTCTCCGCCGTCGGGTGAATATTTGTTGGAAATGCGTGGCATTAACAAATCATTTCCCGGCGTGAAAGCGCTTGATAATGTCAACTTAAACGTTCGTCCGCACTCTATTCATGCATTAATGGGCGAAAACGGCGCAGGCAAATCAACATTATTAAAATGTCTTTTTGGTATTTACCAAAAAGATTCCGGCAGCATTGTATTTCAGGGAAAAGAAGTGGACTTCCATTCGGCGAAAGAAGCGCTGGAGAATGGGATTTCGATGGTACACCAGGAGTTAAACCTGGTATTACAACGTTCGGTCATGGATAACATGTGGCTGGGACGTTATCCCACCAAAGGTATGTTTGTCGACCAGGATAAAATGTACCAGGATACCAAAGCGATATTTGATGAACTGGATATCGATATTGACCCACG
Source organism: Salmonella sp. SJTUF15570 (assembly GCF_043357055.1). Classification (NCBI taxonomy): domain Bacteria; kingdom Pseudomonadati; phylum Pseudomonadota; class Gammaproteobacteria; order Enterobacterales; family Enterobacteriaceae; genus Salmonella; species Salmonella sp. SJTUF15570. The sequence continues at coordinate 611,484 of NZ_JBEUKJ010000001.1, read as the reverse complement.
CGCGCGCGTAGGAACGTTATCCGTTTCGCAAATGCAGATGATCGAAATTGCGAAAGCGTTTTCCTATAACGCTAAGATCGTTATTATGGATGAACCGACCTCATCGTTAACTGAGAAAGAGGTTAATCATCTGTTCACCATTATTCGCAAGCTGAAAGAACGTGGCTGCGGAATTGTTTATATCTCGCATAAAATGGAAGAAATTTTTCAATTGTGCGATGAAATTACTATCTTGCGCGACGGTCAGTGGATTGCCACCCAGCCGCTGGAAGGGCTGGATATGGATAAGATCATTGCGATGATGGTCGGGCGTTCCCTGAACCAGCGCTTTCCGGATAAAGAAAATAAGCCGGGCGACGTGATTCTGGAGGTTCGTCACCTGACCTCGCTGCGCCAGCCTTCCATTCGCGATGTCTCCTTTGATTTGCACAAGGGCGAAATTCTGGGCATTGCCGGTCTGGTTGGGGCAAAGCGTACCGATATCGTCGAAACGCTGTTTGGCATTCGTGAGAAGTCGTCCGGGACAATCACTTTACATGGCAAGAAAATTAATAATCACACTGCGAACGAAGCGATTAACCACGGTTTTGCGCTGGTGACAGAAGAGCGTCGTTCTACCGGAATTTATGCCTATCTGGATATCGGATTTAACTCATTAATTTCGAATATCCGTAATTATAAAAATAAAGTGGGGTTACTGGATAATTCCCGGATGAAAAGCGACACCCAATGGGTCATTGATTCCATGCGGGTAAAAACGCCGGGGCATCGCACGCAAATTGGTTCGCTTTCCGGCGGCAATCAGCAAAAGGTGATCATTGGTCGCTGGCTATTAACGCAGCCGGAAATATTAATGCTGGACGAACCGACCCGCGGCATTGATGTCGGCGCAAAATTTGAAATTTATCAGCTTATTGCGGAACTGGCGAAAAAAGGCAAGGGGATCATCATTATCTCTTCTGAAATGCCGGAGCTGTTAGGGATTACCGATCGTATCCTGGTGATGAGTAACGGTCTCGTTTCCGGCATTGTCGATACTAAAACAACAACGCAAAACGAAATTTTGCGTCTTGCTTCTTTGCACCTTTAAGATCAGGGGCTCCTTATGAGTGCGTTAAACAAGAAAAGCTTTTTGACCTGGCTGAAAGAGGGCGGAATTTACGTCGTTCTTTTAGTGCTGCTGGCGATTATTATTTTCCAGGACCCGACTTTTTTAAGTTTGCTGAATTTAAGTAATATTCTGACGCAATCTTCGGTACGTATTATTATCGCGCTGGGCGTGGCGGGACTCATCGTCACCCAGGGGACAGACCTGTCGGCGGGGCGTCAGGTAGGGCTGGCGGCGGTCGTGGCGGCAACATTACTGCAATCAATGGAAAACGCCAATAAAGTGTTTCCGGAAATGGCGACCATGCCGATTGCGCTGGTCATCCTGATTGTCTGCGCGATTGGCGCGGTGATTGGCCTGGTGAACGGCATCATCATTGCTTACCTGAACGTGACGCCGTTTATTACCACGCTTGGCACGATGATTATCGTTTATGGGATCAACTCCCTTTACTATGACTTTGTCGGCGCTTCGCCCATTTCCGGCTTTGACAGCGGCTTTTCCACCTTTGCACAGGGCTTTGTGGCGATGGGCAGTTTCCGGCTCTCATACATCACCTTTTACGCTCTGATTGCGGTAGCGTTTGTCTGGGTGCTGTGGAATAAGACCCGTTTTGGTAAAAACATTTTTGCTATTGGCGGCAACCCGGAGGCGGCGAAAGTTTCTGGCGTAAACGTGGCGCTGAACCTGCTGATGATTTATGCGCTCTCCGGCGTGTTTTATGCCTTCGGCGGCTTACTGGAAGCAGGGCGTATTGGTTCTGCCACCAACAACCTCGGCTTTATGTATGAACTGGATGCGATTGCCGCGTGCGTTGTCGGGGGAGTATCGTTTAGCGGCGGAGTGGGGACGGTCTTCGGCGTGGTGACCGGCGTCATTATCTTTACCGTCATCAACTATGGCCTGACCTATATCGGGGTAAACCCGTACTGGCAGTACATTATCAAAGGCGGCATTATCATTTTCGCCGTGGCGCTGGACTCGCTGAAATACGCGCGTAAGAAGTAGTTATCCAGACCTATTACTTTGCTTATCAGATAACCCGGCGCAGCGAAACTGCGCGCCGGGCTTCATACCGCGAGCTACAGCGTTAACGCGTGCTCTTTTTCGCCTTTTTTAAATTTGACCTCGCCTAAATCAATACAGGCGACCGGGCAGACATGACCGCACAGCAGACAACCGACGCATTTTTCCGTATTGCAATGCGGCGTGCGGCTGTGTTCATCCCACTCCATCGCCTGATGACCGCCGTCATAGCAGGAGATATAGCAACGTCCGCAGCCGACGCATTTCTCCTGATTAATCCGCGGATAGACGATATAGCTGCGATCCAGATCTTCCGCCGGGATAATATTGCCATTCGCCAGCCCGATCATCTCCTGTAATGAGGCAAATCCCTGATCGGCCAGATAGTGGCTGAGGCCGCTCGCCATATCTTCTACAATGCGGTAACCGTATTGCATAATGCCTGTCGTCACCTGTAGGGTCGCCGCGCCCAGCAGCAGAAATTCGGCAGCGTCTTCCCAGGTTTCAATGCCGCCGATACCGCTAATCGGGAAATCGCGCAGTTCAGGGTGCATTCGCAACTGCTGGATAAAACGCAGCGCAATGGGTTTCACCGCTTTTCCTGAATAACCGGAGATACTGGATTTACCGTTAACCACCGGCATCCCGATTTTGCGGTTCAGGTCGATGTTAGTAATGGATTTCACGGTGTTGATGGTGGCGATACCGTCGGCTCCGCCGCGTTTGGCGGCCAGCGCGACTTCGCACATATCGCCAATATTCGGCGTCATTTTCGCCAGCATTGGCAAAGATGAACCGCGTTTTACGGCGCGGCAGTATTTTTCAACCAGCTCCGGGCTTTGCCCTACATCGCTTCCCATGGCGTGCGAGGTCATCTGCGGGCAAGAGAAGTTACACTCAATCATATCCGCGCCGGCTTCTTCAACCAGACGCGCCAGTTCCTGCCACTGCTGCTCATTTTCCCCCATGATGGAAGCAATCAGCACCTTATCCGGATAATCCTGTTTTAGCCGTCGAATGGCGGCCAGATTCTCTTCCAGCGGATGCTCAGCAATTTGCTCCATGTTTTTGAAACCAATAAAACCGGTATCTTCTTTCGTCAGGTGGTCAAAACGTGGAGAGACTTCGTTGGCAATAAAAAAACCAATGGTTTTAAAAACGATCCCGCCCCAGCCGGTATCATAGGCTTTGGCGCACATCTCATAACAATTGCCTACCGGAGAAGAAGAAAGGCAAAACGGATTGGGAAACTTAACGCCGCAAAAGGTAACAGACAAATCTTTTGTTAACATGAGCAGGCCTCCTCTAAATAATGATGAATAGCCTGAGCGGCTTCTTTTCCGGTTTTTACCGCATAAACGACGGTCTTATCACCTTTAACAATATCGCCAGCGGCAAAGATCGCCGGGTCGTCGGTTTGATAATTGTGCGTGTCGATAATATTATGCTGCGCTTTTATCTCCGCAAAGTTATCCAGTCGCGCGTGCTGCCCCACGGCCAAAATAATATTTTCCGCTTCCAGCGTCAGTTCTCCTGAGTGGCGTACATGGTGGAAGGTCACTTTATTTCCGCTGACGGCGACAGGCGTAAAGCCATCAATAATCGATACGCCTAATGCCTGCGTGCTGGTAAATTCTTTTTCGCTGGCGGGGAATTCGGCTAATTCTTCCCGCGCCACGCAGGTGACGGAAGGACAGCCGAGAATTTTTAACGTACTGGCGACATCCATCGCTACGTCGCCGCCGCCAATAATTAATGCGCTATGCGGAACGCTAATATCGCCGTCGGCCTGACGGGCGCGCTGTAAAAAATCAACGGCAATCTCTACGTGACTGGCTTGCTCAAATAACGGTAAATCAGATCCACAGGACATCCCGACGGTCATCAGCACGGCGCGATATTCGGCTTTGAGTTGCGCAAGCGATAGCGACCCGCCCACCTCACAATTACATTTAATATTGACGCCCATTTCTACAATGCGGGCAATTTCCTGATCGAGTACGCTTTGCGGCAGACGAAATGCCGGGATGCCGTGACGCAGCCATCCGCCGGGCTGCGGCTGTTTTTCGTAAATGGTGACGTCATAGCCTAAATGCGTGAGCGTCACGCTTGCCTGCAAACCTGCCGGACCCGCGCCAATAATCGCGACTTTCCCGCGTGTTTTACTCCCGGGCTGATAAATCTGCATGGCAGTCTGCTGTTCAAAATCGGTAATAAAACGTTGCAGGCGTGCAATATCAATAGGTTTATCTATTCCGGAACGTGTACATCCGCGCTGGCATAATTTTTCCGTCGGACAGACTCTGGCGCAGACAGCGCCAAGCGCGTTATTTTCCCGGATAGTTTCCGCTGCGCCTTTAAAATTGCGAAAGTAAATAGAACGAATAAATTTCCCCGGATCGGTTTGCGCCGGGCAAGCCTGACTACAGGGCGCATCGTGACATAATAAACAACGTGAAGCCTCTTTTATTGCCAGTAATGGCGTAAAACCAGGCGTGAGTTCATCCAGATAATTTTGTTGCGGCATATAATCTTCCTTAATGCTTGAATAAATTAAGGCGAAACGCAAATAACGCGTTTTAATGATCTAAAATCTACCGCCAGCCTAAGCATTGAAAGAAGGGTATTCTGTGAAAGAATTCACAAAAAAATGAAACCAGAATGCAAAACAGCATTTGTTCCTTATATCATAATAATAACTATTCTCAATTTTAAAGGGATAATAAATAGATTAACGATAAAAAAGAAGATAAATAATCATTCCAGTAAATAAAAAACCGCAACCGGTATAAAGAAAAAGATAAGACCAATATTGTACGGGATCGGCATGGCGATAAACATAAACCGGTTTTCGCGCATTTTTGACAACTTTATCTACCGCGCCGGTTCGCCAGCCTTTCCAGGCCTCACGGAAGCAAAAAAGCGGGAGTAGCAGAAAGGCTAATATGACAAATATCGTCTGTACATCCATAATCATTTCCCTTTTTTCTTTTCCAGTTCAAGCAATTGTTCCGGCGTAACGGCCGGATACCCCTGGGCGTCATTCGGCACCTGATGCTGCGTGGGAATAGGTACCAGCGGGCCTAAAAAACGCGGTTCGCGTTTAAAAATATAGAGATCCGCCAGCGCGCTAAAGCGGGCGCCAAATTCGCGCAGGCGCACTGTCAGCATATTTTTGGGTGAAGGTACCGCGTAACACTGCGCCTGAATGCCCATATGCAACGCAATAAACAAGGCGCGTTCGCAGTGGAAGCGCTGAGTGATGATAATAAAGTCGTTGGTATCAAACACTTTGCGGGTACGCACAATGGAGTCAAGCGTACGGAAGCCAGCGTAATCAAGCACAATGTCCGCAGGATCGACGCCCGCCGCGATAAGGTCTTTGCGCATGGTCATCGGTTCGTTATAGCTTTGCAGGGCATTGTCGCCGCTGAGCAGCAGGTAATTGACTTTACCGCTATTGTAAGCGTTTAACGCGCCCTGGATACGGTAACGATAGTACTGATTAATGACACCCTTGCGATAGTATTTGGCTGTCCCTAACACGACGCCAACCTGGCGGTAGGGGAGATCCTGTAGCTCGTCATAGATATAGGGCGCTGTTTTCCAGCTCATCCACCGATCGAGGCCAAGCACCGTCAACAGCAGCAAGCCTACCAGGACCAACAGGCTGTAAAACACGCGCTTTAACATGCAGGAAACTCGATACCAGGATGAAAGTACGATCAGGCTACTGTACCCGAAGACGTAGCGCAAGAAACCGCCGTCTGATTGCGGAGATTTTCAGCATGATTTCCCTTGTATCGGGTCGCGGGAGAGGAGAGTCAGGCCGGATAAGACGCCAGTGCGTCGCTATCCGGCACATTTGCTTAGCCGAGAAGGACGCGGTCAATATTATGGCAACCTAACGCTTTCAGCGTTGCGGCGGTGGCATCCCATTGAATTAATGCCGCATCGCCTTTTTCCGCCAGAATCGCACGCTGAATATCCGCATAGTCATAACCATTGAGACTCAGCAGGTTTAGCGCGCCTTGCAGCGGGGGGAGCGTAGGGTTAAAGGCGGCGTTTTCCGCATAGCTGCCGGTGAAAATACGGCCATCTTTACATTCCAGCGCCACGCCGCTCGGTGAGTGGCTATAAGGCATATGGCTCTTATTGGCTGCCGTAATCGCCGCTTGCGTTAGCGTATCGCCCGTTAACGTAAAGCCATGATCCTGCTCGTCCATCAGCAGCGTTTTGATCTCCAGATCTTTTGGCCCGAAAGCGTCAGGCAGATAATCGCGTAACGTATGCGGCGCGCGGCCCGGCAGATGAATGCGCAGATCCAGACCGCTGTTCAGCTCGTTCATAAACTGGCGACAGTGGCCGCAAGGCGTGTAGTTAACGGTGACGGCGGCGAGCCCTTTTTCGCCGCGTAGCCAGGCGTGGCTAATCGCGCTTTGTTCAGCATGCACAGTTTGTTGCATGGTGGCGCCCAGGAACTCCATATTCGCGCCGAAATACCAGTTGCCGCTAACGCCGCGCGCAATCGCGCCGACGTTAAAATGGGACAAATCGGTACGGGCGCAGGCCGCCGCCAGAGGTAACAGTGCGAAAGCCAGCGCGTCTTCGTCCAGTCCCGCCGTATTTTTAAGCGTCGAGACCTGCTCTGCGGTCAGCATGGCGGGAAAATGGTGGTCCGCCAGGATAGGGGCCAGCGCTGATTGCAAATTATCCGCAAGCTGGGCAAAAGCAGTTTGAAAACGTGGATGCATGGCGTTGCCTCATAACAATGTAATGGAACCGTAGTTTACGGGCCTGTCATGTCTTAATATGTGATCTAAATCTCATTGCTTATGCAACTTGTGAAACTTAAATGAAAAATGCGCGACGTATCGCAAATTTTAACCCGGTCTTTTGTCCCGTCGTTAGCGCATTACCGCCAGAATGAGCGGAAACAAAAAGGGCGCTACCAGCGAGGTAATAATGCCGCAAATCACCAGCGCCAGGGAGCTAAACGCGCCTTCCTGGTAATCCAGCTCGGCGCAGCGCGCAGTACCGAGCGCATGTGAGGCGGTCCCCATTGCCAGCCCGCGTGCGGCTTTAGTACGGATGTGCATCGCGTTTAACAGCGTGTGGCCAAACACCGCGCCCAGAATACCGACAAAAATTACGCATACCGCGCTGATCGCGGGGATGCCGCCGATGCTGCCGCCCACCGCCATCGCGATAGGCGTAGTCACGGATTTAGGCAGTACCGATGCCGCGATTTCAGGCGTTGCGCCCATCAGCAAGGCAACGGATGTTCCGGTAATCATCGCTACCAGACTGCCGACAAAACAGATGCTAATAATGGATTTCCAACGCGCGCGAATCTGGTGCAACTGTTCATAAAGGGGATAGGCCAGCGCCACCACCGCCGGTTGCAGCAGATCGTTAAGTACTTCGCTGCCTTTGAAGTAGTGCTCGTAGGGAATACCGGTCAGCAACAGAAAAGGAATAATGACTACCATTGCCACCAGCAGCGGATTCAGCAACGGCATTTTAAAATGCGCCGCCAGTCGGCGGGCGGCGAAAAATACCGCCAGCGTCAGCGGTAACGACCACCAGATATATGTCATCATTTTTTCGTTCCCTTCTGCCCAACCACTTTACGCTCACCGTGTATCAGATGTGAACTCCAGCTTACGACCACAAAAACGACCAGCGTACTGATAGCGCAAGAGACCACCACCGGGCCGAATTGCGCGCGCAGTAAGTCAAAATATTGCATGACCCCAACGCCAATCGGCACAAACAGCAACGCCATATAACGAATCAGCACATAACAGCCGGGGTTAACCCACTTTGCCGGCAGAATTTGCAGCGCCAGCAACACAAACAGAATTAACATCCCGATAATGCTGCCGGGAATAGTGATAGGAAGCAGTGATGCAAGAAAAATGCCTGCGTACAAACAGGCATAAATCAATACAAAAGCGCGTATATATTGCCAGATAATATTCAGTGACTTACTCATGTTTAAAGCCCTTGATGAGATGGATTCATCATACAATTAAACGTTAAAACGTGCTACCGATCACATCATGAATTCTTAGCATAGTGGGTATAGACAGCAGGAACATCGGGCAATGCCCCTGGTCGGCGGCGCTAAACCTGGGCTAAAAAATACAAAAAGCGACTCAGGGCCAAAGACGGCGTCTCATTCTTACGCCAGAACATCCCTACGCTGCCTTTTTGCTCAATTTTTGGCAAGTTTAAAATCGCCAGTTGCCCCTGGCTGGCATAGCGTTGCGCCAGCCGTAAAGAAAGAATAGAGATCATATCGCTGCTTTGCAGCAAATTGGTGCTGACGTTCATTGACGCCGATTCAATGGTGTTTTCCGGGAGCATGACGCCGTTATCGACGAGGGCGTTATCAATACTGATGCGAATAGGGGTGCCGGTTGGCCAGACTATCCACCGCCAGTGCGCCAGATCGCTCCAGGCAATCTGCGCTCGCGCGGCCAGCGGATGGTGCGGACGCGCCACAAAGCAGACCGGCTCGGTATAAAGTACCTGATAATTAAGCGGCAGTTGCAGGGCGCGTCCGCCGACACGCCCTACCACCACATCCACCTGACCGGCAAGCAAATCGTGCAGCAGCGGCGTCATTACCTTTTCTTCAATATTCAGATGCAGCGTCGGCATTTCGTTAAGCAGGCTCAGAATCGCCTGTGATACGCAGTCAGTCGCCACGGGCGAACAGCCGATCTTCAGGCTGCCAACCAGGCCGCCCTGCTTGAAACGGGCGATTTCATACTGTGAACGCTCCAGATCGTTAATTAGGCGCTGGGCGTGCTGGAGCAGTAATTTACCGCCTTCCGAGGGGCGTAGCCCTTTACTGTGGCGCTCAAAAAGCGTGATGCCTATCTCATCTTCGAGTTGAGATAACCACTTCGATAGCGCCGGCTGGGAGATATTCATCATCCGGGCGACGTGCGTCAGGTTGCCCTGTTCGCCCAGCGCAACCAGCGTTTGCAGGTGATGTAATTTCAATTTCTGCGCCCAGTTCGCCATTCGCTATAACCTCCAGGTTATGTCTCTGCCTGAAAAGCCATTGTACATTTTATCGCTCACTCTACAAACTCGTAACATAGCAAACATAAAAACAACATCTATCTCCCTGCACTGAGGCATTAGCTATGACTCAACGACGTGATCTACAAGCCCTTATTGATGCCGCGCCCGTCGGCAAAATGCAGTGGCGCGTTATCATCTGCTGTTTTCTGGTGGTTATGCTCGACGGTTTCGACACCGCCGCGATTGGCTTCATCGCCCCGGATATTCGTACCCACTGGCAGCTAAGCGCCAGCGAACTTGCGCCGCTGTTTGGCGCAGGGCTGCTGGGGCTTACGGCCGGCGCGCTGCTATGCGGGCCGCTGGCGGATCGCTTTGGCCGCAAGCGGGTCATTGAGCTTTGCGTGGCGCTATTCGGCGCATTGAGCCTGCTTTCCGCTTTCTCGCCGGATATAGAAACCCTGGTGTTGCTGCGCTTCTTAACCGGTCTGGGACTGGGCGGAGCGATGCCGAATACCATCACCATGACGTCGGAATACCTTCCCGCTCGTCGACGCGGAGCGCTGGTCACGCTGATGTTCTGCGGTTTTACCCTGGGGTCGGCGATGGGCGGGATTGTGAGCGCGCAACTGGTGCCGCTGATTGGCTGGCACGGAATTCTGGCGCTAGGCGGCATCTTGCCTTTGATGCTGTTTTTCGGCCTGCTGTTCGCGCTGCCGGAATCTCCCCGCTGGCAGGTACGCCGCCAACTACCGCAAGCCGTTGTCGCCCGGACGGTCAGCGCCATTACCGGCGAGCGCTATCACGATACGCAATTCTTTCTGCATGAGACGGCAGCCGTCGCCAAAGGCAGTATTCGCCAGCTTTTTGCCGGGCGACAGCTTGTCATTACCCTGATGTTATGGGTGGTGTTCTTTATGAGCCTGCTCATTATCTATCTGCTTTCCAGCTGGATGCCGACGTTACTTAACCATCGCGGTATTGATCTGCAACAGGCGTCGTGGGTGACTGCTGCATTCCAGGTTGGCGGCACGCTTGGCGCGCTGTTACTCGGCGTGTTGATGGATCGGCTTAACCCGTTCCGGGTACTGGCGGTGAGCTATGCGCTGGGCGCGGTTTGCATTGTCATGATAGGCCTGAGCGAAAACGGCCTTTGGCTGATGGCGCTGGCGATTTTTGGTACCGGCATCGGTATTAGCGGTTCCCAGGTCGGGTTTAATGCTCTGACGGCGACGCTGTACCCCACCCAAAGCCGGGCGACGGGCGTGAGCTGGTCGAACGCCATTGGACGCTGCGGGGCGATTGTCGGTTCGCTCTCCGGCGGCATGATGATGGCCCTCAATTTCTCTTTCGATACGTTGTTTTTTGTCATTGCTATTCCGGCGGCTATCAGCGCGGTAATGCTTACCCTGCTGACGGTGGTTGTCCGCCTTTCGATTTCTGTACCTGACGACCTGCCGCGTGCCAGCGTCGTAAACGAATAAGGAGAATCTCCATGTCTGAAATAAATCAGAACGTAAAAGATAGCCGTCAGCAGTATTACCAGCATATTTCCGGGCAGAATCTGACGCCGCTGTGGGAATCGTTACATCACCTGGTACCGCAGACGCCAAACGCCAACTGCGCGCCGGCCTACTGGAATTATCAGGAAATTCGTCCGCTACTGATGGAAAGCGGCAATGTCATTGGCGCGAAAGAGGCGATCCGCCGGGTGCTGGTGCTGGAAAATCCGGCATTGCGCGGTCAGTCGTCGATCACGGCGACCTTATATGCTGGTTTACAGCTGATCCTGCCCGGCGAAGTCGCGCCGAGTCATCGCCATAACCAGTCGGCGCTGCGTTTTATCGTCGAAGGTAAAGGCGCATTTACCGCGGTGGACGGCGAGCGCACGCCAATGCATACCGGCGATTTTATCCTGACGCCGCAGTGGCGCTGGCACGATCATGGTAATCCGGGGTCAGAGCCGGTGGTATGGCTGGATGGTCTGGATCTGCCGTTAGTCAACCTCCTGGGCTGTGGGTTTGCGGAAGACTATCCCGAAGATCAGCAGCCGGTAACGCGAAAAGAGGGCGATTATCTGCCGCGCTATGCAGCGAATATGCTGCCGCTGCGCCACCAGCGCGGGAACTCGTCGCCGATTTTCAACTACCGTTACGACCGCAGCCGCGAGGCGCTGCACGATCTGACCCGTATGGGCGATCCGGATGAGTGGGAAGGTTACAAGCTGCGTTACGTTAATCCCGTCACCGGCGGTTATCCGATGCCGTCGATGGGCGCGTTCCTGCAACTGCTGCCAAAAGGCTTTGCCTCGCGTGTGGCGCGGAGCACCGACAGCACTATCTACCACGTCGTTGAAGGGGCAGGGCAGGTCACTATCGGCAACGAAACTTTTCATTTTTCCGCAAAAGACATTTTTGTGGCGCCGACCTGGCATGAGGTGTCGTTTCGCAGCAGCGAAGACACGGTGTTATTCAGTTTTTCGGACAAGCCGGTTCAGGAAGCCCTGGGGCTGTTCCGCGAAGCACGTTATTAATTAGGGAGAGAGAACATGACCAAATATGTATTCCAGCCGCAGGCCCCGGTAACAGTACCCGTGGCGGGCAGTGATGAGCAGTTTCCGGTACGTCGCGTTTACTGCGTGGGTCGCAACTATGCCGCCCATGCCCGTGAAATGGGCTTTGATCCCGATCGCGAACCGCCGTTCTTCTTTTGTAAACCAGCGGACGCTGTCGTCCCGGTAGCGGCGGGGGATACCCTGGAACTGCCGTATCCGGCGCAGACCGATAACTACCATTATGAAATTGAGCTGGTGGTGGCGATTGGTAAAAAGGGGAGCGATATTCCGCTGGAAAAAGCCCATGAATATGTCTGGGGATACGCCACCGGTCTGGACATGACGCGTCGCGATCGTCAGATGGAAATGCGTCAGATGGGACGCCCGTGGGAAATTGGCAAAGCGTTCGATCTCTCCGCGCCCATTGCGCCATTACACAAAGCTGCTGAAACGCATAATGTGGATAACGCCCCTATTTGGCTACAGGTTAACGGCGAAGACCATCAGCGCAGCGATATTCGTCATCTGATTTGGTCGGTGAATGAAACCATCAGCTATTTGTCCGGCTTCTTTGAATTGCAGCCAGGTGATTTGATTTTCACCGGTACGCCAGAGGGGGTGGGCGCCGTGGTGAAAGGGGATGTCATCACCGGGAACGTAGAAGGTCTGACGCCGATTGCTGTGAAAATTGTCTGAGGTGAACGATGAAGCTGTACAGTTTCTTTAATAGTTCGGCGTCTTATCGTGTACGTATTGCGCTGGCGTTAAAGGGGATTGATTACCAGACGGTGGGCGTCAATATTCGTATCGGCCAGCAGAATGAGCTGGCCTACCGACGGATGAATCCGGTAGGCCTGGTGCCGACGCTGGTCACTGATGACGGCGAATCGTTGGGGCAATCGCTGGCCATCGTCGACTGGCTGGACCGACATTTTCCGCAAACGCCGCTGCTGCCGACGAGCGACCCGGCGCGCAGCCAGGCGCTGGAAATTGTCTACGCTATCGCCTGCGATATACACCCAATCAATAACATGCGCGTGTTGCGCTACCTGACCGATGAGCTGAAGGTTAGCGAAGAGGATAAAAAACGCTGGTACGCCCACTGGATACAGCAAGGGTTAAGCGCGGTAGAGCAGCTATTGCGTAAAAGTCAGTCCGGACGATTCTGCGTGGGCGACGCGCCAGGACTTGCGGACTGCTGCCTGATTCCTCAGTGGGCGAATGCGCTCAGGATGGGCTGCGATTTATCAGGCTATCCGCGCTGTAAAGCCGTTTATGACGCCTGCGTACAGCTACCGGCGTTTATTGCCGCCGCGCCGGAAAATCAACAAGATAAAATCCCGGCCTGAAAAGGAGAATGACCATGACTCACGTGACAAGCGCAATTATTGTAGGTGGCGGAATCGGCGGCGCGGCGACCGCGCTGTCGCTGGCGCGCCAGGGAATAAAAGTCATGCTGTTGGAAAAAGCGCACGAAATTGGCGAGATTGGCGCGGGTATTCAGCTTGGGCCGAACGCTTTTTCGGCGCTGGATAGTCTCGGTGTGGGCGATGTTGCCCGCCAGCGTGCGGTGTTTACCGATCACATTACCATGATGGATGCCGTGAATGCCGAAGAAGTGGTACGCATTGAAACCGGACAGGCGTTCCGCGACCATTTTGGCGGGCCGTATGCGGTAATTCACCGGGTAGATATTCATGCAACGGTATGGGAAGCGGTGCTGACGCACCCTGGCGTGGAGTATCGTACCTCGACCCATATTGTCGATATCCGCCAGACGCCGGATGACGTTACGGTGTTTGATGAGCAGGGAAATAGCTGGACGGCGGATATTCTTGTGGGCTGCGACGGCGTTAAATCGGTCGTGCGGCAAAGTTTACTCGGCGACGCGCCGCGCGTAACGGGGCATGTAGTCTATCGGGCGGTGATTGATTGCGACGATATGCCGGACGATTTACGTATTAACGCACCGGTGCTGTGGGCAGGCCCGCATTGTCACCTGGTTCATTATCCGCTGCGCGGAGGCCAACAGTACAATCTGGTGGTGACATTCCACAGCCGCCAGCAAGAAGAGTGGGGCGTGAAAGACGGCAGTAAAGAAGAGGTGCTCTCTTATTTTGCCGGCATTCATCCCCGCCCGCGCCAGATGCTGGATAAGCCGACCTCCTGGCGCCGCTGGTCGACCGCCGATCGCGAGCCGGTCGCAAAATGGGGAACCGAGCGTATCACTCTGGTGGGCGACGCCGCGCATCCGGTGGCGCAATATATGGCCCAGGGCGCCTGTATGGCGCTGGAAGACGCCGTCACGCTGGGCAAAGCGCTGGAACGCTGCGACGGCGACGCGCAGCAGGCATTTGCGCTGTATGAGTCGGTGCGTATTCCCCGCACAGCGCGTATCGTCTGGTCTACCCGCGAGATGGGGCGTCTCTATCACGCCGCCGGGGTGGAGCGTCAGGTACGTAATCTGCTGTGGAAAGGGAAATCGCAGGAGGCGTTTTATCGCGGTATCGAATGGCTGTACGGCTGGAAAGAAGATAACTGTCTTGAGCCGCGTTGAGCACTTTATGTGACGTAGCGTGGCGTTTGTGCCGCCACCCGGCAAAAAGTTTTGCTCATCGCAGAGAGGCGTTATGATAGCGCCTCTTTTTTTGCTGTGGATACCGATATGCGTGTTTTACTGGCGCCGATGGAAGGCGTGCTCGACGCGTTAGTGCGCGAGCTGCTGACCGAAGTGAATGATTACGATCTCTGCATCACCGAATTTGTGCGCGTGGTGGATCAGCTGCTGCCGGTAAAAGTGTTTCATCGCATCTGCCCGGAGTTGCATCACGCCAGCCGCACGCCGTCCGGCACGCCAGTGCGTATTCAGCTTCTGGGCCAGCATCCGCAGTGGCTGGCGGAAAACGCCGCGCGGGCGACGGCGTTGGGATCGTATGGCGTGGACCTGAACTGCGGCTGTCCGTCAAAAGTGGTGAACGGCAGCGGCGGCGGCGCGACATTGCTCAAAGATCCCGAACTCATCTATCAGGGCGCGAAAGCGATGCGGGCCGCGGTACCGTCGCATCTGCCGGTGACGGTAAAAGTGCGTCTCGGCTGGGATAGCGGCGATAGAAAATTTGAAATCGCCGATGCGGTGCAGCAGGCCGGCGCCAGTGAACTGGTGGTGCATGGCCGTACTAAAGCGCAGGGCTACCGCGCCGAGCATATCGACTGGCAGGCGATCGGCGAAATACGCCAGCGTCTGACTATTCCGGTTATCGCGAATGGCGAAATCTGGGACTGGCAGAGCGCGCAGGCATGTATGGCGACCAGCGGCTGCGATGCGGTGATGATTGGCCGTGGGGCGTTAAATATTCCTAACCTGAGCCGGGTGGTGAAGTATAACGAGCCGCGTATGCCGTGGCCGGAAGTGGTGATGTTATTACAAAAATATACCCGACTGGAAAAGCAGGGCGATACCGGTTTATATCATGTCGCGCGTATTAAACAGTGGCTGGGATATTTACGTAAGGAATATATTGAGGCGACGGAACTCTTTCAGTCGATTCGGGCGTTAAACCGTTCGTCCGAGATTGCGCGGGCGATTCAGGCTATTAAAATCTAATCTCTACAGCGTCCAGAACGTGTGCCGGACAGACATTATCGCTGCCCGGCGCAGGAATCAGAAAATCATCTTAAACACGCCCGTTACCACCAACAGCCCAATCAGAAAAATAATTAAGATTGCCCATAGAAGAATTTTCATTGTTTGTCCCTTTATTGGTAAATACAAACAAAGTATAGGAAAGTATTAAGCCATCTGCTGCTTTGTTGGGCGCGGCGACGTTTAACTCATGAAGGCTGCTGGTGCGTATTGCAGCAAAATCGTTCATTTATGAACGGGTTAGTGGGACTTTTCATTGAAGTATTACATCAAAAAATGTATCAGATGAAATTATTTGCTAATCATATAAATTTCAAAATATGTCTTTTGTTGTCTGATGATGTATTGCCACGCGTAACTAAAAAATAGATCGCCGTAAGACGTACTCTCTGCGCACCTTTTTTTATCAGAACACCTCCATGAATCGTAATTCTTTCCTTGCCGCGACAGCGAGCTTACCGCTTTTTATTTTGCTGGCGGGCTGCGCCCCCATGCACGATACCCGCCAGTCGCTGACCCAGCAGACGCCCTCTTCTCATGTTGATTCCAGCCTGCCAGCGGCATTGAAAAACGGTTGGCCGGATAGCCAGTGGTGGAAGGCGTATCACGATGCGCAGCTTGACGCGCTGATTGATAATGCCATACAGCATTCGCCGGATATGCAGGTGGCTGAACAGCGTATTCAACTGGCGGAAGCGCAGGCGAAAGCGGTTGAGGCGCAGGACGGCCCGCAGCTCGACTTTTCTGCCGACATTGAGCGCCAGCGAATGTCCGCGGAAGGGCTGATGGGGCCATTCGCGATTACCGACCCCGCGGCGGGAACGACCGGGCCGTGGTATACCAACGGTACATTCGGCCTGACGGCAGGCTGGGATCTGGATTTATGGGGGAAAAACCGCGCTGAAGTTACCGCGCGGATCGGGGCGGTCAAAGCGCGCGAAGCGGAGCAGGAGCAGACCCGACAATTGCTGGCAAGCGGCGTGGCGCGACTCTACTGGGAGTGGCAGACGCAGGCGGCGCTGAAAAATGTGCTGATGCAAATCGAGCATGAGCAGCAAAACGTGGTGACGGTAAACCGGGAGCTGTATCAACACGGCATTACTTCTTCTGTTGAAGGGGTCGAGACCGATATCGACGCCAGCAAAACCCAGCAGCAGTTGAATGACGTTAACGGTAAAATGAAGGTTATTGAAGCGCGGCTCAGCGCGTTAACCAATACGCAATCGGCGGCGCTCAAGCTGCGTCAGGTGAGTCTCCCCGCCGTTGAAAGCCAGTTACCGTCGCAACTGGGGTATTCGTTGCTGGCGCGCCGGGCGGATCTACAGGCCGCGCACTGGTACATTGAATCCTCGTTGAGCAGCATTGACGCCGCGAAGGCCGCGTTTTATCCCGATATCAACCTGATGGCTTTTTTACAGCAGGATGCGTTACATCTGAGCGATCTGTTCCGCCATTCCGCACAGCAATATGGCATTACCGGCGGGCTGACGCTGCCGATTTTCGACAGCGGCAGGCTGAATGCCAACCTCGATATCGCCAAAGCGCAAAGCAACCTTTCTATCGCCAACTACAACAAAGCGGTGGTAGATGCGGTTAATGATGTGGCGCGCGCCGCCAGTCAGGTAGAGACGCTGGCGCAGAAAAATCAGCATCAGCAGCAGATTGAGCATGACTCGCAGCGTGTGGTCGGTCTGGCGCAAGCGCGCTTTAATGCCGGTATTATTGCGGGTTCCCGCGTGAGCGAGGCCAAAATCCCGGCACTGCGCGAGCAGTGTAACGGCTTGCTGTTGCAGGGCCAGTGGCTGGATGCCTCTATTCAGCTTACCAGCGCGCTGGGCGGCGGTTATCATTCCTGATTTTTCCGGATGATTCAGACAGGGTTCCTATACTTAGGCTGTGTATGAATCATCCGGAGAGGAATATGACCAAAGTCGCAATTGTAACGGCATCAGATTCGGGAATTGGCAAAGCGTGTGCGTTGTTATTAGCACAAAACGGTTTTGATATTGGTATCACCTGGCATTCCGATGAACGCGGCGCGCAGGAAACGGCGAAAAAAGCGGCGCAATTTGGTGTGCGGGCTGAGACCATTCATCTTGACCTGAGCCAGTTGCCCGAGGGCGCGCAGGCCATTGAACATCTTATTCAGCGCCTGGGGCGCGTTGACGTGCTGGTCAATAATGCCGGGGCGATGACCAAATCCGCGTTTATTGATATGCCGTTTACGCAGTGGCGGCAAATTTTTACCGTGGACGTCGATGGCGCGTTTCTCTGCGCGCAGATCGCCGCCCGGCATATGATTAAACAAGGAGAGGGAGGGCGCATTATCAACATCACCTCCGTCCATGAGCATACGCCGCTTCCGCAAGCCAGCGCCTATACCGCGGCGAAACATGCGCTGGGCGGATTGACTAAATCCATGGCGCTGGAACTGATTGAACATCATATTTTGGTCAACGCCGTCGCGCCAGGCGCTATCGCCACGCCGATGAATGATATGGATGACAGCGACATTGAGCCGGGATCGGAACCCTCGATCCCTATTGCCCGACCGGGTTCTACGCATGAAATAGCCAGCCTCGTCGCCTGGCTGTGTTCGGAAGGAGCAAGCTATACCACCGGTCAGTCGCTGATTGTCGACGGCGGGTTTATGCTGGCGAATCCGCAATTCAACGCCAAATAAACGCCGGGGGCCGGATGGCGGCGTTATGCCATCCGGATACCATCGGGTTTAACGGGCCTCCGCTTTGCCGCGTCTTTTCAGCCACCAGCGCACGCCCACCACCAGGACGATGGCCAGAATCAGCCAGACCCCGTGCCTGAGATGCTGATCGAGGTCGTGCAGCCATGGCGCGATCACCTCGCCGCCAAGATATCCCAGCGTGGTAAACAGCAGCGCCCAGATCAGCGCGCCTACAATATTCAGCGGCAGAAAAATTTTAGGCGGCAGGCGGCTGGCGCCAATCAGCAGCGGGCCAACCACCCGGAAGCCATACATAAAACGCGTGCCGATCACAAACAGATACGGATGGCGTTGGATCATTTTCTGCGCGCGACGAATCTTCGTATGATAACGCGGGAAACGACGCAGGATCTTCCCGCCATAGCATCGTCCTAACAGGTAAAGTAGCTGATCGCCCATCATCCCTCCCAGCGCGACGGCCGCCGCCACCAGCGGAAACTTGAGTAATCCCTGATGCGCCGCGACGCCCCCCAACAGGGTAACGGTTTCACCTTCGGCCATACTGCCGATAACCAGCGCCGCATAGCCATAATGCGTAATAAGCGTGTTGATATCCATGCGTAAACCACCTCCGGCATTAAGCATACACCCTGGCAAGAGGCGTGCGCGGCAAAGCCGACGTTTTGCCGGAGACTATTTTGCCATTGTTCATAAAATAACCAGAAACTGAATTATACTTGAACATACTGGCATCTGAGGCAGCAGAAGGGGGCAGTATGAACCATGTATGGGGGCTTTTTTCCCATCCCGATCGGGAAATGCAGGTGATCAAAAGCGAAAACGAAACCGTTTCGCATCACTATACGCACCATGTTTTGCTGATGGCGGCGATTCCCGTCGTCTGCGCCTTTATCGGCACGACGCAAATCGGCTGGAATTTTGGCGACGGCAACGTGTTACAACTCTCGCTGTTTACCGCTTTTGCGCTGGCGGTCTTGTTCTACGGCGTGATGCTGGCGGGCGTCGCGGTGATGGGACGCGTCATCTGGTGGATGGCGCGAAACTATCCGCAACGGCCATCGCTTGCGCGCTGTATGGTTTTTGCCGGCTATGTCGCGACGCCGCTGTTTTTAAGTGGTCTGGTGGCGCTCTATCCCCTGGTATGGCTATGCGCACTGGTCGGCGCTGTCGCGCTCTTTTACACCGGCTATTTGCTGTATTTGGGTATTCCGACTTTCCTTAACATTAATAGAGAGGAAGGATTAAGCTTCTCCAGTTCGACGCTCGCTATCGGCGTGCTGGTCCTGGAGGTGCTACTGGCGATCACCGTGATCCTGTGGGGATACGGCTACCGCCTGTTCTGATGCGAAAAAGGGCTGGCGCAAAAGCCAGCAATGCAGCATTTGCTGACGATTCTTCTGTAGCGGCAACGCTGGCGTGCCGCTATGATGCCACTGCTAGCTTGAGTATAATCTTAGCTCAGGCGGTGTGCGTTACGACGCGCGTGAATCATTATCAGAAATCTCATCATGCTGAAATTCCGAGCTTCATTCCTGAGCCTTGCTCTGATGTTGGCCGTACCTTTTGCCCCGCAGGCCGTGGCGAAAACGGCAGCGACAACCGCGGCGTCTCAACCTGAGATTGCCTCCGGTAGCGCAATGATTGTTGATCTCAACACCAATAAAGTGATCTATTCGAACCACCCGGATCTGGTGCGTCCGATTGCCTCGATAACCAAATTAATGACGGCGATGGTCGTGCTCGACGCGCGATTGCCGCTGGATGAAATACTGAAGGTCGATATCAGCCAGACGCCGGAAATGAAAGGGGTTTACTCCCGCGTGCGCCTGAACAGCGAAATTAGCCGCAAAAATATGTTGCTGCTGGCGTTGATGTCATCCGAAAACCGTGCGGCGGCAAGCCTGGCGCACTATTATCCTGGCGGTTATAACGCATTTATTAAAGCGATGAATGCGAAGGCGAAAGCGCTGGGCATGACGCATACCCGCTTCGTTGAGCCGACGGGGCTGTCGATTCATAACGTCTCGACCGCGCGGGATTTAACAAAATTGCTGATTGCCACGAAGCAATACCCGCTGATTGGCCAGCTAAGCACCACGCGCGAAGACATGGCGACATTCTCGCATCCGGCGTATACGCTGCCGTTTCGCAATACCAACCATTTGGTCTACCGTGATAACTGGAATATCCAGTTAACGAAAACCGGATTTACCAATGCGGCGGGGCATTGCCTGGTGATGCGTACCGTGATCAATAACAAACCGGTCGCGCTGGTGGTCATGGACGCGTTCGGCAAATATACCCACTTTGCGGACGCCAGCCGCCTGCGTACATGGATTGAAACCGGTAAAGTCATGCCCGTTCCGGCTGCCGCGCTGAGCTATAAAAAGCAAAAAGCCGCGCAAATGGCGGCAGCCAGCGCCAGTGCCGGAGCGCAAACCGCACAGAACGATTAAGTCGCCGCAGGCCCGGCAGGCATCGCGCCGCCGGGCTTCACGGTAAACCGCACGGTGTTAATGCGTTTCGTCGGGCGTATTTTCCTGCCAGAATTTCCGCTTACTCGTTTTGCCGATACCGGGGTTCATACTGTTGGTCGGGTCATTTTGCCGATAAAAACGCGTCAGCGTTTCCGGCGCTTTATACAGATGTCCAACGTTGTGCTCCGCCGGGTATTGTGCCCCGCGCGCCTGCAACAGCTCCAGCATTTGCGCTTTCAGCGCATGGACGTCGACGCCTTTCTTCACGATATAGTCCTGATGAAAAACGTGGCACATAAAGTGACCGTAATAGAGTTTATGTACCAGTTGGCTGTCGATTTCCGGCGGCAGATGCTCGAACCAGTCGGTATCGTTGCGGCGCAGAGCGATATCCAGCGCCAGGATATCTTCCACTTCATCAGCGTGTACGGCCTGATAACGAATCGCCGCGCCAGCAGCGGCGAAGCGGTGCAGGAAGGCTTTGCTGCCTTCTTCCGGCGTACAGGTGAAGAAACCGCCCTCAGCGGATTTAAAAAATTCATTCAGCCAGCGTTGCGCTTCTGCGACGCCGTCTCCCGCCATTTTTAACAGCAGATGATGCTCATATTTATCGCGCCAGTTTTTCATTCGCGGCGGCAGATGGCTGGGAAACAGATGGCCGAATTTCTGCATCGCGCGGTCGGTGAAATGCGGACGGAAAAATTTTACTTTTTCCAGCATCGCATCGGTTCGGCCTTTTAGCGTGAAAAAGAATGGCATCTTGTCGGTGCCGAGTTTATCGATCATCAGAAAGGTATCTTTACCGTACTGCTCCGCAATATCGTAGATATCGCGATGCATATATTCTCCCGCCACTGGCAGATTGTCGAAGTTCGCCAGAATATGCCGACGGATTTCAGTCAGTACCGCGGGCTGATTGGTGCCGATATAAAAAACCTGCTGATTTTTTTCCGCTGCAAAGGTATCAAGGCGAACGGCAAAAACCGCCAGTTTTCCGGCGCAGCCGGAAGATTCAAACAAACGGTCCGGGTCGGCGTTATAGCGGGCGGGCGTATCGGCGTTGATATCTCGTACCCGCGTCACGTAGTCGTGATCGTGCGCATGACGACCATCGTGGCGCACATCCTCATCTTTAATCCGTTCGTCATCCAGCTTGCTCAGGATCTGCTCCGGGGTATGCCCAAGATCGATACCCAGATGATTGACCAGTTGCAGTTTGCCTTGGTCGTCAATACGGGCAAAGAGCGACATCTCGGTATAGGCCGGGCCGCGCTGCACCAGCGAGCCGCCGGAGTTATTACAGATACCGCCGATGACCGACGCGCCGATGCACGACGAACCAATCACCGAGTGCGGTTCACGGCCCAGCGGTTTAAGCGCTTTTTCCAGCGCATAGAGCGTCGTACCGGGCCAGGCCAGAACCTGTTGGCCGTTATCCAGTAAGTGCAGCTTATCCAGCCGCTGGGTGCTGATAATCACAATATCGCGATCGTAGTCGTTGCCGTTCGGCGTGGAGCCTTCCGTCAGACCGGTGTTGGCGGCCTGCATCAGAATAATTTTGTCAGCGTTAACGCAGGCGTTGAGCACACGCCACAGTTCCAGTAATGAACCCGGGAAAACAACGGCCAGCGCGTCGCCCTGACCGGAACGGAAACCCTTGCGATAGCGGGCGGTTTTGGCGGGGTCTGTCAGCAGGTGAGAATGGCCTACCAGGCGGGCCAGCTCATTCAGGAACGTTTTATTATCAGTCATTGTTATGGAAGACATTCTCCACTCCTTGTGGTGGGACAAAATATCAGCGTTAAGCATAGCGCTTTGTATGACAATACGCTTTCTCATTCAAATTGTCTCTGTGTTAGTGGTATTCATTTGCCGCCTTGATACCATTTGCTGGCGGTTGTGTATTCGACTGTGCGGAAAATTAGGAGAATAACCTTCGCTTTCTTCTCCTCTCGCGTTTAGGCTTATGGCAAACTGCGGTTTTTATTCTGTTTTTACCGCCTCGTCGGGATAAAGATAAAGAGAGACTCAACATGAAATGGTTATGTTCAGTAGGTGTTGCTGTGAGTCTGGCGATGCAGCCAGCATTGGCGGAAAACCTGTTTGGCAATCACCCGCTGACGCCCGAAGCGCGCGACGCGTTCGTCACGGATTTACTCAAGAAAATGACTGTCGATGAAAAAATTGGTCAGTTACGTCTGATTAGCGTCGGCCCTGATAACCCGAAAGAAGCGATTCGCGAGATGATCAAAGACGGGCAGGTAGGGGCGATTTTCAATACCGTCACCCGCCAGGATATCCGTCAAATGCAGGATCAGGTGATGGCGTTGAGCCGCCTGAAAATTCCTCTCTTTTTTGCCTATGACGTGGTACACGGCCAGCGAACCGTCTTCCCAATAAGCCTCGGTCTGGCTTCTTCTTTTAATCTGGATGCGGTAAGAACCGTAGGACGCGTATCGGCGTATGAAGCGGCGGACGACGGTCTGAATATGACCTGGGCGCCGATGGTGGATGTCTCCCGCGATCCGCGTTGGGGACGCGCCTCCGAAGGCTTTGGCGAAGATACATATTTAACCTCCATCATGGGCGAAACCATGGTGAAAGCGATGCAGGGCAAAAGTCCGGCGGATCGCTATTCGGTGATGACCAGCGTGAAACATTTTGCCGCCTATGGCGCCGTTGAAGGCGGTAAAGAATACAACACCGTGGATATGAGTTCCCAGCGTCTGTTTAATGACTATATGCCGCCTTACAAAGCGGGGCTGGATGCGGGGAGCGGCGCGGTGATGGTGGCGCTGAACTCGCTGAACGGCACGCCTGCGACGTCAGATTCCTGGCTATTGAAAGATGTCCTGCGCGATGAGTGGGGCTTTAAGGGAATTACCGTTTCCGACCACGGCGCTATTAAAGAACTGATTAAACACGGCACCGCGGCCGACCCGGAAGATGCGGTGCGCGTGGCGCTAAAGGCAGGGGTGGATATGAGCATGGCGGATGAGTATTACAGCAAATATCTGCCGGGTCTGATTAAGTCGGGCAAAGTGACGATGGCGGAACTGGACGACGCGACGCGCCATGTGCTCAACGTAAAATATGACATGGGATTGTTTAACGACCCCTATAGCCATCTGGGGCCGAAAGAGAGCGACCCGGTGGACACCAATGCCGAAAGCCGCCTGCATCGTAATGAGGCGCGGGAAGTGGCGCGGGAAAGTGTGGTACTGCTGAAAAACCGGCTGGAAACGCTGCCGCTGAAAAAATCGGGCACCATTGCCGTTGTTGGGCCACTGGCCGACAGTCAACGTGATGTCATGGGGAGCTGGTCTGCTGCTGGGGTCGCGAATCAGTCGGTGACGGTGCTGGCGGGTATTCAAAATGCCGTCGGCGACGGGGCGAAGATCCTCTATGCCAAAGGGGCGAATATCACTAACGATAAAGACATCGTCGATTTCTTAAACCTGTATGAAGAGGCGGTGAAAATCGATCCGCGCTCACCGCAGGCGATGATTGATGAGGCGGTGCAGGCGGCGAAACAGGCCGATGTA
Organism: Salmonella sp. SJTUF15570; assembly: GCF_043357055.1. Lineage (NCBI taxonomy): Bacteria > Pseudomonadati > Pseudomonadota > Gammaproteobacteria > Enterobacterales > Enterobacteriaceae > Salmonella > Salmonella sp. SJTUF15570. The sequence continues at coordinate 587,389 of NZ_JBEUKJ010000001.1, read as the reverse complement.
GTGGTCGCAGTGGTAGGCGAGTCGCAGGGGATGGCGCATGAAGCCTCCAGCCGTACCAATATCACCATTCCGCAGAGTCAGCGCGACTTAATCACCGCTCTGAAAGCCACTGGTAAGCCGCTGGTACTGGTATTAATGAACGGCAGACCGCTGGCGCTGGTAAAAGAAGATCAACAGGCCGATGCGATTCTGGAGACCTGGTTTGCCGGGACGGAAGGCGGCAACGCCATTGCCGATGTGCTGTTTGGCGATTACAACCCGTCAGGCAAACTGCCGATCTCCTTCCCGCGTTCGGTGGGACAAATTCCGGTCTATTACAGCCATCTCAATACGGGACGCCCGTATAATCCTGAAAAGCCAAACAAATACACCTCACGTTATTTTGACGAAGCGAATGGCCCGCTCTATCCGTTTGGTTACGGTCTGAGCTACACCACATTTACGGTGTCTGACGTCACGCTCTCCTCACCGACAATGCAACGCGACGGCAAAGTCACGGCCAGCGTAGAGGTCACGAACACCGGTAAACGCGAAGGGGCTACGGTCATCCAGATGTACTTACAGGATGTCACGGCGTCAATGAGCCGCCCGGTGAAGCAATTAAAAGGCTTTGAAAAAATCACCCTCAAGCCCGGCGAACGTAAAACCGTGAGTTTCCCGATTGATATCGAGGCGTTGAAGTTCTGGAATCAGCAGATGAAATATGACGCGGAACCCGGCAAGTTCAACGTCTTTATCGGCGTGGATTCCGCTCGCGTTAAACAAGGATCGTTCGAGCTACTGTAAGCCTGCCGTCAACAGGGCGCGATAGCAGCGCCCTGTCTGGCAATGACTTTTCCTGTCCCCCCTTTTATTGCCTGCCACGTCACTTAAACTGGCGGAAAATCCCAGGTTAAACGCAGACTTTTCAACTATGCTTTTTTCTCAAGTCTCTGAAAAAGGCCGTAAAAGGATGAGGAAAGCATCATGACGATCTCAAAGCTATGGGTAAGTTCGCTGGCGTTGCTGGCGACGGTGAGTTTACCTCTACAGGCGGCATCGCCCGTGACGGTCGGGTCAAAGATTGATACCGAAGGCGCGCTGCTCGGCAACATGATTTTGCAGGTACTGGAAAGCCACGGCGTTAAAACGGTCAATAAAATTCAGCTCGGGACGACGCCAGTCGTTCGTGGCGCGATTACCGCCGGAGAGCTGGATATCTATCCGGAATACACCGGTAACGGGGCGTTCTTTTTTAAAGATGAAAACGATCCGGCATGGAAAAATGCAAAGCAAGGCTTTGATAAAGTCAAAAAACTGGATGCGGAGCAGAATAAGCTGGTCTGGTTGACGCCTGCGCCGGCCAACAACACCTGGACCATCGCGGTACGCCAGGACATCGCGGAAAAAAATAAACTCTCCTCGCTTGCCGATCTCAGCCGTTATCTGAAAGAGGGCGGCACTTTTAAACTGGCGGCGTCTGCGGAATTTATCGAACGGGCGGATGCGCTGCCGGCATTTGAAAAAGCCTATGATTTTACCTTGAATCAGAACCAGCTCTTGTCGCTGGCGGGCGGCGATACGGCGGTCACGATCAAAGCCGCCGCGCAACAAACATCCGGCGTTAACGCCGCGATGGCGTATGGCACCGACGGCCCTGTCGCCGCGCTGGGTTTGCAAACCCTGAGCGACCCGAAAGGCGTCCAGCCTATCTATGCCCCCGCGCCGGTAGTGCGTGAATCGGTGTTACAGGCCTATCCGCAGATAGCCGACTGGCTGCAGCCCGTTTTCGCCAGCCTTGATGAGAAAACGCTGCAACAGTTGAACGCCAGAATCGCCGTAGAAGGGCTGGATGCGAAAAAAGTCGCCGCAGATTACCTCCGACAAAAAGGGTGGGTGAAGTAATCTGTGAGTGATGCTGCCAAAAAAATCACGGTTAATCGTGTGCTGTTGCTGTTGGTTGTTCTGACCCTGCTTGCTGTCGCGCTGCCTTTCATTAATTACGCCCCGAATCGTCTGGTGAGCGGCGAGGGGCGCCAGTTATGGGAGATCTGGCCGGCGACCATCTGGATGCTGACTGGCGCGGGATGCGCGCTGTTTACGTTGTGCTTTGTACCCGGTAAACGCGGTAGCGTACTGACGCTGATGATGGCGCAGACGCTTTTTATTGTCATGCTGTGGGGAGTCGGCAGGGCGGCGACCCAGTTGGCGCAGGAGGGCAGCCCGCTGGCGCGTACCAGTCTGGGAAGTGGATTGTGGCTGGGCCTCGGTCTGATGCTGCTGGCCTGTAGCGATGCGATCCGCCGTATTACCGTTGGGCCGCTGTGGCGCTGGTTGCTGCACGCGCAAATTGTCATTGTCCCGCTGGTGCTGCTGTTTTCAGGCACGTTCGACAACCTCTCGCTTCTGAAAGAGTATACTAATCGCCAGGATGTTTTCGATGCCGCGTTGGTGCAACATTTGATGTTACTGGCGGGCACGGTGCTGCCGGCGCTGGCGATCGGACTACCATTGGGCGTCTGGTGTTATTTTTCCGCCTCACGCCAGGGGCCGGTGTTTACCGTGCTGAATGTGATCCAGACTATCCCTTCCGTCGCGCTGTTTGGCCTGCTGATTGCGCCGTTGGCCGGACTGGTGAAACAGTTTCCGTGGCTTGCCGCATTCGGCGTCGCGGGAACCGGCATGACGCCTGCGTTGATAGCGCTGGTGCTCTATGCGTTATTGCCGCTGGTGCGCGGCGTGGTCGCCGGGCTCAATCAGGTGCCGCGCGATGTGCTGGAGAGCGCAAGAGCAATGGGAATGAGTAGCGGCCAGCGCTTCAGGCATGTGCAACTGCCGCTGGCGCTGCCGGTCTTTTTACGTAGCCTGCGGGTAGTCATGGTCCAGACAGTGGGAATGGCCGTCGTCGCCGCGCTGATTGGCGCGGGAGGTTTCGGCGCGCTGGTGTTTCAGGGGCTATTGAGCAGCGCCATTGATTTAGTCCTGTTGGGCGTCATTCCGGTGATTGCGCTGGCGGTAGTGATCGACGCGCTGTTTGATTTATGGATCGCGTTTTTGAAGGGAGCAACCGATGATTGAATTTAACCATGTCAGTAAAACCTTCGGCGATCAACAGGCTGTTAGCGACCTCAATTTGCACTTTAGCGAAGGCAGCTTTTCGGTGTTAATTGGCACCTCCGGCTCGGGAAAATCGACCACTCTGAAGATGATTAACCGGCTGGTAGAGCATGATAGCGGAACGATCCGTTTTGCCGGGGAAGAGATCCGCAGCCTGCCGGTGCTTGAACTGCGCCGTCGCATGGGCTATGCCATTCAGTCTATCGGTCTTTTTCCCCACTGGACGGTGGCGCAAAATATCGCCACCGTACCGCAACTACAAAAGTGGTCGCGTGCGCGGATTAACGATCGTATTGACGAACTGATGGCATTATTGGGTCTGGAAAGCGCGCTGCGCGATCGTTATCCGCATCAGCTTTCCGGCGGGCAACAGCAGCGGGTCGGCGTTGCGCGGGCGCTAGCTGCCGATCCGCAGGTATTGCTGATGGACGAGCCTTTCGGCGCGCTTGATCCGGTAACGCGCGGCGCATTGCAGCAGGAGATGACCCGCATTCATCAGCTGCTGGGGCGCACCATCGTACTGGTGACGCACGACATCGATGAGGCGCTACGCCTCGCCGACCATCTGGTGCTGATGGACGGGGGCCACGTTATCCAACAGGGATCGCCGCTTTCTATGCTGACCTCGCCGGAAAATGATTTCGTGCAGGCGTTTTTTGGCCGCAGCGAGCTGGGCGTAAGGCTGCTTTCGTTACGTAGCGTAGGCGATTATGTACGCCGGCATGAACAGCTCAGCGGCGACGCGCTGGTGGAAGAGATGACGCTACGCGATGCGCTATCGATGTTTGTCGCCCGTCGGTGCGACGTCCTGCCGGTGGCGAATCAGCAGGGCGAGCCCTGCGGTACGCTCCATTTCCGCGATCTGCTTTCGGAGACGTCCCCCCGTGAAACGACTGTGTGATCCGCTTCTCTGGCTTATTGTTCTGTTCTTGCTTCTGCTGTTTGGATTGCCTTATAGCCAGCCGTTCTTCGCCGCGCTGTTTCCCGATTTACCGCGCCCGGTCTACCAACAGGAGAGTTTTGCCGCCCTCGCGCTCGCCCATTTCTGGTTGGTGGGCATCTCAAGTTTGTTTGCCGTCGTGGTGGGCGTCGGCGCAGGGATTGCGGTCACGCGAGAAAGTGGGAAAGAGTTTCGTCCCCTGGTGGAGACTATCGCCGCCGTCGGGCAGACCTTTCCCCCGGTGGCGGTACTGGCGATCGCGGTACCCGTCATGGGTTTTGGTCAGCAACCGGCCATTATCGCCTTGATCCTGTATGGGGTGTTGCCCATCCTGCAGGCGACCCTGGCCGGGCTGGGCGCGGTGCCTGCCAGCGTGATGAGCGTTGCCAGCGGTATGGGAATGAGCCGTCGCCAACAGTTGTATCAGGTTGAGCTGCCGCTGGCCGCGCCGGTGATTCTGGCGGGCATCCGAACCTCGGTGATTATCAATATTGGTACGGCGACCATCGCTTCAACGGTGGGGGCCAGTACGTTAGGCACGCCGATCATTATCGGGCTTAGCGGCTTTAATACGGCCTATGTTATCCAGGGGGCGCTGCTGGTGGCGCTGGCGGCGATCATTATCGATCGCCTGTTTGAAAGGCTGACGCGCGCGCTTACCCGGCACGCAAAATAAAACTGTAACCTGCCAGCATCACGCCGCCGATACCGCCAATAGCCATCAGCAGGAAAAGGGCGATCACCCCGATTTTCGCTACGCGCATTATGTACTCCTTATGTTAATAAAAGGAGTATACATTAAAGCGAATTTGTTAGCTGCTGTTTAAACGCCAAGGGGATGAATGTCGCGTCCCTGGGCGCGCCAGGCCAAAAGTTGCTGCTGCTGCGCCAGCGTCTGGTTTTCTCCGCACCATACCAGTAACGTCTTGCCGTCAAACAGTTCCGGACGGAACTGGCTAAGCGAGTGCGCCAGCACGTCGATTCGCCATCCCTGTTGGCTGGCGACCCAACCTTCCAGCCACAGGCGGGTGGTATCATGGATATTCCAGCCGATCACCAACGCATCTTTTCCCTGTTTCTTACGCGCAGACGCCAGGCAGAGCGCAATATAGTTGATCAGGATGCCGTCAAGAATGCCGAGCAGCGCCTGAAGGGCAGGTTGTTGGCACTGTAATCGTCGCCGCAGCGGGACGAACAGGTTAGTGGTCAATGTTTGGGCTGGATAATCCTGACCGCGTTCTTTGACCCATAACCGTAAACTGTGCAGATTACTGCTTTGCAGATAGTGCAGCAGGATCTCCTGCTGTTCGCGCCAGCCGTTAGGTTGTTCGCTACTGTCGCTACTGAGCAGCACTTTGACTTTGCTGACCTGAACGCCGTTATCTATCCAGCGCTTGATTTCGCGGATTCTGTCGATATCGGCATCGTTAAACAGACGATGACCGCCATCCGTTCGCTGTGGTTTTAAAAGTCCATAACGTCTCTGCCACGCGCGCAACGTGACAGGATTGATATCACAAAGCAAAGCCACTTCACCAATTGTGTAAAGCGCCATCGTTTCACCCTTGCTCGCGAGGTCCCGGTTTAACTTTAGACGCTCTTTTAGGAACCAGGAAGTTTTGCCTGTTTTTTATGCATTAAAACGCGAAGTAGCGGGTTGCGGCGCGGCGTTTAAGTGATCGTATTCACGAATTCATATTTTTATGCAACAGTTCAAAGAAAGTTAATCGTACTCAATGTATGTTACGCGCTTTTAATTGAAGTGTGGTTTGCGGGTATGTACGAGTTTAATCTGGTGTTGCTGCTGCTTCAGCAGATGTGCGTGTTTCTGGTCATTGCGTGGCTAATGAGTAAAACGCGCCTGTTCATCCCGCTTATGCAGGTCACGGTTCGTCTGCCGCACAAGCTTCTGTGTTACGTCACGTTTTCTATCTTCTGCATTATGGGCACTTATTTTGGGCTACATATCGAAGATTCGATTGCCAATACCCGCGCGATTGGCGCGGTGATGGGCGGCCTACTCGGCGGGCCGGTCGTCGGCGGGCTGGTCGGCCTGACCGGTGGGTTACATCGGTATTCTATGGGCGGCATGACGGCGCTGAGCTGTATGATTTCCACCATCGTCGAAGGGCTGCTGGGCGGGTTGGTACACAGCGTTCTCATACGTCGCGGACGCCCGGACAAAGTGTTTAGCCCGCTGACGGCGGGAGCAATTACGTGTGTTGCCGAACTGGTGCAGATGCTGATTATTTTATTGATAGCCAGGCCGTTTGACGATGCCCTGCATCTGGTCAGTAATATTGCCGCGCCGATGATGGTGACGAATACCGTTGGCGCCGCGCTGTTCATGCGTATTTTGCTCGATAAGCGCGCCATGTTCGAAAAATATACTTCGGCATTTTCTGCTACCGCGCTGAAGGTCGCCGCGTCAACGGAGGGGATTCTGCGTCAGGGATTTAACGAAGTGAACAGTATGAAGGTGGCGCAGGTGTTATATCAGGAGCTGGATATCGGCGCCGTCGCCATCACCGATCGCGAAAAACTGTTGGCTTTTACTGGTATTGGCGACGATCACCATCTACCAGGCAAACCCATTTCATCAGGTTATACGCTGAAAGCAATTGAAACCGGAGAGGTGGTTTATGCCGATGGCAACGAAGTGCCGTACCGCTGTTCGCTCCACCCGCAGTGTAAACTCGGCTCGACGCTGGTGATCCCGCTGCGTGGCGAAAATCAGCGAGTCATGGGCACCATTAAATTGTACGAAGCGAAAAACCGACTGTTCAGCTCAATTAACCGTACTCTGGGGGAGGGTATTGCGCAGCTTTTATCCGCGCAGATCCTGGCCGGGCAGTATGAACGGCAGAAGGCGTTGCTGACGCAGTCAGAGATCAAGCTGTTGCACGCGCAGGTGAATCCGCATTTTCTGTTTAATGCACTCAATACCATTAAAGCGGTGATTCGCCGCGACAGCGAACAGGCCAGCCAACTGGTGCAGTACTTGTCGACCTTTTTTCGCAAAAATTTAAAACGCCCGTCGGAAATCGTCACGCTGGCGGATGAAATTGAACACGTGAACGCTTATCTGCAAATTGAAAAAGCGCGTTTTCAGTCGCGTCTGCAGGTACAGCTTGATGTTCCATCGACGCTTTCACGTCAGAAATTGCCTGCGTTTACGTTACAGCCGATTGTTGAGAACGCCATTAAACATGGCACGTCGCAACTGCTTGATACCGGCAACGTCGCTATTCGCGCCCGGCGCGAAGGGCAGTATTTGATGTTAGATATTGAAGATAATGCGGGACTGTATCAGCCTTCCGCCGGCAGTAGCGGGCTGGGGATGAGTCTGGTGGATAAACGTCTGCGCGAACACTTTGGCGATGATTATGGTATTAGCGTGGCCTGCGAGCCGGACTGTTTTACCCGAATTACATTACGACTTCCACTGGAGGAGGACGCATGATTAAAGTGCTGATTGTGGATGATGAGCCGTTAGCGCGGGAAAATCTGCGGATTTTGCTCCAGGGGCAGGATGACATTGAGATTGTGGGGGAGTGCGCGAACGCGGTAGAAGCGATTGGCGCGGTACATAAGCTGCGACCTGATGTGCTGTTTCTGGATATTCAGATGCCGCGTATCAGTGGACTGGAGATGGTAGGAATGCTTGATCCGGAACACCGCCCGTATATCGTTTTTTTAACCGCGTTTGACGAATACGCCATCAAAGCCTTTGAAGAACACGCTTTTGATTATCTGCTCAAGCCGATAGAGGAGAAACGGCTGGAAAAAACGTTACATCGTCTGCGTCAGGAGCGCAGTAAACAGGATGTTTCGTTGTTGCCGGAAAACCAGCAGGCGCTTAAATTCATTCCCTGTACCGGACACAGCCGGATCTATTTGTTGCAAATGGATGATGTCGCCTTTGTCAGTAGCCGTATGAGCGGCGTTTATGTGACCAGCAGTGAAGGGAAAGAGGGGTTTACCGAGCTGACGCTGCGCACGCTGGAAAGCCGGACGCCGCTACTGCGTTGTCATCGTCAGTTTCTGGTGAATATGGCCCATTTGCAGGAAATTCGGCTGGAGGATAATGGGCAGGCAGAGCTGATTTTACGCAACGGCCTGACGGTGCCGGTAAGCCGTCGCTATCTGAAAAGTTTAAAAGAGGCGATTGGCCTGTAAAAGACTGTTAGAATATCGTTTTGCCATAGAAACGACCGAAGGCCTCATGCTGAGTAACGATATTCTGCGTAGCGTGCGCTACATTTTAAAAGCTAATAATACCGATCTGGCGCGTATCCTGGCGCTGGGTAACGTTGATGCTACGCCGGAGCAGATAGCAATCTGGTTGCGCAAAGAAGAGGAAGAGGGGTTTCAGCGTTGCCCGGATATCGTGTTGTCCTCATTTCTCAATGGCCTCATTTATGAAAAACGCGGCAAAGATGAGGCGGCGCCTGCATTGACGGCGGAACGTCGTATCAACAACAATATTGTGCTGAAAAAGCTGCGTATTGCCTTTTCGCTAAAAACAGATGACATCCTGGCGATACTTACCGGTCAGTTGTTTCGTGTCTCAATGCCAGAGATCACCGCGATGATGCGCGCGCCGGATCATAAGAACTTCCGCGAATGCGGCGATCAGTTTATGCGTTATTTTCTGCGCGGTCTGGCAGCCCGTGAACACGCGGCGAAGTAATTCTGCGGTATTGTTCCCGGCAGCGTCCTGTCTGACCGGGAAAACGCATTATTATACTAATTGATTCTATGATACCCGCTCTCTTCCAACAGTTTCTGCGAGCGAATCATTGACAGATAGTACGCGGAACAGTTGTCAATTGATGATCCTGGCAATTTACAGAGGTCGCTCATTTTTGCCTGGGTAAAATCAATATCCACATATTCCGTAGCATAGCTATCATAATAGTCGATTCGTTCAGTCAAACCCGGTATACCTTGATAAGCTTCGCCGACTTGACTCAGCATTTTTTGTGCTTCTTCTTTATTATTGGCTTTCAGGGTTTTATAAAGTATTTTATGTTCAGATGTTTGACGTAAAACGATATCCCCTTTGTAGTAATAGGTTAACTTGATTTCAATACCGTTGAGATTACCTGCATAGCGTTGTGTTTCCTCTGACTCTTTGCTAGCGGCTATCTTCTTGATAAACGCTGTCATGTTATTTTGGTTTCCCTGGAGAGTATCGTTTTTCTGATCGCAGCCAGTTATGCTAACCGATAGAGAGAGCGCGAATAGTGGCAGTGCCATAAGACGTAGAACCTGCATAACAATTCCTTGTCGTTAAGTATTGGTGTGGCCAGGAATTCAGGGATTATAGGCTTTGGCGAGGGGACTTACAGCGAGGCTGTCTTTTTTCGGAATTCATAAAGAAAAGACGCTGCCGAAGCAGCGCCCTGAGCGACTTTACCAGTCGATGCAATACATTATGCCTGCCAGTTATTTCGCTTCTTTAAAACCAGCAGCTTCCAGCAGCGTCTGGGTTTGTTTCATGCTGATACCTTTGCTGGTATCGCCGGACACCATCGTCCCTGAGATTTGCTGTAACGCTTTAAAGTCCACTTTTTCCATATCCACAGAGACGTTTTCCTGGGCATAGGTATCTTCATAGGTTAATTTTTCTTCCACTCCGGCGATATTTTTATATTTCGCGCTCAGCGGATCGAGAATTTTGGCGGCATCTTCTTTCGTTTTAGCGCCTACAGTGGCATAGCTGATTTTACTTTCAGACGTCTGCTTAATGATTTTGTCACCTTTATAGGTGTAAGTAATTGAAATTTCTGTCCCCGCCAGGTTTGCGTTAAAGGTCTTTGATTCTTCTTTATCGCCACAGCCAGCAAGAGAGAACACCAGTACGGAAGCCAAAGCCGCGGACAATAACTTGCCAGAAATTTTCATCTAAAACTCCATTTTATATAATGATTGGGTTTTTAAAATAATTTCAATGAATTAATTTAACCCAGTAATAGCAATGTATCAGGGAGAGATAGAATATGACTTTTAGCCGTTATTTAGCAGTCCGGATATGGAGTCTTAACGCTATTGCTTATTAAGGAAAAAGTTAAAACACGCGGATGGGGTGATATGCCAGTCAGGATTAAGCGGTTAAAAAAGCCGGAGCATGCTCCGGCTTGTTGCTTATTTCACCTGTTGGCCAGGCTTCGCGCCGTCATCAGGGCTTAACAGGAAGATATCTTTCCCGCCAGGTCCTGCGGCCATCACCATTCCCTCGGAGACGCCAAAGCGCATTTTGCGCGGCGCGAGGTTGGCGACCATTACCGTCTGGCGGCCAATCAGCGCCTGCGGGTCCGGATAGGCGGAACGAATGCCGGAGAAGACGTTACGCTTCTCGCCGCCCAGATCCAGCGTCAGGCGCAGCAATTTGTCAGAACCGTCTACGAACTCAGCGTTTTCAATCAATGCTACGCGCAGGTCAATTTTGGCGAAATCGTCAAAGGTGATGGTTTCCTGAATCGGGAAGTCGGCTAACGGGCCGGTAACCGGCGCGGCTGCGGCTTTCACCTCTTCTTTAGACGCTTCAACCAGCGCTTCAACTTGCTTCATGTCGATGCGATTGTAGAGCGCCTTAAAGGTGTTGACCTTGTGACCGAGCAGCGGCTGTTCGATGGCATCCCAGTTCAGTTCGCTGTTCAGGAAGGCTTCAACGCGTTCAGAAAGCGTCGGCAGTACCGGTTTCAGATACGTCATCAGCACGCGGAACAGGTTGATGCCCATTGAGCAAATGGCCTGCAGGTCCGCGTCGCGGCCTTCTTGTTTAGCCACCACCCACGGCGCTTGCTCGTCAACATAACGGTTAGCGATGTCGGCCAGCGCCATAATCTCACGGATAGCTTTACCGAATTCACGGCTTTCCCATGCTTCGCCAATCACCGCAGCGGCGTCAGTAAAGGTTTTATACAATTGCGGATCGGCCAGTTCAGCCGCCAGCACGCCGTCGAAACGCTTATTGATAAAACCGGCGTTACGGGATGCCAGGTTGACTACTTTATTGACGATATCGGCATTGACGCGCTGGACAAAGTCTTCCAGGTTCAGGTCGATGTCATCAATGCGTGAAGAAAGCTTCGCGGTGTAGTAGTAGCGCAGGCTGTCGGCGTCAAAGTGTTTCAGCCAGGTGCTGGCCTTAATAAAGGTGCCGCGAGACTTAGACATCTTCGCGCCGTTCACCGTCACGTAACCGTGAACGAACAGGTTGGTCGGCTTACGGAAGTGGCTGCCTTCCAGCATGGCAGGCCAGAACAGGCTGTGGAAATAGACGATGTCTTTGCCGATAAAGTGGTACAGCTCGGCATCGGAGTCTTTTTTCCAGTACTCATCAAAACTGGTCGTGTCACCGCGCTTATCGCACAGATTTTTGAAGGAGCCCATATAGCCAATCGGCGCGTCCAGCCAGACGTAGAAATATTTGCCCGGCGCGTTCGGGATTTCGAAACCAAAATACGGCGCGTCGCGGGAAATGTCCCACTGTTGCAGGCCGGATTCAAACCACTCCTGCATTTTGTTCGCCACCTGCTCCTGCAGCGCGCCGCTGCGGGTCCACGCCTGCAACATTTCGCTGAATGACGGCAGGTCAAAGAAAAAGTGCTCGGAGTCACGCATTACCGGCGTCGCGCCGGACACCACGGATTTCGGTTCGATAAGTTCGGTCGGGCTGTAAGTTGCGCCGCAGACTTCACAGTTATCGCCGTACTGGTCTGCGGATTTACATTTCGGGCAGGTGCCTTTCACAAATCGGTCCGGCAGGAACATGCCTTTTTCCGGATCGTAGAGTTGAGAGATGGTGCGGTTCTTAATAAAACCGTTCTCTTTCAGGCGTGTATAAATCAGCTCGGACAGCTCGCGATTCTCGTCGCTGTGCGTTGAGTGGTAGTTGTCGTAGCTAATATTAAAACCGGCGAAATCGGTCTGGTGCTCCTGGCTCATTTCACCGATCATTTGCTCCGGCGTAATACCAAGCTGCTGCGCTTTCAGCATGATCGGCGTGCCATGAGCGTCATCGGCACAGATGAAGTTAACCTCATGGCCGCGCATTCGCTGGTAACGGACCCAGACATCAGCCTGGATGTGCTCCAGCATATGGCCGAGGTGGATAGAGCCGTTGGCGTACGGCAGCGCGCACGTTACCAGAATTTTCTTCGCGACTTGAGTCATAGTGGGTATTACTTCTTCTGTTGTAAAAAAGGGCTTTGATAGTACCAAAATGGTAATTACTGCGCCAATCGATAAGGGCATTTATCCGTAAATGAATAATTGTTACCGCTGGAGTAAACTACAAAGTTACAATCGTACTTTTCAGAACTACAAAAGGAGTCGGGATGAACGAACAATCCCAGGCCAAATCACCAGATACCCTGCGAGCGATGGTCGCCGGGACGCTGGCGAATTTTCAGCACCCAACCCTGAAGCATAACCTCACCACGCTTAAGGCGTTGCACCACGTCGCCTGGATGGATGATACGCTGCACGTTGAGCTGGTCATGCCGTTTGTCTGGAACAGCGCGTTTGAGGTATTAAAAGAGCAATGCAGCGCCGATCTGTTACGTATTACAGGCGCAAAAGCGATCGACTGGAAACTGTCGTACAACATTGCGACGCTGAAACGCGTCAAAAATCAGCCTGGCATTAATGGCGTGAAAAACATCATTGCCGTGAGCTCCGGTAAAGGCGGGGTGGGTAAATCGTCCACGGCGGTAAACCTGGCGCTGGCGTTAGCGGCTGAAGGCGCAAAGGTCGGGGTTCTCGATGCCGATATTTACGGTCCGTCGATTCCAACCATGCTTGGCGCAGAAGATCAGCGCCCGACATCGCCAGACGGTACGCATATGGCGCCGATTATGTCTCACGGCCTGGCGACCAACTCGATCGGCTATCTGGTGACTGACGATAACGCAATGGTATGGCGCGGCCCAATGGCCAGTAAGGCGCTGATGCAGATGTTGCAGGAGACGCTGTGGCCGGATCTGGATTATCTGGTACTGGATATGCCGCCGGGAACCGGGGATATTCAGCTAACGCTGGCGCAGAACATTCCTGTTACCGGCGCGGTGGTGGTGACTACGCCGCAGGATATCGCGCTAATCGACGCCAAAAAAGGTATCGTGATGTTCGAGAAGGTGGAAGTGCCGGTGCTCGGCATTGTGGAAAATATGAGTATGCATATTTGTAGCAACTGCGGCCATCACGAACCGATCTTCGGCACGGGCGGCGCGCAGAAGCTGGCGGAAAAATACCATACTCAGCTTCTGGGTCAGATGCCGCTGCATATTAGTCTGCGTGAAGATCTCGATCGCGGTACGCCGACGGTGGTTAGCCGTCCGGAGAGCGAATTTACCGCGATCTATCGCGAACTGGCCGATCGCGTTGCGGCACAGCTTTACTGGCAGGGTGAAGTGATTCCGGGAGAAATCGCCTTCCGCGCGGTGTAATCCTCCTGACGTATTCCAAAGAGAATATGACATTCACTGCATTAATATATATTGATGCAGTGAATGTATTAATAAAATAATAGCCCCCGCATTGTTAATTCCTGCTTAAACAGACAGGTGTTTATCTGAAATAATCGGCAAAAACATTATTTGAATTGATCATACCTATCCTACTGATTTATTTTTTCAATTGGTTTTAAGGTATCGATACGTTCATACTGCTCATCAGGACGGCCTGCATACTGTTTGACGTTCACCAGAGGAACAATTACTCACTATGAAAAAATATTTGCTGATGGGAATTATAGTTTCGGCTTATGGGATAAGCGTACCTGTTTTTGCCTCCGACACCGCAACATTAACCATCAGTGGAAAAGTGACCGCGCCAACGTGCAGTACAGAAGTGGTAAACGCACAGTTGCAGCAGCGTTGCGGCAACACTATCCACGTTTCAACTCTGCAAACACCCGCCGCTACGCCGATGAGAGGTGTGACAACGCAGCTATACACGGTGCCTGGTGATAGCACCCGACAGATTGTTGTTAATCATTACGACTAATTCTTATTAATTCCGCAGGCCCATATCATTGGTATCAATGATATGGGCTTTTTTATTTGTTGTGTTTATGTTTAAGGGCAGTAAATTTCGGAAATTAATAAGTTTACAAAATAATGATAAGCAATGATTATTTGTTGCAATTATATTGCAATCTGTAAATTGTTTTAAATCAACAAAACATCGTGTTTACATTGCGATAACTTCCTGTCTATGAGAATTTTCGTTGCAAGGGTTAATAACTCTTAACAAATAGAAATTACTTCATTAAGGAAGAGATTATGAAACGTTCACTTATTGCTGCTTCTGTATTGTCTGCTGTATTTATGAGCGCTGGGGTTTTTGCTGCTGATGAAGATATGGGGGAATTAAAAATAAACGGAGAAGTGGTGGGAACATCCTGTACTTTCGAAGGTGCAAATAGCGCGACTATTGAATTATCCCAGGTAGGTGTTGATAGATTGACTGACTTAAACCCTGGCGATATATATACAGGATACACTAGCCCCGAAGCGATTTTAAAAGTAAAATGTTCGAATACAGCTAATCCACGAATTAGTTTTAACCGTTCTCAATTTGTGGATAATATGCAAATCACCAAAAATAATGCTACTAATAATGGTGCGGGCTTCGCTGTTTATCTTGATGGTATTCAGGTGAAACCGGATGAGTCGGGGAATTACACTCTGAATTCAAGTAAGTTTGAAAATGGTGTATATACCCTGAACTTTTCTGCCCGCTATGCCGCCGTTGAAAATACTGTAACACCAGGTTCTGTTGAATCTGTACTGACGATGACGGTATTAACTGATTAACAATCGTTTTTTGGCGGCTAAGCTTTTAGCCGCTTGTATCTCTTTTATAAGGTTATCGGCCATGAAACGGATGATTGCATTATGCCTGGCTTGTGCCGCTATGCCTGCGTGGAGCGGCATTTATATATATGGTACACGGATTATTTATCCGGCGCAGAAAAAAGATATTACCGTACAATTAATGAATGACGGTAAACGAAGTTCACTCATCCAGGCGTGGATTGATAACGGTGATACCAGCCTGCCGCCAGAAAAATTACAGGTTCCATTTATTATGACCCCCCCTGTAATTAGAGTTGCGGCAAATTCAGGTCAGCAATTAAAAATAAAGAAGCTCGCTAATAACTTGCCTGGCGATCGTGAAAGTCTTTTCTACCTCAATGTATTGGATATTCCACCAAATTCAGACGAGAACAAAGATAAAAATATCATTAAATTTGCGTTACAAAACCGGATAAAGTTGATCTATCGCCCACCGGGGGTACAGAAAGTTGATAAAGCGACATTTTCCCGCTTGCAGTTGTTTCGTGCGCCAGGGAGTATTAGCGTGAAAAATAATTCCGCAAACTGGATCACTATTCCGGAAGTTAAAGCAAAAAGTAAAGTAAATAAAGAAACCTTATTACTGGCTCCATGGTCATCGCAGAGTATCACCACAACGGCAGTTGTAAATAGTTATACCGTGACGCTAATTGATGATTCTGGGAATTATTTAAACGAGACTATCAAAATAGAAAATTAAAAGCGGGGAATTAACCTAAGGATAGATAATGGAAAAGTTAAACGCCATCACGCTGTCACTTTTTGCAGCGTTGCTTACTTCACCCGCCTGGGCTGAAGAAGAAACATTCGATACTAACTTTATGTTCGGTGGGTTGAAAGGTGAAAAGGTGTCTCGTTATCAGATTGATAGCACCAAACCCATGGCTGGCGTTTATGAGATGGACGTTTATGTCAATAAAGAATGGCGTGGAACTTATGAGGTTAATATTCAGGATGACCCCGATAGTACCTGTATTTCTCCGGATCTGATCGCCAGCCTGGGAATTAAATTTACCCCGCAGAGTACAACAGTAGAAAATGAATGTATTGCGCTGAAAACGGTGGTTCATGGAGGTAGTGTTTCTTATGACACTGCCGCTTTTAACCTTTATCTGAGCGTTCCTCAGGCTTATGTGCTGGAATATGAAGCGGGCTATGCGTCTCCAGAGACATGGGACCGTGGAATTAACGCTTTTTATACATCGTATTATGCCAGCGAATATTACAGCCATTATAAAAGCGGCGGTAGTGAGAAAAATACTTACGCAAATTTTGTCAGCGGATTGAATCTGCTTGGATGGCAATTACATTCTAACGCTAATTTTTCCAAAAGTGAAAATTCAGCTGGCAAATGGCAGAGCAATACTCTGTATCTGGAACGTGATTTCCCGGCGGTACTGGGGACAATGCGTCTGGGGGAACAGTACACCAGCGGGGATATGTTTGATACGGTGCGCTTTCGCGGGGTGCGCTTCTGGCGTGATATGCAAATGCTGCCGCACTCTAAGCAAAATTTCGCTCCGGTTGTGCGTGGCGTGGCGCAAAGTAACGCCCTGGTGACGGTTGAACAGAATGGCTTCATTGTTTATCAAAAAGAAGTTCCGCCTGGCCCCTTTGTATTTGAAGATCTTCAGCTGGCAGGGGGGGGAGCCGATCTGGACGTGAGCGTTAAAGAGGCTGACGGTACTGTTTCACGGTTTATTGTTCCGTATTCTTCCGTTCCCAATATGGTGCAGCCCGGCGTAGCAAAATATGATTTCGCCGCCGGACGAAGCAGAATTGAAGGAGCCTCTCAGCAAACTGATTTTCTCCAGGGAACCTATCAGTACGGGGTCAATAACCTGCTAACGTTGTATGGCGGAACGATGTTAGCCAGCGATTATCGCTCATTTACCCTTGGCACCGGATGGAACACGCTGATTGGCGCGGTATCTGTCGACGGTACGTTGTCTCATAGCAAGCAGGATAATGGCGATGTTTTTGATGGGGAAAGCTACCAGGTTGCCTGGAATAAATATCTCCCGCAATCGGCCACCCATTTTTCTCTGGCAGCGTATCGCTACTCATCACGTGATTATCGCACTTTTAACGATCATGTCTGGGCTAATAACCGGGATAACTATCGTCGCGATGATGACGATATTTATGATATTGCTGATTATTATGAGAATGACTTTGGGCGTAAAAATACTTTCACTCTCAATATTAATCAGACGTTACCCGATGGGTGGGGATATTTTACTGCCAGCGCTCTGTGGCGCGACTATTGGGGGCGTAGCGGTACAGGAAAGGATTATCAGTTAAGCTACAGTAATACCTGGCAGCGGCTCAGTTTTACGCTATCGGCAACTCAGACGTATGACAGCAATAACCGTGAAGATAAGCGCTTTAATATCTATTTATCGATTCCCTTAACATGGGGAGTAAAGGAGAATGGGGGAAATCGTGATATCCATTTATCGAATTCCACCACCTTTGACGATCAAGGTTATGAGGCGAATAACACTAGCCTTAGCGGCACGTTCGGTAATCGCGATCAGTTTAATTATACGACTAACCTCAGCCAGCAGCGACAGGAACACCAAACGACATTCGGGGGATCGGTAACCTGGAACGCCCCGCTGGCGACAGTCGGCGGCAGTTACAGCCAGTCCAATAAATACCATCAGGTGGGCGGAAATATTCAGGGAGGGCTGGTTGCATGGGCCGATGGCGTGCATTTAGCCTCTCGCCTTAATGATACTATCGCGATTATTAACGCGCCGTACCTGGAAGGCGCGGCGGTGCAGGGGCGTCCCTATTTACGTACCAATGCAAAAGGTTATGCCGTATTTGAAGCATTGACGCCATACCGGCAAAATTTTATCTCTCTTGATGTCTCCGAGAGTGAAAGTGATGTCGCCCTGCTGGGAAACCGTAAAGTTACAGTGCCTTATCGCGGAGCCGTAGTGGTGGTTGATTTTGAAACAGAGACCAGTAAACCTTTTTATTTCCTGGCGCGGCGCGCAGATGGCGAGCCTTTAACGTTTGGTTATGAAGTGGAAGATGACGAGGGAAATAATGTAGGACTGGTAGGTCAGGGGAGCCGGGTATTTATTCGTACTGAAAAGGTTCCCGTTTCGGTAAAAATCGCAACAGATAAACAACAGGGTCTTTTCTGTAAGATCACTTTTGATAAACAGATTGATGAAAATAACGTTTATATTTGTCGGTAATCTTTAGGTGACGCCATGAAAAGACTACTATTTTTATTAATAATGATGCAGTTTACGCAGTTGGGTTACGCGGCGTGTAATGCGACCTTAACCAACACGAAGGATTATACGATTCAATCCGATAGCTTAATGCTGGGGGGGGAGGAGTCAGCCATTATTACAAATGGTTTCACTGATGCCAATTGTTCTAATAGTGATGTTGTGACTAAATTAGAGACATCCGATCATATTATCGGTATGGGGCCGAATGATAGTGTTAAGTTAAAATTAAAAGTTGAATGGCAAAGCAGTAGTGCGATAAATATGCGCAACCAAAACGGTGTAATTGAAGCCCCCTATAAGATAACGATTTCAGAAATAAACTCACTGGAGGCGGTGACTGTGTCTGCCAGGGGGGGATACTCGGTTACGATAGATAATATAACGGTGATGTCGGGTGCAAAGAATCAATGGAACAGTAGCGATTGGGTGGTATTTATTTTAAGATATATTGGCTGTTGGGGGAATAGAGAGTGTGTTGCAAACGTTATCACTGATCTGAATGGGAAAGGCGTTTATAAAGCCAGTTTAACGATAAATTACAACCGTAAAGAAACTACCTGCGCCCCCCAGAATCTCACCATCACACTGGACCCGGTGCCTATGACTAAACTCCGTGCTAAAGGAGAGGTTAGTGAGTTTTCTAAGCAGGGTGATATTATTCTGGATTGCAAAAATCAGGTGCGGAATGCGATGCTGACATCACGGCAAATAGCGGTAAATCTACGTAGTGATTTAGTCTGGGATGAGAATGAAGCAGTCCTGAAACCGGATAACGATAATGGCGTTGGGTTTATCTTAAGAGATTCAAATCGGAGTCTGCTTAAAATAAACAAAGGAGCAACAATAAACAGTATTTTCAAAACCTATGCCAAAGGCAGCGCAGTGAATTCGGTGGAAGCTATTCCTGTCTTTGCCACATATTATGTTCTCGATCCTGCAAAAGTTAAAGCGGGGCCATTACAATCGAAAGCATTAATCGTGGTATCTTATAATTAAATTTATGCGGTACGCACTCTTTATAGAAAGAGTGCGTATATCATTATCGATGATAAAAAATCTCGCCATCATAGGCTTTGATAATTTTTCCATCGGTATCGTTAATCAGTACATACGCGCCGCCCATATAGGTCCAGTGAGTACCGGCATCTGGCGCGGGCAGATTACGTAATTTCCACTGTTTAATATTGTACTCATCGGTGCGGTACATCTGCGGAACGGTATCGCCGGGCTTGAAGTGGGTGAAGTCGGCGATAAAGCTTTTTAACTCATATTGATCAATGCCCGTTGTCGCGGGGGCGGCCCATGCAAAACTGGTTGCAAGCAACAGCGCGCAAGGCAGCAACTTACTTTTCATACTTTTACCCTCCACATATGCGGGTCAGTTAACATCGTGTGTATCATTTCTGCTGGTGGCGTATCTGACAAGCGCTATTTTGTTATCTCACGCCCCTTTTCGTAAAAAGTGTAAACGAAAGCGTCGTGCAGCAACATATCCGCCAGCAAGTTTGCCAGAACCGAATAGGTTTTGAGAACTATCTGATAACGCTGAAATTATCGTCCGCCGCTGACTGTAAATTTACATTGTCTGGCGCAGACAGTATGCTTAATAGCGAAACCCCGCTTAACACGGTGGGGCTTGACGACTCGGGGTGCCCTTCTTTGTGAAGGCTGAGAAATACCCGTACCACCTGATCTGGATAATGCCAGCGTAGGGAAGTCTGACACTGCTCGTGTCCCTTCTTCACGCGGGCAGGAGCTGAACCATGCAGCCTGACCTGCACTGCCGCACGCTTGCGGCGCATACGTTAAAACACTTTCGCGCGCTCTCCCCGCTTACGCACTGTATGACGAATGACGTCGTACAAACGTTTACCGCCAATACGTTGCTGGCGCTGGGCGCTTCACCCGCCATGGTGATTGATCCTGTCGAGGCCAGACCGTTTGCCGCCATCGCCAACGCCTTGCTGATTAATGTCGGAACATTAACTGCCTCACGCGCTGACGCGATGCGTGCGGCGGTAGAAAGCGCTTATGATGCCAAAACGCCGTGGACGCTTGATCCTGTCGCGGTGGGCGCGCTGGAATTTCGTCGGCGATTTTGCCTGGATCTCTTGTCCCTGCGCCCGGCGGCAATACGCGGCAACGCCTCGGAAATCCTGGCGTTATCCGGCATGGCGCTGGGCGGACGTGGCGTAGATACCACCGAGGCGGCGTTGGCCGCACTGCCTGCGGCGCAGGCGCTGGCGCGTCAGATAGACTGCATCGTTGTGGTTACCGGAGAGATAGATTACGTCACTAATGGTCAGCGCACGCTGAGCATTCCCGGCGGCGATCCGTTAATGACTCGCATTGTAGGCACCGGCTGCGCGTTGTCGGCGGTCGTCGCCGCCAGTTGCGCGTTACCGGGCGCCGCGCTGGACAATGTCGCGTCGGCCTGCTGCTGGATGAAACTGGCTGGACAGGCCGCGGCAGAGCGTAGCGAAGGACCGGGCAGCTTCATCCCGGCTTTTCTTGATGCGCTCTATCATCTGGATGTGGAGGCGGCCAATGCAACGAATTAACGCGCTGACGATTGCTGGCACCGATCCCAGCGGCGGGGCCGGTATCCAGGCGGATCTCAAGACCTTTTCCGCGCTGGGCGCATATGGCTGTTCGGTCATCACCGCGCTGGTGGCGCAAAATACCTGTGGCGTACAGTCGGTGTACCGGATAGAGCCGGACTTTGTCGCCGCTCAACTTGATTCCGTGTTCAGCGATGTGCGCATTGATACCACAAAAATCGGCATGCTGGCGGAAACCGATATTGTCGAGGCCGTGGCGGAGCGACTACAGCGCCATCATGTACGTAATGTGGTGCTGGATACGGTGATGCTGGCGAAAAGCGGCGATCCGCTGCTCTCGCCCTCTGCGATAGAAACATTACGCGTCCGGCTGTTGCCGCAGGTATCGCTGATTACGCCTAATTTGCCGGAAGCCGCAGCATTGCTGGATGCGCCCCATGCGCGTACGGAACAGGAGATGCTGGCGCAGGGGCGGGCGTTACTGGCGATGGGGTGTGAAGCGGTATTGATGAAAGGTGGGCATTTAGAGGATGCGCAAAGCCCGGACTGGCTCTTTACCCGTGAGGGCGAGCAACGTTTTAGCGCGCCGCGTGTGAACACCAAAAATACGCATGGGACGGGCTGTACGCTGTCGGCGGCGCTGGCGGCGTTACGGCCCCGGCATCGCTGTTGGGGAGAGACGGTAAACGAGGCGAAGGCATGGCTTTCGGCGGCGTTGGCGCAGGCGGACACGCTGGAAGTGGGGAAGGGCATTGGTCCGGTACATCATTTCCACGCGTGGTGGTAGTATACTGCCTACAGACCCGTCGTCAGGAAAGATAAATGGAACAAGCGCATACCCGGCTCATCGCGCAACTGAATGAACGAATTTCAGCGGCGGATAATACGCCGCTATACATGAAATTCGCCCAGACGGTAAAGGATGCCGTGCGCAGCGGTATTCTTGAGCACGGTAATATTTTGCCTGGCGAACGCGATCTCAGCCAGCTTACCGGCGTCTCGCGCATCACGGTACGAAAAGCGATGCAGGCGCTGGAAGAAGAGGGTGTTGTCACGCGCGCCCGCGGCTACGGTACG
Source organism: Salmonella sp. SJTUF15570 (assembly GCF_043357055.1). Lineage (NCBI taxonomy): Bacteria > Pseudomonadati > Pseudomonadota > Gammaproteobacteria > Enterobacterales > Enterobacteriaceae > Salmonella > Salmonella sp. SJTUF15570. The sequence continues at coordinate 565,587 of NZ_JBEUKJ010000001.1, read as the reverse complement.
CAAATCAATAATATCTTTGAATATTCCCTGAAAGAGGCGCGGGGATTTTCTCAGCAGGTTGTCTTGCGCGGCAAAAAACCGGATACGCTATGGGTTAACAAACGCGTGGTAAGTTGTCCGGATGAGGTCGCGCAGCATCTGGCGATCCCCGCAGGCAGCGACGTCTTTTTACTCAAACGCATTCGTTATGTTGATGAGGACGCGGTATCGATTGAAGAGTCCTGGGTGCCTGCGCATCTGATTCATGATGTCGACGCGATTGGCATTTCGTTGTATGACTATTTTCGTCGCCAGCACATTTACCCTCAGCGTACCCGATCCCGCGTCAGCGCCCGGATGCCGGATGATGAGTTTCAGTCGCATATTCAAATGGATGGTAAAGTGCCGGTGCTGGTGATTAAGCAGGTGGCGCTCGATCAGCAGCAGCGGCCTATTGAATACAGCATCAGTTATTGTCGTAGCGACCTATACGTTTTTGTGTGCGAGGAGTAGCGCCTCGCGCGTGGGCGCGCAGTCGCCGCCGCGATGCCCGACCACCCAGCTCGCCACCGCATTTCCCAGCAGTACGGCATCCGCGAGCGGCCAGCCTGACGCCAGTCCTGCCAGCACGCCGCCAGCATGGCTGTCGCCCGCGCCGATGGTATCCACCACGGTTGCCGGAAACGCTGGCACAACGCCGGAAGATTGCGCGCTAAAATACCACGCTCCGTCTTTATCGTGGCGCACCACCAGCGGCGCGGAAAAGCGTTTTACCCATGCTTCGCCGAAAGTGCGCGTATCGGTCGCAAGCCCGGCGCGTTCCGCAGCGATGATGGCTTCCTGGCGGTTGAGGGAGACGATGGGCCGGCAGGCCATAATGCGCGCCATTGCGTCGTCTGTAATATCACCGATTCGTGGGCCAAAATCGATAAAAGGCGTGACATCGTCGACGGTTTCCAGCCACTGGATCAGTGGCTCGCCACAGGACGAGGCCAGTTGATAGCCGGACAGGTAGACAAGACTGCCCCGCGGTGTCCTGAGCTGCGACAGCCAGTCCGCATTCCACTGGTTTTCCACGCCGCTAAAAGACATAAACGTGCGTTCGCCATCCGGTTCGACTAACGCCAGACACCAGCCGTTATCTCCTTCAACCGCGTCAATCACGCTGGATAATCCCTCTTTTGCCAGACGGCGGCGAATCCTCTCCGCCCACACGCCCTGGCCCAGCGGCAGCGCATTGCTGGCGTCAATCCCCAGTCGTTTCAACGCCACGGCAATATTCAGCGCACAGCCGCCGACATTGACGCTCTGTTGTTGCAGTTCAATATCGCCTCCGCGACGCGGCAACGTCCAGGCGTCGGCAATGATATCGATCACTGCCGCGCCGATAACGGTGAGCGGACGGCGGGTATGCAGGGTCGGTAATAATGTCAGCAACCGTGCGCCGTTCATAGTGCCTCCCGCCGTTGACGATAACTCGCCAGCGCAACGGCATAGCGCGCAAAATCCAGCTGATTAACCTCGTCCAGCGTTTGCTTTAACTGGGGGTTAATGGCGCTTACCCCGTGCAACGCGCCGCAAATGGCGGTAGCCATCGCGCCGATAGTGTCGGTATCGCCGCCGAGGTTAGCGCACAGCACGGCACAGCGGTTAGGATCGGTATTCGCCAGTTCCACCATGGCGATAGCGCAGGGAACCGATTCAATGGTGCTGGTTCCCGCGCCGATGATCTGATAGAGCTGTTCGCTGGCAGATTCGACGCCGTCGGCGTGGCGGACAATGTTTAGCGCCAGTTCCAGACGTGCCGATAGCGAGGCGCTAAACGTGGTAATACGCGCTGTCTGCGCCTGATGGGCGACGGCGGGGAGCGAGTCGGCAATACTTTGCCACGTGTCGCCGTTAACCGCTCGCGAGACGGCCCAGGCGACAACCACGGCGCCAGCCACCGCCAGATCGGATTTATGCGTCGGGCTGGAGGCTAACGCTACTTCTGCTATAAAGGCTGTCAGGTTAGTTGGCGGCAACAGGCAGCCCAACGGCGAAACGCGCATGGCCGCGCCGTTAGTCACGCCGTTGTTTTCCAGCGCCGCGATGGGTTTGCCGTCGCGAATCGCGTTCAGCGCAATTTTTGACGTCGGGCCGAGTACATTTTTATTGAACGCATCAAAGCGTTCCGCCCAGGCGAGGATGTTACGCCCAATAATCTCGGGATCAATGTTGCCTTCGCATTCGAGTAGCGCGTCGGCCAGGCAGAGCGCCATTGCGGTATCATCCGTAAACTCCGCGCGGTTAAAATAGCAGGCGGCATTATTCTCTTTTGGCCCGGGCAGAAAGCGGTCAATCCAGCCGAAATGCGCTTTGACGCGCGTTCTCGGCCACAGCTCAGAGGGCATTCCCATCGCATCCCCTAACGCTTGCCCGTAAAGAGCACCGAGAATACGTTCTGCTTTCATTTTACTTCCCCTTGTGTCAACGCAATATCGCGATCGTCAATAGCAGTGATCTCTTTGTCCGATTCGCGAAAGAAAATCATAAACAGTAGCGCGATGACGGCAATCATCACTGCGCCAAACGTCCACATGCCCGCCCAGTTGAATGTCAGACCGTTAACCGGTTGCGGATAAGCAAACATTTTTTCCATCATCACGCCGCCGAGGCGATAGCCCAGCAGGCTGCCGAATCCCTGACAGCAGAGGGTGATAAGCCCTTGCGCAGCGGTACGCATATGAACCGGCGCTTTTTTATCGACATAAATGTAGGCGGTGACGTAGTAGAAATCGTAACTTACGCCGTGCAGCAAAATACCGAGGAACAGCAGGGCGTAAGTGAAGTACGTCTCCGCGCCGCCATAGACAAAAAAGCCGTAGCGGATCGCGGCGGTAATAAGACCAAGCAATAATACCTTTTTAATACCAAATCGCTTAGTGAAAAAGGGCAGCGCCAGCATAAAGAAGATTTCAGAGAACTGGCCGAGCGTCATCCAGCCGGTGGCGTTTTTCATTCCCACTTCTGTCAGATAGCCGTTAGCGAAGATGTAGTAGAAGGCCAGCGGCATCGCAAACAGAAAGGAACAGAAGAAGAAAACGAGAAAGTTTTTATCGCGCAGCAGAACCAGCGCATCCAGCCCCAGCATCACTTTAATATCCATCTTGCCGGTGCTTTTTGGCGGCGTGTCTGGCAGACAGAACGCAAATACGCCCAGCAACGCTGAACTTGCGGCGGTTATGAGCAGTGGAATGTTGGTGGGGGAAATATCGTTATAGCCTAACATTTGCGGCAGGAATCCACAGGCGAGGCCGGAGGCTATCCACCCAATGGTTCCCATAACGCGAATGCGTGGAAAATCGCGTTCAACGTCCGGTACGTTAGCGAAGGCAATGCTGTTTGTCAGCGCGATGGTCGGCATATAGGTCAATGAATAGGCCAGAAGCAGCGGAAAGAATCCGGCGAAGGTGGTTTGCTGCGCCGCGAAATACATCAGCACGGCGCCTGCAAACATCAGTACCGCCAGGACTTTTTGCGCTGAGAAAAAACGGTCGGTAACGGAGCCGACCAGAATCGGCGACAGGATCGCCGCAATGGCGGTACAGGCATAAGACCAGCCTATTTCACCGGCGGAAAACCCGCTTTTATTTAGCCATAGCCACAGGGGGACGAACCAGGCGCCCCAGATAAACCACTCCACGAACATCATGAACGACAGTTTAAAGGTCGTTTTCATTTTTGAATCCTTCATGACAGGTAAGGTACGCCACGACAATACCATTTAATAATACCTTTTAAATACCATTGAGCATTAATTTTGACCGATCTAACACTTTTTCGGACGTGAATCGAGTCAGCAGATAGCGCCGAAAAAATGCGCTAAAGTTGGCAAAAATGGTCGGTCAGTACCAGGCTTATTGCGACCCGCAATCTGCGGGGCAGGACTATTCACCTTCCGATACCCTATCGGAACTTACGGGAGCATAGCTATGACTGATATTGCGCAGTTGCTTGGCAAAGACGCCGACAGCCTTTTACAGCATCGTTGTATGACCATTCCTTCCGATCAGCTTTATCTACCCGGCAAGGATTACGTTGACCGGGTGATGATTGACAATAATCGTCCACCAGCCGTTCTGCGTAATATGCAGACGCTCTATAATACTGGACGCCTGGCGGGAACAGGATACCTTTCGATACTGCCCGTCGATCAGGGAGTGGAGCACTCCGCCGGCGCCTCTTTTGCGGCCAACCCGCGCTACTTTGACCCAAAAAACATTGTTGAATTGGCGATTGAGGCCGGCTGTAACTGCGTGGCCTCTACCTACGGCGTACTGGCCTCGGTTTCACGGCGCTATGCGCACCGTATTCCGTTTTTGGTCAAACTGAATCACAACGAAACATTGAGCTATCCGACAGAGTACGATCAGACCCTGTACGCCAGCGTTGAGCAGGCGTTCAATATGGGCGCCGTGGCGGTAGGCGCGACGATCTATTTCGGTTCGGAACAGTCTCGTCGCCAGATTGAAGAGATCTCCGCCGCTTTTGAGCGTGCGCATGAGCTGGGTATGGTGACCGTATTGTGGGCTTACCTGCGTAATTCTTCCTTTAAAAAAGACGGCGTTGATTACCATGTATCCGCTGACCTGACGGGGCAAGCCAACCATCTGGCCGCTACGATTGGCGCGGATATTGTGAAACAGAAAATGGCCGAGAATAATGGCGGTTATAAAGCGGTCAACTTCGGCTATACCGACGATCGCGTGTACAGCAAACTGACCAGCGATAACCCGATTGATTTGGTACGTTACCAGTTGGCGAACTGCTATATGGGACGCGCCGGGCTTATCAACTCCGGCGGCGCGGACGGCGGCGACACTGATCTCGGCGACGCGGTTCGTACCGCGGTGATCAACAAACGAGCCGGTGGAATGGGGCTAATTCTGGGACGTAAAGCCTTTAAGAAATCGATGGCTGATGGCGTGAAGTTGATTAACGCCGTACAAGATGTCTATCTGGATAGCAAAGTCACCATCGCCTGAGTTCAACGAAGAAAAGCCGGATGTGAGCGCATCCGGCCAGCGACTGGTGTTATTAACGTAGCAACGGGCAGTCTGGCGGCAGCCGACAGCGTAATGCGCCAGGCAGCACCTCAATATGAAATTCTTGCCCGCTGAGTGGTTCGCCATCCAGATTGAACGTGATTTCATGCGGTGCATGAATATCAAACCACGCTGAGGCGCCGTCAATAATATTCGGATTGTCATCTGACTGCGTGAGTGTGGAAAACAGCGCCGGCAGCAGTTCTTCGCCGGTAAAAATCCGTAGCTGTAACAGCCCGTCGTTAATCAGCGCGGTGGGACATAATTGCTGCCCGCCGCCAGCCTGACGACCGTTGCCGATGCCGATCACCAGCGCATCTCCCTGCCAGTGAAAGTTTTCGCCACGTATTTCGCAGCGGTCAGGGGTCAGCGTATCCATTCTCATCAGACCGTGAATAAGATAGGAGACGCCGCCCAACGCGGCTTTAAGTTTTTCCGGCGTTTCGGTGGTAATGCGGGTGCCAAAACCGCCCGTCGCCATATTGATAAAACAGGTTTTATCATTGACCCTGGCCATATCAATTTCCATCGCGTTTCCGGCAATCGCCAGTTTCAGCGCTTTGTCCAGCGCTTCAGGAATACCGGCGCTGGTGGCAAAATCGTTGGCAGTGCCGAGCGGCAAAAGGCCCAGTGCAGGGGCTACGCCGTCGCGGATCTGGATGAGCGCGGTCGACACTTCATTAATGGTACCGTCTCCGCCGCCGGCAATCACCGTTTCAACGCCCAGTCTACGGGCTTCATCAACGTAACGCTGCGCGTCGCCTTTTTCCCAGGTTACCCGAACGTGAATCTGTATGCCTTCGTCGCGAAGTAGAGTAATGGCCTCACGTAGCGGCTGGTTATCAGCGCTTTTGCCATTGAGGATCAGTAAGCTGGCGGGAAAGTTAGCCATCCGTTATGCCTTAATAGGTTGAACAACAATCTCCAGAAAGTGTATAGCAGAAATGAAAAAGCGAGGTCAGAACAGGATGAAAATTGAAATGTTGCGCACTTATTGCTTTACCGTTTTTCTTCCTGCTGTACGCAGCGGTAAGCGAAGCATGGTTTAAGGCAAATGGCGACAAGAGAGATGCCGGTATGCGCATTGAGTAGCGCTTGTAAGAGTGCAAGGAAACCACAAGGGGTAGTCAGACGCTTTCCGATATAGCGCCTTTAATAATGAAACGGAGAATTAACAAGACGAACATACGTCAGTTATCAGTATTAATTTCAAACTTCATAATATCAGATAAAAACCTGATATTTATTACCAAACATACTTTTTAATAGCATAAAATCGAAATGTTCTTTAGACTGCTTTGGCAGGAACAAGGCGCACTATTAGCAGTACACTATTCTTGTTATCAAATAAAACCTATTTAGATGATGACTTAGCACGGTGTCTTATAGTCGTACCGTTGCCTGAGGTATCGCTTTTCTCATAAACATAAACAGGCATGTGCATGAAGAGGTTTATATGAATGTTACTTCAGGCGTGAATGCGCAAACGCCATTGCTCTCCCCTTCTGAACGGTGTAATGAAGAAATTCCGGCAGCTGAAATCGTTGAGTTTAACGCTCACGGCAATAAACCCAGATGTTTAATATGCGTGGGAACCACGGCATTGTTTACAGGTATTTTCAGTGGGGTATGCTCAGGGGCTGTCGCCAGTGTCAGTAGTGGTGCTGCATATACTACCGCTCTGACGGTTTTAGGCGCATCGTTTGGCATGGGGGGAATTGGTATGATGGGAATATGCGCCGGACTATACCTTAGCGCAAATGGCGTCAGAACCCGGCCAGCCTGGCCATAAATGAGCAAACACAGCAAGTCATAGGGAAAAGACGAATTCTGACGATGACACGGGGTGTTAAGCGTCCAGACCAGAGGCTTATGACTTATATAGAAACGCTTTAAATAGAGTATGGGGTGTTATGTATTCAAGAGCCGATCGCTTATTAAGACAGTTTTCACTAAAATTAAATGCTGATTCAATTGCCTTTGACGAAAACAGATTATGCTCATTTATTATAGATAACCGTTACCGTATCTTACTAACAAGCACTAACAGCGAGTATATAATGATATACGGTTTTTGCGGAAGACCTCCGGATAATAATAATCTTGCTTTTGAATTTCTCAATGCTAATTTATGGTTTGCAGAGAATAATGGACCACATTTGTGTTATGATAATAACTCACAATCATTATTACTGGCTCTCAACTTCTCACTCAATGAAGGTTCTGTAGAGAAACTTGAATGTGAAATTGAGGTAGTTATTAGATCAATGGAGAATCTGTATCACATTTTACAGGATAAAGGAATAACTCTGGATACCGATTATACGTGACGGTGGTAAGGGCGAGTAAAACAAGGCTATCATGATTACCTCCAAGAACTGGCAGTTAAACTGCTTGTGTTCATAATGATATTTTCGTGTTTAAATTCAATGAAATCGCAAAATGCGTCATAATCTTGTATATGAGAACCGTCAAAATAATGCCTCAACCCTTTACTGAGCCAGTCATTATAGGGATCGCCATAAGGTTTACTGTGCATAATTTCGAGTCCTTTTATTAATGCTGGATGCTCGCTGCGGTTAACAGCAATAATTCCATTTTCAAGGCTAACATGATTATCTTTACGACTTACATGGATAGCGATACCATCAGGTAAATACAACGTGCCGAGTTTATCAGTAAGTAACATATCTGCATCAAGATATATGCAACCGCCGCCTGGTTGCAGATGATGACAACCAGGTTTACCAGCTTCCAGAAAAACATCGCTTCCTTTTAGCAGGAAAAGATTTCTGTAGAAGTCAAACCATAAGTGACCTTTTTCTTTATTATGAGATGAAATAAGCGTTTCCTCCGGATTGTTTTTCAAGACATCTTCCAGGTTTTTTTTTACCCCGTTAAGCAAGACCTCATCTCGTTCACTTGCTGACTGAGCTTCCAGTTTGGTGATGTTTTCTAAATAAATCGTCGTTAACTTTTTATCATACATGCTATAATTAATGTCAGAATTGTAAATAACCTTTATGTTTCTATAATTTTGTTCCAATTTTCCCAATGCTTTTCTTTGTCCCTTGCTAAAATCGCCATCAACGAAAATACCGATAATTCTTTCTTTTTCTATTATAGCAGCATTGATAATATTATTAAGATAAGGGTTTTTCTGCGTATTGATAATGGGAATTTCGTTTTGACCAAATCTATCTGGATTGCGTTCAAACCACTGAAAAACGAGCGGCGTTTGGTGATCGAGTGGTAATAGAGGATAATCAACCCCAGCAAAACTTACATGGCCTGATGAAGGTGGACTGAGCGTAGGTGCGATGGTTTGAGTATTACTTTGACACGAAATCAAACCTCTAATCCGGGAAAACATTATTTTAATCCTTGTAAAAGCGGCATTAAAACGTGCCATATTTTTACACGCTTAAATTATCAGTTTTTAACCTTAATTTAATAACCTGGAAACTTTTTGTGTAAGTTCTCACAAAGCAGTTGTTGATTTAATTCACTGATATTAAACGTAAACGTCAGAATGCTAAGTCCTTAGTCTGACCGGATGCGGGGAGGATTGTGACTTGCTGGCTGGCCATGAATAGGGGAGGTCTGTAAACCTAAGCGCCCATTTGCGCTTTGGTTAGTGTGGTCAATTTTGGATGTGGCGGAAAGTACCACTTTTTTATTGATTATACGCAAAAAATAAGCCTGCGTAAGGGAGATTACGCAGGCCAAGGAGGTGGTTCCTGGTACAGCTAGCATTTATGGGTTATGTTTTTCAGCGCGTTGAATAATACCCGCATTGAGCGAAGCGGTATGTGATCAATTTCTAAGAATCTTCCCGCCATGAAAAAATAACCGCAATTAACTACTTAGCATGGGGGTTACGCGTTGATTCGCCTGAGAAATTACGCATCAATAGTGCGTAATCCAGTGTAACGTCCTGCGGGACGGGCATCCAGACGGTATAGCCATCGCCAGGTGCCACCGGCATAGCGTCGCCTTTGGCGTTCTCCATCTGTTCCAGGGTGAAATTGATATTTCCCTGCGGTGTCATCAGCTCCAGACTATCGCCAACGGAGAATTTATTCTTCACCGCCACGGCCGCCAGTTGGCCTTTACGCTCACCGGTGAACTCGCCGACAAATTGCTGGCGTTCGGAAACGGAGTACCCGTACTCGTAATTCTGGTAATCGTCGTGCGTATGGCGACGCAGGAAACCTTCGGTATAGCCGCGATGAGCCAGACCTTCCAGCGTTTCCAGCAGCGTAGGGTCGAAGGGTTTACCCGCGGCGGCGTCGTCGATGGCCTTACGGTAGACCTGGGCGGTACGGGCGCAGTAATAAAAGGATTTGGTGCGGCCTTCGATTTTCAGCGAGTGGACGCCCATTTTCGTCAGGCGCTCCACGTGGGCGATAGCGCGCAAATCTTTTGAGTTCATGATATAGGTGCCATGCTCGTCTTCGAACGCGGTCATGTATTCGCCCGGTCTTTGGGCCTCTTCTATCATAAACACTTTATCCGTCGGCGCGCCGATACCGAGCGTCGGCTCAACGTTCTGTACCGGAATCGGTTCATGCTTATGCACGATGTTGCCGACAACGTCTTCTTTTCCTTCCTGCACGTTATATTCCCAACGGCAGGCATTGGTGCAGGTGCCCTGATTCGGATCGCGTTTATTGATGTAGCCGGAAAGCAGGCAGCGGCCGGAATAGGCCATGCATAGCGCGCCGTGGACGAAAATTTCTATTTCCATATCCGGCACCTGCTGGCGAATTTCCTCAATCTCTTCCAGTGACAGCTCGCGGGAGAGAATCACACGGGTCAGCCCCATCTGCTGCCAGAATTTTACCGTCGCCCAGTTTACGGCATTAGCCTGTACCGACAGGTGAATCGGCATTGCCGGGAAGTGCTCGCGTACCAGCATAATCAACCCTGGATCGGACATGATCAGCGCATCCGGGCCCATCTCGACGACGGGTTTCAGGTCACGGATAAAGGTTTTGAGCTTGGCGTTATGCGGGGCGATGTTCACCACCACGTAGAATTTTTTTCCGAGCGCGTGGGCTTCGTTGATGCCAAGCTGCAAATTTTCGTGATTGAATTCGTTATTACGCACGCGTAAAGAGTAGCGCGGTTGGCCCGCATAGACGGCATCGGCACCGTAAGCGAAAGCGTAACGCATATTTTTCAGCGTTCCCGCCGGCGAAAGGAGTTCTGGTTTAAACATCATTTTCTCGTTCTGATGACAGGTCAGATCCGCCTCACCTGATGAGGCGGCTTGAGGAGAGTCCTCACTTTAAGGGCGGGCATTGTACGCTTACGGACAGGCCGAGTAAATATTGCGAGAGTATATTGGCGCTAATAGAACACCGGATGTTAATGGAGAGCCAATGATGAAAATGAGCCGCACGGCCATCGCGTTGAGTCTGCTGGGAATGGCCGCGCATCCCGTTTGTGCCGCTCCGTCGTTTGAAGAGACGGCAAGACAGGTGATTATCGCTTTTCAGCAGCGAGACAACGCGAAAATTAATGCCCTGATTGATAAAAAAGTCGGGATGTATGTGCTGTACCGAATTGGGGCTGGGTTTGATTATAAGTGGATGAAAAAATTTGATATTAATAAACCGATACCTGACTTTAACTACCTGTTAGGGCAGGTAGGTTGGTTTTCAGAGCATATTCCTGTGGATAACGAATTTGATCACCACACGGAGGCTGAGTACGTTTGTGAAAAGGGATGGGATCACGCCGGTTTTTTTGTCAGCTATACCGGTACTAATAATGCGCTGCTGACGTTTAGCATGGTGAATGGAGCGGATAGTGGGGATCAGGCGTCGGATACCCGTATAGCAAACGCCAGGCGGCTTGAGCTGCAATCAGAGCGAGTGGTGGCAGTGCCGAAAAAATGGGGTGATGGTTTGATTTTTCATCTGAGCGAACTTCATGGCTTGGGCAAAGGGTGGAGTTTAACGCTGCTGGATTTGGTCACGGAAGATTGTAGTGCGTGAGGCATATATGTTTAATCAGGGTAAATAGCTGCTTATTTATATCTTTCTGCTATCAGGATGTTATGACACTGCCCCCAATATTCAGGATTTAAATAAAGCATTTCTTGAATATTAAACTAATTCACTAAAAATAAACTTGAAATTACCTCGGCAACATGCATTAAAGAAAATACTAAAGGTCATTTGACTTATTATAGCGTCAGTGATTACGTCTTTAACTAATTTGGCTCACGTTATGTATCCACTATGGGGAATCTTTATATATTCCGAAAAAAAACACAATAATATTCTTAATGCAGATAAGAGAGTAATCTTAGGGTGTGCAGGTTTGTAAACCAGGGTATGGCGGTAGCGTTATTTTTTAACGAGATATCATCAGATGTAGAATTAACGATCGCAGACGATACTCAGTACTAAGAGGAAATCAGGTTGAAGTTGAACAGAAAATGATAATTACGTATTGATAAGATGGAATCCATTGAATCTACTTATTAGTAGATTTTATTATGAAAATATATTTTTCTTGATATTTTTTACGCATTGCGCAATAGCAAATCCTTGCCGCCTTGATGCAACTTGAGTGATTTTGTGTATAGTGTGACAATGCTGAATACTGAATTGATACCTTCTACATATTAAATCAGGGGTTAGTGGTATGAGCGATTTTATAAAATATCTATTTATTTTTCCTTGCTTATGGTGCGCAAATTCTTTTGCGATTACTCAAACTCAATGGGATGGTAACTTTAGAGTCGAGGAACTTGGTGAGCAGTTAAATGATGGGAGTCAGGTTTTTTTACAATATAATTTAAAGATAGATAGTAAAAATAATCGTGCTTCTTTATCCATGACAACCTGGCATGCGGGGATAACATGCATTGGTGACTACTCTTTAAAAATCAATTCTGATGTTTTGGCATTATACTATAACGGCGACGAGGAAAATGCATGTCCATATCCATCACCGCAATTTGAGATAAGCAATAAAGGAAAAGCATATTATATAAAAGGAAAAATGTTTTCATATTCTCAGCCTGGTAAGTGGTTGCCACTCAAACGTATCACACTAAAATAATTCTATATTTCATAAATTATGATGATGAAGTTGACGATGGTATTAAATATTAATTGAATATGTCGTGAACATATTTTTGTTATATGTTTTCAATGTGTATGACAAGAAAATTCGCATGAAAACATTATATGAGATGGTTTGAAAGATGAATGAAGTTTACATAAAAGCAAGGCCATTCTGAAACGAATTTGTCAAATTCACTGAATTATATATCAATAATTCCTGACTATCGACAACAATGTAAAATCGATTACAAACTCACGGATTTGTAGTAATTAGGCAAAGAACAAGTCAGGTAAAAGTTTCTCATTATTTAATCAAAAAGCAAGTGCAAACTGTTATTTTGGATTTGTACTTCTTCATAGAAGCGTTGGATAATATTGACGTCAAACATATTCTGCTTTTTTACTAAACTGAGCAAGGTAACTTTAATATTATAATTGCAATGATACAAAATTACATCAATATATAATGAGGAAAACTATATGCCCGCCGCCGCTCGACTAAACGACAAAGGTATGCGTTCGACCTGGATAGAGTGTTAATATGAAAGCGAATAATGTGATTATTTTTGTGATTCTATTTTTATCCTGTGTGAGTTATTGTTTTGCTGATATGAAGATATTAAAAATAAATCAGTCCCATTATATGAGTCCTTATAATAAAGAGCCTGGGGATAGAAACTTATGCAATAAATGGGTTTTAAATGCAAGTCAGATAGAAAAAATATTTTCGTTAAGTGATAAATATAAGGAAATGAGTGATACCATGACTGGATTTTGGCTCTGGTTTCCTTGTGAAATAACGGGTGAGTTGATTTATAATAAGAAAAATTGGCATTTTTCTATTAATGCCGCCGCCACGGCAGAATGGTCCGATGGTAAGGAAACGATATACTGGGGGTGTTCCAGGGAAAAATGTGATGACATGTTTATACTTCCATATCCAGGCCGGAGTTATATAGGTGGTGGTGGCAAATTGATTTGGTGACGAGGTAGATCTTCATCCTGGTTTTAGCCTTTTAAAATGAATTAAATTTAACCTTCAGCATCATGACGAGAGTATGAGAGTATATTTTTGCATACGCCTGTATAAAGAATAAAATAACCAGGAATCGTATATTTAGCACGTTAAATACAACTTTTTAAATACAAGTCAGTGCTGGATTTTACAGATTAATGTTGCGTTATTACTAAATTCATAAATTAATGTTTGAGTTATGGTTGTTATGATCTTTCCCTGATAGAACAGTGCCTTCAGGCAGAGGTGGCATACCATCAACAAAAATAATGTTCATTTTTATGGGCGTAGGGGATTCACCCTTATTTAAAGATTACAAAGAGATATATTTCTGATTGAATGTTAAGTAACATGTGACTCATATTGTCAGTGATGTTCCGGATGAGCTAATTTCTTTTACATTTGAATGGAAGGGTTAAAAAAACTATGCGTGGCGGTATCTTTTCGTTCAGAGAAACATAGTGGAAAGAAAGAACCGGAAATGTTGGGTGAGATATTATATAAGTTCAGCGGATTTAACAGCAGAAAAATTTGCTAATGCGATGAGAAGTCATTGGGATGTGGAAAATAAATTGCACTGGCGTTTGGATGTAGCGATGAACGAGGATGATTGCAGAATAAGAAGGGGAAATGTCAAGAGTTTTTTTGAAATAATAAAAATCGAGTGAATATGAAATTTGGGGATGTGAGATAATGAGATGGATAAGAATAAATATACTTAAATGTACGTTAGTATTTTGCCTGGCTTGTGGTTTTTCATTTGCAAAAACACCATGTACTAATATGTCTGATAAATTGAGTGCTGCACAAAGAGATTTTTTGCAAAATAATATCAAAAGGCAACTAAAAACAGAACGATTAAATATACTCGAATTTTTTAAAGAGCAAAATAGTTCAATCGTCTATATAGAAACATATGGTGCCGATGAGGCGTTTATTTTTTATTCTGGAGATGAGTTTAAGGATGATTTTATCACAATATGGAGTGGTGCGGCTGAAATATCAGAGGAAAAAAATATAGAAAAATGGGTAAAAGATCATGTTCCATATATTCCAGATAGGTTGGCTCGATGTTTCGCATGGTACACAATCTATAGGCATGACTGATCTGATATTTAAGATAAATTTGTCGACGTAAGATAAATTTGTCGACGTGCGGAAATATGGTGAGTGGGGAAACCTGTCGGGTGAGGAAAACCCGGCGCACCTGGAGCAGGTGATACGGCTGCCGGGTCAGCAATACGATGAGGAGTCGGGGCTGTATTATAACCGGCACCGTTATTACAATCCGGGGCAGGGAAGGTACATCACGCAGGATCCGATTGGGCTGATGGGAGGATGGGAGGATGGAACCTGTACCAGTATCCACTAAATCCGATTAGCAGAAGTGACCCTTTGGGGCTGGTTAACCTTGGACAAGGTATCCCTGGGGCTAATGGTCCTACTTCGGTACATGCGAACCCTGGCCCAGAGGCCACAGATTTCGGCCTGACCATGCTCCAGATCATATTCACTTAGCGAAAAATGATGGTCCTCGTGTAAGTACCGATACATGGAAACCTCTTTCTGAAGCAGATTCAACTAAAATGACAAAGGAACAAAGCTCATTTTGTAGAAAACTATCTGATGCAAGTAAGAAAATTCTATCTGCCAGGCAGAAGATGATTTTTAAATTTGGTAAGTTATTGAGTGCTGACCTTTTACTATTACAATATATATCAATGGGGGCTGCTCGAGAAGGGTGTTTGCGTGGGGATGTGTCGATGTGTGAGATATTCGAAAGGTTAGGTGGAGAAATTCAATATACTGGTGCGGATCCTGTTTAATAAGGTGGTTTATGAACAAAATAGTGTTTATAACATTAATGTCTTTTCCAATGGAGTGGTTAGACCTTGATATGTATCCTGATTTATTGTTTTTAAAACAACTTAATGGATATGAGGTTGGTCATGAGGATAGTTCGGAACATGATCGGAATGGCGCGTTTCATTGGTGGTTAAAGAAGAAACCATCTAAAGATGAATTGATGAAATTAGTTAGGTTGGCACTTATTGATCCCGACCAATTTTTATCGGAAGATATCATTCGATATATAAAAAAGTCATCACACTTTGATCGTGATGTCGATGCTCTTATCGAAAACTTACGTGATGAAAAAACGCAGCAAACGAGGAGAGCCAGTAGAGGCTTGCATCGTGAGCAGTAGGTAAAAACCTATATTATCGTGGTTATTAGAGACTATCGCAGATGTTAATCGGCGTTAATAGAAGTATTGTATAAGTTAGTAGCGTTTAATGAATGGGAAAACCTGTCGGGTGAGGAAAACCCTGAGCACCTGGAGCAGGTGATACGGCTGCCGGAGCAGCAATACGATGAGGAGTCGGGACTGTATTACAACCGGTACCGTTATTACAATCCGGAACAGGGAATATATATCACGCAGGATCCTATTGGATTAGCCGGGGGATGAAACCTTTATAAATATCCGCTGAATCCGGTCACAGATATAGATCCATTAGGATTGGAAACACTAAAATGTACTAAACCATTGCATTCACTAGGAGGTACGAGTGAAAAAAGTGGCCCTGATATATGGGGTAATCCTTTATATCATCAATATCTTTGTGTTCCTGACGGGGAAAATGGATATGTTTGTGGTGGTCAGGATCAACGAGGAGAATGGCCAACTGATGGAAGGTTAGGACCAGGAAAAGCGAGCAACGATACGAGAGAAGGTGCTAGCCGGTGCGAATCGGTCGAACCAGATAATGATTGTATTGAAAGCTGCCTAAAAGAAAAAGTTAAAGGAGCAAGGCCTTTTTATACCGTATTACCCGACTGGATGTTTCCGATGAAATTTGGATTGGTCAATAATTGTCAGGATTGGTCTAATGATACTTTAAAAACATGTCAGATGAAATGTTCCGGGAATAATGCAGGACGGCTTATGAGATTTATTTTAACTGGAGTGTTATAATGAAACACTTTATTAGAAGTATAAAAATGATCTGGATAACAATGTCAATCTCTATATTATGTGTTTCTTTACTTAGACTTTCTCAGTTAGATTCAAATTATGATATAAGTGAACTGAATAGTATTATGATGTATGGGATGGTAATAATATCATTTCCGACAGGAATAATATTTGCTATTGTTTTGTTTTTATTTTTATTGTCTTTTGGTTTTATTTTTACAACCATTCACAGTGAATATGTTTTGACAGTGGCAATATGGGGGTGGTTTTTATCTGGTGGATATGTTCAATGGTTTTTTTTGGTGGGGAAAATGATAAAAAACGAGGAGTATCACAAGTGATAAATACGTACATACCTTATTCCTCACATCAAATTAAATAATAAAAGGAATTGAGTGATGAGCGGAAAACCAGCGGCGCGCCAGAATGATATGACAGCAGAAGGTGGCCCGATAGTCCAGGGGCTGCGGGGGGGGCTGATAGGCGCGCCGACAGGCGTGGCGTGCTCGGTGTGTCCGGGCGGAATGACGTCCGGCGAGGCCGGTAAACCCGCTGCCGGGGGCGAAGGTGCTGCCGGGTGAGACCGACTTCACGCCGCCCGGCCCGCTGCCGTTCATACTCACCCGCGCCTAATCAAGCTAACACAGGAATACAGAAGCTGGTTGATTCATTAATAAGTGAGCGAGGGCAAAGTACAGGTAAGAAACCTGGCCGATGTGAGATGCTCGAAGAGTTAATTGCAGATGGTAGATTTACTGCACTGGAGACAAGTACACCATGAAGGCATGGGGATGCAAACATACACGGCAATCCAAAGATAAAATTACCAAGTGATAATCGTTATGAAAGTTATTGAAAAATACAAACAAAAAAAAGAAAGAAGAGAGATTTTTCTATATGAAAAGTATAAAAACTACACAATAGAACAACTCACTCCTATTTTGTATGATAATGACCCCTTAAAAAGAAATGCTGCTATATTTTGCCTGCAAATATTAAGTGGAGACGATGTTTTTAATTTATCCATGAATCTTTGTCATTCCAGGGATAACTATAAAAAGAAAATTGGAGTTACTATTTTAAGTCAAATGACCATGTCATATGAGAAACTGCGAAAATCTTTTTGTTTTTTAAAAAACATGTTCCAACTCAATAAATCAGTCTTGATAAGAGCCTCTATTATCAATGCGTTAGGGTATTTTTGTAAAAAAGACAAACATTTCGAAAAGGAATTTATTAATTTATGCACTAAAGTAATTCATGATAAATCGGCAAATGTTCGATGTGCAATTGCAGCAGCACTATCAAATATTAATGATAACTCGACAATACCTTTATTGCTATGTTTACTTCGTGATAATAATAGCGACGTGAAGAATTGGGCTGCATTTTCTATAAATTTCAATCAATATGACACCGAGGATATCAGAGAGGAGTTTGTGGGGATGTTATTGGATACGAATGATGATATAAGAATTGAGGTTATATCAGGTCTGGCAGAGAGAAAGGATGAACGTGTTCTGGAAACCATAATTAAAGAACTTAAGAAAGATGTGATTTTTGATGAAATTATTATTGCAGCCGGGAATGCCGGGAGTAAAGAATTACTTCCTATTCTAAATGAACTATTAAATGAATTTAGAGATGAGCGTATTATAGACAAAATTAATGAATCGATAAAAAAAATAAAAGAAAATGTTTGTGAATAATAGTCTATTTGTGCTACTGCTAATGAGATATAAAATTATCTGGTGTCGAGATTACAACTGATGTCGATGGTATGATTTTCTGCAAAGGAGGAATATCATACAGGACCCGATAGGGCTTATGGAGGGATTAAACCCGTATCAACGACCACTAGAACGCTTCAGAAACCAGGAGATATAAAATAAATTTATATGATGAGGAAATAAATGCGATTTGTTATTGTATTTATAATGTTAATAGTATCATTTTACACATTTGGTGGCAAAATGACTAAGTCTAAAGACGGTAATAAATGGAGGTCGGAATCCACTTCCACCATCTATAATCTAACGGATGAGCAAAAATTCGAGCTTGAAAACAAATCGAAAGATGGAGACTCGGAAGCATCATTTCGATTATATCAATATTATTGCTTCACCATAAATAACATTGACGAACAATTAAGGTATTTGGAGATATCTGCATCTCAAGGAAATATCATAGCTCAATATAATTATGGTATTTATTTATCCAATACAAACCCTGACTTTTCAAAGTATTATGATTTGAACAAAGCTATTTATTGGATGGGATTGGCTTCAAAAAATGGTGATATAGGTGCTCAAAACAAGCTACAAGAACTGAAAAAATTAAAGAATTAGCTATGATTTAAATATTTTTTATTATCAATGAATTGTGTAAATTTTAGTCAAGAGGGACGGACTGACGCCGGAGCAGATGACGGGGCAACTGGAGCCACACCATGAGCCGGAGAGAAAACTCCACCTTTGCCACTGTGACCATATTCTGATGGAAAAGTAGAGCCTTGGGGGGGAGGGTATGTTGGTCCAAACAAGAAATGGATACAACTCAACCAGGGTCAATTTGGCCGGGATCTTAAAAAAATGCATTGAACTAAAACGGGTCTATTTGCAGAAGCACTGCGGATGCTGTGCTTTATGAATTGTCTACTGGTGAGAAGGTCGGCGACAGAGAATATATTGAAAGATTTACAGCGAGCTTTAAGGGGAGAGTAATGGATAAAATTATTGCTGACTATGTGGATAAATTTAGTTCTTTTTCGGACTCTATATCAGAAACAATTGGGTCCGTTAATGAGTATTGGATTCCTGATGAGTCACCGTTGATTATGCTATTTTCGCAGATTGGTAAGTCTTTGGTAGCGATATTTTCTGAACTTGATTGTGTTAAAAAAGAGTTATTGTTTAAATATATTGAAGATGGGATGGCTTCAGATAATGATGAATTAGCCACTGCCATAGCAACAGGTCTTGTTGAAGCAATAGTTACATCGACAGACGCCAATCAATATTTATGGGGGGAAATAGAGGGGTTGTTGGGAGTAAAATCTAAGGAACATGGTCTGGCTTGGAGGAATTTTGGGAAATCATGATGGTATTTATTTAAATATGTAGAATCCGGTAATGACGCAAATTTAGTGATAGTGATTGATTGTCAGATACCAGCTAATGTTCTTATCGTGCCGTGCATTTTTTCTGACTTTGAAATATTGGTTTTGAAAAGGATGCCTATGCGACAGGGAATAAAATAAAATCTGATATGAAAAAAATAACTGATGCAGGTGATAATTTATGTCAAAAAAATTTTTCTCTATAATTATGGTCATATCATTCGTTGCGGCGATAACAGCTTGCCAGTCTTCTATTCCTGAATATGTCAGGAGTACCCTCAACGGGCACTCTATCCAGGATGTTTTGGTGTATATGAAGGGATTGCCTTTAGATAAAAGGTATGATTTTTATTATTATGGTACACGTGCTAAAAGACCATATCCATTATGGATGGCTGATGGTATTGCCCCTATGGGATCGAAGGCTATTCCTCTATTGAGAGACAAACTTTCCACCACAAATAGTTCTTTTGAAAAAATGACAATTATATATTTGTTATCTGTGATGTCAGTTCATGGTTGCTATGATGTTAAGTCTGACAGCGAATTGTTTTCGTTGGTTATGCAGAAGGAACGTGAATTAAATGATGATAATTATCATGATTATATCACTAATATGAACTATTTTTATGAGTTTGGAAGTTCTTTAAATAGTACAGAAAGAATAAAGTGTGAATAATGTGGTGTTTTGTAAACGAGCTCTATCCTCCGGGGCAACGTTTTGTGGGGGATACAGGGGTAATGCCTTCAATCGATAGAATTTATAGTATGTACTGTTATTTTAGGTTTTCTATGGTTACTGTTGCCATTCAGATGAAATTTATCGTCATGGTCGTAGTTCTTCTCGGCACGAGCGCTTTCGTTGCCGGTCATGTAGACGTGTTTTCCAGTTGTCTTATACCTGTGAAGCCCGTACGCCCGGCGTCAAAGACCATATTGTTGATATGGCCTTCAATGGTGCTGACGTGCGCGATACAGCAAAAACGCTAAAAATTGGTATCAACACCGTCATCTGCACATCTTAATAATTGACGCTTATTTAGTAATCATATCATGAGTTTTTAAGAAAAATACAATAATGCATGATGACAATATTTTATTATATAGTTTTCTACATATAACCCAATATTACTGCCGACTATGAATAGTTATAGATTAACTTTTTCTTTAAGTTTACTGCGTTCGGCCATATTGTTTGGCATTATTTTAACAAGTGTTGGTTGTAATAATCAAAAGAGCAAGGAATTGGTTCTACCTGTTGATTCTACGCAGTTTGCACAATTGGCTTGTTATTATAAAGATATTAATTCCGATGGTAATGTAATGGAGTTAAAATTACCAGATGAATATAAAGAGAAAACTAACTTATTTAATCAACAGGAAATTAAGGTGCCGGTAAAAGGTGAGAATTTTCTTTCTCCGTATATTGGTGATGGTGTCCGTTATTATGAATTAGGGTGCTTTGAACATGATGATAATACTTACAAATTGATAATTTATAATAAAATTGGAGAGTCTGATACGTTATTACTTAATGTACAAATAAATAGTTATGATGCAAAAGGAAACCTGGTGGATGCTTTATTACTTAGTAGCTTTTTTGCTTATGAAGATATCGTGCGTTTTTCTGATTTTGTCATCCGCCAGGATTACACAATAAGCATTGATAGTTATGTTATATATAGGTGGTATGAAGACAGCAAAGATGGTCATCTTGTAACTATAAAGTTTAAAGATCAGGCGCCTCAGATTTATATAAAGGAACAATATCAAATGGAAAATGGTCGGTTCAAATTGATATCCAGAAATGAAGTATCACAGGGTGAAAAAAAGAAGCGAGTGTTAAATATACCATGCTTACGACATGAATAATTGTAATGGAGGTGTTAAGGTAATATGGATATCAGGAAAGAATGAGGAACGTTATGAGAATTATAAATAGATTGTTAATTTCAACCGATCTCAGGTTAATCATAAAATTTCAGTTTCCACGCCAGATTTATTCAACGCGCAGATAGTGCCCGTCGGCGCGGACATTTGCGCCAAAACCGCAGTCCACAAACGTATCGGTGCTGGCATCAATGGTTTCAGAAGAAAAAGCCAGCGAAATGTCGCAGTGAATATCATCGCCTTCCCGAAGCGCCACGATGGTTTTATCGTTTTCCAGCGTTACCGCTGTGGAGAACTCGCCGATATTGGGGCCGAAGTAGATCCCCATTAAACCGAACCAGTAACCCTGAAAATTAACCTGATAGCGCGATGGGGTGGGTAATGCCTTCACGCTAAGCACATTCCAGGAGGCGCGTCCGGCATAGCGCCAGTATTCCCCCGCCGCAAAAACCGGTGGCGGCAGGGCCGATAGCTTATCTTTGATAAGTTTCAGGTTGTAGATCGACTTGCTATCATTCGGCCTTAGCATCAGCCAGGCGCGGGCTTTACGCCACTCGCCTTCGCGTATCCAGGTTAGCGCCACGTTGTTGTAGGCCGTCGCGATGGCGCTGTCGTCAAGGGCGCAGCTTTCGCTCCATGCGGCCTGCTGTTCAAAAGCGTCGCGCGCTTTGGCATACTTTTGGGTCTTGTAAAGCTGTTCGCCCTGGCTGGCAAAAACTGGAATTTTTGCGCAGTCGGCCTCGATCTGCTGCTCCGTAATTTCAGCCCTGGCGGTGGCGCAGAGTAGAAGCAGGGCGCAAAGAAATAGAGATTTTCTTTGTATTATCACTCCATTACACCATTGAGTTGACCTGTCCCGGCAGCTCTGAATTCGGGATACGGACGGTATACCAGGCGAAACGAAAGCGTTTCCAGAAAGAATCGAAATGCAGGTGGTCCAGGCAGTCCATAACGATTTCATTATCCGGGTAAAGTGTGAAGGCAAAATGCGCCCAGCGTGCGCTTAGCTTCATATTAAACAGCGTTCGATCGTGTTTATTACCGTGCAGGCGCGATAGGGTCACCATAGCATGTAGCGTGCCTTTGTTGGCCTCTTGTTGCACCAGTTCCAGATGCTTATGCGCCAGCGTAATATCCTTCACTTCAAAAATATTCAGCAGGAACAAGCCCCAGGCTTCTTTATGCCCGAACTGATGCGCCAGCCAGAGATTATCGAGCAGTTCTTTTTCATAAGCGGAACGTTTTTCGGTATCAGGTTCTTGTTTACTCAGACGCTGGTTGCAGACGCCGATGCTGAAATGAATATTTTGCAGGTCATTTTCATAGTCGGTATAGCCTCCGTTATCTATTAATTTGTACGGGGTGCTCTCGCGCAGCGCTAACTGCCGGTGCAAAATCTCCGCCGCGCGCTGAAAATACCCTAACGCGATGGCAGGATCGTAAGGTAGTAGGCCGTTGTTCTCTTTATTATTGTGTTCAAGGCCCAGCAGGTTTAGCGCGGCGGGTATATTTCTTTGTGCGCCCAGCTCTGCCAGCGGCACGAAATGTTCCGGGAGCCCGAACCAGTCGAAATTTTTAATCGCCGCCCGCCAGCTATGGTTATATTGAATGTCGGCGACGCTATCGAGCCAGGCGAGGCCTTGCGCCTCATCCTTTTCGAAACCCAATAACCCGGCGTACTGAAAGTAGCCACGGCGGATTTTCGGCACTGCGAATTCCGTTTGCTGCGCATTCTGGCAGAGAAAATTATACATCCACCAGGTGTCAGGAAAATCGCGCAGGGCGAACTTTATCGTGTCATCAGAGAAGTAATTGTTGAGCTTAACTTTTTCCACGATCGAACGCTGAAGGGTTCGCCAGAGCGCGTCATTATCGTCCAGATCGCTATAGCAGACCCGCAGCCACTCCAGCGCGTTGTGGCGAGATTCCTGGATATGCGCTCGCAGGCTAATCTCTTCGGCTTTGGCGATAATACGTTCCTGTTCTGCCGGGGAGTCAACCTCTTTGATGCGCAGATCGCGGTGATCGTCCCACCAGATCAATAGCTCCAGATGTTCACGTTCTGCGGCAGAAAGGTGATCGCATACGCTTGATTCCAGAAATTCGCGGATCTCCTCGTGAGACCCTCTCCAGCGTGGCATACGAAACGGGATATATTCATCCAGCACGTAAAATGCCGTCGGGAAAATAGCCAGGCAGACGGCGAGCCAGTATTTTTGCCCGGCATCGTCATTGCACTCCGGCAGCACGGACGGGCGCGGCAAATTTGGGCAAACCGCGTCGGCAAACGACAGCCCGGAATGGGCCATCAGCGCGTCCACCTCCTGCGGTGAATGGCGATGATATTCAGCCAGATCTTCCATTAATGGCTGCCCGGCAACATCCGCGCCCACGAGGAACTCAACCAGCCAGTCGGGCTGGCCGAAGACTTTTGAGTTGGTGCTGGTCAGGGCCGCCGCCATCCACTGGCGCGGTTCACAGTCGATAGCATTGAGCGCGGCGATGACCATCCGTTCGTTGCAGGCGGCGGCGCAGATCCACATCGCTCGGGTGGTTTCTCTCGCCCAGCCATAGCTGCGGTAAAGCCACGCACGGTGATTCCAGTATTGCGCCTCGGCAAGCCAGGCGTGAGTGGAGCGGGGACGAGCGCGCTGCCAGTTTTTGATCAGCGCTAATCCTTGCGGCCCAGCCTCAACCAGCGTGTCCATATCGTAAAAAGGGTTGTCCATTTGATTCCAGGCGAAGAAATAGCGCTTTTCCGCTTCGCGGCTGGTAAAGCTCTCCGTCAGCGCCTGGTTGTAGCGTTCGTCCAGTTCGTCATAGCGTTCTTCGCGCAGCAGGCCGGGAATATCGGCGATATGCCACTCTCGTTGCCCGTCATTGAGGGGATTTTTGTGGTTGCACATCTCAAACATAGCGTTGAGCAGACGATCATCCTGTTCCATAAAGCGTCCTTTAAATCGGCTCGAAAATTTTGAATTCATTCCACGGCAGTTGTCGCCAGCGGCTGACCGGGTCTTGCAGATAATGGGTGGCTTCCTGTAAATCCCGTCCGGCAAGCGCTGTTGGCGTGTCACGTAGCGTGAGCCATACCCGGCGGGCGCGAACGTAGGCGGTGGCGTAATCCTCCCAGGAATCAAAACAGTCCTGAGCGCGCTGGGCGTTAAGTAATAACACCAGCCAGGCCTGATGTACGTCGCACCAGCCGAGCCCGGCGATACAGCGGGTCAGAAAGGCGGTGCGCATACAGTCGAAAGCCAGCGCGTCGCGGACCTGGCCCTGGGCCGCCAGATGATGATAAAACGTGCGCGGCGAGCTGCCGATGCCCGCAGGCCAGCGGCGTAAGATATCCTCAACCTTGTGGCGTAACGCCGCGCCGTCGAGGTTTTCGCTCAAGCCCAGCTCTTTTTTTACCTGCTGTGCCAGATAGCGGCGTTTGTCATCGTCAAGTTTAAATACCAGCTCAACGCCTTTGATCGGTAGCCCGTTGCGCCGGGCGAGGATATCAGCTAGCGCCAGCGCCCATTGCCGCCGTCGGGTATCGCGACGCAGGTCTTTCAGGCGATCTTTTTCTTTCTCCTCGGCGATACGGGCTGCAATCAGCGGTTTGTTTTTTTTGTAGTTGCGCCAGCTAAAAAATAGGGCGGCAATAATAAGAACAATCCAGAACATTATTGCACCTCCTTGATGACAGGGAGGTAGCGCGTGGTTTGTAGCGTCAGGCTTTCAATTTCGAAAGGTTCGCTACTGGTGTTTTTCCCGGCAAGCGTAGGATGCCATTCATGCTGCGGAAACAGCATTTCCGCAGCCGTCGCCACGTTAGGATCAACAACCTGAAGGTAGCGCAGCGCCTCCGGGGCGCTGTGCAGCAGCAGCCACTGTAAAGCTACCGGGGGAGTGGGGAAGTGTTCCATTAAGTGAAAATTGTCATGCAGCACATTGAGCAGAAAATTGAGGTCATGAATATGCGTAATAAATTTCCAACCTGAATATTCCGGCGTCAATTCATAAACTATTCCCATCCCTTCGCAATCAGCGTGGCGCTCAGGAAGTGGTTGCAGATGGCGTAACAGAGATAAAACATCGTTAGCATATTTCTTAATAGGATGGCGATTTTGCTTACCTTTAATCTGATCAATGCTCAGGCCGTTATTACCAACCACCAGGCTTATTGTAACGTGGGGAATATTATTGCCGTCGCGCAGGCTGAACAGGCGAAGTTTCTGTTGTTCAATTTGCCGGGCGTAGTAATCGCCGTAGCCGCCGGAAAGCGCGCCTTTATTATCAAAATCTCCGACGCAGTGTTGCATATGCCAGGATTCATACGCCATCTCACTGCGCAGGCCGGGATTTGTTGCATCAAGTTCAACCAGCACACCGTTATTCACCGTCATCACCGGTTTTAGCGCCTCGCTGTTGGAGGGATACCAACCTTGTTCACGCAGGCGCTGCATTTTTTGATGCTCCGCTTCGCGCATTGCCAGCACGGTAAAGCAGTTGATGCGCTGCAGTTTAGTTTCCAGCCGCGTTCCTTCCTGACGCGAAAGAAATTCCACTAAATCTCTTTCCATTGCCACGAGTTGCGGGTGCTGAACGTTAAGGTAGTAAAAGCGCTCATCGCCACCCAGCTTTGGCACCAGCCAGGCGGGGATTTCTGCATCAGGGCTAAAATAAACGGCATAATCGGCGACGGAGCGCACAGGATAAACGTGAGGAAAGTCACCAATGATCCAACGATAAAAATGGTTGCTTAACCAGCGCTGGATATTTTCGCTGTCGCCGCGTTGTTGGCTCCGGGAAAAAATAGACGATTTTACATTTGGCGCATTTATTATATTGCGTGGTTTATAGCGGTGAGATGACGTTTCTGTCATAAAAATCCATGTATAATTAAGCTGGTGTTATGTTTATGTATTTTTAGATTCACTTAATGAATTAATGCGCAATAAGTTTAAAAAACTACTCACAGTATATCGGTAAACTAAAAAGAGCGGCCAAATAATTTATTGTCCCCGATCGCGTTCGTCGTGGTTTTCGGGATACCGCTCGGCCAAAGGAAAGAGGACAGTGTGTTAATTCCGCCAGAATAGCGTTGGCGGAAAATATCGTCTTACGACCTTGTTATTGTTATGCCAATAATCATTATACCAGGCGACACGCATCCGCTTCCCAGCGATATCCCACCCCGTAGACCGCGCGGATAAATGACTGTTCGGCATCCAGCGATTCCAGCTTGCGGCGCAGGTTTTTAATGTGGCTGTCGATAGTACGATCGGTCACCACACGGTAGTCGTCGTAGAGGTGGTTTAACAACTGCTCGCGGGAAAAAACTTTACCCGGTTCAAGCGATAAGGTTTTTAGCAGGCGGAATTCAGCGGGGGTTAAATCCAGCGCTTTACCACACCAGGAGGCCTGAAAGCGGCTTTCATCAATCATTAACGGGCTTTCGGCATCCTGCTGCTGGAGTTCGCGCTGCGGTTTACAGCGGCGCAAAATGGTTTTCACGCGGGCCACGACTTCGCGCGGGCTGTAAGGCTTACAGATATAATCATCGGCGCCGATTTCCAGCCCAAGTAGCCGGTCGATCTCTTCGATTTTGGCTGTGACCATCACAATGGGGATGTCGGAAAAACGGCGAATCTCCCGGCATAGCGTCAGACCATCGGTACCCGGCAGCATCAGATCCAGCAGGATCAGATCCGGCGGCGTTTGACGCACATACGGCAGTACCTTGTCGCCGTGATTGATGAGCGTGGGGGCGTAACTCGCCGCGCGTAAGTAGTCAATAAGCAGCTGTCCCAGCTTGGGTTCATCTTCAACAATCAAAATGCGCGGCGTGTTTTCATCAATGGGTAATTCAGTCATACTTCTCTCTGTAAATCGCGATCCAGCGGTAACTCTACTGTAATGCTAACCCCGCCAAAAGGCGAATGAGCGGCGTGAAGATGACCGTTATGCGCGTGTACAATATTGACGCATATTGCCAGCCCCAGTCCAGAACCGCCGCTGGCGCGGTTACGGGACACTTCCGTGCGGTAAAAACGGTCAAAAAGCTTTTGTAACTGTTCATCGCTGACGCCCGGTGCAGAATCAGCAAAGGTCAGGAATAATGATTTGTCGCGTTGTTCGGCGGAAATATGCAGGCCGCCGCCGCTGTCGGTGTAGCGCAGACTGTTTTCCAGCAGATTATTAAACAGTTGCATCAGGCGATCCGGGTCGCCGAAGACGGTCATGCTATCCGGCAACGCGTAATGTAACGTTAGCCCCCGGCTGGTAAAGCGCTCTCTGAACGCGCCGCCAGCGACTTCCAACAGGGGAACAAGATCGACGGTCGTTTTTTGATAAGCCAGCGCGCCCTCGTCAGACAACGACAGCTGATGCAGGTCGTCAACCAGTTTGGTAAGCGTACCGACTTCCGCCTGTAGCGAGGTAACCGATTCTGGCGTGAACTGGCGAACGCCATCCTGAATGGCTTCCAGTTCGCCGCGCAATACCGCCAGCGGCGTGCGCAGTTCGTGGGAAATATCCGCCATAAAGTCGCGGCGCATCTGCTGGTTTTTTTCCAGCGTGCTGGCAAGCTGGTTAAAATCCTGCGCCAGTTTTCCCAGCTCATCGGCGCTGGTTGGGGTCACGCGCGTGGTAAAATCCCCCGCCGCCAGTCTGTGCGTACCCTCGACCAACCGTTTGACCGGGGCGAGCAGGCCACGCGCCAGCAAAAATGTCGCCAGCGCGGCCAGCAACGTTGATAACGCCACGATCATCCAGCTGGCGCGCCGCTGCTGCATATCAAAATTAATATCCGTATTGCGCGTCAGCCGCTCGACAGGAGAGGCGATAACCGCGCCGACTTCGGCGCCATTGACCAGAATGGGCCGACGAGTACCGTCATGCGGCACCGGACCGCGTGGGCCGACCAGCACCCGGCCATTTTGATCGACGACCCAGAATTGGGTGCGCCAACCGTGCGGCGGCATACCGGGGCCGGGTTTATCGCGGTCGTTGTCATGCTCAAATGAACGCAAAATCTGGAAAACGAAGCGATCGTTGTTGCGTAAAAAACGCCAGTTGCCGTGTTGCTGGTACTGGTCGCCCAGCGCATCGCCCAGCATTTGTAGCCGCTGCTCGTTGCCGTGTTTGATATAGTCAATAAATCCGCGTTCAAAACTGACGCGCACGGCCCAATGCATACTGATCAGCAGCACGATGCAGGTGGCGAAGATCGCCAGAAACAGCTTGCCGGTGATTCCGGGCCGCCAGACTTTCATTACAGGCTCCTTTTACGCCGTGAAATGACCATGTTTTGCTGTGTATCGTTCGGCACGCGGGCAAAAATTATCGCTGGTAGCGCGATAATAACCGCCATACATAACCAGGTGTACATAAAGACGTGATGTGTGGCGCTACTGTCTATCCCGATATGCTGTTGGCCAAACATACCCAGCAGCATTCCGGCAATAGTGACGCCGATACTCATCGAGAGCTGCATAATCATCGATAATAAGCTATTGCCGCTGCTGGCCAGCGTATCGGGAAGGTCTTTTAGCGTTAAGGTGTTCATGGAAGAAAAGCGCGCCGAGTTCACCATTCCCTGCAAAAGCAGTACCAGCGGCAGGAGATAATACCAGCCGAGCAGCGCGACCGACATAAACAACAGGCTAACCAATGCCAGTCCGAGCGTAGTCGCCACCAGAACCCGACGATAGCCAAAACGGTTAACTATCTGCACTACAATCCGCTTCATTCCCATGCTGCCCAGCACCATGGGGATCATCATCAAACCGGCATGAAACGGTGAAAAACCAAGACCAATTTGCAAAAAGACCGGCGTCATAAACGGCAGCATACCGCTGCCGATACGCCCGGCAAAACTGCCCAGCAACCCCAGTGAAAACGTGGGCGTGCGGAACAATCGCAGGCTGAATAACGCGCCTGAGTTTTTTTTGGCATGGAAGAGATAGAGCAGAATGGCTGCCGCGCCGCCCGCAGCAAGTCCGGCTAATGTCCAGGGCGAAATCCCCATGCTTTTACTACCGTCCAGCGCCAGCGTGAGTACCGCCATGCCGATAGCTAACAGCAGGAACCCCGGCAGATCAAAGCGCCGGGTCTCTATGGTGTAGTTTGGCATCAGCATAAAGGTTGCCATAGCGCCGACAATTCCCACCGGGATATTGATCAGAAAGATCCAGTGCCATGAAGCATATTCCACCAGCACCCCGCCCAGCGCGGGGCCGAGTAACGGCCCGATCTGTCCCGGTAGGGTGACGAAGGTCATCGCCGCCATATATTGCGTGCGCGGCACGATTTTCATGACCGTCAGGCGTCCGACTGGCACCATCATCGCGCCGCCTACGCCTTGTAAAACCCGCGCTAATACCAGTTGATTAAGCGTGCCGGAGAGGGCGCAAAACAGCGAACCCAACGTGAACAGCACAATGGCGGCAAAGAAAATATTACGCACGCCGATTTTATCTGCCAGCCAGCCGCTGGCGGGGAGCATCACGGCGACGGTGAGAACATATGACACCACTACCATGTGCATATGCAGCGGGCTTTCCCCCAGGCTTTTCGCCATGGAGGGCAGCGCAGTGTTGACGATGGTGGTATCCAGTGACTGCATAAAAAAGCCGAATGCCACAATCCAGAGTTGCCAGCGGGTGTTGTCAGGAAGTTCTGTCATATCTCTACTACCGGTTTGCTATTTTTACGCGAAAAACGCAGCCGCAGACGATCGAAAAAGAGGTACACCACCGGCGTGGTATAGAGCGTCAGGAGCTGGCTCATGACCAAACCGCCGACAATGGTTATCCCCAGCGGCTGCCGTAATTCCGAACCGTCTCCGCCAGATAACACCAATGGCAGTGCGCCGAACAGCGCCGCCAGCGTGGTCATCATTATTGGACGGAAGCGTAACAAGCAGGCCTGGAAAATGGCTTGTTCCGGCGTCAGGCCGCCGCTTCGTTGCGCTTCAAGCGCAAAATCGACCATCATAATGGCGTTTTTCTTCACAATGCCAATTAATAGCATGATCCCTATCAGGGCGATTAGGCTGAAAGGGGCATTGAAGAGCTCCAGCGCCAGAAGCGCCCCAACGCCCGCCGATGGTAGAGTAGAGAGAATGGTCAGTGGATGGACGTAGCTTTCGTACAGTATCCCCAGCACAATGTAGACGGTAGCGATCGCCGCCACTATCAAAATAAGCTGTGAATTCATGGTCTGCTGGAAGACTTGCGCCGTTCCGGAAAAACTGCCGCGTACCGTCGAGGGGACGCCAAGCTGCGTCATGGTGCGATTAATGGCCTCTGTCGCCTGCGATAACGATGTGCCGGTCGGCAGGTTAAAGGCAATCGTGGACGCCGCGGAAAGTCCCTGATGGTTCACCGACAGCGGCGCATTGGCGGGCCGCCATTGGGCGAAATAAGAGAGGGGAATCGCTTTTCCGTCACGGTTGATAACGAACATTTTCTCCAGCGCGCTGATATCCTGGCTATAGCGCGGATCGACTTCCATCACCACTTTATACTGGTTCATCGGCTGATAAATGGTGGAAATTTGCCGCTGGCCGAAAGCATTATTTAACAGACTGTTTGCGGCCTGAACATCAATGCCCAGTCGTGACATGGTGTCGCGGTCGTAGATAAGGTTCATCTCCGCGCCGTTATCCTGCTGGTCGGAGTTTACGTCCGCCAGTTGCGGCAGGGCCGAGAGCGCTTTGCGTATTTTCGGCTCCCACTCGCGCAGCGCCGCCAGGGAGTCAGACAGCAATGTGTATTGATAACTGGCGTTAGCCTGCCGCCCGCCGACGCGAATATCCTGTACCGCCATCAGAAACAGCCTGGCTCCGGGTTCTTTTGCCAGTTTGACCCGCAGTCGATCAATGACTTGCTGCGCCGTCTCTTTGCGTTCGCCGCGCGGCTTCAGCGTAATAAACATCATGCCGCTATTCACCCGCGAGCCGCCGGTAAAACCAGTGACATTATTCACCGCCGGATCGTCGCGAATAATTTTCATAAAATCCTGCAGCTTGCCGCGCATGGCCTGGAAAGAGATGCTCTGGTCAGCCTGAATACCGCCCATCAACACGCCGGTATCCTGCTCCGGAAAGAATGTTTTAGGGATGGCGATATAAAGCCAGATGTTCAGCGCAACGGTACCAAGAAAAACCACCCCGACAAGACGCGTATGGTTAAGCACCCATTTTAACGACGTGCCGTAACCCTGTTGCAAAGCTACCAGCAAACGGCCAACGCCCCGTTTACGCGGTTGGGTGCGCGGTTTGCTTGATTTAAGCATCCAGCCGCACATCATCGGCGTCAGCGTGAGCGAAACCACCAGCGAAATGCCAATCGCCACCGAGAGGGTAACGGCGAATTCCCGTAATAAGCGTCCTGGCAGACCGCCCATTAACAGCAGCGGCAGAAATACCGCCACCAGCGACAGACTCATGGAGATGACCGTAAACCCGACTTCCCGCGTACCCTGTAATGCCGCCTGCAAAGGTTTCATTCCCGCCTCCAGATGGCGGGCGATATTTTCCAGCACCACAATGGCATCATCAACGACAAATCCGGTCGCGATAGTCAGCGCCATCAGCGACAGATTGTTGAGGCTGAAGCCGCACAGATACATGGCGGCGAAGGTGCCGATGAGCGAAACGGGAACGGCGACGGCGGGGATTAGCGTGGCGCGCCCGGAACGCAGGAATAAAAACACCACCAGGATCACCAGTGCGACAGAGATAGCCAGCGTCTCTTCTACCTCTTGCAGCGACGCGCGAATCGTCGGCGAACGATCCTGGGCGATTTGTAAATCGATAGCGGCGGGGATCATTGCCCGCAGTTCCGGCAGTTTTGCCCGGATGCCGTCGACCGTCTGAATAATATTGGCCTCCGGCAGCTTGCGGATCATCAACAAAATAGCGGGTTTAGCGTTCGTCATCCCGGCGTTACGGACATCCTGCACCGAGTCGGTGACGCTGGCGACGTCGCCCAGGCGTACCGCCGCGCCGTTGTTATAGTGAATAATCAGCGGCTGGTATTCGGCGGCGGTTTTCAGTTCGTCGTTGGTCTGGATTTGCCAGCGGTGGACGCTATCTTCAATTGCGCCTTGCGGTCGGCGTACGTTGGCGCTGTCGATCGCTTCGCGGACCTCATCCAGCGAGACGCCCTGGTTAAAGAGCGCCTGCGGGTTTAAGCCTACACGTACTGCGGGCAGGGAGCTGCCGCCGACGTCAACATCGCCGACGCCGTCAATTTGCGCGATGGTTTGCGCCAGTTGGGTAGAGGCGAAATCATACAGTTTGCCCTGTGACCAGCTCTCCGAGGTGAGCGTTAAAATCATAATCGGCGCGTCGGACGGGTTGGCCTTGCGATAAGTCGGGCGGCTGGGCATTCCGCCTGGCAATAAGCTTTGCGCGGCGTTAATGGCGGCCTGCACGTCGCGCGCCGCACCGTTAATATCACGATCGAAATTAAATTCGAGAATAATGCGCGTACTGCCGAGCGAGCTGCTGGAGGTCATTTCATTGACGCCTGCAATGCGTCCCAAAGAGCGTTCCAACGGCGTCGCCACTGACGAAGCCATGGTTTCCGGCGAGGCGCCCGGCAGCGAGGCGCTAACCATAATCACCGGGAAATCGACCTGCGGCAGCGGGGCGACCGGCAGCAGACGAAAGCCCAGAATGCCGCACAGCGTAATGGCGGCGGCAATCAAAATGGTGGCGACCGGGCGGTAGATGAAAAGGGCGAAAAAGCGCATCTACGCCTCCTCTTTATGGCGCGGAAAGCGACTTTTCACGTACAGCGACAGGCGGTCAAACAGGAGATAAATCACCGGTGTGGTAAACAGAGTTAATACCTGGCTGACCAGTAAGCCGCCTACCATCGCGATCCCCAACGGGCGACGTAATTCCGCGCCAACGCCGGTACTCAACATTAATGGCAATGCCCCGAGCAACGCCGCCAGCGTGGTCATCAGAATCGGTCGAAAACGCAGCAGACAGGCCTGGAAGATAGCGTCGCGCGGGCTCATCCCCTGTTCGCGTTCGGCGGCGAGGGCGAAGTCAATCATCATGATGGCGTTTTTCTTCACGATGCCGATCAGCAAAATAATGCCGATAATGGCGATAATATCGAGCTCGCTACCAGCGATGATCAGCGCCAGCAGCGCGCCGACGCCCGCCGTAGGCAGCGTTGAGAGAATCGTGATCGGATGGATAAAACTCTCATACAGCACGCCGAGCACGATATACATCGCCACCACGGCGGCGACAATAAGCCAGACGGTGCTGCCCAGCGCCGCCTGGAAGGCGAGCGTACTGCCCTGAAACTGCGTTGTAATATCCGCTGGCAGGGCGAGCGTTTTTTCCGTATCGAGAATCGCCTGCACCGCATCGCCGAGCGAATAGCCCTCCGGCACGTTAAACGAAAATGTCGTGACCGGGAACTGATCTAAATGATTGATGGAGAGCGGAGCGAAGCGCTGCTCAATGCGGGCAATCGCGCTGAGCGGCACGGTGCCGCCGTCGCGGCTCGTCAGGCGAATCGTCTCCAGCGCCGCCAGGCCCGGCGTGCTGGCGGTATTATGTTCCAGCACGACGCGGTACTGGTTCGCCTGGGTATAAATCGTTGAAATCAGGCGTTGTCCGAACGCGTTGTAGAGCGCGTTATCCACATCCGCCATGCTGATACCCAGACGGCTGGCGCTGTCGCGGTCGACATTCACCCAGGCCGCTAATCCTCGATCTTGCCAGTCACTGCTTACCTCAGAGAGCTGTGGTAACGACTGTAGCGCGTTCTGCAGTTTTGGCACCCAGTGGCTGAGCGCATCGAGCGTCGTGGCCTGCAGGGTAAACTGATACTGCGTGCGGCTGACCTGCGTGTCGATGGTTAAATCCTGCGTCGGCTGGAGATACAGCGCCACGCCGGGAATCGTCGCCACGGCGGTTTGCAGCCGGGAGATCACCTGCTGCACGCGGTCATCACGCGCATCCAGCGGCTTGAGGTTAATTTGCAGGCGCGCGCTATTGAGCGTGGGGTTAGCGCCGTCTACGCCAACAAAAGTCGTCAGGCTTTGCACCGCCGGGTCCTGTAATATCCGCTCCGCCACCTGGCGCTGACGTTGCGCCATACTGGCATACGATGACGATTGCGGCGCCTGCAGCGTCCCCTGGATAATGCCGTTATCCTGTACCGGAAAGAACCCTTTCGGGATGACTATCCACAGCATAACGCTGAGCAGGAGCGTGGCGAATGCCACGCTCAATGTAAGCCACGGATGGTTGAGCACTTTCGCTAATCCGCGTCCGTAGCTGGCGATCACGCGGTCAAACATCCGCTCGCAGGCGCGGGAAAAGCGGTTTTGTTTACGCAGAGACTGCTGGCTGAGCATACGCGCGCACATCATGGGCGTGAGCGTCAAAGAGACGACGGCGGAGATTAAAATCGCTACCGCCAACGTCACCGCAAATTCGCGGAATAGTCGACCAACAATATCGCCCATAAAGAGCAACGGGATCAGCACTGCAATCAGTGAAAAGGTGAGGGAAATAATGGTAAAGCCGATTTCGCCCGCGCCTTTGAGCGCCGCCGCCAGCGGTTTTTCTCCTTTTTCGATGTAGCGCGAGATGTTCTCAATCACCACAATCGCATCGTCCACCACGAAACCCGTGGCGATAGTGAGCGCCATCAGCGTCAGGTTATTAATGGAAAAATCCAAAAATACCATCACCGCAAAGGTGCCGATAAGCGACAGCGGTACGGCGACGCCGGGAATAATTGTGGCGGGAATATTACGTAAAAACAGATAGATAATCATGACGACCAGCGCGATCGCCAGCATCAGTTCAAACTGGGTATCGCGCACGGAAGCGCGAATATTGGTGGTGCGATCGGACAGGACCGTGACCTTCACCGATTTCGGCAGGCTTTCGGTAAGCTGGGGCAGCATCTGGCGAATGCTGTCCGCTGTCGCAATGATATTGGCGCCAGGCTGGCGTTGAACGTTCATCACGATAGCCGGCGCTTGATTCGCCCATGCGCCGAGCCAGCTATTTTCCGCCCCCTGTTCGACGGTGGCGATATCGCCCAGCCGTACCGGCGCGCCGTTTTGATACGCGATGATAAGCCTGCGGTATTCGTCGGCAGACTGCATCTGATCGTTAGCAGAAAGCGTCACCGCCCGTTCGGGGCCATCCAGACTGCCTTTCGCCGAGTTGACGTTGGCGCCGGTAATTGCGGTACGGACCGTTTCGCTGGTCAGACCGAGCGCGGCGACAGCCTGAGCATTCAGTTTTACGCGTACCGCAGGACGCTGCCCGCCGGCAAGCGTCACCAGCCCGACGCCGGAGACCTGTGAGATCTTCTGCGCCACGCGGGTTTCTACCATGTCCTCTACCTGGGTCATCGGCATCGCGTTTGAGGTGACGGCAAGCGTCATAATCGGCGGGTCCGCCGGATTGACTTTGCTGTAAATCGGCGGATTCGGCAGGTCGGAAGGCAATAAATTGGTGGCTGCGTTAATCGCCGCCTGTACCTCCTGCTCGGCAACGTCCAGCGGCAGCGTCAACTGAAACTGTAGCGTCACCACCGACGCGCCGCCGGAGCTTTGCGACGACATCTGCTTCAGTCCTGACATCTGGCCGAACTGGCGCTCAAGCGGCGCGGTGACGGCGGAGGTCATGACATCCGGGCTGGCGCCAGGGTAGAGCGTAACAACCTGAATAGTGGGGTAGTCGACCTCCGGCAAAGCGGCGACGGGCAGGAAGCGATAGCCGATAATCCCGGCGAGTAAAATCGCCGCCATCAGCAGAGTGGTGGCCACGGGGCGCAGAATAAACAGACGCGAGGGGCCGCCCGTGCTGCCCGGAGGTAATACCTGCATCAGGCGCGCGCTCCTTTTTGACCTTCATGGCGGGAAGGGGATTTTTCATCCGCCGCGGTGGTTTGCGGCTCAACGACCTCGACTTTTGCGCCTTCCGTCAGCCGATCAATACCATCGGTAACGACGCGATCGCCTGCCGATAAGCCTGCGCTGATCACCACGTTTCGGTTATCCTGAATACCGATTTTTACCCGCTTCTTGCTGACGTTATTTTCGTCGTTCAGCACCCACACAAAGTGGCCCTCATTGCCCATTTGCACCGCCGCGGCAGGCACCACAACGGCATTTTGTTCGGTATCGACCAGCATCCGGGCGTTCACAAATTGATTGGGGAATAGCGTATCGTCCTGATTGGTAAAGCGCGCTTTAATTTTGATCGTTCCCGTCGTGGGATCAATCTGGTTGTCCAGACTGAGCAACACGCCTTCGCTTAATTTGTGCGAGTTAGTCCGATCCCAGGCTTCTACGGCCAGCGTTTTCCCCGCTTTTTGCGCCTGAACCACGGTCGCGATATCGCTTTCCGGCAGAGTAAAAATGAGATCAATCGGGTGCGTTTGCGTAATGACGACAATACCGGCGGTATCGCTGCTGGAAATCTGGTTGCCGACATCCACCTGTTTCAGACCCACGCGTCCCGAGACCGGGGCCGTGATACGACTCCAGTCGAGCTGTAACTGCGCGCTGGCGACATTGGCTTCATCCGCTTTAATGGTTCCCTGGGTTTCGTTGACCAGCGCCTGTTGCGCATCCAGTTCCTGACGGGAAACCAGATTGGTTTTTGCCAGTTGCTGATAGCGCGCCAAATCACGACGCGCATTCGCCAGCGTAGCGTTATCTTTCGCCAACTGTCCCTGAGCCTGTGCCAGGGCGACCTTAAACTGGCTGGGATCGATTTGCGCCAGCAGATCGCCTGCGTTGACCTGCTGACCTTCCTGAAAGTGCAGGGCGATGAGTTGACCGTCCACGCGGCTACGCACCGTAACGGTATTCGCGGCGGTCACGGTACCCAGCCCGCTCAGATAGCGCGGTACGGCTTGCGTGGTCGCGGTCGCGGCCTGTACCGGCGCCAGAGGGCCGTCGCGCATACCGCGGCGACCTGCGGCGGCGGTATGCGGCGCTTGCGCGGCGACGCCCGGCGCGGCGGTCGGGCTTTCGCTACGGCTATGCCAGAACCAGAATGCGGCGGCGGCTACTACAACCCCAATCGCTATTGCCCAGCGGAAAGTATTACTGCCTTTCATCGGTATAAGTTTCTCATCCTGAAACGTTTTGCGGAATGTTGCTCCCTCTATTGTAGTCAGCAGGGAAGGGAGAAAAATGGAGGAATTATGGAACACGGTCGGGATTATTCTGAATGGCGACCCGCTTTGCGAGGCGCTACGCAACTCTCATCGGTGAAAATCGTTAACGCGCCGGAGTGCGGTAAAGTGGCGGCACGGCAATAAAGGTAAGCCACCGATTTCAGCAGGACGCTGAAACGGGAAAGCCCCTCCCGAGGAAGGGGCCAAAATAAGGAAAGGGTTATGATGAAGGTAGTCATCATACTGGTGATACTCTTAGTGATTAGCTTCCAGGCTTACTAAGACACCAGGGGGAGGAGGAATCCTCCCTAACCCTCACTCCTGACGTTAAGCCACATCAAGAATAATGTCAATCCATCAGCGCTGGGCTTGCGAGGCGCTTAGCGGAAAACGACCTCTGCCCAGCGAGCCAGTCCTGCGGTGACGGAGCCGAAATCATCGCCGCCAGCGACGGGTATGCCCGGTAACTGTTCGGAAAGCGCTTTTTTAATCAATGGCGAACGGGCGCTGCCGCCGGTCAGATAGATGACATCCGGTTTTTCCTGCGCGCTGTCCAGCGCCAGTTGCACCTGTTCCAGAATACGCGCCAGCGGTTGATCCAGCGCCGCTTCCAGTCCTTGCTGGCTGATAGCGACCGCCAGGTCGTCGCTGATAAATGGCAGCCTCGCCGTAACATCCGCCTGGCCGGAAAGGGCGATTTTGCTCTCTTCCGCGCAGCGTACCAGGCGGTAACTAAGTCGCTGGCACCAGACCTTGAGCAGCAACGCGACCTTGTCTGCTTCACGCGCGTTGCGAACCAAATCGTTCAACAGACGACCATTCGCGCTACTGTAAAAATCGCTTTGCGCCGGGACGTCGTTAATCGCCACGGCGTTCCACCATGGCAGCACCGGCAGGGCGATACCTTTTTCGGTTTCGCCGCCCATGCCCAGCAAAGGCATCAGATTTTTAAAGGCCAGCGCGATATCCAGATCGTTTCCGCCCACGCGGCAACCGCTGTGCCCCAACAGGCTGCTTTCACGATCGGCGCGCTGACGCCACTGCGGCCCCATCAGCAGCATGGAACAGTCGGTGGTGCCGCCGCCAATATCCACGACCAGCACACGCTTCTCTTCCCGCAGCGTAGCTTCGTAGTCCAGGCCCGCCGCGACCGGTTCGTACTGGAATACCACCTCCTGAAAACCGGCGCGTTTTGCCGCCCGCTCCAGAATACCCTGCGCCTGGCGGTTCGCGTCATCGCCGCCGAGTCCCTGAAAGTTGATCGGGCGACCGATCACCGCCTGGGTAATGGCCTCCGGCAATTGGCTGTGCGCCGTATGACGAATATGTACCATCATGGCGCAGAC
The DNA here is from genome assembly GCF_043357055.1 of Salmonella sp. SJTUF15570. Lineage (NCBI taxonomy): Bacteria > Pseudomonadati > Pseudomonadota > Gammaproteobacteria > Enterobacterales > Enterobacteriaceae > Salmonella > Salmonella sp. SJTUF15570. Next base: position 526,912 of record NZ_JBEUKJ010000001.1, on the reverse strand, counting down.
TAAATCTTCAAACAGCGCGACCTGCTGCGGCTTCAGGCCGCTGGCGCCTAAAAAGGATTTTGGCGATTTGACAAACCAGACCTCCTGGGGATCGTCAATATAGTGCGCCAGCGACGCCAGACCAAACTGTACGCTTTGCGCGCCAACCTCAATATCTTCCTCGCGGTTGTAGCGTATCGCGCGGCGTAGCAGCGCCTGGGTTTCTTCGCCCGTTGCCGGCACATCATGATGGCGATACAGCCACTCGCTCACCGCTTCGCGCGTCGGCGCGCACAGCATAGACGGCAGTAATGCGCTGTTATTCTCCATTGTCAGCAACTGTGGATGCCCGTCGCGCATAATGGCGACCGAGCAGTTTGCCGTACCGTAATCAAATCCGATAAACACCTTAAAATCCCCATGCCAGTGAAGAAGGGGCGTGACTTTAGCGAAATGTCGTCGCGGCGACAACTGGAATATGAAAGCAAGGCGTTACGTGCGATTAGCGTTTATGCTGAAAGGTCAAATAAAGGAGAAAAGTATGTTTACCCTGAGCTGGCAGCCGCCTTACGACTGGTCGTGGATGTTGGGCTTTCTTGCCGCGCGTGCGGTGGACGGCGTGGAAACAGTAGGCGAGGGCTTTTATGCGCGCAGCCTGGTGGTGGGCGAGCATCGCGGACTGGTCAGCGTGAGGCCCCATCTGCCCACCCACACTGTGCAGGTTAGCGTGAGCGCCGGATTACTTCCCGTCGCGCCGGCGTGTCTGGCGAAGGTTTCGCGTCTGTTTGATCTTGACTGCCAGCCCGCGCAGGTTGCCGCCGTGCTGGGGCCACTGGGCGAGGACAGACCGGGGCTGCGTTTACCGGGATCGGTTGATACGTTTGAACAAGGCGTGCGGGCGATACTGGGGCAACTGGTGAGTGTCGCGATGGCGGCCAGGTTGACGGCGAAAGTGGCGCGCCGCTATGGCGAGGCGTTGCCGGATGCGCCCGATTATGTCTGTTTTCCCGGTCCGGAAACGCTGGCGTTGGCCGATCCGCTGGCGCTTAAAGCTCTGGGGATGCCTCTGCGGCGCGCCGAAGCGCTGATTCATCTGGCGCAGGCGACGCTGGCGGGAAAACTGGCGCTCGCCGCGCCGCCGGATATTGAGCAGAGCGTTAAAAATTTACAAACGTTTCCGGGAATTGGCCGCTGGACGGCGAACTATTTCGCCCTGCGCGGTTGGCAGGCAAAAGATATCTTTTTGCCCGATGATTACTTAATTAAGCAGCGCTTCGCCGGGATGACGGCCGCGCAGATCCGTCGCTACGCGGAGCGCTGGAAACCGTGGCGTTCCTACGCGCTACTGCATATCTGGTATACCCACGGCTGGCAACCGTCAATGGATAGCGAAATAGCTGGTATTCAGTAATAAATCCAGCGGTTGCGCTTCGGCGATAGTGTCGCCATAAATCAGATCCACGCCAATACGGGAGAGCGTATCCAGCACCTGTGGGTTTTGTACTGGCCCGGCGAGCGTTTTGATGTCCAGATGCTGGGCGTGTCCCTGGATGATCGAGGTCAGCATTTCATCCATTAAACTTTCATGAACGTTGGCGATAAGGTCGCTATCCAGCAGTAAATAATCGGCGATATGCGGGGTCAGTAAATTAAACAGCTGTAAATCGCGCCCGACATGGCTGAGAATCACCTGGCAGCCGCGTTGCCGCAGTTTTCGCAGAGTCGCAGCGGCGGTCTGCGCCTGCTTAACGATAACGTCAGCCGGGATAATCAGATGTAATAACCGTGGCGGCAGTGGGCTATGCTCCAGTTGTTCCAGCAGCTCATCAATAAGGGTCGCGCTGTATAATCCCGCGGCGGACAGCGGCAGCGCAACGCTTAATCCCTTGCTGGCGACGGCGGTCGCCGCATGGTGGAAAAACTCATGGAATACCCGTCGGTCAAGCGCGTGATGCAGCGCGGAGTCGGCTAACCCTGCCCGGAACGCGCGCTCTTCCATCACTTCCCCTTCGCTGGTCCACAGCCTGAGTGAGACCAGCCAAAAGCTGGTGGCCTCCGGCGTACGCGGCGGCGCGACGTTTCTGGCAAGCATCAGCAGGTGGTTATTTTTAATCATATGCCACTGTTCTTCCAGCGGCATCATTCCCTTTGAGGAGGTTAATGCGTGCTGCGGTTCGTACACGGTCAGACGGCCTCGACCGCTATTTTTCGCGGCGTAGCAGGCAATATCGGCCTGAGACACGACCTCTGTGAGCTGGCAGTTATGTTCATTTATCATTGTGATCCCGGCGCTGGCGCCGATCCGATGCAGGCGTCCTTCCCACATAAAGTGATACTCATTAACGGCGTTGATAAGCCGCGTCACGATAAAGCGCGCGCTGTCACTATTACAATCCGGCAGCAACAGGCCAAACTCATCGCCACCCAGACGGGCCAGGAGATCGCCGGAGCGAAGCATACTGAGCATCAGTGACGCGAGCTCGCGCAATAAGGCATCGCCGGCGGCATGTCCCGCGCTGTCGTTAACCGCTTTAAAACGGTCCAGATCGATAAACACCAGCGCATGATGTTGAGGCGATTCCTGTATTGTTTGCAGGCGCTGTTGAAGCTGCTTTTCAAAACTGGCGCGGTTGGCAAGATGGGTGAGGGCGTCATGCGTTGCGCTGTAGCTGAGCTGGCGTAACATTTTTCGTGATTCGGTAACGTCCTGGATAACCAGAACCGAACCAATCTTATCGCCGTCAAGCGTACTGAGCGGCGTGATACTGTAATGAATATCGTAGCTACCGCCGTTATGACAATGGAGCACTATCTCCTGTTCCATGTCCGATCGCGACCTGTCGGCGCGATAAATATCCTCCAGCAGCGGCCCCTTATCACCTGACGTAATGCGCAGAACCGTTAATAATGGCGCGCCTAAAGCATCCTCTTGCCGCCAGCCGCTCATCTTCTCGGCGATCGGGTTCATAAAGGTGATATTCATCGCGACATCAATACACACCACCGCTTCTCCGATAGAGTCAAGCGTGATGTGCAACCGTTCTTTTTCCTGAAACAGCGCCTCGTTCGCCTGTGTAATACGCTCCATCAACCGCTGGTTTTCCTGCTCGCTTTGCTTGAGATCGTTAATATCTTCAATCTGAGCAATAAAATAGAGAGGTTTATTGTCTTTATGACGAACCAGCGAGACGGCCAGTAGCGCCCAGACGACATCGCCGTTGCGGGTGTAGTAGCGTTTTTCCATGGAATAGCTATTGATGTCGCCGCGCACCAGCATGTTTAGCTGTTCAAGGTCGTTATTCAGGTCTTCCGGCCAGGTCAATTGCTGAAATGTCATCGTGCGTAATTCATCCTGGCTATAGCCAAGAAAATGGCTCAGAGATTTATTGACCTGTAGCCACTGACCCTCCGTACCGACCAGCGCCATACCAATGGCGGAATACTCCATCGCGTTGCGAAAGCGGGATTCGCTCTCGGTGATATGTTTGCGTTCCGTGCGAAACGCGTACATCACCATCGTCATCATATTGGCAGGCAGCAGGATCATTAAAAAAGGCAGCCACGGCATGTTGACCATCACGTCGGTTTTCGGCGTAGCGAGCAGCGTGGGGTCATTGGCCAGCATGAGCGAGACCACGATAACGGTAGCTAAAAAAATTAAAAACGCCTCCATTCGCGGCAGGCGCACCGCACTCCACATCAACAGGACGATAACGCACGTAAACGGCCACGGAATATAGCGCATAGCGAGCCAGCTTAGCGCCAGCGTAATGACCAGCGTCAATAGCGTTTCCAGCAACAGATGCGGATCACGATGACGCAACAGATAGTGTGGTTTAAACAGTAAACCTAACGGCACCAGCGTCAGCGCGCCGATGGCTTCCGATAATACCCAAATCAGAAACGCTTTCGAGGCGACCGCTTCCGGCGCTATCAGCCAAAATAACAGGCCGCCGAGTAGTGGCGGAATCACGGCGCTGCCGATAGCCAGACGAAACCAGTCATTCAAATTTTGTAAGGGGTTGTAGCTGGGGAGCAGTTTTCGCAGCAGTATCGCGCCAGTGGCCGCCTCGATAATATTTATTGCCGTCCAGCTAAAGTTAAGCGAGGCGGCAGGAAATAAAGTCAGTGAGGCGCCGATGCTGCCGAGCGAGCAGGCGACCGCGATCCCAGGCCACAGACGGCCCGCATGGCGGTAAAACGCGACCATCATAATGGAGGTGGGGAACCACAGCGGCGCCAGTTGGGTGCCGACACGCGATAATACGAGCGAAAAGAGCGTAAAGACAAACGCGACCAGGCCTAAACTGACCAGACGCAATAGCGGGTGGGGGACGGTAACGAAAACATGTTGGGATGGTTTACTCATTACCACTCTATCCGAATCGCCGGTAACGTCGCGGAATACCGGACGCGTCAGTTTACTCTGTGATTATGCTAGTATAAACGCGTAATGATTTATACGCTGGCTGAATATAAATTGTGGCTCCCGGCGTATTCCTCCTCCAGACGGGTCGATAAAACCGCTGCCCGCGTTAAAACTGAACGCTTTTACGTCGCGACGTCGAATGTGCCGCCAACAAATTCACCGTGGCATAGCGCCGGACTGGTATCGCGCTGCTGAAATCCCTATAATTGCCGCGTTTGGCGTTTCGGCGCCCCCCTTCCTTACATCCAGGTTAATCAGGTCGCTAAATTTATGACTGATCAGTCTCATCAGTGCGTCATTATCGGTATCGCTGGCGCATCGGCTTCCGGCAAGAGTCTTATTGCCAGTACCCTTTACCGCGAATTGCGTGAACAAGTGGGTGACGAACATATTGGCGTTATTCCCGAAGACAGTTATTACAAAGATCAAAGCCATCTGTCGATGGAAGAACGCGTAAAAACCAACTATGACCATCCGAATGCGATGGATCACAGCCTGCTATTTCAGCATCTTCAGGCGCTCAAGCGCGGTTCGGCGATTGAATTACCGGTATACAGTTATGTTGAGCATACCCGTATGCAGGAAACGGTTCGCGTAGAACCGAAGAAAGTGATTATTCTTGAAGGTATTCTGTTACTGACCGACGCGCGTTTGCGTGAAGAGATGAACTTCTCTATTTTTGTCGATACGCCGCTGGATATCTGTTTGATGCGCCGTATCAAACGCGATGTGAACGAGCGTGGTCGCTCAATGGATTCGGTGATGGCGCAATATCAGAAAACGGTGCGTCCGATGTTCCTGCAATTTATTGAGCCTTCCAAACAATATGCGGATATTATCGTGCCGCGCGGCGGTAAAAACCGCATCGCTATTGATATTCTGAAAGCGAAAATCAGCCAGTTCTTTGAATAAATCTGGCGAATTGTGTACCGTTCAGTGATAACCTGGTTAGCCCTTGATGTGCTTGATTTAAGGGCTTGATGCGCGAAAGGAGAAAGTGCCATGCGTTTATGCGACCGAGATATTGAAGCCTGGCTGGATGAAGGCCGTTTGTCTATCACCCCGCGACCTCCCGTAGAGCGCATTAACGGCGCGACGGTCGATGTACGTCTTGGCAATAAATTTCGAACCTTCCGTGGCCATACGGCGGCGTTTATCGATCTGAGCGGGCCGAAAGACGAGGTCAGCGCGGCGCTGGATCGCGTGATGAGCGATGAAATCGTTTTGCCGGACGGCGAGGCATTTTATCTGCATCCGGGCGAGTTGGCGCTGGCTGTCACCTTTGAATCCGTTACCCTGCCGCCGGATTTAGTGGGCTGGCTGGATGGTCGTTCCTCGCTGGCGCGTCTGGGGCTGATGGTGCATGTGACGGCGCACCGTATTGATCCCGGCTGGTCGGGCTGCATTGTGCTTGAGTTTTACAACTCCGGGAAGCTGCCGCTGGCGTTGCGTCCGGGTATGCTCATCGGCGCGTTGAGCTTTGAGCCGCTGTCCGGCCCGGCGGCGCGGCCTTATAACCGCCGTCAGGATGCCAAATATCGCGATCAGCAGGGCGCTGTTGCCAGCCGGATTGATAAAGACTGAGCCATTCGGCGCAATACTGCCGGTCCATTGAGGGTAGCATGAGACGATTTCTGACGACGCTGATGATTCTCCTGGTCGTGCTGGTGGCCGGATTCTCTGCGTTGGTATTGTTGGTCAATCCGAATGATTTCCGCGCCTATATGGTGCAGCAGGTTGCCGCGCGTAGTGAATATCAGTTGCAACTGGACGGGCCGCTGCGCTGGCACGTATGGCCGCAACTCAGCATCCTTTCCGGGCGAATGACGCTAACGGCGCGAGGCGCCAGCGAACCGCTGGTGCGGGCTGACAATATGCGCCTGGATGTCGCTTTATGGCCGCTGTTGAGTCATCAGCTTCATGTTAAGCAGGTGATGCTGAAGGGCGGGGTGATTCAACTGACGCCGCAAACGGAAGCGGTACGCAGCGATGATGCGCCGGTCGCGCCGAAAGATAATACCTTGCCGGACGTAGCGGAAGATCGCGGCTGGTCGTTTGATATTCGTAGCCTGCGCGTTGCCGACAGCGTGCTGGTTTTCCAGCATGAAAATGATGATCAGGTCACGGTGCGCGATATTCGTCTGAATATGGAACAAGATGCCGAGCATCGCGGCACGTTTGATTTTTCGGGACGCGTAAACCGCGATCAGCGGGATCTTGCTTTATCGTTCAGCGGAACGGTGGATGCTTCCGATTATCCGCATAATTTAACCGCGGGTATTGAGCAACTGCGCTGGCAATTGCAGGGCGCGGATTTACCGGCGCAGGGGATTGAGGGGCAGGGACAACTGCAGGCTCAGTGGCAGGAAGCGCAAAAACGTCTTTCATTTAACCACTTAAATTTAACGGCGAATGACAGTTCTCTGACCGGACACGTTCAGGTAACGCTGGCGGAGCAGCCGGAATGGCAAATTGACCTCCGGTCCAGCAAGCTTAATCTGGACAACCTGTTGCCGCATCATAGCGCCGTGGCTCAGACGGGCGGCGCGGTGTCGCAGGGGCAAAATACGCTCCCCCTGACCAGGCCAGTTATCGCGTCGCGTGTTGGTGCGCCGCCTTATCAGGGGCTGCAAAGCTTTACGGCGGAGATTGCTTTACAGGCGGATTCAGTTCGCTGGCGGGGAATGGACTTTACCCAGGTTTCGACGAAGATGTCTAATCAGGCCGGATTGCTGGATATTACTGAGTTGCAGGGGAAACTGGCCGACGGAGAGATGTCGCTGCCCGGCACGCTGGACGCCCGCACCGCCAGTCCACGCATCGAATTCCACCCTCGCCTCAACCATGTTGAGATTGGGACTATCCTGAAAGCCTTCAATTATCCGATTAGCCTGACCGGTAAGATGTCGCTGGTTGGCGATTTCTCCGGGGCAGATATTGACGCGGAGGCATTTCGCCACAGCTGGAAAGGAAAAGCGCATATTGACATGAGCAATACGCGCCTCGAAGGAATGAATTTCCAGCAACTGGTGCAGCAGGCCGTAGAGCGAAGCGGCGGCGACGCGCAGCAGTCGCAGGAAAATATGGACAACGCGACCCGACTGGATCGCTTCACGACCGATCTGACGCTAAATAAGGGCACGCTGACGCTCGACGACATGGTCGGGCAATCTTCTATGCTGGCGTTAACCGGCAGCGGAACGCTGGATCTGGTTAAGCAGAGCTGTGATACACAATTTAATCTGCGTGTGCTGGGCGGCTGGAACGGCGATAGCAACCTGATCACCTTCCTGAAAGAGACGCCGGTGCCGTTGCGCGTCTATGGCAAGTGGCAGGAGCTGAACTATACCCTGCAAGTGGATCAGTTATTGCGTAAGCATTTACAGGATGAGGCGAAGCGTCGGCTCAATGACTGGGCGGATCGCAATAAAGATACCCGCAACGGTAAAGATGTGAAGAAGCTGCTGAATAAGCTTTAGTTTTTGGCCAAAGGGCAGAGCCGGATGGCGAGGCTAACGCGCCTCCGGCCTGCCTGGTAAGCAGGCCGGGGCAGGCGAACAGACGTTACATCTCCGGGTCTGGCTCGCCGTTATGCAGCGGAATTAACTGCACTTTCTGCACTCGATGGCTTTCTACCTGCAATGTTTTCAGCAAATAATCACCCACCTGAACCTCTTCACCGGTTTGCGGTATGCGCTGCAAATATTCCATCAATAATCCGGCAATCGTATGGTATTCCCGTTTTTCATCCAGCGGTAGCGGCACGTACTGCACCAAATCCTCCAGCGGCATATGGCCGTTTGCTGTCCAGGAACCGTCCGGGTTCTTCTGAATATCGTGGCGGGCGTCAATTTCCTCGACTTCATTCGGCAGATTACCGGCAATAGTCTCCATGACATCGCTTAATGTCACAATACCTTCAACCGAGCCAAACTCATCTACGACAAAGGCAAAATGGGTTCTGGCGTTACGGAACTGCTCCAGCGCAGGCAGCAGCGGCAATGTTTCAGGGAAAACCAGCGGTTGGCGAATCAGCGCCCGCAGGTTGAGCGGTTCGCCGCGCAGCGATTGTTGCAACAGATCGATGACGTGGACGACGCCGAGTAAATCTTCCTGTTCATTTTCACCCGTCACGACCAGACGCGTATGCTGGTTCTTTTCCAGCAGAGCGCGGATTTCCGCTTCCGGCGCGTTGAGATCGATATGCTCGATATCATGACGCGACGTCATGATGCTACTTACGGTGCGCTGGTTGAGATTCAGCACCCGCTCAATCATCCTGCGCTCCTGCGGATTAAAAATCTGGCTGTCGTCATGGTCTGCCAGCATCGCGGCGGTTTCGGCATCCAGTTCGGCATCCTCTTTTTTACCGCTAATCAGCCGCATCACGGCCTCCGTTGTGCGCTGGCGCAGCGTATGGTTAGCGGAAAGAAAACGGCGGCGGTTAAAAATAGCCAGTTGGTTGAGCGCCTCGATCATCACCGAGAAGCCGATAGCCGCGTACAGATACCCTTTCGGAATATGGAAACCAAACCCTTCCGCCACCAGGCTAAAGCCGATCATTAGCAAGAAGCTAAGACACAAAATGACAATGGTGGGATGGTTGTTCACAAATCGGGTCAGTGACTTGCTGGCGAGCAGCATCAGGCTAATGGCGATTACCACTGCCGCCATCATGACCGCCAGGTGATCGACCATCCCCACGGCGGTAATCACGGAGTCGAGAGAAAAGATAGCGTCCAGCACCACAATTTGCGCGACCACCGCCCAGAATTTCGCCCCCTTACGCTGGGTAGGGTTGGCGCTATCTTTCCCTTCCAGCCGTTCGTTGAGCTCCATGGTGGCTTTAAAGAGCAGGAAGAAGCCGCCGAACAGCATAATCAGATCGCGGGCGCTAAAGCTTAACGCCTGTACGCTAAAGAGCGGCTTAGTCAAGGTGACCAGCCACGAGATTGACGCCAGCAGCAGCAGGCGCATGATCATCGCCAGTATCAGGCCGGTAATGCGCGCGCGGTCGCGCTGCCCCGGCGGTAGTTTTTCAGCGAGGATGGCAATAAAGACCAGGTTATCAATGCCGAGAACAAGTTCGATAACGATTAACGTCACCAGTCCGGCCCAGATTGACGGATCGGCAATCCATTCCATAGTAAGAGCAATACCTTCTGTAATATGACAATTGTCACAATTCGATCATGGATAATACGGCGGAAAAATGCAATGCCGCAGAGCAATTTATCTTTGTTACGCGGCTATAAAATAACTTTAAAATAGCCGTAATGTTTCTGTCGGAAACTAAATAATGTCAAGAATATATTTAGGAAATATCGCAGGTGGAGTGGAGTAAATAAATATTGTCAACATCAATAAAATCCTAAAATCATCTGTTAATTCATTTAATATTAATCTTAAAAATATAGAATGGCGGGTTTGTTACCTTGCCTGTCATTAGGTTAGCTGCAACAATTCTTGCAGGATTAAGATAGCGCGCTTAAATATCCTGTCACGACATCGAGAAAACTATTAATACGTAACCTTTATTTCGCTGAAGATTTTTATCTGAACGAGGATGAAATCGGAGGGGAATGCGAAAATTTAGAATAATCAGTGTATTGGTAGCTAAGAAGCCAGGGGCGGTAGCGTGCCTGAAAGCCTGAATATAAGCCTTTATTATTCTGTCAATAGCCTGCGGATGAATTGATTTTTTTTCAGAATGATGCCAGTTAATTTTCTCTGCTATTAACTGCAAGGTAAATGTGCACGGACGAAGCCGCTATTTAAATTGCACAGGATAATGACTCTGCCAAAGTGATAAATAATCAATGATGAAATCCAAAATGAAATTGATGCCATTATTGGCGTCGCTCAGCTTGATAAGTGGTTGCACAGTACTTCCGGGCAGCAATATGTCTACGATGGGGAAAGATGTGATCAAACAGCAAGATGCTGACTTTGATCTCGACCGGATGGTCAATGTGTATCCGCTGACGCCACGGCTGGTTGAGCAATTACGCCCGCGGCCCAATGTCGCGCAACCGAATATGTCGCTGGACCAGGAGATCGCCAGCTATCAGTATCGCGTCGGGCCTGGCGATGTGCTGAATGTCACCGTCTGGGATCACCCGGAATTGACCACGCCAGCGGGCCAGTACCGTAGCTCAAGCGATACCGGCAACTGGGTACAGCCGGACGGCACCATGTTTTATCCCTACATTGGCAAGGTTAGCGTCGTCGGTAAAACTTTGTCAGAGATTCGCAGCGATATTACTGGGCGTTTAGCGAAGTACATCGCGGACCCGCAGGTGGATGTCAATATCGCCGCTTTCCGCTCGCAAAAAGCGTATATCTCCGGCCAGGTGAATAAATCCGGTCAGCAGGCCATTACTAACGTACCGCTAACCGTCCTGGATGCGATTAACGCCGCGGGCGGCCTGACCGATATGGCGGACTGGCGCAACGTCGTGTTGACGCACAACGGCAAAGAACAGCGCATTTCGCTACAGGCGCTGATGCAAAATGGCGATCTTAGTCAGAACCGCTTGCTCTACCCTGGCGACATTCTGTATGTGCCGCGCAATGACGATCTGAAAGTCTTTGTCATGGGCGAAGTGAAAAAACAGAGCACCCTCAAAATGGATTTCAGCGGCATGACGCTCACCGAAGCATTGGGCAATGCGGAAGGCATCGATCTGACCACCTCCAACGCCAGCGGCATTTTTGTGATTCGTCCGTTGAAAGGCGAGGGGGAACGTGGCGGCAAGATCGCCAATATCTACCAGCTTGATATGTCTGACGCCACGTCATTGGTGATGGCGACGGAATTCCGACTTCAGCCTTACGATGTGGTGTACGTCACGACCGCGCCGGTTGCTCGCTGGAACCGTCTGATCAATCAGTTGCTGCCAACCATTAGCGGTGTCCGTTATATGACGGATACGGCCAGCGACATTCATTCCTGGTAATCGTTATGTTTAACAAAATCTTAGTGGTCTGTGTGGGGAATGTTTGCCGTTCCCCGACGGCGGAACGTTTGCTAAAACGCTTTCATCCCTCGCTGACGGTTGCGTCCGCAGGATTAGGCGCGCTGGTCGGCAAAGGCGCCGATCCTGCGGCGGCGAGCGTGGCGAGCGCCCACAATCTGTCTTTGGAAAATCACTGCGCAAGGCAAATTTCCGCGCGTCTGTGCCGGGAATATGACCTGATTCTGACGATGGAGAAACGTCACATCGCCGCCCTGTGCGACATTGCGCCGGAAATGCGCGGCAAGGTAATGCTGTTTGGTCACTGGGACAGCGAGCGTGAAATACCGGACCCGTATCGCAAAAGCCGCGATGCGTTTGAGGCGGTGTACACATTACTGGAAAGGTCTGCCCGCCAGTGGGCGCAGGCACTGAATGCAGAGCAGGGAAAACCATGACAGAAAAAGTAAAACAATCTGCGGCGGTTACGGGTAGCGATGAAATCGATATCGGGCGCCTGGTCGGAACGGTGATTGAAGCGCGTTGGTGGGTGTTGGGGACGACGGCCATATTTGCGCTGTGCGCGGTAATTTATACGTTCTTCGCCACGCCCATCTATAGCGCCGATGCGCTGGTACAGATTGAACAAAACGCCGGTAATTCGCTGGTACAGGATATCAATAGCGCATTAGCGAATAAGCCGCCGGCTTCCGATGCGGAAATTCAGCTCATTCGATCGCGCCTGGTGCTGGGGAAGACCGTTGACGATCTGGATCTGGATATTGCCGTCACCAAAAACACCTTTCCGCTCTTTGGCGCCGGGTGGGAACGGCTGATGGGACGTCACAATGAAATGGTGAAAGTCACGACATTCACCCGACCAGAGACGATGAGCGGACAGATCTTCACCCTCAAAGTGCTGGGCGACAAACGTTATCAGTTGGTTAGCGACGGCGGATTTAGCGCGCAGGGCGTTGTGGGCCAGCCACTCAATAAAGACGGCGTGACGATGCAGGTAGAGGCGATTGACGCCCGTCCTGATACAGAATTTACGGTGAGTAAATTCTCAACGCTTGGCATGATTAATAACCTGCAAAATAACCTCACCGTAACGGAAACCGGCAAAGATACCGGCGTTCTGAGCCTGACGTTCACGGGAGAGGATCGCGACCAGATCCGCGAAATTCTCAACAGTATTACCCGTAACTATCTGCAACAGGATATTGCGCGGAAATCTGAAGAGGCGGGGAAGAGCCTGGCGTTTCTGGCAAAACAACTGCCGGAAGTCCGCAGCCGTCTGGATGTGGCGGAAAACAAGCTAAACGCTTTCCGCCAGGATAAAGACTCGGTGGATTTACCGCTGGAGGCGAAGGCGGTGCTCGATTCGATGGTTAATATCGACGCCCAGTTGAATGAGTTGACGTTTAAAGAGGCGGAAATTTCCAAGCTCTTTACCAAAGCGCATCCGGCCTACCGCACCCTGCTGGAAAAACGTAAAGCGCTGGAAGATGAAAAAGCCAAACTGAACGGGCGGGTGACGGCAATGCCGAAAACCCAGCAGGAGATTGTGCGTTTGACCCGTGATGTGGAGTCCGGCCAGCAGGTTTATATGCAACTGCTTAATAAACAGCAGGAGCTGAAAATCACCGAAGCCAGCACCGTTGGCGACGTGCGCATCGTTGACCCGGCGATTACCCAGCCGGGCGTGCTAAAGCCGAAAAAGGCGTTGATTATTCTCGGCAGCATTATTCTGGGATTAATGTTATCGATTGTCGGCGTGCTGCTGCGCTCGCTGTTTAATCGCGGTATTGAAAGCCCGCTGGCGCTGGAGGAGCACGGGATCAGCGTCTATGCCAGTATTCCGCTGTCGGAATGGCAAAAAGCGCGCGATAGCGTCAAAACCATTAAAGGAATTAAGCGTTACAAGCAGAGCCAACTGCTGGCGGTGGGCAATCCGACCGATCTGGCGATTGAGGCGATTCGCAGCCTGCGCACCAGCCTGCATTTCGCCATGATGCAGGCGCAAAATAATGTACTCATGCTCACAGGCGTCAGCCCCTCTATCGGCAAAACCTTTGTTTGCGCCAACCTGGCGGCCGTCATCAGCCAGACGCATAAACGGGTATTACTGATCGACTGCGATATGCGTAAGGGCTACACCCATGAACTGCTCGGCACCAATAACGTGGACGGCTTATCTGATATTCTGGCGGGCAAAGGCGAGATAGCCTCCTGCGCGAAACCTACGGCGATCGCTAATTTTGATCTTATTCCGCGCGGTCAGGTGCCGCCTAATCCATCGGAACTGCTGATGAGCGAGCGCTTCGGCGAGCTGATCGCCTGGGCAAGCAGCCGCTACGACCTGGTATTAATCGACACGCCGCCGATTCTGGCCGTGACGGACGCCGCGATTGTGGGTCGTCACGTCGGGACAACGCTGATGGTGGCGCGTTATGCCGTCAACACCTTAAAAGAGGTGGAAACCAGTCTGAGCCGTTTTGACCAGAATGGCATTCAGGTCAAAGGCGTCATTCTCAACTCCATTTTCCGCCGGGCGACGGGTTACCAGGATTATGGCTATTACGAGTATGAATACCAGTCAGATTCCAAATAAAAAATAAGGCGTGCCGGATGGCGCGGCCTGTGACTGTAGGCCGGACAAGCGTAGCGCCATGCGGCAAAACTATCTGGGGAATAAGCATGACAACAGACAATCCGCTGATCTCAATTTATATGCCAACCTGGAACAGGCAGCAGTTGGCTATCCGGGCGATTAAATCAGTACTACGTCAGGACTACCGTCACTGGGAGATGATCATCGTGGATGATTGCTCCTCGTCTTATCAGCAGCTACAACAATTTGTTGAGGAGCTGAACGACCCGCGCGTTCGTTATACTCATAACGCCAGGAATACCGGCGCCTGCGCGGTTCGCAACCAGGCCATTATGCAGGCGCAAGGACACTATATTACCGGTATTGATGATGACGATGAATGGACGCCCAACCGTCTGAGCGTGTTTCTGGCCCATAAACACCAGTTGACTACGCACGCCTTTTTGTATGCCAACGACTATGTGTGCGAGGGCGAGGTCTACTCTCAGCCTGCCAGCCTGCCGCTGTATCCGAAATCCCCTTATTCGCGCCGCTTATTCTACAAGCGCAATATTATTGGCAATCAGGTTTTTACCTGGGCCTGGCGTTTTAAAGCGTGTTTGTTCGATACCGAACTCAAGGCGGCGCAGGATTACGACATTTTTCTGCGTATGGTGGTGGAATATGGCGAACCGTGGAAAGTCGAAGAGGCGACGCAAATTTTACATATCAACCACGGCGAGATGCAGATTACCTCTTCGCCGAAAAAGTTCTCCGGCTATTTCCATTTTTATCGTAAGCACAAAGATAAATTCGATCGCGCCAGCAAAAAATACCAGCTTTTTACGCTGTACCAAATTCGCAATAAGCGAATGACCTGGCGCACGTTGCTGACGTTGCTCTCCGTGCGTAACAGCAAACGCCTGGCGGCCGGGCTGCGGGGGCGATAACGATGCTGGAAGACTTACGCGCGAATAGCTGGAGCTTACGCCCCTGTTGCATGGTGCTGGCCTACCGTATCGCTCATTTTTGTTCCGTCTGGCGCAAAAAGAATGTGCTGAATAATCTGTGGGCCGCGCCGGTGCTGGTGCTGTATCGCGTGATCACGGAATGCCTGTTCGGGTATGAAATCCAGGCCGCCGCGACCATTGGTCGGCGGTTCACTATCCATCATGGTTACGCGGTAGTGATTAACAAACATGTCGTCGCCGGCGACGATTTTACCATTCGTCACGGCGTCACCATTGGCAATCGCGGCGCGGACAGCCTGGCTTGTCCGGTGATTGGTCACGGCGTTGAGCTGGGGGCGAATGTCATCCTGCTTGGCGATATTACTATCGGTAATCACGTCACGATTGGCGCGGGTAGCGTGGTGCTTGACAGTATTCCGGACCATGCGCTGGTGGTGGGAGAAAAAGCACGGGTGAAGGTCAGCACATGAATATTCTGCAATTTAATGTACGGCTGGCGGAAGGCGGCGCGGCGGGAGTGGCGTTGGATCTCCATCTGCGGGCGCTGCAAAAAGGGCTGACGTCACGTTTTGTCTACGGTTATGGCAAAGGCGGAAAAAAAAGCGTCAGCCACCACCGTTATCCGCAGGTGATAAAACAGACGCCGCGCGGCACGGCAATCGCTAATATCGCGCTGTTTCGTTTCCTGAATCGCGATCTGTTTGGCAATCTCGACAATCTTTACCGCACGGTTATCCAGACATCCGGCCCGCTGGTGCTGCATTTTCATGTTCTCCACAGTTACTGGCTAAACCTGGCGGACATCGTGACGTTTTGCGAAAAAGTCAAAGCGCAAAAACCGGACGTCACGCTGGTCTGGACGTTGCACGATCACTGGAGCGTCACCGGGCGTTGCGCCTTCACCGACGGTTGCGAGGGCTGGAAAAACGGCTGCCAAAAATGCCCGACCCTAAGCAATTATCCGCCGGTCAGGGTGGATCGGGCGCACCAGCTTATTGGCGGCAAACGTCAGCGCTTTCGGGACATGCTGCGGCTGGGCTGCCGGTTTATTTCGCCGAGCCAGCACGTGGCCGAGGCCTTTAACAGCGTTTATGGCGCGGGACTCTGCCGGGTGATTAACAACGGTATCGATCTGGCGACCGAGGCGATTCTCGCGCAACTATCACCTGTGCCGCTGAATCCGGGCAAACCGCGGATCGCCATTGTGGCGCATGACTTGCGTTACGACGGCAAAACTGACCAGCGTCTGGTACACGACATGATGGCGCTGGGCGAAAAAATTGAACTGCATACCTTCGGTAAATTTTCGCCTTTTACCGGCCAAAACGTTGTTAATCACGGTTTTGAAACCGATAAGCGCAAATTAATGAGCGCACTCAATGAGATGGATGCGCTGGTCTTTAGCTCGCGGGTCGATAACTATCCGCTGATCTTGTGTGAAGCGCTCTCGATCGGCGTACCGGTGCTCGCTACCCACAGCGAGGCGGCGCAGGAGGTGCTGGCGAAATCCGGCGGCCAGACTTTTGCCGCTACAGATGTACTGCGCCTGGCGCAGCGGCGTAAGCCAGAGATTGCTCAGGCGGTATTTGGCGCAACGCTGGACGCCTTTCGTATGCGTAGCCGCGTCGCGTACAGCGGTCAACAGATGCTGGAGGAGTATGTCTCGTTCTATCAGAATCTGTAGCTATCTGCTGCTGCCGCTGATCTACCTACTGGTCAATGTCAAGATTGCCCAACTGGGGGAAAGCTTTCCCATTACCATCGTCACTTTTTTACCGCTGTTGCTGCTGTTATTTGTGGAACGCATTAGCGTAAAAAAATTGATGATCGCCTTAGGCATCGGCGCGGGGCTTACGGCATTTAACTTCCTGTTCGGCCAGTCGCTGAATGCCGGTAAATATGTCACATCCACGATGCTGTTTGTCTATATTGTGGTCATTATCGGGATGGTCTGGAGTATCCGATTCAAAACCATTTCCGCGCATAACCACCGAAAGATTTTGCGTTTTTTTTATCTGGTGGTGGGTATAGTGGTCGCGCTCGCCGCGGTTGAGATGGCGCAAATTATCCTTACCGGCGGCAGCAGTATTATGGAAGGAATTTCGAAATATCTCATTTACAGTAATAGCTACGTACTGAACTTCATAAAATTTGGCGGTAAGCGTACCACTGCGCTGTATTTTGAACCGGCATTTTTCGCTTTGGCACTAATCTCAATTTGGCTGAGCATCAAACAGTTTGGTATCAAAACACCGAAAAGCGATGCTATGATTCTGGCAGGGATAATATTATCAGGATCATTTTCAGGGGTAATGACCTTTATCCTGTTTTACCTTCTGGAGTGGGCGTTCCAATATTTGAATAAGGATGCGATAAAGAAAAAACTTCCACTGGCGCTGGTCTCATTAACCCTGTTTTTGGTTGGGGTAATTATTGCATTTCCTTATATCGCGACACGACTTGGCGATTTAGGGACGGAAGGCTCATCTTCTTATTATCGTATTGTGGGCCCGTTAGTCATGGTCGGATATTCCTTGACCCATATTGATGGTGTAGTCAGATTTGGCTCACTTTATGAATATGTCGCATCATTCGGAATCTTTAACGGTGCGGATGTCGGGAAAACCATAGACAATGGATTGTATCTGCTGATTATTTATTTTTCCTGGTTCGCAGTGCTAATGACGCTGTGGTATATGGGGAAAGTTTTAAAAATGGCGCTAAATGCGTTTGGCGATAATCGCAATTTTCGGGTACAGCTCTATCTTTTTACGCCGGTGTCGCTGTTTTTTACCGGTTCAATATTTAGCCCGGAATATGCTTTTTTAATCGTCTGTCCGTTCATTTTGCGCAAGGCGTTAAAAATTTCATAACGGGGTGGTGGCATGTTTTTAAGCGTCGTTACCGTCGCCTTTCGCAATTACGAAGGGGTGGTAAAAACCTGGCGCTCGCTGCGCAATCTGGCGCGCGATCCGGGTCTGTCATTTGAATGGATCGTAGTGGATGGCGGTTCGGAGGACGGCACGCGCGAATTTCTGCAAAAACGTCACGGTGAGTTTAACCTGCGTTTTATCAGTGAAAAGGATCGCGGTATTTATGATGCCATGAACAAAGGCATTGCCTTGGCGCAGGGGCGCTATACCCTGTTTCTTAATTCCGGTGATGCGTTCCATGATGATGCCGCGCTGTTTGTCCGCCAACTGGCGCGACAAAAGGGCGAGGCGATGTATATTGGCGACGCGCTGCTGGATTTTGGCGGCGGGCATAAAATACGCCGGAAGGCTAAACCCGGGTATTATATCTACCATAGTTTGCCAGCCAGCCATCAGGCGATATTTTTCCCGACGGCAGCGTTAAAAAAGTATCCTTATGATCTGCAATATCATGTCTCTTCAGATTATGCGCTGGCGGCCCGTCTCTATAAAGCAGGCTATCCTTTTCGGCGAATTAACGGACTGGTATCTGAATTTTCAATGGGCGGCGTGTCAACCTCGAATAATCTGGAATTATGTCAGGATGCAAAAAACGTACAGCGAAAAATATTACGTGTGCCAGGATTTTGGGCGCAATTATCCTATTTATTACGTCTGAAAACGACGGGTAAAACAAAAGCGCGGTATAACAAAGTCTAATCACCGGGAGTTATTATGCAGGATCTTAGCGGCTTTACGGTGCCGAAGGGGTTCCGCGGCGCTAATGCGCTAAAAGTACAATTATGGTGGGCGGTACAGGCGACATTATTCGCCGGGTCGCCGCAAATATTGTATCGCTGGCGAGCCTTTTTGCTGCGTCTGTTTGGCGCCAAAATTGGAAAGAATGTGGTTATTCGACCGTCAGTAAAAATTACCTATCCGTGGAAATTAACCGTCGGCGATTATGCCTGGGTAGGCGACGACGCTGTGTTATATACGTTGGGTGAAATTAATATTGGCGCACATGCGGTTATTTCACAAAAAGGGTATTTGTGTACCGGTAGCCATGATTATACCAGCGCCCATTTCGATATTAATGCCGCGCCGATTGTTATTGGCGAAAAATGTTGGCTGGCGACCGATGTTTTTGTCGCGCCCGGCGTGACGATAGGTCATGGCACCGTCGTCGGCGCGCGCAGCAGCGTATTTAAATCATTACCGGCAAATGCGATTTGTCGGGGCAATCCCGCAGTGGTAACGCGCCAGCGCGTTCAGAAAGTTACTCCCTAACGGGACTATTTGAGGAAATGAAAATGTCAAAAGTCGCTCTCATTACTGGCGTAACCGGACAGGATGGGTCTTACCTGGCAGAATTTCTGCTGGAAAAAGGGTATGAGGTGCATGGTATCAAGCGCCGCGCGTCATCGTTTAATACCGAGCGCGTGGACCATATTTATCAGGACCCGCACAGCTGCAACCCGAAATTTCATCTGCATTATGGTGACCTGACCGACGCCTCCAACCTGACCCGCATTTTACGGGAAGTGCAGCCGGATGAGGTCTACAACCTGGGCGCGATGAGCCACGTGGCGGTGTCGTTTGAGTCGCCGGAATATACCGCCGATGTGGATGCGATGGGCACGCTGCGCCTGCTGGAGGCGATCCGCTTCCTCGGTCTTGAAAAGAAAACGCGGTTCTACCAGGCCTCCACCTCTGAACTGTACGGTCTGGTGCAGGAAATCCCGCAGAAAGAGACCACGCCGTTCTACCCGCGTTCCCCCTATGCGGTGGCGAAACTGTACGCCTACTGGATCACCGTCAACTACCGTGAATCCTACGGTATTTACGCCTGTAACGGCATTCTGTTTAACCACGAATCCCCACGTCGTGGCGAAACCTTCGTTACCCGTAAGATCACCCGCGCCATCGCCAATATCGCGCAGGGACTGGAGTCCTGCCTGTATCTCGGCAACATGGACTCGCTGCGCGACTGGGGTCATGCGAAAGATTACGTACGGATGCAGTGGATGATGTTACAGCAGGAGCAGCCGGAAGATTTTGTGATTGCCACCGGCGTGCAGTATTCCGTACGCCAGTTTGTGGAGCTGGCGGCGGCGCAACTGGGGATAAAACTGCGCTTTGAAGGCGAAGGCATTAATGAGAAAGGGATCGTGGTATCCGTTACCGGACACGATGCGCCGGGCGTGAAACCGGGGGATGTGATTGTGGCCGTTGATCCGCGTTATTTCCGTCCGGCGGAAGTGGAAACCCTGCTGGGCGACCCGTCCAAAGCGCATGAGAAACTGGGCTGGAAACCGGAAATCACCCTGTCGGAGATGGTCTCCGAGATGGTGGCGAACGATCTGGAGGCCGCGAAAAAACACTCACTGCTGAAATCTCACGGTTACGAGGTGGCCATCGCGCTGGAGTCCTGAGAATGAATAAGCAACGAATTTTTGTGGCGGGCCATCGCGGGATGGTGGGCTCCGCCATTGTACGGCAGCTTGCGCAGCGCGGCGACGTGGAACTGGTACTGTGCACCCGCGATGAGCTGGATCTGCTCGACGGGCGTGCGGTACAGGCGTTCTTTGCCGGGGCGGGTATCGACCAGGTTTATCTGGCGGCGGCGAAAGTGGGCGGCATTGTCGCCAACAACACGTATCCGGCGGATTTTATTTATGAAAACATGATGATAGAGAGCAACATTATTCACGCCGCGCACCTGCACAACGTGAACAAACTGCTGTTTCTCGGTTCGTCCTGTATCTATCCGAAACTGGCAAGGCAGCCGATGGCGGAAAGCGAGCTGCTGCAGGGAACGCTGGAGCCGACCAACGAGCCGTATGCCATCGCCAAGATCGCCGGGATTAAACTGTGCGAGTCCTACAACCGGCAGTACGGTCGCGACTACCGTTCGGTGATGCCAACCAACCTGTACGGCCCGCATGACAATTTCCATCCGGACAATTCACATGTGATCCCGGCGCTGCTGCGCCGCTTTCATGAGGCCGCGCAGAGCCACGCGCCGGAGGTGGTGGTGTGGGGCAGCGGCACGCCGATGCGCGAATTTCTGCACGTTGACGATATGGCGGCGGCCAGCATTCACGTGATGGAGCTGGCGCGCGAAGTGTGGCAGGAGAACACCGCTCCGATGCTGTCGCACATTAACGTCGGCACTGGCGTGGACTGCACCATCCGCGAGCTGGCGCAGACTATCGCAAAGGTGGTGGGTTACCAGGGCCGGGTGGTGTTCGACGCCACGAAGCCGGACGGCACGCCGCGTAAATTGCTCGACGTCACGCGCCTGCATCAGCTTGGCTGGTATCACGAAATTTCACTGGAGGCAGGGCTTGCCGGTACTTACCAGTGGTTCCTTGAGAATCAGCACCGGTTCCGGGGGTGACAATGTTTTTACGTCAGGAAGATTTCGCCGCCGTGGTGCGGACCACGCCCCTCATCTCCCTCGATTTCATCGTGGAAAACGGCCAGGGGGAAATTTTACTGGGCCAGCGTCTCAACCGTCCGGCGCAGGGCTACTGGTTTGTGCCGGGGGGGCGGGTGTGCAAAGACGAAACGCTGGAGGCCGCCTTTGCACGCCTGACGCAGGCGGAACTGGGCGTGCGTCTGCCGCTGGCGGCAGGGACGTTTTATGGCGTCTGGCAGCACTTCTATGACGACAACTTTTCCGGTGAGGATTTTTCAACTCACTACATCGTGCTCGGCTTTCGTCTGCGCGTGGCGGAGAGCGATTTACGCCTGCCTGACACCCAGCATGGCAGTTACCGCTGGCTGACGCCGGAACAGCTTCTGGCAAGCGATAATGTTCATGAGAACAGTCGGGCCTACTTCTCTCCTGACGCGCCGGCGGTGGGCCTATGAAGATCCTGGTCTATGGCATTAACTATTCACCGGAACTGACCGGTATCGGCAAATATACCGGCGAAATGGTGGCGTGGATGGCGCAGGAAGGCCATGAGGTGCGGGTTATTACTGCGCCGCCGTACTACCCGCAGTGGAAAGTCGGCGAGCGCTATTCCGCCTGGCGCTATCGCCGGGAAGAGGGCGAGGCTACCGTCTGGCGTTGCCCGCTGTATGTGCCGAAACAGCCCTCCACCCTAAAACGACTACTTCATCTGGGGAGCTTTGCATTGAGCAGTTTTTTCCCACTGATGGCGCAGCGTCGCTGGAAGCCGGATCGGATTATCGGCGTTGTACCGACGCTCTTTTGTACGCCGGGAATGCGTCTGCTGGCGACACTCTCCGGCGCGCGTACCGTACTGCATATTCAGGATTACGAAGTGGACGCCATGCTCGGCTTAGGAATGGCGGGAAAAGGCAAGCGCGGCAGCGTAGCGCGGTTAGCGACGGCCTTTGAACGCAGCGCGCTGCGTAACGTTGATAATGTTTCGACCATCTCTCGCTCCATGATGAATAAAGCGCGGGAAAAGGGCGTCGCGGCGGAAAAAATCCTCTTTTTTCCGAACTGGTCGGAAGTGGCGCGCTTTCAGGACGTTAATGACGCTAACGTGACGGCTTTGCGTCAGCAGCTTGGCTTGCCAGAGGGCAAAAAAATTGTGCTTTATTCCGGCAATATCGGCGAAAAGCAAGGGCTGGAAAAGGTGATTGACGCCGCGGAACGATTACGCGAGCGACCGTTGATTTTTGCGATTGTCGGCCAGGGGGGCGGCAAGGCGCGGCTGGAGAACATGGCCCGCGAACGCGGCCTGCCAAATATTAAATTCCTCCCGCTGCAGCCTTACGACGCCTTACCCGCGCTGCTGAAAATGGGCGACTGCCATCTGGTGGTGCAAAAGCGCGGCGCGGCGGATGCGGTACTGCCCTCCAAGCTGACTAACATTCTGGCGGTCGGCGGTAATGCGGTGATTACCGCTGAGCCGCACACCGAATTAGGACAACTTTGCGCGCGCTATCCGGGCATCGCCGTTTGCGTGGAACCGGAGTCGACCGACGCGCTGGTCAACGGGATTAGCCAGGCGCTCGCCATGCCGAAAAACAACATGACGGCACGTGAATACGCCGAACGCACGCTCAATAAAGAGAACGTGCTACGCCAATTTATTGCAGATATTCGGGGATGATAATGCGTCAGACAAAACTTTACCCGGTTGTGATGGCCGGTGGCTCCGGTAGCCGATTGTGGCCGCTTTCTCGCGTGCTTTATCCAAAACAGTTTCTGTGCCTGAAAGGCGATCTCACCATGCTGCAAACCACCATTTGCCGTCTGAACGGCGTGGAGTGCGAAAGCCCGGTGGTTATCTGCAACGAACAGCACCGTTTTATCGTTGCCGAGCAGCTCCGCCAGCTCAATAAGCTGACGGAGAACATTATTCTTGAGCCCGCCGGGCGCAATACCGCGCCGGCGATTGCGCTGGCGGCGCTGGCGGCGACGCGCCAGCATACGGACTGCGATCCGCTGATGCTGGTACTGGCGGCGGATCATGCAATCGCCAATGAAGAGGCCTTCCGCGACGCGGTGCGCGGCGCCATGCCCTATGCCGACGCGGGCAAACTGGTGACCTTCGGTATCGTGCCGGATCTGCCGGAAACCGGCTATGGCTATATCCGGCGTGGTGATGTCGTGCCGGGCGCGACGGATGCGGTGGCTTTTGAGGTGGCGCAGTTCGTTGAGAAGCCGGGGCTGGAAACCGCTCAGGCCTACGTCGCCAGCGGCGATTACTACTGGAACAGCGGCATGTTTCTGTTCCGCGCCGGACGCTATCTGGAGGAGCTGAAAAAGTTCCGCCCCGATATTCTGGCCGCCTGTGAACAGGCGATGCGCGGCGTCGATCCGGATCTTGACTTCATTCGTGTGGATGAAGAGGCCTTCCTCGCCTGTCCGGAAGAGTCCATTGACTACGCGGTGATGGAGCGGACGGCGGACGCGGTGGTGATGCCAATGGACGCGGGCTGGAGCGATGTCGGCTCGTGGTCCTCGCTGTGGGAAATCAGCGCCCACACCCCGGAGGGAAATGTCCACCACGGCGACGTCATCAGCCATAAAACGGAAAACAGCTACGTTTACGCCGAATCCGGCCTGGTGACCACCGTCGGCGTGAAGGATCTGGTGGTAGTGCAGACCAAAGACGCCGTGCTGATTGCCGATCGCCACGCGGTGCAGGACGTGAAAAAGGTGGTGGAGAAGATCAAGGCCGACGGACGCCATGAGCACCACATGCACCGCGAGGTTTACCGTCCGTGGGGCAAATACGACTCCATCGACGCGGGCGAGCGCTATCAGGTGAAGCGTATTACCGTCAAGCCGGGGGAAGGACTGTCGGTGCAGATGCACCATCACCGCGCCGAGCACTGGGTGGTGGTGGCGGGGACCGCCAGAGTCACCATCAACGGCGAGGTTAAGCTGCTCGGTGAAAACGAGTCCATCTATATTCCGCTGGGGGCGACCCACTGCCTGGAAAATCCGGGAAAAATACCGCTCGATTTAATTGAAGTGCGTTCCGGCTCGTATCTCGAAGAGGACGACGTGGTGCGGTTCGAGGATCGTTACGGGCGGGTCTGACGCCTGCAACGGTGCCCGGTAAGCGCAACGCGCCATCCGGCAATGAATAACAATAACGATGTTGGCCATTTACGGTCAGGGCTAACTGTTGCCTGAAGAAGGGTAAGAACATGACAAAATTAACCTGTTTCAAGGCCTACGACATTCGCGGCAGGCTGGGCGAAGAGCTCAATGAAGATATCGCGTGGCGGATTGGCCGCGCCTACGGCGAATATTTAAAACCGAAAACCATCGTGCTGGGCGGCGACGTGCGTCTGACCAGCGAGGCGCTGAAGCTGGCGCTGGCGAAAGGGTTACAGGACGCGGGCGTCGACGTGCTGGATATCGGTATGTCCGGCACCGAAGAGATTTACTTCGCCACCTTCCACCTCGGCGTGGACGGCGGTATTGAGGTGACCGCCAGCCATAATCCGATGGACTACAACGGCATGAAGCTGGTGCGCGAGGGCGCCCGCCCGATAAGCGGCGACACCGGTCTGCGCGACGTTCAGCGTCTGGCGGAAGCGGGCGACTTCCCGCCGGTGAACGAGGCCGCGCGCGGCAGCTACAGACAAATCAGCCTGCGCGACGCCTACATCGACCACCTGCTCGGCTATATCAGCGTCAGCAATCTCACCCCGCTGAAGCTGGTGGTGAATTCCGGCAATGGGGCGGCGGGGCCGGTCATTGACGCCATCGAAGCGCGTCTGGAGGCGCTGGGCGCGCCGGTGGAGTTCATCAAAATCCACAACACCCCGGACGGCACCTTCCCGAACGGCATTCCCAACCCGTTGCTGCCGGAGTGTCGCGACGACACCCGCAAGGCCGTTATTGAACACGGGGCGGACATGGGCATCGCCTTTGACGGCGACTTCGACCGCTGCTTCCTGTTCGATGAGAAAGGGCAGTTTATCGAGGGGTACTACATCGTCGGGCTGTTGGCGGAAGCGTTTCTGGAAAAACACCCGGGGGCGAAGATTATCCACGACCCGCGCCTGACCTGGAACACGGAGGCAGTGGTGACGGCGGCGGGTGGGACGCCGGTGATGTCAAAAACCGGGCACGCCTTTATCAAGGAGCGGATGCGTACGGAGGATGCCATTTATGGCGGGGAAATGAGCGCGCATCACTATTTTCGTGATTTTGCCTACTGCGACAGCGGGATGATCCCGTGGCTGCTGGTGGCGGAGCTGGTGTGCCTGAAGGGGCAGTCGCTGGGTGAACTGGTCCGCGACCGGATGGCGGCGTTCCCGGCGAGCGGGGAAATCAACAGCAGGCTGGCGGAGCCGGCGGCAGCCATTGCGCGGGTGGAAGCGCACTTCGCGGAAGAGGCGCAGGCGGTGGATCGCACGGACGGTCTCAGCATGTCATTCCCGGACTGGCGTTTCAACCTGCGCTCGTCGAACACCGAACCGGTGGTGCGCCTGAATGTGGAATCACGCGGCGATATACCGCTGATGGAAGCGCGAACACGCACTCTGCTGGCGTTGCTGAATCAGTAACGTCAGATCTCCCCTTACCGCCTGCGGGTAAGGGGCCAATCACAGGAACAACGATGACAAATCTAAAAAAGCGCGAACGAGCCAAAACCAATGCATCGTTAATCTCTATGGTGCAACGCTTTTCAGATATCACCATCATGTTTGGCGGGCTGTGGTTCATCTGTGAAGTCAGTGGACTGCCATTCCTGTACATGCACCTGTTGGTGGCGCTGATTACGCTGGTTGTTTTTCAAATGCTGGGCGGGATGACCGATTTTTATCGCTCCTGGCGCGGCGTCAAAATGTCGACAGAGTTAACGCTGTTACTGCAAAACTGGACGCTGAGCCTGATCTTCAGCGCCGGTCTGGTGGCGTTTAATGATGACTTTGACAACCGCCTCGCCACCTGGCTGGCCTGGTATGCGCTGTCCAGCCTGGGCTTAGTGTTATGCCGTTCATTTATTCGTTTCGGCGCGGGCTGGCTACGCAATCGTGGTTATAACACTCGCCGGGTCGCCGTCGCCGGAGATTTGCCTGCGGGTCAGGCGTTGCTGGATAGCTTCCGTAATGAGCCGTGGCTGGGTTTTGAGGTGGTGGGCGTCTATCACGATCCTAAACCGGGCGGCGTCTCTGCTGACTGGGCCGGGAACTTCGAGCAGTTAATTGACGATGCGAAAGCCTCGCGAATTCACAATGTTTATATCGCCATGTCAATGAGCGACGGCGCCATGGTGAAAAAACTGGTGCGCGAGCTGGCCGACACCACCTGCTCGGTGATCCTTATTCCCGATGTGTTCACCTTTAATATTCTCCACTCGCGCGTGGAGGAGATGAGCGGCGTTCCGGTCGTTCCGCTATATGACACGCCGCTATCAGGGATTAACCGTCTGCTTAAACGGGCAGAAGATATCGTGCTGGCGTCGCTGATTCTGCTGCTCATCTCACCGGTACTGTGCTGCATTGCGCTGGCGGTCAAATTGAGCTCGCCCGGGCCGGTGATTTTCCGTCAAACGCGCTACGGGATGGACGGCAAGCCGATCAAAGTCTGGAAGTTCCGCTCAATGAAGGTGATGGAGAACGATAAGGTCGTTACCCAGGCGACGCAAAACGATCCGCGCGTCACCCGGGTAGGTAACTTTTTGCGTCGTACCTCGCTGGATGAATTGCCGCAGTTTATCAACGTATTAACTGGCGGGATGTCCATCGTCGGTCCTCGCCCTCACGCGGTGGCGCATAACGAACAGTATCGTCAGTTGATTGAAGGTTACATGCTACGCCACAAGATGAAGCCGGGCATCACCGGCTGGGCGCAAATTAATGGCTGGCGCGGTGAGACCGATACGCTGGAGAAAATGGAAAAACGCGTGGAATTCGACCTGGAATACATCCGCGAATGGAGTATTTGGTTCGATATCAAAATCGTTTTTCTGACGATTTTTAAAGGGTTTGTTAATAAAGCGGCGTATTAAGAACCTGACCCACAAGGCTATTTTACTTGCCATATTGCACCAGGGCAGTGCTCAATCTGGCTGCGCCAATGACGCCTTGTGAACAGGTTCTGGAGAAAAGAATGAGTTTACGACAAAAAACGATCAGCGGTGCTAAATGGTCGGCTATCGCCACGATAGTGATTATCGGTCTGGGGTTAATTCAGATGACGGTGCTGGCGCGGATCATCGACAACCACCAGTTTGGCCTGTTGACCGTCTCACTGGTGATTATCGCGCTGGCCGACACGATCTCGGACTTTGGCATCGCGAACTCGATTATCCAGCGTAAAACGATTGGGCATCTGGAGCTGACCACGCTTTACTGGCTAAACGTTGGGCTTGGGATTGTGGTATTTGCGGTGGTCTTTTGGCTGAGCGATGCGATTGCCCATGTTTTGCATAACCCGGATCTCGCGCCGTTAATCAAAACGTTGTCGCTGGCGTTTATCGTGATCCCTCACGGGCAGCAGTTCCGCGCGCTGATGCAAAAAGAGTTGGAGTTCAATAAGATCGGCATGATCGAAACGACCTCCGTGCTGGCGGGGTTCACCTTTACGGTGATTAGCGCCCATTACTGGCCGCTGGCGTTAACCGCGATTCTCGGCTATCTGGTGAACAGCGCGGTGCGAACGCTGCTGTTTGGTTACTTTGGCCGCAAGATTTACCGTCCGGGGCTGCATTTTTCGCTGGCATCGGTGTCCACGAACCTGCGTTTTGGCGCGTGGCTGACGGCGGACAGTATCGTCAATTACATCAACACGAATTTATCGACGCTGGTACTGGCGAGAATTCTCGGCGCAAGCGTCGCCGGGGGATATAACCTCGCGTACAACGTGGCGGTTGTGCCGCCGGCGAAGCTTAACCCCATCATTACTCGCGTGCTATTTCCGGCATTCGCCAAAATCCAGGACGATACCGAGAAGCTGCGCGTCAACTTCTATAAGTTGCTTTCCGTGGTGGGAATTATCAATTTTCCCGCGCTGTTGGGTCTGATGGTAGTGGCGAACAATTTTGTGCCGTTAGTGTTTGGCGAGAAGTGGAACAGCATTATCCCGATCCTGCAATTGCTGTGCGTGGTGGGGCTGCTGCGTTCGGTCGGCAACCCGATTGGTTCGCTGCTGATGGCGAAAGCGCGCGTGGATATCAGCTTTAAATTCAACGTCTTTAAAACGTTTCTGTTTATCCCGGCAATTCTCATTGGCGGCCATCTGGCGGGGGCGATTGGCGTGACGCTGGGGTTCCTGGTGGTGCAAATTATCAACACCATTCTGAGCTATTTCGTGATGATTAAGCCGGTACTCGGCTCCAGCTATCGTCAGTATATTCTCAGCCTGTGGCTACCGTTTTATCTCTCATTGCCAACATTTATTACCAGCTACGGCGCAGGAAAGCTGGTCGACGGTTATTTACCGTTGTCGGGGGTATTCGCACTACAGGTTATGGTCGGTATTTTGAGTTTTATTTTAATGATTATTTTTTCACGCAATGCGCTGGTGATGGAAATTAAAAATCAGCTTGTTGGCAGTGCAAAACTGAAAAAGTTATTACGTGTCGGATGACGGGGATATAAGAGGCTATTTATGAAATTATTAATTTTAGGCAACCACACATGCGGCAACCGTGGTGATAGCGCCATTATGCGCGGTTTGCTTGATGCCATCCGTCAACAGGCGCCAGAGGCGGAGATGGATGTGATGAGCCGTTTCCCGGTGAGTTCCGCCTGGTTGCAGGGGCGCCCGATTATTGCCGACCCGCTGTATCAGTTAAGCCAGAAACAGCAGGCGGCGGCAGGGCTTAACGGTCGGGTGAAAAAAGTATTACGCCGTCGTTTTCAGCATAAAATTTTATTGTCTAAAGTCGCCCAGGAAGGATCGCTGCGTAATTTTGCTATCGCGCCGGAATTTGCCGAATTCGCACAATTTATTGCGCAGTATGACGCCGTCATTCAGGTGGGCGGTTCAAACTATGTCGACTTATACGGTTTGACTCACTTTGAATATCCGCTGTGCGCGTTTATGGCGAACAAACCAATTTATATGGTGGGACATAGCGTCGGCCCTTTCCAGAACCCTGACTTTAACCAGCTCGCCAATTATGTTTTTGGACGCACCAGTGCGCTGATCCTGCGTGAAACCGTCAGCCGCGATCTGATGGCCGCCGCGCAGATCGATACCCGGAAAGTGGAGCAGGGGGTGGATACTGCCTGGTTAGTCG
The DNA here is from genome assembly GCF_043357055.1 of Salmonella sp. SJTUF15570. Taxonomy (NCBI): domain Bacteria; kingdom Pseudomonadati; phylum Pseudomonadota; class Gammaproteobacteria; order Enterobacterales; family Enterobacteriaceae; genus Salmonella; species Salmonella sp. SJTUF15570. The sequence goes on along the minus strand of NZ_JBEUKJ010000001.1, from coordinate 497,370 downwards.
AACGCCGTCACGACGAGTTTGTTGCCAGTTATGCTGTGCAGCACTGGCTGGACGTCACCGCGCGCCGCAAAACCGTCGCGATTACGTTGCGCGATCTGGAGCCGTTTGATAAACGCCTGGGCACCACTCAGCAGGCCTATGAGCAGGCATTTGCCCAGGTCGTGAATCGCCTGATTGCGGACGGTTATCAGGTACTGGCGCTGTCGACCTGCACCAGTATCGATCGCTATAACCGCGATGACCGGATGGTTGCGTTACGGATGGCGAAGTATGTAAACGACTCAGAACATTTCCATATCGCGATGGACGAACTCAATGACGTGGAAATCGGAAAGATCCTCGCCTCCTGCGTACTGACCATCGGGACGCGCCTGCATTCCGCCATTATCTCCATGAATTTTGGCACGCCCGCTATCGCCATTAATTATGAACATAAATCCGCCGGGATTATGCAGCAGCTAGGCCTGGCGGAATTGGCTATCGATATCCGTCACTTGCTGAACGGTTCATTACAAAGCGTGGTGGCCGATACGCTCAATCAATTGCCTGCGCTAAAGGCAAAAGTGGCTAACGCCGTCACCGAGGAGCGGGCGAAAGGGTTCACGATGATCAAATCCGTTCTCGACAGAATTCGGGAGGAACAATGAAAGTCAGCTTTTTTCTGCTGAAATTTCCACTCTCATCGGAAACCTTTGTGCTGAATCAGATTACTGCGTTTATTGATATGGGCCATGAGGTGGAGATTGTCGCGTTACAAAAAGGCGATACCCAACATACTCACGCCGCCTGGGAGAAGTATGGCCTGGCGGCGAAAACCCGCTGGTTACAGGATGAGCCCCAGGGACAGCTGGCGAAACTGCGCTACCGGGCATGTAAAACGCTGCCGGGGCTGCATCGGGCGGCGACCTGGAAAGCGCTCAATTTTACCCGCTATGGCGATGAATCACGCAATTTGATCCTTTCCGCGATTTGCGCGCAGGTGAGCCACCCTTTTGTGGCGGATGTGTTCATCGCACACTTTGGTCCGGCGGGCGTGACGGCGGCCAAACTACGCGAACTGGGCGTGCTTCGCGGCAAAATTGCGACTATTTTCCACGGGATTGATATCTCCAGCCGCGAAGTGCTCAGTCATTACACGCCGGAGTATCAGCAGTTGTTTCGTCGTGGCGATCTGATGCTGCCCATCAGCGATCTGTGGGCCGGTCGCCTGAAAAGTATGGGCTGCCCGCCGGAAAAGATTGCCGTTTCGCGCATGGGCGTCGACATGACGCGTTTTACTCATCGTCCGGTGAAAGCGCCAGGGATGCCGCTGGAGATGATTTCCGTCGCGCGCCTGACCGAGAAAAAAGGCCTGCATGTGGCGATTGAAGCCTGTCGGCAACTGAAAGCGCAGGGCGTGGCGTTTCGCTACCGCATTCTGGGGATTGGCCCGTGGGAACGTCGGCTGCGCACGCTCATCGAGCAGTATCAGCTAGAGGATGTCATTGAGATGCCGGGGTTTAAACCGAGCCATGAAGTGAAGGCGATGCTGGATGACGCCGATGTTTTTTTGCTGCCGTCGATTACCGGTACGGATGGCGATATGGAAGGTATTCCGGTGGCGCTGATGGAGGCAATGGCGGTAGGGATTCCCGTGGTATCTACCGTGCATAGCGGTATTCCGGAACTGGTGGAGGCCGGCAAATCCGGCTGGCTGGTGCCGGAAAACGATGCGCAGGCGCTGGCGGCCCGACTCGCTGAGTTCAGCCGGATTGACCACGACACGCTGGAGTCGGTGATCACGCGCGCCCGTGAAAAAGTGGCGCAAGATTTTAATCAGCAGGCGATTAATCGCCAGTTAGCCAGCCTGCTACAAACGATATAAACGAGGTGGTATGCCCGCGACTAAATTCTCCCGACGTACCCTCCTGACGGCAGGTTCTGCGCTTGCTGTTCTTCCTTTTCTGCGCGCCTTGCCGGTACAGGCGCGTGAACCTCGCGAGACCGTCGATATTAAGGATTATCCGGCGGATGACGGTATCGCCTCGTTCAAACAGGCCTTCGCCGACGGACAGACCGTGGTCGTACCGCCAGGATGGGTGTGTGAAAATATCAATGCGGCGATAACGATTCCGGCGGGAAAAACGCTGCGGGTACAGGGCGCGGTGCGTGGGAATGGCCGGGGACGGTTTATTTTGCAGGACGGGTGTCAGGTGGTGGGGGAGCAGGGCGGCAGTCTGCACAATGTGACGCTGGATGTTCGCGGGTCGGACTGTGTGATTAAAGGCGTGACGATGAGCGGCTTTGGCCCCGTCGCGCAAATTTTCATCGGCGGTAAGGAACCGCAGGTGATGCGTAATCTCATTATCGATAGCATCACCGTTACCCACGCCAACTACGCCATTCTCCGCCAGGGATTTCATAACCAAATGGATGGAGCGCGGATTACGCATAGCCGCTTTAGCGATTTACAGGGGGACGCCATTGAGTGGAATGTCGCGATTCACGACCGCGACATCCTGATTTCCGATCATGTCATCGAACGCATTGATTGTACCAATGGCAAAATCAACTGGGGGATCGGCATCGGGCTGGCGGGTAGCACCTATGACAACAGTTATCCTGAAGACCAGGCAGTAAAAAACTTTGTGGTGGCCAATATTACCGGATCTGATTGCCGACAGCTGGTGCACGTAGAAAATGGCAAACATTTCGTCATTCGCAATGTCAAAGCCAAAAACATCACGCCCGATTTCAGTAAAAAGGCGGGTATTGATAACGCAACGATCGCAATTTATGGCTGTGATAATTTCGTCATTGATAATATTGATATGACGAATAGTGCTGGGATGCTCATCGGCTATGGCGTCGTTAAAGGAAAATACCTGTCAATTCCGCAAAACTTTAAATTAAACGCTATTCGGTTGGATAATCGCCAGGTTGCTTATAAATTACGCGGCATTCAAATTTCCTCCGGTAACACCCCCTCTTTTGTCGCCATCACCAACGTACGGATGACGCGTGCTACGCTGGAACTGCATAATCAACCGCAGCACCTCTTTCTGCGCAATATCAACGTGATGCAAACTTCAGCGATTGGCCCGGCGTTAAAAATGCATTTCGATTTGCGTAAAGATGTCCGTGGTCAATTTATGGCCCGCCAGGACACGCTGCTTTCCCTCGCTAATGTTCATGCCATCAATGAAAACGGGCAGAGTTCCGTGGATATCGACAGGATTAATCACCAAACCGTGAATGTCGAAGCAGTGAATTTTTCGCTGCCGAAGCGGGGAGGGTAAACACCGCTATTTTTACGAAAATTCCTGGGAAAAAGTTGTTCATACTTAATGTTATGGTGCCGACTAAGACGTAATGTAGAGCGTGCCATCATTATCCCTGGCAGCAGAGTAATTCATGCTGGCGAAAACAAGCTAAAGAGCTATAATTCAGCAACCATTTTACAGGTGGAAGAAACAATGATGAATTTGAAAGCAGTTATACCGGTAGCGGGTTTGGGTATGCATATGTTGCCTGCCACCAAGGCAATCCCAAAAGAGATGCTACCGATCGTCGACAAGCCAATGATTCAGTACATTGTCGATGAGATTGTGGCTGCAGGGATCAAAGAAATCGTACTGGTGACTCACGCGTCCAAAAACGCCGTTGAGAACCACTTCGACACCTCTTATGAACTTGAATCACTTCTTGAACAGCGCGTTAAGCGTCAGCTTTTGGCGGAAGTGCAATCTATCTGCCCACCGGGCGTAACGATTATGAACGTTCGCCAGGCACAGCCGTTAGGACTGGGGCACTCTATTCTGTGCGCGCGTCCGGTCGTGGGCGATAACCCTTTCATTGTGGTACTCCCGGATATTATTATTGATGATGCTACCGCCGATCCGCTGCGCTATAACCTTGCGGCGATGGTGGCGCGTTTCAATGAAACGGGTCGCAGCCAGGTGCTGGCGAAGCGCATGAAAGGTGATTTATCGGAGTATTCCGTTATCCAGACGAAAGAACCTCTGGATAATGAAGGCAAAGTCAGCCGGATTGTGGAGTTTATCGAAAAACCGGATCAGCCGCAGACGCTGGATTCCGATTTGATGGCGGTAGGCCGTTATGTGCTTTCAGCCGACATCTGGGCGGAACTGGAAAGAACCGAACCGGGCGCCTGGGGCCGCATCCAGCTCACCGATGCTATTGCTGAACTGGCGAAAAAACAGTCGGTTGACGCGATGCTAATGACGGGTGACAGCTATGACTGCGGTAAAAAAATGGGCTACATGCAGGCATTTGTGAAGTACGGGCTGCGCAACCTGAAAGAAGGAGCGAAGTTCCGTAAGAGCATAGAGCAGCTTCTGCATGAATAAGTATTAACAACCGTGATAAATGGTTGGTGATAAACATAATAACGGCAGTGAACATTCGAAGCGGCAAGTTGGCTGAAACGAGTGTTGACTGCCGTTTTAGTTTTGTATAAAGGGCTTAAGTAACAAGGGGTTATCTGGAGCATTTTAATGTTGATTTTATAAGATTAATCCTTGTTTCCGGATGCAATTAATAAGACAATTAGCGTTTAAGTTTTAGTGAGCTTTGCCCTGCCGGGCGAGGTCTGTAACAAGTCGATATGTACGCAGTGCACTGGTAGCTGATGAGCCAGGGGCGGTAGCGTGTGTAACGACTTGAGCAATTAATTTTTATTGGCAAATTAAATACCACATTAAATACGCCTTATGGAATAGAAAAGTGAAGATACTTATTACTGGCGGGGCAGGTTTTATTGGATCAGCTGTTGTCCGCCATATTATTAAGAATACACAGGACACTGTAGTTAATATTGATAAATTAACCTACGCCGGTAATCTTGAATCCCTTTCTGATATTTCTGAAAGTAATCGCTACAATTTTGAACACGCGGATATTTGTGATTCCGCTGAAATAACGCGTATTTTTGAGCAGTACCAGCCGGACGCGGTGATGCATTTGGCTGCGGAAAGTCATGTGGACCGTTCGATTACCGGGCCGGCAGCATTTATTGAAACCAATATCGTCGGCACCTATGTACTTCTTGAAGTTGCGCGTAAATACTGGTCTGCGCTTGGCGAAGATAAAAAAAATAATTTTCGTTTTCATCATATTTCCACTGATGAAGTTTACGGCGATTTACCGCATCCTGATGAAGTTGAAAACAGCGTTACGCTGCCGTTATTTACTGAAACGACGGCATATGCGCCAAGTAGCCCCTATTCTGCGTCAAAAGCATCCAGCGATCATTTAGTCCGTGCCTGGCGGCGTACCTATGGTCTACCAACGATCGTTACCAATTGTTCTAATAACTATGGCCCTTATCACTTCCCTGAAAAACTGATTCCGTTGGTCATTTTGAACGCACTGGAAGGAAAGCCTTTGCCAATTTATGGCAAAGGGGATCAGATTCGCGATTGGCTATATGTAGAAGATCATGCTCGCGCGCTTCATATGGTAGTGACTGAAGGCAAGGCAGGGGAGACTTATAACATTGGTGGCCACAATGAGAAGAAAAATCTCGATGTGGTATTTACCATCTGTGATCTGCTGGATGAAATTGTACCCAAAGCGACTTCTTATCGTGAACAAATCACTTATGTCGCCGATCGTCCGGGCCATGATCGTCGTTATGCCATTGATGCAGGTAAAATTAGCCGCGAATTAGGCTGGGAACCGCTGGAGACCTTTGAAAGCGGTATTCGTAAAACAGTGGAATGGTACCTTGCAAATACTCAATGGGTAAACAATGTTAAAAGTGGGGCGTATCAGAGTTGGATAGAACAGAACTATGAAGGACGCCAGTAATGAATATCTTACTTTTTGGTAAGACAGGGCAAGTAGGCTGGGAGTTGCAACGTTCTCTGGCACCAGTGGGGAATCTGATTGCCCTGGATGTCCATTCAAAAGAGTTTTGCGGTGATTTTAGTAATCCGAAAGGCGTTGCCGAAACCGTTCGTAAGCTTCGTCCCGATGTGATTGTTAACGCAGCAGCACATACTGCAGTAGATAAAGCAGAGTCTGAACCAGAACTGGCGCAGTTACTTAACGCCACCAGTGTGGAAGCCATCGCTAAAGCGGCCAACGAAACTGGCGCATGGGTAGTGCATTATTCAACCGATTATGTATTTCCTGGTACCGGCGATATCCCATGGCAGGAAACGGACGCTACGTCGCCGCTGAATGTCTATGGCAAGACCAAACTGGCGGGAGAAAAGGCCCTGCAGGATAACTGCCCTAAGCATCTTATCTTCCGCACCAGTTGGGTTTATGCAGGTAAGGGCAATAATTTCGCAAAGACAATGCTTCGTCTGGCGAAAGAGCGTCAGACACTTTCAGTCATCAACGATCAGTACGGTGCGCCAACCGGTGCGGAATTACTGGCTGACTGCACGGCCCATGCGATCCGTGTGGCGTTAAAGAAACCAGAAGTCGCAGGTCTTTACCATCTGGTTGCCGGGGGAACCACAACCTGGCATGACTACGCGGCCTTAGTCTTTGACGAGGCGCGTAAGGCAGGGATAACACTTGCGCTTACTGAGCTTAATGCTGTGCCGACCAGCGCCTACCCGACGCCGGCGAGCAGACCAGGCAATTCGCGTCTCAATACTGAAAAGTTTCAGCGTAATTTTGACCTTATTCTGCCGCAATGGGAATTAGGAGTTAAGCGTATGCTGACTGAAATGTTTACGACGACAACCATCTGATAAATTTAAATGCCCATCAGGGCATTTTCTATGAATGAGAAATGGAAATGAAAACGCGTAAGGGCATTATTTTAGCGGGGGGCTCCGGCACCCGTCTTTATCCGGTGACCATGGCGGTAAGTAAGCAATTGCTACCAATTTATGATAAACCGATGATTTACTATCCCCTTTCCACGCTTATGCTGGCAGGCATTCGGGATATCCTGATCATCAGTACGCCACAGGACACGCCGCGTTTTCAACAACTGCTGGGAGACGGCAGTCAGTGGGGGTTGAATCTTCAATATAAAGTACAGCCAAGCCCGGATGGCTTAGCACAGGCGTTTATTATTGGTGAAGAGTTCATTGGTCATGATGATTGTGCATTAGTGCTGGGTGACAATATCTTCTATGGTCATGATTTACCAAAGTTAATGGAAGCTGCCGTTAATAAAGAAAGTGGTGCTACCGTCTTTGCTTATCATGTAAACGATCCAGAGCGCTACGGTGTGGTTGAGTTTGACCAAAGTGGCACAGCCGTTAGTCTGGAGGAAAAACCGTTACAACCGAAGAGTAATTACGCGGTAACGGGGCTGTATTTTTATGATAATAGCGTGGTGGAGATGGCGAAAAATCTTAAGCCTTCCGCTCGCGGTGAGTTAGAAATCACGGATATTAACCGTATCTATATGGATCAGGGAAGATTGTCTGTCGCCATGATGGGGCGCGGTTATGCCTGGCTGGATACAGGGACGCATCAGAGTTTGATAGAGGCCAGTAATTTTATTGCAACCATCGAAGAACGCCAGGGACTAAAAGTGTCCTGCCCGGAAGAGATCGCATTTCGTAAAAATTTTATAAATGCACAACAGGTTATAGAACTGGCCGGGCCATTATCAAAAAATGATTATGGCAAATATTTGCTGAAGATGGTGAAAGGTTTATAAGTGATGATTGTGATTAAAACAGCAATACCAGATGTCTTGATCTTAGAGCCTAAAGTTTTTGGCGATGAGAGGGGATTCTTTTTTGAAAGTTATAACCAGCAGACCTTTGAAGAGTTGATTGGACGTAAAGTTACATTTGTTCAAGATAATCATTCAAAATCCAAAAAGAACGTACTCAGAGGGCTACATTTTCAGAGAGGAGAAAATGCACAGGGGAAGTTAGTTCGTTGTGCTGTCGGTGAGGTTTTTGATGTTGCGGTCGATATCCGAAAAGAATCGCCTACTTTTGGTCAATGGGTTGGCGTAAATCTATCTGCTGAGAATAAGCGACAGCTTTGGATTCCAGAAGGTTTTGCTCATGGTTTTGTTACTCTTAGTGAGTATGCAGAGTTTCTGTACAAAGCAACTAATTATTACTCACCTTCATCGGAAGGTAGCATTCTATGGAATGATGAGACAATAGGTATTGAATGGCCTTTTTCTCAGCTGCCTGAGCTTTCAGCAAAAGATGCTGCAGCGCCTTTACTGCATCAAGCCTTGTTAACAGAGTAAGCATCGTGTCTCATATTATTAAGATTTTTCCATCAAATATTGAATTTTCCGGTAGAGAGGATGAATCAATCCTCGATGCTGCGCTATCGGCTGGCATCCATCTTGAACATAGCTGCAAAGCGGGTGATTGTGGTATCTGTGAGTCCGATTTGTTGGCGGGAGAAGTTGTTGACTCCAAAGGTAATATTTTTGGACAGGGTGATAAAATACTAACCTGCTGCTGTAAACCTAAAACCGCCCTTGAGCTAAATGCGCATTTTTTTCCTGAACTAGCTGGGCAGACAAAAAAAATTGTCCCATGCAAGGTAGATAGTGTTGTACTGGTTTCAGGCGATGTTATGACTTTGAAGTTACGCACACCACCAACAGCAAAAATTGGCTTCCTTCCAGGGCAGTATGTCAATTTACATTATAAAGGTGTAACTCGCAGTTATTCTATCGCTAATAGTGATGAGTCGAATGGTATTGAGTTGCATGTAAGGAATGTTCCCAATGGTCAGATGAGCTCGCTTATTTTTGGGGAGTTACAAGAAAATACTCTTATGCGCATTGAAGGGCCTTGCGGAACATTTTTTATTCGTGAAAGTGACAGACCTATAATCTTCCTTGCAGGCGGTACTGGATTCGCTCCAGTTAAATCAATGGTTGAGCATCTCATTCAGGGAAAATGTCGTCGTGAGATCTACATTTACTGGGGAATGCAAGATAGTAAAGATTTTTACTCTGCATTACCGCAGCAGTGGAGTGAACAGCACGACAACGTTCATTATATCCCTGTTGTTTCTGGTGATGACGCCGAATGGGGGGGAAGAAAGGGATTTGTCCATCATGCCGTGATGGATGATTTTGATTCTCTAGAGTTCTTCGATATATATGCATGTGGTTCACCTGTGATGATCGATGCCAGTAAAAAGGACTTTATGATGAAAAATCTCTCTGTAGAACATTTCTATTCTGATGCATTTACCGCATCTAAATAATATTGAGGATAATTTATGAAAGCGGTCATCCTGGCTGGTGGACTTGGTACCAGACTAAGTGAAGAAACAATTGTAAAACCAAAACCGATGGTAGAAATTGGTGGCAAGCCTATTCTTTGGCACATTATGAAAATGTATTCTGTGCATGGTATCAAGGATTTTATTATCTGCTGTGGTTATAAAGGATATGTGATTAAAGAATATTTTGCGAACTACTTCCTTCACATGTCAGATGTAACATTCCATATGGCTGAAAACCGTATGGAAGTTCACCATAAACGTGTTGAACCATGGAATGTCACATTGGTTGATACGGGTGATTCTTCAATGACTGGTGGTCGTCTGAAACGTGTTGCTGAATACGTAAAAGATGACGAGGCTTTCCTGTTTACTTATGGTGATGGCGTTGCCGACCTTGATATCAAAGCGACTATCGATTTCCATAAGGCTCACGGTAAGAAAGCGACTTTAACAGCTACTTTTCCACCAGGACGCTTTGGCGCATTAGATATCCAAGCTGGTCAGGTCCGGTCATTCCAGGAAAAACCGAAAGGCGATGGGGCAATGATCAATGGTGGTTTCTTTGTGTTGAATCCATCGGTTATCGATCTCATCGATAACGATGCAACAACCTGGGAACAAGAGCCATTAATGACATTGGCACAACAGGGGGAGTTAATGGCTTTTGAACACCCAGGTTTCTGGCAGCCGATGGATACCCTACGTGATAAAGTTTACCTCGAAGGGCTGTGGGAAAAAGGTAAAGCTCCGTGGAAAACCTGGGAGTAACTAGATGATTGATAAAAATTTTTGGCAAGGTAAACGTGTATTCGTTACCGGCCATACTGGCTTTAAAGGAAGCTGGCTTTCGCTATGGCTGACTGAAATGGGTGCAATTGTAAAAGGCTATGCACTTGATGCGCCAACTGTTCCAAGTTTATTTGAGATAGTGCGTCTTAATGATCTTATGGAATCTCATATTGGCGACATTCGTGATTTTGAAAAGCTGCACAATTCTATTGCAGAATTTAAGCCAGAAATTGTTTTCCATATGGCAGCCCAGCCTTTAGTGCGCCTATCTTATGAACAGCCAATCGAAACATACTCAACAAATGTTATGGGTACTGTCCATTTGCTTGAAGCAGTTAAGCAAGTAGGTAACATAAAGGCAGTCGTAAATATCACCAGTGATAAGTGCTACGACAATCGTGAGTGGGTGTGGGGCTATCGTGAGAACGAACCCATGGGAGGGTACGATCCATACTCTAATAGTAAAGGTTGTGCAGAATTAGTCGCGTCTGCATTCCGGAACTCATTCTTCAATCCTGCAAATTATGAGCAACATGGCGTTGGTTTGGCGTCTGTGAGGGCTGGTAATGTCATAGGCGGAGGCGATTGGGCTAAAGACCGTTTAATTCCCGATATTCTGCGCTCATTTGAAAATAACCAGCAGGTTATTATTCGAAACCCATATTCTATCCGTCCCTGGCAGCATGTACTGGAGCCTCTTTCTGGTTACATTGTGGTGGCGCAACGCTTATATACAGAAGGTGCTAAGTTTTCTGAAGGATGGAATTTCGGCCCGCGTGATGAAGATGCGAAGACGGTCGAATTTATTGTTGACAAGATGGTCACGCTTTGGGGTGATGATGCAAGCTGGTTACTGGATGGTGAGAATCATCCTCATGAGGCACATTACCTGAAACTGGATTGCTCTAAAGCAAATATGCAATTAGGATGGCATCCGCGTTGGGGATTGACTGAAACACTTGGTCGCATCGTAAAATGGCATAAAGCATGGATTCGCGGCGAAGATATGTTGATTTGTTCAAAGCGTGAAATCAGCGACTATATGTCCGCAACTACTCGTTAAGAAAATAAGTTTAAGGAATCAAAGTAATGACAGCAAATAACCTGCGTGAGCAAATCTCTCAGCTTGTCGCTCAGTATGCGAATGAGGCATTGAGCCCGAAACCTTTTGTTGCAGGTACAAGCGTTGTGCCTCCTTCCGGGAAGGTTATTGGTGCCAAAGAGTTACAATTGATGGTTGAGGCGTCTCTTGATGGATGGCTAACTACTGGTCGTTTCAATGATGCCTTTGAAAAAAAACTTGGGGAATTTATTGGGGTTCCTCATCTTTTAACGACTACATCTGGCTCTTCGGCAAACTTGCTGGCACTGACTGCGCTGACTTCCCCAAAATTAGGCGAGCGTGCTCTCAAACCTGGTGATGAGGTTATTACTGTCGCTGCTGGCTTCCCGACTACAGTTAACCCGGCGATCCAGAATGGTTTAATACCGGTATTCGTGGATGTTGATATCCCGACATATAATATCGATGCCTCTCTCATTGAAGCTGCAGTTACTGAGAAATCAAAAGCGATAATGATCGCTCATACACTCGGTAATGCATTTAACCTGAGTGAAGTTCGTCGGATTGCCGATAAATATAACTTATGGTTGATTGAAGACTGCTGTGATGCCCTTGGGACGACTTATGAAGGCCAGATGGTAGGTACCTTTGGTGACATCGGAACCGTTAGTTTTTATCCGGCTCACCATATCACAATGGGTGAAGGCGGTGCTGTATTCACCAAGTCAGGTGAACTGAAGAAAATTATTGAGTCGTTCCGTGACTGGGGCCGGGATTGTTATTGTGCGCCAGGATGCGATAACACCTGCGGTAAACGTTTTGGTCAGCAATTGGGATCACTTCCTCAAGGCTATGATCACAAATATACTTATTCCCACCTCGGATATAATCTCAAAATCACGGACATGCAGGCAGCATGTGGTCTGGCTCAGTTGGAGCGCGTAGAAGAGTTTGTAGAGCAGCGTAAAGCTAACTTTTCCTATCTGAAACAGGGCTTGCAATCTTGCACTGAATTCCTCGAATTACCAGAAGCAACAGAGAAATCAGATCCATCCTGGTTTGGCTTCCCTATCACCCTGAAAGAAACTAGCGGTGTTAACCGTGTCGAACTGGTGAAATTCCTTGATGAAGCAAAAATCGGTACACGTTTACTGTTTGCTGGAAATCTGATTCGCCAACCGTATTTTGCTAATGTGAAATATCGTGTAGTGGGTGAGTTGACAAATACCGACCGTATAATGAATCAAACGTTCTGGATTGGTATTTATCCAGGCTTGACTACAGAGCATTTAGATTATGTAGTTAGCAAGTTTGAAGAGTTCTTTGGTTTGAATTTCTAATTCAATTTATTCTATCTGGTGATTGCGATGACCTTTTTGAAAGAATATGTAATTGTCAGTGGGGCTTCCGGCTTTATTGGTAAGCATTTACTCGAAGCGCTAAAAAAATCGGGGATTTCAGTTGTCGCAATCACTCGAGATGTAATAAAAAATAATAGTAATGCATTAGCTAATGTTAGATGGTGCAGTTGGGATAATATCGAATTATTAGTCGAGGAGTTATCAATTGATTCTGCATTAATTGGTATCATTCATTTGGCAACAGAATATGGGCATAAAACATCAACTCTCATAAATATTGAAGATGCAAATGTTATAAAACCATTAAAGCTTCTTGATTTGGCAATAAAATATCGGGCGGATATCTTTTTAAATACAGATAGTTTTTTTGCCAAGAAAGATTTTAATTATCAACATATGCGGCCTTATATAATTACTAAAAGACACTTTGATGAAATTGGGCATTATTATGCTAATATGCATGACATTTCATTTGTAAACATGCGATTAGAGCATGTATATGGGCCTGGGGATGGTGAAAATAAATTTATTCCATACATTATCGACTGCTTAAATAAAAAACAGAGTTGCGTGAAATGTACAACAGGCGAACAGATAAGAGACTTTATTTTTGTAGATGATGTGGTAAATGCTTATTTAACTATATTAGAAAATAGAAAAGAAGTACCTTCATATACTGAGTATCAAGTTGGAACTGGTGCTGGGGTAAGTTTGAAAGATTTTCTGGTTTATTTGCAAAATACTATGATGCCAGGTTCATCGAGTATATTTGAATTTGGTGCGATAGAGCAAAGAGATAATGAAATAATGTTCTCTGTAGCAAATAATAAAAATTTAAAAGCAATGGGCTGGAAACCAAATTTCGATTATAAAAAAGGAATTGAAGAACTACTGAAACGGTTATGAGATTTTCATGATCTTTTAATAAATAAATCGTTAACAAATTAGTCGCGTTATGTTGTAAAAACTAAGTCGTTTAATTGCATAGTGAAAGTTCAATTGTTAAAAATTCCGAGTCATTTAATTGTTGCAGGTTCATCATGGTTATCCAAAATAATAATTGCCGGGGTGCAGTTAGCAAGTATTTCATATCTTATTTCTATACTAGGTGAAGAGAAATATGCAATCTTTAGTTTGTTAACTGGTTTATTAGTATGGTGTAGCGCTGTTGATTTTGGCATAGGTACAGGACTGCAAAATTATATATCAGAATGCAGAGCCAAAAACAAAAGTTATGATGCATATATTAAATCAGCATTACATCTAAGCTTTATAGCTATTATTTTTTTTATTGCTTTATTTTATGTTTTTTCTGGGGTAATTTCCGCTAAATATCTTTCTTCTTTTCATGAGATATTACAGGACAAAACCAGAATGCTCTTTTTTACCTCATGTCTGGTTTTCAGTTCTATTGGAATCGGAGCTATTGCTTATAAAATACTTTTTGCCGAATTGGTCGGGTGGAAAGCTAATCTATTAAATGCATTATCTTATATGATAGGTATGCTCGGCTTGCTATATATATACTATAGGGGGATCTCAGTTGACATAAAATTATCACTAATAGTCCTGTATCTTCCAGTGGGTATGATTTCATTGTGCTATATTGTATATAGATACATAAAGCTTTATCATGTTAAAACAACAAAATCTCATTATATAGCGATTTTACGTAGATCTTCAGGGTTTTTTCTTTTTACTTTATTATCGATAGTGGTGCTTCAAACAGATTATATGGTCATTTCTCAAAGGCTAACTCCTGCTGATATTGTCCAATATACAGTAACGATGAAAATTTTTGGTTTAGTCTTTTTTATTTATACTGCTATTTTGCAAGCATTATGGCCTATATGTGCTGAATTGAGAGTCAAACAGCAATGGAAAAAACTTAACAAAATGATAGGTGTCAATATTTTGCTTGGCTCACTATATGTTGTTGGATGTACAATATTTATTTATTTATTTAAAGAACAGATATTTTCAGTAATAGCCAAAGATATTAATTATCAAGTTTCTATTTTATCTTTTATGTTAATTGGCATATATTTCTGTATTCGCGTTTGGTGTGACACTTACGCAATGTTATTGCAAAGTATGAATTATTTAAAAATACTTTGGATATTAGTACCACTACAAGCAATAATTGGTGGAATATCACAATGGTATTTTTCTAGTACGCTTGGAATCAGTGGAGTGCTGCTTGGCTTGATTATATCTTTTGCTTTAACTGTTTTTTGGGGGCTTCCACTAACTTACTTAATTAAGGCAAATAAGGGATAATCATATGCTTATATCATTTTGTATTCCAACTTATAATAGAAAAGAATATCTTGAAGAGTTGTTGAATAGTATAAACAATCAGGAAAAATTTAATTTAGATATTGAGATATGTATATCAGATAATGCCTCTAATGATGGTACAGAGGAAATGATTGATGTTTGGAGGAATAATTATAATTTCCCAATAATATATCGGCGTAATAGCGTTAACCTTGGACCGGATAGGAATTTTCTTGCTTCAGTATCCCTTGCGAATGGGGATTATTGTTGGATATTTGGCAGTGATGATGCTCTTGCGAAAGACTCGTTAGCGATATTACAAACTTATCTCGATTCTCAAGCAGATATATATTTATGTGACAGAAAAGAGACCGGCTGTGATTTAGTTGAGATTAGAAATCCTCATCGTTCCTGGCTCAGAACAGATGATGAGCTTTATGTGTTTAATAATAATTTAGATAGGGAAATCTATCTCAGTAGATGCTTATCTATTGGTGGTGTATTTAGCTATCTAAGTTCTTTAATAGTAAAAAAAGAACGATGGGATGCCATTGATTTTGATGCGTCCTATATTGGCACTTCCTATCCTCATGTATTTATCATGATGAGCGTATTTAATACGCCTGGGTGCCTTTTGCATTATATATCAAAACCACTCGTAATATGTCGAGGAGATAATGATAGTTTCGAGAAGAAAGGAAAGGCCAGACGAATATTAATTGATTTTATTGCATATTTAAAATTAGCTAATGATTTTTACAGTAAAAATATATCTTTAAAACGAGCATTTGAAAATGTTTTGCTAAAAGAGAGACCATGGTTATATACAACTTTGGCTATGGCATGTTATGGTAATAGTGATGAAAAAAGAGATTTATCTGAATTTTATGCAAAGCTAGGTTGTAATAAAAATATGATTAACACTGTACTTCGATTTGGGAAACTAGCATATGCAGTGAAAAATATTACCGTGCTTAAGAATCTTACTAAACGGATAATTAAGTAGTAGTAAGTTATTATATTGAGATTAAATGTAGATTTAACCTTTCTGGATTCAGCTAGATTTACGTTACTGACTTTTCTTTTTAATGAAAAATCATAATTGATATATATAAATAAATTTGGATAGCTTAACTACTTAGATGTTTTTTCGGGGAATTTTAGTATAATAATATATTTTCCTTATGATTATTTTGTGGTGTTTTACTGCCGGTATTACATTAACTCTATTATTAAGAATTACACCTAGTGTAAACTTCGTAATATTATTTATCCTTATGATTATTGCTTTAAAGATGCATATGGAAAAACGGAGAGCTATTCAATGATCGTAAACCTATCACGTTTAGGTAAAAGCGGTACGGGAATGTGGCAATACTCGATTAAATTTTTAACGGCTCTGCGAGAAATAGCTGATGTTGACGCAATAATCTGTAGCAAGGTACACGCTGATTATTTTGAAAAGCTCGGTTATGCAGTAGTTACTGTTCCGAATATTGTTAGCAACACATCAAAAACATCGCGACTTAGACCATTAGTATGGTATGTATATAGTTACTGGCTTGCGCTGAGGGTTTTAATTAAGTTTGGTAATAAAAAATTGGTGTGTACTACGCATCACACTATCCCCTTACTGAGAAACCAAACGATAACCGTACATGATATAAGACCTTTTTATTATC
Source organism: Salmonella sp. SJTUF15570 (assembly GCF_043357055.1). Taxonomy (NCBI): domain Bacteria; kingdom Pseudomonadati; phylum Pseudomonadota; class Gammaproteobacteria; order Enterobacterales; family Enterobacteriaceae; genus Salmonella; species Salmonella sp. SJTUF15570. The sequence goes on along the minus strand of NZ_JBEUKJ010000001.1, from coordinate 481,006 downwards.
CAGATAGTTTTATTCAGAAAGTGTATTTTCGCTTTTTATTAAAAATGTCCGTTAAGCGATGTAAGCATATTTTAACGGTATCTTATACCGTTAAAGATAGCATTGCTAAAACTTATAATGTAGATAGTGAGAAAATATCAGTAATTTATAATAGCGTTAATAAATCTGATTTTATACAAAAAAAAGAAAAAGAGAATTACTTTTTAGCTGTTGGAGCAAGTTGGCCACATAAAAATATTCATTCATTCATAAAAAATAAAAAAGTTTGGTCTGACTCTTATAATTTAATTATTGTATGTGGTCGTACTGACTATGCAATGTCTCTCCAACAAATGGTCGTTGATCTGGAACTAAAAGATAAAGTGACTTTTTTACATGAAGTCTCATTTAATGAATTAAAGATTTTATATTCTAAAGCCTACGCGCTTGTTTATCCATCTATTGATGAGGGTTTTGGCATACCTCCTATTGAAGCGATGGCATCAAATACTCCAGTTATAGTGTCCGATATACCGGTATTTCATGAAGTGTTAACCAATGGTGCATTATATGTGAATCCGGATGATGAAAAAAGCTGGCAGAGTGCAATTAAAAATATAGAGCAGTTGCCTGATGCAATTTTCCGATTTAACAACTATGTCGCACGGTATGACTTTGATAATATGAAGCAGATGGTTGGCAATTGGTTGACGGAATCAAAATAAATGAAAATAACATTAATTATTCCCACATATAATGCAGGGTCGCTTTGGCCTAATGTTCTGGATGCGATTAAGCAGCAAACTATATATCCGGATAAATTGATTGTTATAGACTCAGGTTCTAAAGATGAAACGGTTCCGTTAGCCTCAGACCTGAAAAATATATCAATATTTAATATTGACTCTAAAGATTTTAATCATGGAGGAACCAGGAATTTAGCAGTTGCAAAAACTCTGGACGCTGATGTTATAATTTTTCTAACGCAAGATGCAATTCTCGCGGATTCGGATGCAATTAAAAATTTGGTTTATTATTTTTCAGATCCATTGATAGCAGCGGTTTGTGGTAGACAACTTCCTCATAAAGATGCTAATCCCCTTGCAGTGCATGCCAGAAATTTTAATTATAGTTCAAAATCTATTGTTAAAAGTAAGGCAGATATAGAAAAATTGGGTATTAAAACTGTATTTATGTCCAATTCTTTTGCTGCCTATCGCCGTTCCGTTTTTGAAGAGTTAAGTGGGTTTCCTGAACATACAATTCTTGCCGAGGATATGTTTATGGCGGCTAAGATGATTCAGGCGGGTTATAAGGTCGCCTACTGCGCTGAAGCGGTGGTAAGACACTCCCATAATTATACCCCGCGAGAAGAGTTTCAACGATATTTTGATACTGGTGTATTTCATGCTTGTTCTCCGTGGATTCAGCGTGACTTTGGCGGAGCCGGTGGTGAGGGTTTCCACTTCGTAAAATCAGAGATTCAATTCCTGCTTAAAAATGCACCGCTCTGGATTCCAAGAGCTTTATTAACAACTTTTGCTAAATTCCTGGGTTACAAATTAGGCAAGCATTGGCAATCTTTACCGTTGTCTACATGTCGCTATTTTAGCATGTACAAGAGTTATTGGAATAATATCCAGTATTCTTCGTCAAAAGAGATAAAATAAATGTCTGTTCTTCCCGTAATTATGGCTGGCGGCACAGGTAGCCGTTTATGGCCGCTTTCACGCGAATATCATCCGAAGCAGTTTCTAAGCGTTGAAGGTAAACTATCAATGCTGCAAAATACTATAAAGCGATTAGCTTCACTTTCTACAGAAGAACCCGTTGTCATTTGCAATGACAGACACCGTTTCTTAGTCGCTGAACAACTCCGTGAAATTGACAAGTTAGCAAATAATATTATTCTCGAACCGGTAGGCCGTAATACTGCACCAGCGATCGCTCTTGCCGCGTTTTGTGCGCTCCAGAATGCTGATAATGCTGATCCTCTTTTGTTGGTTCTTGCTGCAGATCATGTGATCCAGGATGAAATAGCTTTTACGAAAGCTGTCAGACATGCTGAAGAATACGCCGCAAATGGTAAGCTTGTAACTTTTGGTATTGTTCCAACGCATGCTGAAACTGGTTATGGATATATTCGTCGTGGTGAGTTGATAGGAAATGACGCTTATGCAGTGGCTGAATTTGTGGAGAAACCGGATATCGATACCGCCGATGACTATTTCAAATCAGGGAAATATTACTGGAATAGCGGTATGTTTTTATTTCGTGCAAGCTCTTATTTAAAGGAATTGAAGTACTTATCACCTGAAATTTACAAAGCTTGTGAAAAGGCGGTAGGACATATAAATCCCGATCTTGATTTTATTCGTATTGATAAAGAAGAGTTTATCTCATGCCCGAGTGATTCTATCGATTATGCAGTTATGGAGCACACACAGCATGCCGTGGTGATACCAATGAGTGCTGGCTGGTCGGATGTGGGATCCTGGTCCTCACTTTGGGATATATCGAATAAAGATCATCAGAGAAATGTTTTAAAAGGAGATATCTTCGCACATGCTTGCAATGGTAATTACATTTATTCCGAAGATATGTTTATAAGTGCGATTGGTGTAAGCAATCTTGTCATTGTTCAAACAACAGACGCTTTACTGGTGGCTAATAAAGATACAGTACAAGATGTTAAAAAAATTGTTGATTATTTAAAACGAAATGATAGGAACGAATATAAACAACATCAAGAAGTTTTCCGCCCCTGGGGAAAATATAATGTGATTGATAGCGGCAAAAATTACCTCGTTAGATGTATCACTGTTAAGCCGGGTGAGAAATTTGTGGCGCAGATGCATCACCACCGGGCTGAGCATTGGATAGTATTATCCGGGACTGCTCGTGTTACAAAGGGAGAGCAGATTTATATGGTTTCTGAAAATGAATCAACATTTATTCCTCCGGATACTATTCACGCGCTGGAAAATCCCGGAATGATCCCCCTGAAGTTAATTGAGATTCAATCAGGTACCTATCTTGGTGAGGATGATATTATTCGTTTAGAACAACGTTCTGGATTTTCGAAGGAGTGGACTAATGAACGTAGTTAATAATAGCCGTGATGTTATTCATTCATCAGGTATTGTGTTTGGAACGAGTGGGGCTCGCGGTCTTGTAAAAGATTTTACACCTCAGGTATGTGCTGCTTTTACAGTTTCATTTGTTGCCGTTATGCAGGAACATTTTTCCTTTGATACCGTAGCATTGGCAATAGATAATCGTCCAAGTAGTTATGGGATGGCTCAGGCGTGTGCTGCTGCATTGGCGGATAAAGGCGTTAACTGTATTTTTTATGGAGTGGTACCAACCCCAGCTTTGGCCTTTCAGTCTATGTCTGACAATATGCCTGCGATAATGGTTACGGGAAGTCATATTCCATTCGAGCGGAACGGCCTCAAGTTCTATCGTCCCGATGGTGAAATCACGAAGCATGATGAGGCTGCGATCCTTAGTGTTGAAGATACGTGTAGCCATTTAGAGCTTAAAGAACTCATAGTTTCAGAAATGGCTGCTGTTAATTATATATCTCGTTATACATCTTTATTTTCTACTCCATTCCTGAAAAATAAGCGTATTGGTATTTACGAACATTCAAGCGCTGGGCGTGATCTTTATAAGCCTTTATTTATTGCATTGGGGGCTGAAGTTATTAGCTTGGGTAGAAGCGATAACTTTGTACCTATAGATACAGAGGCTGTAAGCAAAGAGGATCGGGAAAAAGCACGCTCATGGGCTAAAGAGTTCGATTTAGATGCCATATTCTCAACAGATGGGGATGGTGATCGCCCTCTTATTGCTGATGAGGCAGGCGAGTGGTTGAGAGGCGATATATTAGGTCTATTATGTTCACTTGCATTGGATGCAGAAGCCGTCGCTATTCCTGTTAGTTGTAATAGCATAATTTCTTCTGGCCGCTTTTTTAAACATGTTAAGCTTACGAAAATTGGCTCGCCTTATGTTATCGAAGCTTTTAATGAATTATCGCGGAGTTATAGTCGTATTGTCGGCTTTGAAGCCAATGGCGGTTTTTTATTAGGAAGCGACATCTGTATTAACGAGCAGAATCTTCATGCCTTACCAACTCGTGATGCTGTATTACCGGCAATAATGCTGCTTTACAAAAGTAGGAATACCAGCATTAGCGCTTTAGTCAATGAACTCCCAACTCGTTACACCCATTCTGACAGATTACAGGGGATTACGACTGATAAAAGCCAATCCTTAATTAGTATGGGCAGAGAAAATCTGAGCAACCTCTTAAGCTATATTGGCTTGGAGAATGAAGGTGCAATTTCTACAGATATGACAGATGGTATGCGAATTACCTTACGTGATGGATGTATTGTGCATTTGCGCGCTTCTGGTAATGCACCTGAGTTACGCTGCTATGCAGAAGCTAATTTATTAAATAGAGCTCAGGATCTTGTAAATACAACGCTTGCTAATATTAAAAAACGATGCTTGCTGTAAAAGAATTGAATGTTATTTACTTAATATGCCTATTTTATTTACATTATGCACGGTCAGAGGGTGAGGATTAAATGGATAATATTGATAATAAGTATAATCCACAGCTATGTAAAATTTTTTTGGCTATATCGGATTTGATTTTTTTTAATTTAGCCTTATGGTTTTCATTAGGATGTGTCTATTTTATTTTTGATCAAGTACAGCGATTTATTCCTCAAGACCAATTAGATACAAGAATTATTACACATTTTATTTTGTCAGTAGTATGTGTCGGTTGGTTTTGGATTCGTTTGCGACATTATACATACCGCAAGCCATTTTGGTATGAGTTAAAAGAAATTTTTCGTACGATCGTTATTTTTGCTATATTTGATTTGGCTCTGATAGCGTTTACAAAATGGCAGTTTTCACGCTATGTCTGGGTGTTTTGTTGGACTTTTGCTATAATCCTGGTGCCTTTTTTTCGCGCACTTACAAAGCATTTATTGAACAAGCTAGGTATCTGGAAGAAAAAAACTATCATCCTGGGGAGCGGACAGAATGCTCGTGGTGCATATTCTGCGCTGCAAAGTGAGGAGATGATGGGGTTTGATGTTATCGCTTTTTTTGATACGGATGCGTCAGATGCTGAAATAAATATGTTGCCGGTGATAAAGGACACTGAGACTATTTGGGATTTAAATCGTACAGGTGATGTCCATTATATCCTTGCTTATGAATACACCGAGTTGGAGAAAACACATTTTTGGCTGCGTGAACTTTCAAAACATCATTGCCGTTCTGTTACTGTCGTCCCCTCGTTTAGAGGATTGCCGTTATATAATACAGATATGTCTTTTATCTTTAGCCATGAAGTTATGTTATTAAGGATACAAAATAACTTGGCTAAAAGATCGTCCCGTTTTCTCAAACGGACATTTGATATTGTTTGCTCAATAATGATTCTTATAATTGCATCACCACTTATGATTTATCTGTGGTATAAAGTTACTCGAGATGGTGGTCCGGCTATTTATGGTCACCAGCGAGTAGGTCGGCATGGAAAACTTTTTCCATGCTATAAATTTCGTTCTATGGTTATGAATTCTCAGGAGGTACTAAAAGAACTTTTGGCTAACGATCCTATTGCCAGGGCTGAATGGGAAAAAGATTTTAAACTGAAAAATGATCCTCGAATCACAGCTGTAGGTCGATTTATACGTAAAACTAGCCTTGATGAGTTGCCACAACTTTTTAATGTACTAAAAGGTGATATGAGCCTGGTTGGACCACGACCTATCGTTTCGGATGAACTGGAGCGTTATTGTGATGATGTTGATTATTATTTGATGGCAAAGCCGGGCATGACAGGTCTATGGCAAGTGAGTGGGCGTAATGATGTTGATTATGACACCCGTGTTTATTTTGATTCCTGGTATGTTAAAAACTGGACGCTTTGGAATGATATTGCCATTCTGTTTAAAACAGCGAAAGTTGTTTTGCGGCGAGATGGTGCGTATTAAGCTTACCGAGAAGTACTGAATAATAATTGTATAAAATAGCCTGCGTAAAATCTGAACGCATCAATCGCTACCTTAATATCATACCTTTGAGTTAACATACTATTCACCTTTAACCTGCCATGACCGTTTGTGGCAGGGTTTCCACACCTGACAGGAGTATGTAATGTCCAAGCAACAGATCGGCGTCGTCGGTATGGCAGTGATGGGGCGCAACCTCGCGCTCAACATCGAAAGCCGTGGTTATACCGTCTCCGTTTTCAACCGCTCCCGTGAAAAGACCGAAGAAGTGATTGCCGAGAATCCCGGCAAAAAGCTGGTGCCTTATTACACGGTGAAAGAGTTTGTTGAATCCCTCGAAACGCCTCGTCGTATCCTGTTAATGGTGAAAGCGGGCGCAGGTACTGATGCAGCTATCGATTCGCTGAAACCGTATCTGGAAAAAGGCGATATCATTATTGATGGCGGTAACACCTTCTTCCAGGACACAATCCGTCGCAATCGCGAGCTGTCTGCGGAAGGTTTTAACTTTATCGGTACCGGTGTTTCCGGTGGTGAAGAGGGCGCGCTGAAAGGGCCATCTATCATGCCTGGCGGTCAGAAAGATGCCTATGAACTGGTGGCGCCGATCCTGACGAAGATTGCTGCTGTGGCGGAAGATGGCGAACCGTGCGTGACCTATATCGGCGCCGATGGTGCTGGTCACTACGTCAAGATGGTCCACAATGGTATTGAATATGGCGATATGCAGCTTATCGCTGAAGCTTACTCCCTGCTGAAAGGCGGCCTGAACCTCAGCAATGAAGAGTTGGCGAACACTTTTACCGAGTGGAATAACGGCGAGCTGAGCAGTTATCTGATCGACATCACTAAAGACATCTTCACTAAAAAAGATGAAAACGGAAACTACCTGGTGGATGTCATTCTTGATGAAGCCGCCAACAAAGGGACCGGTAAATGGACCAGCCAGAGCGCGCTGGATCTGGGCGAACCGCTGTCGCTGATTACCGAATCTGTCTTTGCGCGTTACATCTCTTCGCTGAAAGCGCAACGTGTTGCCGCATCTAAAGTGCTCTCCGGCCCGAAAGCGCAGCCGGCGGGCGACAAAGCGGAATTTATCGAGAAAGTGCGTCGCGCGCTGTATCTTGGCAAGATCGTCTCCTATGCGCAGGGCTTCTCGCAGTTACGCGCCGCGTCTGATGAATATCACTGGGATCTCAACTACGGCGAGATTGCTAAGATTTTCCGTGCGGGTTGTATCATTCGCGCTCAGTTCCTGCAGAAAATCACCGATGCCTACGCAGAAAACGCTGGTATTGCCAATTTGCTGTTAGCGCCTTACTTCAAGAAAATTGCTGATGAGTACCAGCAGGCGCTGCGTGATGTTGTGGCTTACGCGGTGCAGAACGGCATTCCGGTGCCGACATTCTCTGCGGCAGTGGCCTACTATGACAGCTATCGCGCCGCAGTACTGCCAGCTAACTTAATTCAGGCGCAGCGTGACTACTTTGGTGCGCACACCTATAAACGTACTGATAAAGAAGGCATTTTCCATACCGAATGGTTGGAGTAATTTCTGCAAAAATGTTTAAGCCCGGTTTAATACCGGGCTTTTTTTTATCTCTATTCTTATTGATTTATCGCTTTTGCTTAATATTAACTTAATAATCTGTGTTTATCGTAATGAAGATAATCTGAATTGTTTTCGTCTGCGTTGCACTTTATATACTCAGGCGTTAAAACTTTAATATCTTATCAGGATGCGAAATACATCATGATTCATAATTAAGTTAATTCTGAGAGCGAATAATGAAAATCACGATATCCGGGACGGGTTATGTTGGCTTGTCTAATGGTTTGCTTATTGCACAACATCATGATGTGGTGGCGTTAGACATTGTTCCTTCCCGTGTTGAACTGTTAAATGATCGGATATCTCCGATTGTTGATAAAGAAATTCAGCAATTTTTAAAGGAAGATAACATCAGATTCAGGGCAACGCTGGATAAGTTTGATGCGTACCAGAATGCAGATTACGTCATTATTGCTACGCCTACGGATTACGATCCCAAAACCAACTATTTTAATACGTCCAGTGTGGAATCGGTCATTCAGGATGTGATCAGCATCAACCCCGCAGCCGTGATGATTATTAAGTCTACGGTGCCGGTTGGCTTCACGGCGGCAATGCGTCAGAAGTTTGCGACAGAAAATATCATTTTCTCTCCGGAGTTTTTACGTGAGGGTAAAGCCCTTTACGATAACCTTTATCCCTCCCGTATCGTGATTGGGGAACAGTCTGAGCGCGCCAGAGAATTTGCCGCATTACTCCAGGAAGGCGCTATTAAACAGGAGATTCCAACGCTGTTTACGGACTCCACTGAAGCGGAAGCCATTAAACTTTTCGCCAATACTTATCTCGCTATGCGAGTCGCTTATTTTAATGAATTAGACAGCTATGCTGAAACGTTAGGATTAAATACCCGACAAATTATTGAAGGGGTGTGCCTCGACCCGCGTATTGGCAATCATTATAATAATCCCTCTTTTGGTTATGGCGGATATTGTTTGCCAAAAGATACCAAACAGTTGCTGGCTAATTATCAGTCGGTGCCTAATAATATTATCTCCGCTATCGTTGAAGCAAACCGTACGCGTAAAGATTTTATTGCCGACGCTATCCTCGCCAGAAAGCCTAAAGTGGTGGGCATTTATCGCCTGATTATGAAGAGTGGCTCCGATAACTTCCGCGCCTCATCGATTCAGGGGATTATGAAGCGCATTAAAGCGAAAGGCGTAGAGGTCATCATCTATGAGCCGGTAATGGAAGAAGATACTTTCTTTAACTCACGTCTTGAACGTGATTTGCACTGCTTTAAACAGCAGGCGGATGTCATTATTTCCAACAGGATGGCGGCAGAGCTTTTGGATGTCGCTGAAAAAGTGTATACCCGCGATCTTTTCGGTAGTGATTAATAAGGCAATCGGGGCTGATGAGTCCCGATGATTTATTGACCAAATGGAAATAATGTCTGATTTTTATCATTAATCCTATGGCATATATTTGCTTTATGACTACACTGTCTCCAGCTTCATCCTTTTTTTAGTTAGGGTATCTATGACAGTGGATAGTAATACGTCTTCCGGGCGTGGGAACGATCCGGAACAGATTGATTTGATTGAGTTATTGCTACAGTTATGGCGTGGGAAGATGACCATTATTGTAGCCGTTATTATCGCCATTTTGCTGGCCGTAGGCTACCTGATGATAGCCAAAGAAAAATGGACATCCACGGCGATTATTACCCAACCTGATGCCGCGCAGGTTGCCACCTATACCAACGCGCTCAACGTCTTGTATGGCGGGAATGCCCCCAAAATCTCTGAAGTGCAGGCGAATTTTATAAGCCGCTTTAGCTCTGCGTTTTCCGCATTATCGGAAGCGCTGGATAATCAGAAAGAGCCGGAAAAGCTCACCATTGAACAGTCAGTAAAGGGGCAGGCGCTGCCGCTCTCGGTTTCTTATGTGAGTACTACCGCTGAAGGGGCGCAGCGTCGGCTGGCGGAATATATCCAACAGGTGGATGAAGAGGTCGCTAAGGAACTGGAAGTTGACCTGAAAGATAATATCACGCTGCAAACCAAAACGTTGCAGGAGTCCCTTGAGACGCAGGAAGTTGTGGCGCAGGAGCAAAAAGATCTGCGTATTAAGCAAATCGAAGAAGCGTTGCGCTATGCGGATGAGGCTAAAATCACGCAGCCGCAGATTCAGCAAACCCAGGATGTTACCCAGGACACGATGTTCCTGCTGGGGAGCGATGCGCTAAAATCGATGATACAGAACGAAGCGACGCGTCCACTGGTCTTTTCTCCGGCCTATTACCAGACGAAGCAGACACTGCTGGACATTAAAAATCTGAAAGTGACTGCCGATACGGTGCACGTCTATCGTTATGTGATGAAGCCGACGCTGCCGGTCCGTCGCGATAGCCCGAAAAAAGCCATTACCCTCGTGCTGGCTGTGTTGCTGGGCGGGATGATCGGCGCCGGGATTGTGCTGGGGCGCAATGCGCTACGTAGCTATAAGCCAAAAGCCTTGTAAGCTTCTTTGCCGGATGGTGGTCGGCTTCGAAAGGTAAAATTTCTCATTAAAAAACCGGGCATTGCCCGGTTTTTTACGCTTATTGATGACGCTTACGAAGATTGTCGATCACGGTGGTGAGGTTGAGATCCTGATCCTGCAACAGCACCAGCAGGTGGTACATCAAATCAGACGCTTCATTGGTTAATTCAAAACGATCATTGACGGTGGCCGCCAGCGCGGTTTCTACACCTTCTTCGCCAACTTTTTGCGCAATACGTTTGGTACCGCTGGCGTACAGTTTCGCCGTGTAAGAGCTGGCCGGATCGGCGGTTTTGCGCTCTGCCAGTAGCTGCTCCAGTTGATACAGGAATAACCACTGATGGCTGGCGTCGCCAAAGCAACTGCTGGTACCTTTGTGGCAGGTCGGCCCGACAGGGTTTGCCAGCACCAGCAGTGTATCGTTGTCGCAATCTGCCGCAATGCTGACGACATTCAGCACATGGCCTGAGGTTTCGCCTTTGGTCCATAAACGCTGTTTCGTGCGTGAGAAGAACGTGACATGGCCGGATTCAATGGTTTTGTCCAGCGCTTGTGGGTTCATATAGCCCAGCATCAATACTTCGCCGGATACCGCATGTTGCACGATGGCTGGCATCAGGCCATCGGTTTTTTCCCAGTCCAGCTCGCGGCGTTGTTGCTCTGTTAACATATCCTGATCTCCACGCCCTGGCCTGCCAGGTACGCTTTTAATTCGCCAATATTGATGATTTGCTTATGAAAAACGGAGGCGGCAAGCGCGCCGTCGACATCGGCATCACGGAATGCCTCAAGAAAGTGTTCCATCGTGCCCGCGCCGCCGGAGGCGATCAGCGGCACGCGGCAAACGTCACGGACTTTTTTCAACTGCGTCAGATCGTAACCGTTACGCACACCGTCCTGGTTCATCATATTCAGGACGATTTCCCCCGCGCCGCGCTGTTGTACCTCTTGCACCCAATCCAGCGTCTCCCACTGCGTCACGCGGGTACGGTTTTCATCGCCGGTATACTGGTTAACATGGTATTTCCCCGTGGCGTCGTCAAACCAGGTATCAATCCCGACGACAATGCACTGTACGCCAAAACGGTCAGCCAGACGGGTAATCAGCGTTGGGTCAGCCAGCGCCGGGGAGTTGATAGAGATCTTATCCGCCCCGAAAGAAAGAATTTTGGCGGCGTCGTCAATTGACCGGATACCGCCCGCTACACAAAACGGAATGTCGATCACCTCGGCAACGCGCGCCACCCAGCTTTTATCGACTACGCGGCCATCGCTGGAGGCGGTAATGTCATAGAACACCAGTTCGTCCGCGCCTTCGTCGGCATAGCGTTTGGCCAGCGGAACGATATCGCCAATGATCTCATGGTTGCGAAACTGTACGCCTTTTACCACCTGACCATCACGAACATCCAGACACGGAATTATACGTTTTGCCAGCATTGGATGGCCTCCTTAACGGTAAATTTCCCTTCTAACAGCGCGCGCCCGACAATCACCCCGCGCACGCCGGTGCCGCGCAGGGCGGCAATATCATCGATATCGCCAATACCGCCGGAGGATTGAAAGGCGATCTGCGGATATCTGGCGCATACCTCTTCGTACAGCGAAACGTTAGAGCCCGCCAGCGTGCCGTCGCGAGAAATATCGGTACACAGTACATGTTTCAGGCCGACGGGGAGATAGGTCTCCACCAGTTGTTCCAGCGAGACGCCGGAATTTTCCTGCCAGCCGCTAACCGCCACCTGCTTGTTGCCGTGTTCGTCTATGCGAACGTCCAGCGCCAGCACCAGCGCCTGCGCGCCAAAACGTTCAAACCAGCCTTTCACCACGTCAGGGGATTTCACCGCCGTTGAACCGATGACCACACGGGCAACGCCAGCTTTCAGTAATGCCGCAACGTCTTCTTCGGTACGCACGCCGCCGCCGACCTGAACAGGCACGTTCACGCCCGCGACCAGGGTTTTAATCAGCGGTATCTGTCGCTTAGCCGGATCTTTAGCGCCGGTCAGATCTACCAGATGCAGCACCCCGGCGCCCTGGGCGGCGTAATCCTGCAAACGGGGCAGGGGATCGTTACCGTAATCCCGCTGCCGGGCGTAGTCGCCCTGGTGGAGACGCACCACGGTGCCGTCAATTAAATCTAATGCCGGAATAATCATTACATCTCCAGGAAGTTTTTCAGCAACTGTGCGCCCGCCGCGCCCGAACGTTCCGGATGGAACTGTACGCCGAAGAAATTATCTTTCTGTACCGCCGCGGTAAACGGCTCGCCGTAATTGCACTGGGCGATAGTCCACGGGTTGACCGGCATCGCGTAGCTGTGAACAAAGTAAAAATAGGCGCCATCTTCAATGCCCTGAAACAGCCGGTTGCCCGCCTGCGGATACACGCGATTCCAGCCCATGTGCGGCAGCGGCAGACCAAAGTCGGTCATTTTCGGCACGTCTTGTTCGATAATGTTCAGCAGATCCACGCCGCGCGTCTCTTCGCTGCGACGACCCAGCAGTTGCATCCCTAAGCAGATACCCAGTACCGGCTGAGTACACGCTTTAATTAAGTCGATCAGTTCACGTTCGCGCAGTTGATCCATAGCGGCCTGCGCCGTGCCGACGCCGGGCAGAAAGAGTTTGTCAGCGCGTAATACGATTTCCGCTTCGCGGCTGACCACCGGGGTGTAACCGTGGCGCGCCACGGCGGATTTTACCGAGCTTAAATTGGCGCAGCCGGTGTCAAGGATGACGACGTTCATCACAGCACTCCTTTCGAGGACGGTAATATATCGCCCTCCACGCGAATAGCCTGGCGTAGCGTCCGACCAAAGGCTTTAAACAAACTTTCGACACGGTGGTGATCGTTTTTACCTTTAGTCTTGAGATGCAGAGTGACGCCCATCGTGTAAGAGAGTGAGCGGAAAAAGTGTTCAATCATCTCTGTGCTCAAATCGCCCACACGCTGGTAGGTAAATTCAGCTTTATATTCCAGATGCGGACGACCGGAAATATCCAGCGCGCAGCGCGCCAGACATTCATCCATCGGTAGTACAAAGCCAAAACGGCAGATACCGCGCTTGTCGCCGAGTGCCAGTTTTAATGCCTCACCGAGCGCCAGTCCGGTATCTTCTACCGTGTGGTGATCGTCGATATAGAGATCGCCCTTAACGGTAATCTCCATGCGAAAGCCGCCGTGGGTGGCGATTTGATCGAGCATATGGTCAAAGAAGCCGACGCCGGTATTAATCTTGCTGTTGCCTTCGCGATCCAGCCAGACGCTGACATCAATCTGTGTCTCTTTGGTGTTGCGGACCACATGCGCATAACGATCGCGTTTCGTTAGCTGTTCGCCAATCATCGTCCAGTTCAATGTTTCACGGTGATAGCGTAAACCAGTAATGCCCATATTATCAGCGAGCTGGATATCGGTCGCACGATCGCCAATCACATAGCTGTTGGCGCTATCCATCGCTTGTTCCGCAAGATAACGCTTCACCAGCTTCACTTTGGGCTTGCGGCAGTCGCAATCGTCTGCGGGCAGGTGAGGGCAGATCAGCACCTCATCAAAGCGTACGCCCTGAGAGGTGAAAATCTGCATCATCAGGTTGTGCGGTCCGTCGAAGTCCGCCTGCGGGAAACTTTGCGTGCCAAGTCCATCCTGGTTAGTGATCATCACCAGCTTAAAACCGGCTTTTTGCAGCTTCAGCAATACGGGAATCACCTCTGGCTCAAAGGCCAGTTTATCAAAGCGGTCTACCTGAAAATCGCTCGGCGGTTCGGAAATCAAGGTTCCGTCCCGGTCGATGAAAAGATACTTCTGACTCATACTGGCTCCGCACGTAAGGCGTCAATGACGCGCTGGTTTTCCTGGCGGGTGCCGACCGTAATCCGCAGGCAGCCGCTTAAAGAAGGTTGTTTATTCTGATCGCGTAAGATAATGCCCTGATCCCATAAGGATTTAAACACGCTGCTGGAGGCGGTAAACCGCGCCAGAATATAGTTGGTTTCAGAGTCAAAGACGTGTTCTACGCAGGCGGTCTGTTGCAGGGCATTCACCAGATACTGACGTTCCTGCACTGTCTGCGCCACGCGATCGCGCATTGCGTTTATTCCCTGCGGACTCAGCGCCTGGGCGGCGATATCCGCCACTGGCGTAGAAAGCGGATAAGGGGCGATCACTTTTAACAGCAGGTTGATCACCTCTTCATTAGCCAGCGTAAAGCCGCAGCGCAGACCCGCCAGCGCAAAAGCTTTCGACAATGTGCGCAGGATAACCAGATGAGGATATTCAACCAGCCAGCCTGTCAGCGTGGCCTGTGGGCAAAACTCAATATAAGCTTCGTCGGCGACGACTATCGCTTTACCGCGTGTCAACTCCAGCAGCGTGCGCAGATCCTGCGGGTTGATAAGTTGCCCGGTGGGGTTATTGGGGCTACAAACGAATACCACTTTTGTGCCGTCAAGGTTGTCGGAAATCCCCTGTAGATCCAGCTGCCAGTTTTCAAGCGCGGGAACCGTCCGGCGCTCTACGCCAATGGTTTCGGCGCTGACGCTGTACATACCGTAAGTGGGCGGACAGTAGAGAATGGCGTCTTTCCCCGGTTCACAGAAGGCGCGGATCACCAGCTCGATCCCTTCATCCGCGCCGCGGCTGACCAGCACCTGCTCCGGCTTTACGCCAGCATATTGCGCGTAGTTTTCAATCACGGCCTTTGGCTGGCATTCCGGGTAGCGGTTAAGCGTTTGTTGGGTGAGCTGAAACTCCACCGCTGTCGGGAATTCATTCGCGTTCAGCCAGACATCGCCGTTACCGCCCAGACGGCGGGCGGACTGATACGGTACCAGGTTGCGGACATTTTCACGGGCTAAGTCAGCGACGCTGAGAGTGTTTTCAGTGCTCATGCTTGCTCCTTGAGGGCGTTTACGCGCAGGGTCACGGCATTTTTATGGGCGGTCAGACGTTCTGCCGCCGCCAATGTTTCAATGGTTGATGCCAGAGCGGAAAAGCCCGCTTTCGACAGTTCCTGAACGGTCATCCGTTTCTGGAAATCCGCTAACCCAAGGCTGGAACAGGTAGCAGTATAGCCATAGGTCGGTAAGACATGGTTGGTTCCGGAAGCGTAATCACCGGCGGATTCCGGCGACCAGTCGCCGAGAAATACCGAGCCTGCGCTGGTAATCGCATCCACCAAATCGCGCGCATTGCGCGTCTGGATGATTAAGTGTTCCGGCCCATACTGATTAGAGATGGCGACGCACTGCGCTAAATCTTTGGTCACAATCAGACGACTGGCGCTCAGGGCCTGCCGGGCGGTGTCCGCGCGCGGCAGTTCTGCAAGTTGACGTTCTACCGCCTCCGCCACCTTGCGGGCAATGTCAGCATCAGGCGTCAGCAGAATCACCTGGGAATCCGGACCGTGCTCAGCCTGGGAGAGCAGGTCAGAAGCGACGAAATCCGGTGTTGCGCCGCTGTCGGCGATCACCAGTACTTCAGACGGCCCGGCAGGCATATCGATAGCCGCGCCGTCGAGGCGCTGGCTGACCTGACGCTTGGCTTCGGTTACAAAGGCGTTGCCGGGGCCAAAAATTTTATCCACTTTCGGTACGGACTCGCTGCCGAAGGCCAGAGCGGCAATCGCCTGCGCGCCGCCGACGTTAAAGATTTCCTGCACGCCACACAGTTGTGCCGCATAGAGGATTTCATCAGCGATGGGCGGCGGCGAGCACAGAACCACGTTCTGACATCCCGCAATGCGCGCCGGCGTCGCCAGCATCAGCACCGTTGAGAAGAGCGGAGCCGAGCCGCCGGGAATATACAGACCGACAGACGTGACGGGACGCGTAACCTGCTGGCAACGCACGCCTGGCTGGGTTTCCACATCTACAGGCGGTAGCGTCTGCGCGGAATGGAACGTTTCAATATTTTTGACGGCAGCGGCCATCGCCTGTTTTAATTCGTCGCTCAGACGCGCGCCAGTGGCGGCGATCTCTTCAGGGGTGACGCGTAGCGCTGTCACTTCTGTTTTATCAAATTTAGCGCTGTATTCACGCAGGGCATCGTCACCGCGCGTTTTTACATTATCCAGAATATCGCTGACCGTCCGGGTAATATTGTCAGAGGCGGAAATCGCCGGACGCGTCAGCAGCGCACGCTGCTGTTCAGGGCTACAGCTGTTCCAGTCAATCAGGGTATTGAAGCTCATGGTCTTTACTCCATCACAGGGTTCCGCCTTATCCGGCCTACAGAACCCAAAATATCAACGCATTACGTAGGCCTGATAAGCGCAGCGCCATCAGGCGTCAGATCACTCCATCATCTTCTCGATCGGCAGTACCAGAATCGAGCTGGCGCCAAGCGCTTTCAGTTTCTCCATGGTTTCCCAGAACAACGTTTCGCTGCTGACCATGTGCATCGCCACGCGCTGTTGCTCGCCCGCCAGCGGCAGGATTGTCGGCCTTTCGGCGCCTGGCAGCAGGGCGATAACCTCTTCCAGGCGTTCGCTTGGCGCGTGCATCATGATGTATTTCGATTCGCGCGCCTGAATCACGCCCTGAATACGGGTCAGCAATTTATCGATCAGCTGTTGCTTGCTCTGTGCCATCTCACCGTCGCGCTGAATCAGACAGGCTTTAGAGCGGTAGATAACTTCGACTTCACGCAGGCCGTTAGCTTCAAGCGTCGCGCCGGTAGAGACCAAATCGCAGATAGCGTCGGCCAGCCCCGCGCGCGGCGCGACTTCGACAGAACCATTTAACAGACACGATTTAAAAGAGACGCCTTTCTGGTCGAGGTAGCGTTTGAGGAGGTGCGGATAAGAGGTAGCGATACGTTTACCGTCCAGCGCGGCCGGGCCGTCCCAGGCTTCGTCAACCGGCGTTGCCAGCGATAAACGGCAGCCGCCGAAGTCAAGACGGCGCAGGGTAAAATAGCGCGGATCTTCGCCCTGCGCGCGGCGGTTGAGTAGCTCTTCTTCCAGCACGTTCTCGCCGATAATGCCGAGATCGACCACGCCATCCATCACCAGACCCGGAATGTCATCATCACGCACGCGCAGGATATCAATCGGCATGTTTTCCGCCATCGCAATCAGGCGCTGAGTGTGTAAATTAATTTTTATGCCGCAGCGGGCCAGCAATTCTCGTGAATCATCGCTTAAACGGCCTGATTTCTGAATAGCTATGCGTAAGCGGGTGTTGTCTAACATTCTGCGTTCCTCTTTATCCTGTCTGAACCGGTCTGTATCGCGCGCCAAAAAAAAGCCCCCGGAAGATGATCTTCCGGGGGCTTTCTCATACGTTCATGCACCACTGGAAGATCTGAATGTCTTCCAGCACACATCGCCTGAAAGACTAGTCAGGATGATGGTGATGATGGTGGTGTTTAAATTGAACGCGTGTCATAAAAATTCCGATGAATGCTTATTCATTTGATACCTTTTAACCTAAACCACTTTTACGCCTTAAAGCAAGCGCTTTTTTCATTTCGCATTTATAGTATGAATTGTCAGTCACGGCGGGCTGGCGTAGCCTTATGTATGAGGCGTTAAAGTCAGGAGAAAATGGATGAAAAAGGTCGCAATTGTCGGTTTAGGTTGGTTAGGCATGCCGCTGGCAATGTCGCTGGCAGCGAGAGGCTGGCAGGTTACCGGCAGCAAAACCACCCTTGACGGGGTGGAAGCGGCCCGTATGAGTGGAATTGAAAGCTATCCGCTGCGTCTGGAGCCGGAGCTGGTCTGTGAGGCGGACGATCTTGACGCTCTGCTGGATGTCGATGCGCTGGTGATAACACTGCCCGCGCGCCGTAGCGGTCCGGGAGAGGATTTTTATCTGCAGGCGATGCAGGAGCTGGTCGACAGCGCGCTGGCTTATCGTATCCCGCGTATTATTTTTACCAGTTCGACGTCTGTTTACGGCGATGCGCAAGGCGTGGTGAAAGAGAATACGCCGCGTAATCCGGTCACGGCCAGCGGGCGTACCCTGAAGGAACTGGAAGATTGGCTGCATAATCTGCCGGGCACGTCAGTAGATATTCTGCGGCTGGCGGGGTTGGTCGGGCCTGGACGCCATCCCGGTCGTTTCTTTGCCGGAAAAACCGCGCCGGATGGTCAACACGGGGTCAATCTGGTGCATCTTGAAGACGTGGTTGGCGCAATTACCCTCTTGCTACAGGCGCCAAAAGGGGGGCACATCTATAATATATGTGCGCCGGCGCATCCAGCCCGCAATGTGTTTTATCCGCAAATGACGCGCTTGCTGGGAATGGCGCCGCCGCATTTTCGTGACGCACCGGACAACGGCAAAGGGAAGATTATCGACGGTAGCCGGATTTGTAATGAGCTGGGATTTGAATATCAATATCCCGATCCGTTGGTGATGCCGATGGAGTGAGTCGCTGTCCAGCAGGTGGTCGCCATATAGCGCAAGGGGACGAGTATGAAACCACTGCTGGACGTTCTGATTATTCTTGATGCGTTAGAAAAAGAAGGCAGCTTCGCGGCGGCGTCGGCAAAATTATTTAAAACGCCGTCCGCCCTCAGTTATACCGTTCATAAGCTGGAAAACGATCTTAATATCCAACTGCTCGACCGTAGCGGGCACCGCGCGCGATTTACGCGAACCGGTAAGATGCTACTGGAAAAAGGCCGTGAAGTGCTGCACACCGTTCGCGAGCTGGAAAAGCAGGCGATTAAACTGCATGAAGGCTGGGAGAACGAACTGGTCATAGGTGTGGATGATACCTTTCCCTTTTCTCTTCTGGCCCCGCTTATCGACGCTTTTTATCAACGCCACAGCGTAACGCGCCTTAAATTTGTTAATGGCGTTCTCGGCGGTTCATGGGAGACGCTGACGCAGGGAAGGGCGGATATTATTGTTGGCGCCATGCGCGCGCCGCCGCCTGACACCGGCTTTGGCTTTGCAAGACTGGGCGATCTTGAACTGGTGTTTGCTGTCGCTCCGCATCATCCGCTGGTTCATGAAGAGGAACCGCTTAGCCGCCAGACGATCAAACGTTTTCGCGCGATTGTGGTTGGCGATAGCGTCCATTCCTCGCGATCAATAGGGTCTGAACTGCTCGACGCTCAGGAAGCGATTACCGTGTTTGATTTTAAAACCAAGCTGGAGCTGCAAATTAGCGGCCTGGGATGCGGCTATTTACCGCGTTATCTGGCGCAGCGATTTTTGGAAAGCGGCGCGCTTATAGAGAAGAAAGTGGTGGCGCAAATCGTCTATGAACCGGTGTGGGTTGGCTGGAATGAACAGACCGCCGGGCTGGCCAGCGGCTGGTGGCGGGATGAAATTTTAGCAAATAATGCTATTGCTGGGGTGTATGCAAAATCGCCGGTTTAAAAATCAATCGCTTATGAAAAATAATTTTTTGAACGCGCTCGCATTCTCTTGTCATTTCACTTCAATTTAGGGCAGAATACGCCGCTTGCAAAAAATGACACTAACCGACGTTTTAATACGCGTCGGTTATTTTTTTGCTTCAAACACATCATTCAATACCAAGAGGCCGGGCTTCGTACCGGATAGATACTTACTTAAAAATCGACAGTTGTTGTCGCTGAGGAATCCAGAAAATGGGGCAATTTTTTGCTTACGCGACGGCATTCGCCGTAAAGGAGAATGACCATGTCGCATAACGTTACTCCAAACACCTCTCGCGTGGAATTACGTAAAACGCTTACGTTAGTTCCGGTTGTAATGATGGGTCTTGCCTATATGCAGCCGATGACGCTGTTCGATACATTTGGTATCGTTTCAGGCCTCACTGACGGTCACGTACCGACGGCGTATGCATTCGCGTTAATCGCGATTCTGTTTACGGCGTTGAGCTACGGGAAACTGGTGCGTCGCTACCCTTCCGCGGGTTCGGCGTACACCTATGCCCAGAAATCCATCAGCCCGACCGTTGGCTTTATGGTGGGTTGGTCTTCTCTGCTCGATTATCTGTTCGCGCCGATGATCAACATTCTGTTGGCGAAAATTTATTTTGAAGCGCTGGTGCCCTCCATTCCGTCATGGGTGTTTGTTGTGGCGCTGGTGGCCTTTATGACGGCCTTTAACCTGCGCAGCCTCAAATCGGTCGCTAACTTCAACACCGTGATTGTAGTGCTACAGGTGGTGCTGATTGCGGTCATTCTGGGCATGGTGGTTTATGGCGTATTTGAAGGCGAAGGCGCCGGTACGCTGGCGAGCACCCGTCCGTTCTGGTCCGGCGATGCGCACGTTATCCCGATGATTACGGGAGCGACGATCCTGTGCTTCTCCTTTACTGGCTTTGACGGCATCAGTAACCTGTCGGAAGAGACCAAAGATGCTGAGCGCGTGATCCCGCGTGCGATTTTCCTGACCGCGCTGATTGGCGGCCTGATCTTCATCTTTGCAACCTATTTCCTGCAATTGTACTTCCCGGATATCTCTCGCTTTAAAGATCCGGATGCGTCTCAGCCGGAAATCATGCTGTACGTGGCGGGTAAAACCTTCCAGGTGGGCGCGCTGATCTTCTCTACTATCACCGTACTGGCTTCCGGTATGGCTGCGCATGCAGGCGTAGCGCGCCTGATGTACGTAATGGGGCGCGACGGCGTATTCCCGAAAAGCTTCTTCGGTTACGTTCATCCGAAATGGCGTACGCCAGCGATGAACATCATCCTGGTCGGGGCGATCGCGCTGCTGGCGATTAATTTTGACCTGGTGATGGCGACGGCGCTGATTAACTTTGGTGCGCTGGTCGCGTTTACCTTTGTTAACCTGTCGGTGATTTCGCAGTTCTGGATCCGTGAGAAGCGTAATAAAACGTTGAAAGATCACTTCCAGTATCTGTTCCTGCCGATGTGCGGCGCGCTCACGGTTGGTGCGTTGTGGGTTAACCTGGAAGAGAGCTCAATGGTACTGGGCCTGATCTGGGCAGGTATCGGGCTGATTTATCTGGCGTGCGTAACTAAAAGCTTCCGTAACCCGGTTCCACAGTACGAAGACGTCGCGTAATCGCGCGTATTATCGGCAATAGTAAAACCGGAGGCAGTGCCTCCGGTTTTTTGTCTGTCATCCAGCACGTTTGCCGGATGGCGGCGTCACTATTTATCCGCTCTGAATTAACAATGCCCGTCAGGCATTGGTCAATTACACAATCTCAGTTGCGTACTGCCACAGTGATTTCAGCAACCCCAGCTTCGTTTTATCTTCCGCATACTGCTGAGAAAGCATCTGCAATTCATTGGCATACTGTTGTAAAAACTCCGGCGTCAGCACCTGACGGCGATGCTCCAGCCAGCGCTGCTGCTCTGCGTCATCCAGCGTACCGGGAAAATTGCGTGCGCGGTAATTAAACAGCAGCTTCTCAATGCGCTTATCGACAAAAGTAATGTCCAGCGCGGGTAGGTTACGCGGCTCGGTTTCGAGTACGATTTTCATGGCTGCGCGATCGGCATCGCTGAAAAAACCATCATAGAGCTGGGCATCAACGTTATCCGAGGCGGCAAAAGGTTCGGCTTCGGCGAAAATCGCCACCACTTTGTCGCGGACCTGCGGGTTTTCACGTAGCACTTTCAGGTTATCCAGGCAATGCTGGCGGTTAATTCCCAGTCGGTCGGCATCCTCCGGGCGCAAGGTATTCGCCTGCGCCAGTACCGGACATTTATTGATATGCACCAGCTTTACCGGCACTGCGACGTGATCGCCAAGATCGGCTTTGGCCGTATAAAGCCGCTCGCGAAGGGTGTCGCTGTCCAGCTCAAGAAGAGGAGAAATATCGCCTGCTAAATCGACCATGATCACCGCGTTACGGTTTTCAGGATGCCACGCCAGCGGCGCGACCCAGCTTGTATTACCGCGCCACGCGCCAAACATGCCGGAGACATGCACCAGCGGCTTCATTTGCGGAACGTCAATCAGCGCCGCCAGTTTATGTTTACTGCGGTGGCTATAAAGATAATCAAACAGTCGCGGCTGGCGTGTTTTCACCAGTTGCGCCATCGCAATAGTGGCGTAGACATCCGCCATCGCATCATGCGCGTTGCTGTGTTCGATCCCGTTCGCCTGGGTTAAATGTTCCAGACGAAAGCTGGGCAGGCCGTCGTCGTTTTCCGGCCAGTTAATTCCCTCCGGGCGCAGCGCATAACAGGCGCGCATGACATCCAATAGATCCCAACGTGAATTATCATGCTGCCAGCTCCAGGCGTAGGGATCGTAAAAGTTGCGATAAAAAATATTGCGCGTGACTTCATCATCAAAACGCACATTGTTGTAGCCCACAACGCAGGTTTTAGGAACGGTAAACAGCGCATGAATGCGTCTGGCGAAAGCGGCTTCGTTTTCTCCTTTCTCACGCGCTTCCTGCGGCGTGATGCCGGTAATCAGCACCGCGCCGGGCTGCGGTAGATAATCATCGGCGGGTTTGCAATAAAACACCTCCGGCTCGCCAATAACGTTGAAGTCGTTATCCGTACGGAGCGCGGCGAATTGCGCTGGTCTGTCGAGGGCCGGATGCGTACCGAAGGTTTCGTAATCGTGGAAGAGGAATGTGCTCTGTATGCTGTCGTTTTTAACTGTCACTTGATGTACACGCCTGATGTTATCTGTATATGAAATATTTTATTCTTTTATTTTGTCGTTGATTGATTGTATTTGTACACCAATTGATATTGTTGCTAATGTTCGTACATGCGATGGTGAGTACATAAACATTAAAATCATTGAGTACAAAATACTAAAATGACCATCAGCGACACTAAGCTACGCTCCCTCTATGGTAAACCATATTCCGGTCCATCTGAAATTACTGATTCTGATTTAGTACTGTATGGAATTTAGGCCAGGGGCAATCTGGCCGGGATCTCAAAAAATGCATGGACTAAAACGGGTCTATGTACAGAGGGACACAACGCTGTGTCCCTTAATTTCATGCGGGTTGAGGCTGGACTAGGCCCAGGCCAGTGGCAGGATGGATGACAGAACACTCGGGAAATATTTTCTGGCATGACGTTGCATACTATCCGCCACAACGCTGGTACAGGTAAAGGCGCCATGGAGGCCGTGAAAACGGTCGGACCACTCGGTAAACTGTTCGCTGGATGGGAATATCGCCGGAGACAGCTCCCAGGCTTTCTGCATCAGCGCCTCCGCATAGCCTCTCAGGGCCGGCGGAGAGTCATGCTCAGTGCCAAAAATGGCGCTGGAGGAATAGCGTGCGAATGCGGTACTGAGACAGAACAGGGTTTCCGCCTGCTTCTGTGGGGTGGCGTCCGTCAGGTGATAAGCACTGAGGATGTGCTGGTAGTGTGCCGGGCTGAGTTTGCCTTCAGGAAGCAAGGGGTCAAAAATGGTGGCCAGACGCGACACTGAGGCATCATCAATCAACTTCACGGTGGAATGTTTCTGGTTCGTGGCGGCAATAAACTGCTGGTTCAGCTCCCCGTGCTCTTCAGTGCTGAGGATGATATCAATCAGCTCCCCAAAGCGTCGCTGCGTGGCCTGCTGATTAAATGCGGCGAGAAACACCGGAAAGTCATGACGGAATAACTCTACCGGAGAGATTTGCGCGGTGGAAACGTTCTCTCCGGCTCGCAGCAGGTAAAAGTTGTCCCATGCAGTGTCAGGAGTGGGGTTTAGCATTGTTAACAGCGTGTCAGTGGAGAGCATCATCGCCGTGTCTGAATCCTGGGAGGAAAGCAGCAGGAAATTATCTGCAGCGCGGGTTGTCCAGTCCGGGCTGCCGTCATAATTGCCGAAGAGCCCATTATGGATGTGGGGAGACACCGCCGGGTGAGCAAGATACTGTTCATAAAGCGCTGCAGCTTTCTGGCGGGTGCCATCAGTGCAGTCCACGCCTGTCATACAGTGTAAAATCACCTGATTAAAGAGTCCGCTGTGAGTGGTCATGGCGGCGCTGTTCCTGTCAAACGAATCCAGCAACACAGGCAGTATGCGCTGCTGATAATATGTGTCAGGAGTCGGCAGGGGAACGTCATTATAGGTCTGGCACTGGTGGGCAAAAAAACGTTCCTGAACAGGCCCGAGCCACTCGCGGATAAGCGCACTTTGCGTATAGGGAGGGTGGGCCAGTACGCTTACCAGCGAACTTTCAACTGGCCGGATACATGCTTCTGTTAAGCGGCCACCCCGCAATGACTTCACCAGGTCTTCCATTGCCCGGACTTTTTCCTGACTGTATTTATCGGGCAGGCTGTCAATGGTCATCAGAATACTTTTACCATTATTGTGCTCATGATTTAAAAATCCATCCACAGCGTTCTCACTCCAAAGGAGTGGCATTTGCAGCCAGATATCACCTAGACGAATAAAATTTCCGCCCCCTGACACTGACGGAGGTGATGAATTATCCGGTTCATTTAAAATAACGCCAGAGAGGTTGGCTTTGTGACGTATAAACGTATTTTTTAATGTTGTATTAATAAAAGACGGCTGTTGTCGTGTAGTAATTGAATACTGTAAAATCAGTTCATTCATGTCTGAATTACTAAATTTTGTATTACTGCAGACTACATCACTCAGTGTCGAATAAGTGAATCGGCATTCGTCAAAATGTAAATGAGATATATCAGAATAAGTAAATTTTGAATTTGAAAAGTTGAACCCCTTAATAATATCGCCGTCTCGCTCCATGAAGCTGGTGGGCAATATTTTGCTGAATGTAATATTACGGAAATCTGCGTTTGAAAAATCGCGATCTGCGGTCGTAAGGGTTTCTCCGGCTTTCTGCCGTAAAAGTGCATCCGTGAGTTTCTTAGCCCAGTCGGCAGGTGATGACGGGGAAGACGTAGCCTGAAGTGAGAGGGAGGGTGATACTGGTGGTGTTCTACCTTCAGAAACCGTGGGCCTGTTATTAGCTGATACAGAGACTCCACCGGGGAGCGGGGCCGCACCTGTCACTCTGTAATTATAATCACGTGATTGATTTGCAATATGCTTACGCATGAATGCTGCATTCATTTTTGAGACATCTTCTGCTGAAATATTTTTCTTAACTGCATTATTTGTATCTTTAATATTTTTAACAGTAATCAATGTTTTGTTTAAGGTGTTTTTATCTTTCGGCTGAAAGAAGTCTTTTATTTTTTGTGGTAACGCGAACTCAATCGGTGAGTCCTTTCCTGTTTTAAATTTTTCATTTAAAGATGTATGCGTGTTTTTAACACTGGTTATTTTTGAGGCGAGCCCGTTTTTCGTATGTTCACGAATAGAGGTAATTAATTTTTTAACCTGGTTAGGAATAGTAGAAAAATTAATTGCGCCTGATGATATCTTCATTAGAATTCCTTATCAACATCATTATGGAAAAACGGTCTGGATTTTTAACGCCTTAAAAGTAAGCTTCATATGTCGGTATGGCGATGGAGATCACAATTCACCATGTTATCTGGCAGGTTTCTTTCAGAAAGTGTCCATCCTGTCATCATGTCACCGTATTGTGGGACGCTGACGTATCTGCGGAAAAATCCAGGCATAAGGGAGCGGGTCGGGTAACGAAGCCCGTGTGCACGCAAAAGTAAACTCGCTTCGATGCGCAACCAGCGTTTTTCACCGGCATTCGGGATATCGTCGGCTGACGTTCCGGCGCGTATGAGAAAGAACTGCGTAAAGCGCGTGAAATCGCTTTTCAGGAAATAATCGTTTTCTTTTAAATATTATTACGTGTTATTGGAATTGTATCATTTTTATAATTAACAGCGGGTTGTTTGGTAATTCTGCTGATTATTCAATGACAGTCCATGTGCGTGTTCAGGAAATGTAAAATATTTATAAAATAAAAGGTTTTATCGTGTTGACATGCTCATTTTAACAACTATTTCAAATTGTGATTGAAGCCGACATTTCATAATACAAATTAAATATAATCTTCAGCTATATCTAATAACAGGAGGTTATATGAGCATTAGTCGTCGTTCTTTTTTGCAGGGGGTGGGCATCGGCTGCTCTGCCTGCGCGCTGGGCGCTTTTCCGCCCGGGGCGCTGGCGCGCAACCCGATTGCCGGCATTAACGGTAAAACCACGCTAACGCCAAGCTTGTGCGAAATGTGTTCCTTTCGTTGCCCTATTCAGGCGCAGGTAGTCAATAACAAGACCGTTTTTATCCAGGGCAATCCTTCTGCGCCGCAGCAGGGGACGCGCATATGCGCCAGGGGCGGGAGCGGCGTCAGCCTGGTCAATGACCCGCAACGGATTGTAAAACCTATGAAACGCACCGGGCCACGCGGCGACGGTGAATGGCAGGTGATTAGCTGGCAACAGGCTTACCAGGAAATCGCGGCGAAAATGAATGCCATCAAAGCGCAGCATGGCCCCGAGAGCGTGGCTTTCTCTTCCAAATCGGGCTCGCTCTCCAGCCATCTTTTCCATCTGGCTACGGCCTTTGGTTCGCCTAATACCTTTACTCACGCCTCAACATGCCCTGCCGGGAAAGCCATTGCGGCAAAAGTGATGATGGGCGGCGATCTGGCGATGGATATCGCTAACACGCGCTATCTGGTTTCGTTTGGCCACAATTTGTATGAAGGGATTGAAGTTGCCGATACCCATGAGTTAATGACCGCGCAGGAGAAGGGGGCCAAAATGGTGAGCTTCGATCCGCGTCTGTCGATATTTTCCAGCAAGGCGGATGAGTGGCACGCTATTCGTCCCGGGGGGGATTTAGCGGTTCTGCTGGCGATGTGCCATGTCATGATTGATGAACAGCTCTACGATGCGTCTTTTGTTGAGCGTTATACCAGCGGATTTGAACAGTTAGCACAGGCGGTAAAAGAGACGACGCCGGAATGGGCCGCCGCGCAGGCCGATGTCCCAGCCGACGTTATTGTCCGGGTGACACGCGAACTGGCTGCCTGCGCGCCTCACGCTATTGTCAGTCCTGGTCATCGCGCGACGTTCTCGCAGGAAGAGATCGATATGCGGCGTATGATTTTTACGCTTAATGTGCTGCTCGGTAATATTGAGCGCGAAGGCGGGCTATATCAGAAAAAAAACGCGTCTGTTTACAATAAACTGGCCGGAGAAAAGGTCGCGCCAACGCTGGCGAAACTCAACATTAAAAATATGCCGAAACCGACGGCGCAACGCATCGATTTGGTCGCACCGCAGTTTAAATATATCGCCGCTGGCGGCGGCGTGGTGCAAAGCATTATTGACGCGGCGTTAACCCAGAAGCCTTACCCGATAAAGGCGTGGATTATGTCGCGGCATAATCCTTTCCAGACCGTCACCTGTCGTTCGGACCTGGTAAAAACCGTTGAGCAACTGGATCTGGTGGTCAGTTGCGATGTCTATTTGAGCGAGAGCGCGGCGTATGCCGACTATCTGCTGCCGGAATGCACTTATCTCGAACGGGACGAAGAGGTATCGGATATGTCGGGACTGCACCCGGCTTACGCTCTGCGCCAACAGGTCGTAGAGCCGATTGGCGAGGCGCGTCCAAGCTGGCAAATCTGGAAAGAGCTGGGCGAGCAGTTGGGATTAGGGCAGTACTATCCGTGGCAGGATATGCAGACGCGCCAACTCTATCAGTTGAACGGCGACCATGCCTTAGCGAAGGAACTGCGACAGAAAGGGTATCTCGAATGGGGCGTTCCGCTGCTATTACGCGAACCAGAATCCGTTCGTCAGTTTACGGCGCGTTACCCCGGCGCTATCGCGACGGATAGCGACAACACCTATGGCGAACAGCTTCGCTTCAAATCGCCCTCCGGCAAAATCGAACTTTATTCCTCAACTCTGGAGGAATTGCTCCCAGGCTACGGCGTTCCGCGCGTTCGTGACTTTGCGCTTAAAAAAGAGAATGAGCTTTACTTCATTCAGGGCAAGGTGGCCGTGCATACCAATGGCGCGACGCAGTACGTACCTTTACTCAGCGAGCTAATGTGGGATAACGCGGTCTGGGTCCATCCGCAAACGGCGCAAGAAAAAGGCATTAAGACCGGCGATGAGATCTGGCTGGAAAATGCTACGGGTAAAGAGAAAGGTAAGGCGCTGGTGACGCCCGGAATCCGCCCGGACACGCTTTTTGTCTATATGGGATTTGGCGCTAAAGCTGGGGCCAAAACGGCGGCGACGACACACGGTATCCACTGTGGCAATTTACTGCCGCACGTGACGAGTCCGGTATCCGGTACGGTAGTGCATACCGCAGGCGTGACGCTGAGCCGGGCATGAGGGAGGAGGGAACCATGAATCATTTAACGAATCAGTACGTCATGCTGCATGATGAAAAACGTTGTATCGGCTGCCAGGCGTGTACCGTTGCCTGCAAAGTGCTTAATGACGTACCGGAGGGATTTAGCCGCGTACAGGTACAAATTCGCGCCCCTGAACAGGCATCCAACGCACTAACCCATTTTCAATTTGTCCGCGTCTCCTGTCAGCACTGTGAAAATGCGCCATGTGTCAGCGTTTGTCCTACCGGAGCGTCATATCGTGATGAAAACGGGATCGTGCAGGTGGATAAATCGCGCTGTATTGGCTGCGATTATTGTGTTGCCGCGTGTCCTTTCCATGTGCGCTATTTGAATCCGCAAACCGGTGTCGCCGACAAGTGTAACTTCTGTGCCGACACGCGGTTGGCGGCTGGCCAGTCTCCGGCGTGCGTATCCGTTTGCCCAACGGACGCGCTGAAATTCGGCAGACTGGATGAGAGCGAGATCCAGCGCTGGGTCGGTCAGAAAGAGGTCTATCGCCAGCAGGAGGCGCGTAGCGGCGCGGTCAGTCTGTACCGTCGTAAAGAAGTCCATCAGGAGGGTAAAGCATGAATACTATCTGGGGAGCGGAACTACATTATGCGCCAGATTATTGGCCGCTGTGGTTAATTTACGCAGGCGTCGTGGTGCTGCTCATGCTTGTTGGGCTGGTTATCCATGCGTTATTGCGCCGGATGCTGGCGCCAAAAACGGCGGGCGGCGAAGAGCATCGTGACTATCTCTACTCGCTGGCGATTCGCCGTTGGCATTGGGGAAATGCGTTACTGTTTGTTTTATTACTGTTAAGCGGTTTATTTGGTCATTTTTCTCTCGGCCCTGTAGCGCTAATGGTACAAGTGCATACCTGGTGTGGTTTTGCCTTACTGGCTTTCTGGGTCGGGTTTGTGCTGATCAACCTCACCACAGGTAACGGGCGTCACTATCGGGTAAATTTTTCCGGACTGGTAACGCGCTGCATACGCCAGACGCGTTTTTACCTTTTTGGCATTATGAAAGGGGAAGCGCATCCGTTCGCGGCAACAGAGCAGAATAAGTTCAATCCACTGCAACAACTGGCATATCTGGCGATTATGTACGCGCTGGTACCGCTGTTAATCATCACCGGTTTGCTGTGTCTCTATCCGCAGGTTGCGGGTCTGGGCCCTGTGATGCTGGTGTTGCATATGGCGCTTGCTATCATCGGCTTACTGTTTATTTGCGCGCATCTCTATCTGTGTACTCTTGGCGACACGCCGGGACAAATTTTCCGTAGCATGGTTGACGGCTATCATCGTCATCGTACCGCGCCGCGCGGGGATAAGTCCGCCGTCTGAGCGTATCCATAAAATAATGTCAGCAAGAAAATGTGCCTTGTGTCACATTTTCTTGCAATTTATCCATGTTTGTTTAACTGAACTTCCGTAAAAAGAACGGCAAATTGAGACCATCCTGAGGACATGCTGTTGAAACGCCGTTTGTTTATTGCCGCTTCTTTATTCGCGATGCACCTTTCTCCTGCGCTTGCGGCCGATGCCGTAAGTTTTGCTCCCCAACCGCCAGCCATTGATGCAGGCGCCTGGGTGTTGATGGATTACACTACGGGACAGGTTCTTACCGCCGGTAATGAACACCAGCAACGTAATCCCGCCAGCCTTACCAAGCTCATGACGGGCTACGTCGTCGATCGCGCCATCGATAGTCATCGTATCAGCCCTGACGATATCGTCACCGTTGGGCGCGACGCCTGGGCGAAGGATAATCCGGTGTTTGTCGGCTCCTCGTTGATGTTTTTAAAAGAAGGGGATCGCGTGTCGGTGCGTGATTTAAGTCGTGGCTTAATCGTGGATTCCGGTAACGATGCCTGTGTGGCGCTGGCGGATTATATCGCGGGCGGGCAGCCGCAGTTTGTGGCGATGATGAACAGCTATGTGAAAAAACTCAATTTACAGGATACCCATTTTGAAACCGTCCACGGTCTGGATGCGCCGGGACAACATAGCTCCGCGTATGATCTGGCCGTACTCTCCCGGGCGATTATTCACGGCGAACCTGAATTTTATCACATGTACAGCGAGAAAAGCCTGACCTGGAACGGCATCACGCAGCAGAACCGCAACGGCTTGTTATGGGATAAGACCATGCATATCGATGGGCTTAAAACCGGACACACATCGGGGGCGGGATTTAATCTTATCGCATCGGCGGTGGACGGGCAGCGTCGACTTATCGCCGTCGTGATGGGAGCGAAAAGTTCGAAAGGTCGTGAGGAACAGGCGCGAAAACTGTTGCAGTGGGGCCAGCAAAACTTTGCGACGGTGCAGATTTTGCACAGCGGTAAAAAAGTGGGCAGCGAGCGAATCTGGTATGGAGACAAAGAAAAGATTGCGCTGGGTACGGAACAGGATTTCTGGATGGCGCTGCCCAAAGCGGAAATTCCGCATATCAAAGCAAAATATGTGCTGGATAGAAAAGAGCTGGAGGCGCCAATCGCTGCTCATCAACAGGTAGGTGAAATAGAGCTCTACGATCGGGATAAACTGATCGCTCAGTGGCCGCTGGTCACTCTGGAATCGGTGGGTAAAGGCGGTATGTTCTCTCGTCTGAGCGACTATTTTCAGCATAAAGCGTAAGCCGTTGTCACACACCGTTCACCGTCATCTGAGGTGTCAAAAGGGCGGGATTGCGAGGTTGCTCACAAAATGATCACGCTGTCCTTGTGACCGTAAAAGGCTGTAATTATACTGTACATTCATACAGTATAGTAAAGTGACGGAGGCAGCATGGATTACGAAATCAGGCAGGAACAAAAACGCAAGATAGCCGGTTTCCACATGGTCGGTCCATGGGAACACACCGTGAAGCAGGGTTTTGAACAACTGATGACGTGGGTGGATCGACAGCGGATCGTGCCAGTTGAATGGATTGCCGTCTATTACGACAATCCAGATGTCGTACCTGTGGAAAAACTCCGCTGCGATACCGTGGTGTCCGTGGCAGAGAATTTCATCCTGCCGGACAATAGCGAAGGCGTAATCGTGACCGCCATTGAAGGCGGCGAATATGCCACTGCTGTCGCGCGAGTGGAAGACCGTGACTTTGCGAAGCCGTGGGAACGGTTTTTTGACGTCCTGGAGCAGGATAGCGCTTATCAGATAGCCTCTGCGCCCTGTTTTGAAACCTATCTGAATAACGGCATGGAAGATGGATACTGGGATATTGAAATGTATATTCCGGTACAGCGGAAGTGATCGACTGGTTTCCTGGCTGAAAAGAGCGGACGGATAATGTGTTCCGTCCGCCAGTGCGCTATTTTTGCTATAAAGCAGGTACAATGCATTTTTTGCCATTCCCGTAAGGAGCGCAAGCGTGCGTGCCGATAAGTCATTAAGCCCTTTTGAAATACGGTTGTACCGTCATTATCGCATCGTGCATGGCATACGTATCGCCCTGGCGTTCATTCTTACCTTTCTGCTGGTTCGTCTGTTTTCTATTCCCGAGGGCACATGGCCGCTAATCACGTTAGTGGTGATTATGGGGCCCATCTCATTCTGGGGAAATGTAGTGCCTCGTGCTTTTGAGCGCATAGGCGGTACGATCCTGGGCGCGGCGTTAGGGCTGGTGGCGCTACGCCTGGAGCTCTTTTCCTTACCGCTGATGCTGGTGTGGTGTGCGATAGCGATGTTTTTGTGCGGCTGGCTGGCCTTAGGGAAAAAACCGTATCAGGCGCTACTGATAGGCATAACGCTCGCCGTTGTTGTCGGCGCTCCCGCTGGTGATATGAATACGGCATTATGGCGTGGCGGGGATGTGATTTTGGGGTCGCTACTGGCGATGTTGTTTACCGGCATCTGGCCCCAGCGCGCCTTTTTGCACTGGCGCATCCAACTGGCGCATTGCGTCACGGCGTATAATCGGGTGTATCAGGCAGCGCTGTCGCCGAATTTGCTGGAGCGCCCCCGGTTGGATAAACATTTGCAACGGTTGCTGAACGATGTCGTCAAAATGCGCGGGCTGATAACGCCTGCCAGTAAAGAAACCCGGATACAAAAATCTATTTTCGAGGCCATTCAGACCATCAACCGCAATCTGGTTTGTATGCTTGAATTACAAATCAATGCCCACTGGGCGACGCGCGCCAGCCATTTTGTGATGCTTAACGCGCACACATTGCGTGAAACCCAGCAGATGACGCAGCAAACCTTGCTAACGATCGCCCACGCGTTGTTTGAAGGCAACCCGCAGCCGGTACTGGCAAACACCGGTAAACTGAATGATATTGCTGCCGAGTTGCGGCAGCTAATGAACGAGCAGCAGGGCGACGCGGTGGCTGAAACCCCCATCCACGGCTATGTTTGGCTAAGTATGGAAACTGCCCGACAGTTGGAACTGCTTTCACATTTGATCTGCCGGGCTTTGCGCAAATAAAAAGCAGATGGGGCGAATGAATTTGTTGCTGCTTCGATTCAGCAAAGATTAAGAGTATGATACTAATATAAGGATAAAATGAGTGCTACTGGCAACGATTTTATCCCCGAACCTTCAGGTTTCCCCAGACGGCGACGTAACGGTGTTTCCTCTGGCGGCTTGAAGTATGACGGGGATAAACGTAATGTTTATCCACTAGCAGTTGCTTAACGAATCCGAATCTCACATTATCAGGGGTGTAAAAATGGAAACAACCAAGCCTTCTTTCCAGGACGTGCTGGAGTTTGTTCGTCTGTTCCGTCGCAAAAATAAACTGCAGCGTGAAATTCAGGACATTGAGAAGAAGATCCGTGACAACCAGAAGCGTGTGCTGCTGCTGGACAACCTGAGCGACTACATCAAGCCAGGTATGAGCGTTGAGGCGATTCAGGGTATCATCGCCAGCATGAAAAGCGACTATGAAGATCGCGTTGATGACTACATCATTAAAAATGCCGAAATCTCCAAAGAGCGTCGCGACATTTCCAAAAAGCTGAAAGCGATGGGCGAAATGAAACACGCCGATGTAAAAGCCGAATAATGCGCTACGGCAGTGGGAGCGTATATCAGGCTCTCACTGCAGTTTGACCCCGCCAGTGACCATCTTGAGTAAATGTTGTTTTGGCCAGTGTCGGGTAAGTTTTTTCTCTGCCAGCTTACCTTTCAGGCGCGCAATATCATGATGTTTCCGGTCCAGCATCAGACCCACCACGCTACCGCTATGTGCCACGTTCAATCCGTATAAATCACACTCTTCGACCAGCGACAACAGGGCGGTAAATCCTGGCTTAGGTAACAGCGTCTGGCTGGCGATAGCGCTAAGCGTAGCCGCCTCACCCAGTCGGAGCGGATTTTGCGTTATACAGGCTTCCTGCACCAGATTCCAGGCCTGCTGCAAGGTTGCTGAACTTGCTATTAATTTCTGCTGGCGAGGGAGACGGTGGTAATCTTGCGTGCGCAGTGTGACCGGACTTTCCAGTACCAGCAAATCGATTGGCGGCGGTGGCTCGCAGGCGATTTGCGTGACCGCATTATTATGATCAAACAGCGTTAACTGATGAAAAACGGTGCTATCAGTGGGTTCGATTGAGACGCAAAGCTGTGCAAGGGTGGTTTCATCCAGCGAATGGCCAAGATGATGCGCCGTTGCCACCGCCGTAGCGGCAATATCTGCGGTGCTGCTGGCCATGCCTTTGGCAACGGGAATTGACGAACGTACATCGACGCGAATCTCGTTACTCCAGTGCGCAGGATACTGCCAGTGCGCCAGAACGCGCTCCACCATCGCCCGCGACAATGGGCGCTCGTTGACCAACGGCGGCGCAGCCGTGACTGCTACGGTGCTGTACCAGTCAACGGGGCAGGAGACCAGTTTCTCACTGCCCAGAATCCATCCCTGGATAAGTTCCCCGCATGAGGCGGGGCATTGCGCAACAGCCACGTTATCACCTTTCAGGTACGAATAGTGTGCGCGCATAGTGTCATGGTAAAAGCGTTATTACCATGACTTGCCGCAATGCGTCGTATAACCCTCTCAGGCTGGTACACAAAGCCCTTCCGAGGCCGGTAGCGCAATGCGCATAACGTCTTGTGCGATCATTAACTCTTCGTTGGTGTTGATGACGGCGACTTTCACCAGGGCGTTCTCCGTCTGGATAAATGTCGCATTACGCTGATTTTTCTCTTCATCAACGGCTAAGCCTAAAAATTGCAAATTATGGCAAACCGCCGATCTGGCGCGCGCTGAGTTCTCGCCAATTCCCCCAGTGAATACCAGCGCATCCAGTCCTCCCATTTGCATAATATAGCTGCCAATGGTGGCGCGAATGCGTTCGGCAAACAGAGTGAGAGCGAGTTTAGCCTGCCGGTTACCGGTATTGGCTGCCTGTTCGACATCGCGGTAATCAGACGACACGCCAGAAACGCCCAGCAAGCCTGACTCATTATTTAATAACTGATTCAACTGTTGCGGCGTTTTGCTTTCGCGCTGGGCTATCCACGGCAGAATAGAGGGATCAATATCTCCGCTACGGGTGCCCATCATCACGCCTGACTGCGGCGTAAAGCCCATCGACGTATTGACCGAACGCCCGTTCTTGATGGCGCAGATGCTGCTACCGTTTCCAAGATGACAACAAATCACCCGTAATGCGCTGAGTGGTACGCCCAGCTTTTCCGCCAGAACGCCGCTGACATACTTATGGCTGGTGCCATGAAAGCCATAACGGCGAATCCCCAGTTCCGCGTAATAATGCCAGGGAAGCGGGTAAATATAGGCGGGTTCATCCAGCGTCTGGTGAAATGCCGTATCAAACACGGCTACGGAAGGGGCATCAGGCAACAGTTGACGAAAAACGTGAATACCCAACGCGTTTACCGGGTTGTGAAGCGGGGCCAGTTCAGCAAGACGTTCGATTTGCGCTAACGTTTCATCCGTGACCAGCGTCGAGTCTTTAAAAAACTCACCGCCGTGCGCCACACGATGGCCCACCCCATCAATGTCCCGCAAACTGTTAATGATTTGATAACCCAGCAGCTTTTCCAGAAGCAGCGTTACCGCATCGCGATGATCGGCAACGGGGACGGTTTCCTGCCATTTTTGGCTGTGCGTCTTAATTGTCACCTGCGCATCCGCCATATCGATACGCTCAATCAGCCCCTGACAGAGCATGTCGCCCTGCGGCATCTCCAGCAGCTGAAATTTTAACGATGAGCTACCGGCGTTAATGGCCATTATTTTGTAAGACATAAAGGTTCCTTCGAATTCAGAAAATCCAGCACGGCGTCGAGACCCGAATTATTCAACGCGCTGGTAATAAAAATCTGCCGGGCGCCAGCCTGCGTAAGCCATTCCGCAACCAGCGAAATACGCTGCGGGTCGGCGAGATCGGCCTTGGTGACCAGGCCAATCGTCGGGCGGTTCATCGGGGCGGTAAACCCCGGAGAAAAGGGCGACCACTGGGCGTCGGCGTTCAGCACCAGGGCGATAACGTCGGCCTCGCAGGCGCTGGTCAGCAGGGCGCTATACAGGCAGCGGTTCTCCAGGTATTCGCCCGGCGTGTCGATGGCCATCGGCGACCATTCAATGGCCTGGGTTTTCTTATAATGGAGCGCTTCGCCGCGCAGGCTTTGGGTCAGCGAGGTTTTTCCGCACTGGCTGGGGCCGATAAACATCAAACGCTTCATGACGTTACGTCCGGGTGATCGAACAGGTGGTGAACTGCATCATTTCGCCCAGCGTGCGCGTTACCTGCTTGAGGGCATACTCGACGGCGGAAACGTCGCCGGTCAGCACCACGGCACCGGTAAAGCGATCGAGAAAACCAATTT
Source organism: Salmonella sp. SJTUF15570 (assembly GCF_043357055.1). Classification (NCBI taxonomy): domain Bacteria; kingdom Pseudomonadati; phylum Pseudomonadota; class Gammaproteobacteria; order Enterobacterales; family Enterobacteriaceae; genus Salmonella; species Salmonella sp. SJTUF15570. Next base: position 444,903 of record NZ_JBEUKJ010000001.1, on the reverse strand, counting down.
CCACCGCGCCGGATTTAGTGGCGATATCGCAGGCGATAATCGACGCCTCGCTGGGCGTAATGGTAAGGATGCCAATGGCGGACACCGCATCCTGCAGGCCCAGCTTCTTAAATAAATCTTTTCCCGGATTAGCAATCAGGTGCGCGAGGGTGACCTGTTTTCCAGGAACGTATTCCTGAATCATGCGATCCGTTGTCGGTTGTCTTTCCATTATCCCTCCACCATCTGTCGCCACATGGCTTCATGCGGGCGCGGGATCACCGAGCGGTAAACCAGCAACCCTTTCTCGCCCGCGCTTTCGCTGGCAACCGTCACGGCGTTATTGACGTCAGAAACGTCGCCCGCCACCACCATGTAGCATTTACCGCCGATGCCGAAGGCCATATGCACTCGCACCAGGGTGACGTTTGAGCCTTTTACCGCCCGGTCTGCGGCGCTAATGCAGGCCGCTACGCTCCAGGTTTCGACGATGCCGACCGCCTGGCGCTTATCGACGCTGTTCAGGCCGCTGATGGCCGGAAGTACGCTGGGATGAATATTTGCCAGCACCAGGCTGTCGACGAGCATCTCGCCGGCCTGCGACGTACCGGTTTCAATGGCCTGCTGGATAGCGCCGATATCACCGCCCAGCATCAGTAAAAACTTACCTGGGCAGATGGTCTTGCTGACCAGCAGATTAACGTTGGCGCTTTTCAGCATGGCATCACCAAGCTCCATGCCTTTGGCGATGCTGGTGAGTTCTAAAATTCCTATAGCCTGAGACATGGTTAACCTCTTACAACCGTGATGGCCTGTTCGCTGATGGCCGAAACAATGCCGTCGATGCTGGCGTGAATGGGTGCGCCGAGCGCGCCAGGCGGGATATCGGCAACGCATTGCCCGCGCGTCACGCGCTCGCCGACGGCAACAGTCGGTACTGCGCTGGCACCAATATGCTGGCGCAGCTGCAAAGTGACTTTTTCTACTGACGGCTCTTCTTCAACCAGCGGCGCTTCCTGGTACCAGGGGCTTAGTCCCAGTTTGGCGATCAGCCGCTTCACCGGCACCAGGCGATATTTCGCCATTTCGTCGGCCGGATTCAGCGGCCCTTCGTAGCGCTGGTTTTGCGCCCGCAGCTCGCGTTTTAACATGCGGTTGATGCGCATCGGCGAGATCCCCACCGGGCAGGCCACGCTTTCGCAAACGTTGCATTCCGAGCAGGTAAGGGCGCTCAGCAGCAGCTGCGGCGTGGCGGCCTGGTGAAAGTTCACTGCCCGCACCAGCAGGTGCGGAGAGAGTTCGTGGCCGATCAGGTGTCGCGGACAGAGATCGGTACACAGTCGGCACTGTTCGCAGACGGTGCGCGCGACGGAAAGCACCGTGCGCTCGTCCTGCATTCTCCGCTGGATAAGCGGATGGCTTTTGGGGAGCACCAGCAGGCCGCCGGTAGTTTTCGTCACCGGGTTATCAAGAGAGGTAATCAGGCCACCCATCATCGGGCCGCCGTTAATAAAACCAGGGGCGTCGACCGTTGCGCCGCCCGCCAGCGCCAGCACTTCATGCAGTGACATGCCGATAGGAACGGTAACGGTCAACGGTCTGGCGACCGCGCCGTTCACGGTCAACGTGCGACGAGTGACCGGAAACTGCTGCTCGACCGCCCGGGCAATATTCAGCACCGTTTGCACGTTATTGACGACCACGCCGACGCTGGCCGGTAGCGCAGCCGGGGCGACCCGGCGGCCGGTTGCCATCCAGATAGTCAGCACCTCATCGCCCGCAGGATAAACATCCGGCAGGATATGCAGGCGGATACCGGCTGGCAGCTGCGGGGTGAGCGCGTCGATGGCCCGGCGGTATTTTTCTTTCAGGGCTATCACCCCTTCGCGCGCGCCGGTTGCCGTCATCGCGTACTGCACGCCGCGAACAAGACGCGCGGCCTGCTGCCACATCAGTTGCTGGTCAACTTTGAGCATCGGTTCACACTCGGCGGCGTTCACCAGAAAAATCTCTACCTGCGCCTGTAGTTTGACGTGAGCGGGAAAACCTGCTCCGCCCGCGCCGACAACGCCCGCTGCGCGGACGCGCTCGCGAATTTCATCAGCGCTATAAGACATTTCAACGACGTTGACGGCGGTACTCATAGCAGTTCCTCCAGCAGTTCCCGAATGGCTTCGGCATTGGCCGGGCGCGGGTTAGTGCGCAGCGTAACGTCAGCCAGCGCAGCCTGCACCATCGCCGGAATACGTGCGGAAAAGTCGGATCTTCCTTCTTTAAGCGCAACGGCCAGTGAGGGAAGGGCGCAGCGTTGCTTAAGCAGTTCGATTTGCTGAATCAGCGCATTGATTGCCGCAACGTCATTGGCTTCTGCCGGGCAAAAACCGCAGGCTTTGGCCATCCGCGCGTAGCGTTTGGCGGCGCGCGGAACTCCGGCGTTAAAACGGATCACCGTCGTGAGCAGCAGCGCATTGGCCAGCCCGTGCGGCAGATGAAACTGTCCGCCAAGCTGGTGGGCTATCGCGTGGTTAAGCCCCAGCCCCGCCTGGCTGAAGGCCATCCCGGCGAGCGTTGAAGCGTTGTGCATTTTCCCGCGCGTCGCCACGCAGTCGCCTTTTTCCACCGCCGTGGGCAGATACTGGAACACCAGTTTGGCGGCCTTTTCCGCCAGCGCGTCGGTAAAGTCGCTGGCGTGCGGTGACACCCACGCTTCCAGGGCGTGGGTCAGCACGTCCATACCGGTGTTGGCGGTAATCTGCGGCGGTACGCTGACCACCAGCTCCGGGTCAAGGATCGCCATATCCGGATACAGCGCATTGTTGAACAGCGGGTACTTGATGCCTTTATCCGGGTCGCTAATTACGCAGGCGCTGGTGACTTCCGAACCGGTGCCGCTGGTGGTCGGGATCGCCACGCAGGTTTCGATGTTGATTCCGCTCTGCTGGCTAAACCAGACAATCGCTTTCGCCGCGTCCATTGCCGAGCCGCCGCCAAAACCAATTACCACCTGCGGCTGCAGGGCCTGCATTTGCGCAATGCCCTGCACCACGGTATGGATGGTGGGGTCCGGCGTTATCTCGCTAAATACGCTGATGCGGTTATCTGCGGGCAGCGCGTTACGCAGGGTATCCAGCAGCGGAGAGCGCGCCAGAAAACCATCGCAGATTATCCAGATGTGCTTATTGGTAAAGCGCTTGAGCACCGCCAGGCTGCCCTGACCGCTGTACAACCGCGTTTGTAGTGAGAAGGTATTCATCGCGACCTCGGTTAGCGAATAGAAAAGCCGTTGGTCAGCACGCAGCGCCGGGAGCGGGCAAAAGTACGCGCTGACGTGGTCCCTTCACCGGTTGGCGTGGCGATAGTGAAGGTGGTAAAGCCTTCGCCGCCGACGCCGATCCCGGCATAGGAGGGGCCGTTTTTGACGAATATCGAGGTTTGCAGCGTGCGGGCCGCGAGGTTCAGGCGCGACACGTTCTGCGAGTGCATGATAGCGGTGTGATGCAGCCCCTCTTCAACCTTCAGCGCCAGCGCCAGCGCGCTATCGAAATCGCTGACTTTTACCACCGGCAGCATCGGCATCAACTGTTCGCTGGTGACCCACGGATCGTCAGCGTTAACCAGCGCAATCAGCAGACGCGGCGCTTTTGCAGGGACAGCGATCCCGGCGGCTTCCAGCATGGCCGATGGGCTCTTGCCGACCAGTTTTTTATTCGCCTGGCCTTCTGGCAGGCAGGCGGCGCGGAGTTTGTCGGTATCGGCAGGGCTTAGCAGCAGCGCACCGAAGGTTTGCATTTGCTGCACCAGACGCTCGGCGACGCTCTCCACTACGATCAGGCTCTTCTCGGCAATGCAGGGCAGGTTGTAATCGAATGACGCGCCGTTAATGATATCTTCTGCCGCTTTCACCAGGTCTGCCGTTTCATCGACGATGCAGGGCGGGTTACCCGCGCCAGCGCCAATCACCTTCTTACCGCTCTTCATGCCCATTGCTACAATGCCCGGGCCACCGGTAATTGCCAGTACTGCGATTCGCGGGTGGGCCATCATCTGCTGGGTTGCTTCGAAAGTCGGTTCAGCCACGGTCACCACCAGATTGCGGATGCCGCAGCAGCGGAAGGCAATCTCTTCAATCAGGCTAATCAGCTTCAGAGAGACCTTTTTCGCCCCCGGATGCGGGCTAAAGTAGACGCTGTTGCCCGCCGCCAACATGCTGATGCTGTTGTTGATGATGGTTTCCGTCGGGTTGGTGCTCGGCGCGACCGAACCGATAACGCCAAACGGCGAGTATTCAAAGAGTACCATGCCGCCGTCACCGGTCAGCGCGGTGGTGGTGAGATCTTCTACGCCCGGCGTGTTGTCCAGCGCAGCCTTGTTTTTGAGGAATTTATCTTCTTTGTTGCCCATCCCCGTTTCATTGGCGCTCTCTTCCGCCAGGGTCGCCAGCAGTGGAGTCAGCTCCTGACGCATCGCGCTGATAATGGCGCTGCGGGTTTTTAGCGGGCACTGCTGATAACGTAAGAACGCCTGGTGCGCGGCGTCGATGGCCTCGCTCACGGACTGGAAAATCCCTTTGCCCTGAGGCTGGGCCGGCGTTTGTGCCGACGTGGTTAATTGCTCGCTAAGAATGGTGCGAATCAGGGTTTCGAGTTCAGAAGTATTCATTGATGAGTTCCCACGTTAATAGCCGCGATGGCGGTCTGTGCTATGTCCATGTCCTGCTCAACGCTGCCGCCGCTGATGCCAAGACCCCCAATTAATATGCCGTCGCGCCACAGGGCGTAACCGCCGCCAAAGGTGACCACTTTTCCCTGTAAATGACTTTCCAGACCGTAAAGCGCGGCGCCCGGCTGAACGACATCGCTCAGCTCATGGGTCGCCGTTTTCATCGCCACTGCGGTCCATGCCTTTTTCGGCGCCAGCTCGCTGCTGACCAGCAGGGCGTCCGGCATCCGCCAGGTCACAGTTTCCGTGCCGTGCGCGTCAACGATGCTGACGACTACCGGAACCTGCAGTTGCTGCGCGCGTTCAACGGCAGCGCGGGTGAGCTGGTGCAGATCGTGGAATGAGAGGGCCACGGGCGTTGTCTCCTTGCTGCGGGTCGGCTGGCTGGCAGCCAGATAGCGCTTGCTAACTTCACGGATGATGTTGACCTGGTGCGCATCGCTATCTTCCGCGCGGGCCAGGGCGTACAGGCAGTCCGATAAGCGGTTGATGTAGCGCATCAGCACCTGGCGTACGTTGACTTCAGTTGCCAGTTCAACCAGACGGCGTTCGGCGCGGCGCGCCAGCGTGCGGGCAAAATGTAAGCGGCTCGCGGCTTCGCAGCGTCCGGGTAAAATAAAGCTGTGCAGCGGTTCGACGCGGGCCATTGCCCGATCGATAGCGGCTTCCAGAGCCGAAATCTCTTCGCTGCTGATGTAGAGCTGTTTGGGCGACGGCTGCTCGCTGTCGCTGGCCAGCTCTGCGCTAAACCAAAAAAGTTGCTGCTGGATGGCCTCGAGTAAGGTGCGGTGATTTTCATCCGCAGCGGCGCAGGCGCACAGGCTCAGCGCGGCGTTCAGCTCATCCAGCGTGCCGTAGGCTTCAACCCGCGGGTGGGTTTTGCTCACCCGCTGGCCGGTAAACAGTGATGTGGTGCCAGCGTCACCTGTTCGGGTATAAATCGCCATAACCGCCCCTTAACGCGAAAGCGTATCTACAATGCCGACAACGGCGAGGTCGATGGCCTCATTTGGCCCGGAAAAAACGTGCCTGGCGCTGGAGCCGCCGCTGAGCAAAACCAGTTCGCCGACGCCCGCGCCGACGGAGTCCACGGCCACTTCATCGCCGGAGGTAGGCGAGGCGGGGAGTTCGCCATCGGCGCTGACCCGACGCACCAGCAGCAGCTTTTTCCCAATCAAAGAAGGTGATTTTTGCGTGGAGACAACCGCGCCCGTGACTCGTGCCAGATGCATGATTTACTCCTGCTTAATTAATTGAATATTCCGCGCATTGGCCGCGTCACGCGCCATGGCGGTCACGATGCATTTGCGGTGGACAACCACACGCCCCCGGCTTAGCAGCGCGACATCGCGATAGCTCAGCACCGAACCCGCATGCAGAACCAGCGGCAGTCCGTGCTCATCGGTGAATACCAGCGGCAGACGAGCCAGTTTTTTTACCGGGATAACCGGCAGCAGCTGGCTGTGCAGGCTGAGCTGTACGCGGATGCCAAACGCCAGCGCGTCGTGAATTTTCCGGGCGGCGGCATCGTCGGTTTCTGCATCCGCAAGCTGACCCAGCAGCGGCAGGTCGACGAGCAGGATGCGCAGCGACGCGTGCTGACAGAACAGCGCTGGACAGTCGGCATCGCGAAGCTGCGTAACGCTCAGCGTCGCCGTGCTCTGGGCACGGCGCTGCAGTCGGGAGACAATCTCCTCGACAATGCGCTGCAAAATTTCGCCGTTCATCGCGGGCCTACCAGCCGGGCAAAGGCATGCGGGTTATCGGCACCAGCGGCGTTGGCTTCATCGGTATCAATGTGCATTTCGAGGCGCATGTCCGGTGAAACGCGAATCGCCACGTTGTTGAAAATCAGCCCGCGATCGTCGCCTTCAATCGCCACGGAGACCATATCGCCGTGGGAAACCCGCAGGATCAGCGCATCAAGCGGCGACATATGGATATGCCGCTGCGCGACGATAACCCCGGAAGGCAGCTCCAGTTCGGCAAAGGGGCTGACCAGGCGGATGCCCGGCGTCCCCTTCAGGTTGCCGGACATTCTCAGCGGCGCGGAAATCCCCAGCGTTCTCGCATCGGTACGCGAAATTTCCACCTGGCTTACCGAGCGCAGCGGGCCGAGCAGGCGCACATTTTTGAGCTGCCCTTTCGGTCCCACCAGGGTGACGGTTTGCTCCGCAGCGTATTGTCCCGGCTGCAGCAGCGCTTTTTTTTCGCTGATGGGATGGCCGGGAAACAGCTGCTCATAATCCTGCGCGGACAGGTGGATATGACGGTTTGAGACGCCCAGCGGAATAGGCCGCTGGCGCATCTCGTCGAGAACTTTACTGACCGTTGATTGCAGAAGCTCTTTATCCATTACGCTTCACCTCGCTTGCCGGAATGAATGCAAAGCGTACGAGGTTCGCCCTTCTGGCGCGGACATTTTGGATCCAGACACAGATTGCAGCTGACCAGTTCTGATTCCTGCGGGGCCTCTTCTGCTGGCGCTTCAGAAACGACAGCAGCTATCTCTGACGCTTCAGGCTCAGGTTCAATGACGGAGGGGGGAGGCGTTTCTGCGAGCAGGATCCCTTCTCCGGGCCTGGCGATAACCTTGTGGGCCACCAGGCCATTCCGCTGTTCGGCGAAATGCGCACCGGTGGTGATGGCCGCCTGCACGGAGGCCACATCACCGGTAATTTTAATCACCATCCAGCCTGAACCATTGGTCTTTTCGAGGGCGAGCAGCGTGATAGAAGCGGATTTCGCCATGATATCGGCGCAGCTGATAGCCAGTGCCAGACCACAAACTTCAAGTAATCCCAGTGATTGCTTCACGCGGTGCTCCTTATTCGCCATCGATTAGGCTGATTTCGGTAAAATGGCCTCAACATCACTGTGCGGACGCGGGATAACGTGGCAGGATTTCACTTCACCCACGACGCTTGCCGCCGCGCTGCCTGCATCTACGGCTGCTTTAACCGCGCCGACATCGCCGCGAACCATGACGGTAACCAGGCCAGAACCAATTTTTTCGTAGCCCACCAGCTGTACGTTGGCGGATTTAACCATTGCATCGGCGGCTTCAATGGCGCCGACCAGCCCTTTTGTTTCAACCAGTCCCAGTGCGTTATTCATACTGCCGTTCTCCTGTGATTAAGCATGGAGATCCCGAAAGGGGATCCCTTTTACCAGCCGTGCCGCGTTATTACCGGTGTTGCGTTGGGCCTGACTGTCCTGATGATGCATCAGCGTAAAAAGCGGCGCCGATGCGGGTAAATTCTTGTAATGCACGACCAGCGAGTGTCGATCGCAGGCAATGCCAACCAGCAGCGGCGAGCTGCGCGCCGCCTGCCAGGCGCTGTCAACGACATCTCCAGCCGGGTGATGCTGAAGCAGGAAAGGGATGCCTTCCTCTTCAATGCCCAGCAGCACTTCGTGCCAGAGGCTGGCGCAGTCGTTGATAACGGTAATGACGATGGCCGGGGCGCTGTGATTACTGTCCATGCGCAAACTCCTTGTGCCAGGAGAGAATCAGGCCGGTGGCTACCGCGTTTCTTGGGCCTTCGCTGCCGCGAATATTTCCTCGCCCGGCGACCAGGCGGTAGTGCGCCAGCGCATCGGTGACCAGCTGCGGAACTTCGAAATCCAGCGACGAGCCGCCGACCAGCACCACGAACGGAATATCGCGAATGTTGCCGGTTGGACTGACCTGGCGCAGCGCGCGCAGCGCGTTGGTGACAAAGACGCGCTCTTTGGCGCTGCGACGAATGGCGCGCACTTTTTCCAGCGCTAAGTCGCCGGGAAGCGGTACCAGTTCGTCCGGTTTCACCACGCAGACGCGGGCGAACACGGCGGGAGGCAGCGGCGTCGGGAAGAACTGGACGCTGCCGTCCTCGTGGCGTAAGTGGAACAGGCTTTCGACCTTAGCCAGCGGGTATTTTTTGATCTCTTCCGCCAGATAGCGGTCTTCCAGCCCCAGTTCGCGGGCAATAATCATCGTGACCATGTCGCCTGCCCCGGCGAGATGGGTGGCGATGATTTCACCTTTAGGGTTGATGATGGAGGCATCGGTGGAGCCCGCGCCGAGGTCGAGGATCGCCAGCGGTCGGGTGGTACCCGGCGTGGTCAGCGCGCCCAGAATGGCGGCTTCAGCCTCAGCGCCGCCGATCTGCACGTCGATATTAAGCTTCTGCTCAATTTCACGGGCAATCATCGCCATCTGCAGACGGTCTGATTTCACCATCGAGGCGATGCCGACGGCCTGCTCCAGCGAGAACTCCCCGGCCAGACCGCCGGTGACGCTCACCGGAACCGAGGTGTCAACGGCCAGAAGATCCTGAATGAAAATCTCGCTGCTGGGCTTATTGGTTAGCTCGGCCATGGTCTGGCGTACGTGCTCCAGCATGCCGCCGATATTGGTCCCGGCCTCGCCGGTGACGTTGTCGAGCTTGCCGCAGCCGTCCACCGCTTTCATGATAGCTTCGGCACAGGCGGCAACATCCACGCGCACGGTACGACCCTGAGCCTGCAGCTCCAGGTTACCGGCGGGTATTGCGCGCGCTTTGACGTCTCCGGATGGCGTTTTAACGACCACGGCGGAACGGTTGCCAATCAGCGCGCGCGCCATCGGGACGATGTTTTTCGTCTCATCGGCGTTGAGGTTGAATACGGTGGCGATGCCGTAAGGGTTGGAGAGGGTTTCGATAACCTTCCCCGGCACGGCGACTTCAATCGCCGCCAGCATCCCCAGCGGAATGCGGTCGATGTACAGAACTTCGTCAACGATCGGTAGCGATTTTTCCAGCCGGTTGCTGACCAGTACGCCATCGTCGCGCTGCAAAATGACGCCGGTAATCTGGTATCCGGCGCGCATTGAGGCGTTGATAACATTGGCGATGTCGGCAAAATCGAATGCCGATGACACCACCAGAATATAGGACGAGTCCGCCGGGCGGGTTAACAGCTCCTCCGGCGTAATCGTGATACCCACACCAAGGCCTGCTCCGCCCGGCGTTTTTGGGTTATGGCCGATCATTGTCGATTCGGTGATGATGGTTTCGGTAATGGTTTCCATCGCCACATCGCCAATCACCGGCGTGGCTTCGTTAATGCGGATGAGCGAAATATCGCTGACATTGATCCCCGCGCGCTTTGCGACGAGGGCGAGCGCTTCCTGAATGCCGAACACGTTACGCAACGTGCCTTTGATCCCGGTGGTTTCCGCCAGCGCGCTGTGGGTGATTGTCAGTGCGCCAGTCTCATCTTGCCGCGCCAGGGCGACTTCCGTTGATGAGTTACCGATGTCAATGCCAGCTATATATCGCATCGTATATCCTTTTTCTCGTCGTACTTCAAACTGCCTTTTTGTTGGCTGCGTTCTTTCACCCGAATCACTTACTACAGTAAGCTCATCGGGGTTATGAGGGACATCCCTGTCCCTCACTAAAGCCAGCCTATGGCTGTTCAAATTCGTTCCAGACGAATTTGTCACTCACTTGCCGCCTCAATGCATCTCGAATTACTTAGAGAAAGCTAATCGTCGCCTTTGAGTTTTTTACGCTCAACGTACAGCCCTGCTGCTTCACGAACGAAAGCTGCGCAGATCTTCGCCTGATAGCGGTTTTCGAGATCGTCGGCGATAGCCATCAGCTCTTCTTTCGTCGAGCGATAGGGGCGAAGGGCGTTGTAGATTTCAAGAATGCGATCGTCCGGTACCGCGGTCAGTTCGGCGGCGCGTTCGAAGTTCATCGCCAGCCGGTCGCGGCCCGCATCTTTGGCGATAGACGCCTGTAAGCGCAGGGTTTCCGGGGTAATACGCATATCCTGAGCGGTGACTTTATTGCTCAGCACGTTTTCCAGCGTAAAGTCGTCCAGCGTTTTATTGGTGGCGGTTTTCACCCATTCCGGGTGTTTGTTCGCCAGCGGGTAGTCGCTGACCTTTGCGCTGCGGGACGTGCCGCCTGCCGCAGGAGCCGCTGCTGGCGCATCGCCCTGCAGGCTGTTCATGCGGCTCAATACGTCCCGGACCATCGATTCAATTGCGTCGGTATTCATGGAGTTATCCTTTATCAAAGCGCCACGCGCAGTTCCTGCGGGTTTTTGCCCGTCACGACGTACTTGGTCTCTTTAATGTGCAAAATGGCCGACTTTGCCTGGTACTTCGGGCGTGCCATCTGGTCATTGAGCGTAGGGACCGGCTGCGGTGATTCGCGTTTCGCATAACGGGCGGCGTTTTTACCAATCTGACGGTAGGTTTCCAGCGTCAGCAGCGGTGCCTGCGGGAACAGCTCCAGGTTGGAGAGCGGCGGTAGCCCCTGCTGGTGGATAACCGTAGTACCTTTCGACTGGATGCCGATGGAGATGCCGGATCCGCTCAGGCGGTTACCTTCAACGGCGACGAACGCCACGTCGGAAGATTTAAAGCAGCGAATCACGCGCGCCTTGATGCCTTCTTCTTCAATACCGGCAATGACTTCGCGCAGAATGCTCTTATGCGGTAAGCCGACGATATTGACGGTTTGCGCCAGGCCAAATGCCGGGCCGACGGCGATAATGACTTCATCCTGCTGAGTGCCCTGGCGCGCTTCGCCCACTTCGGTCAGAAAGCCGTCGCCCGCAGGCGCAGCGGTCTGTGGTGCTGTGGATGCCGCAGGCGCATTAAACGAGACGGGTTTATCGCTGCCCTTCATATCGCGGAGCACGTCTTCAATTATCTGGCGCAGCAATTTTTCATTAATTTCCATTTCTCACCCCTTAATCAATCTCGTTGGGATCAAGAGCGCCAGGGATGTTTTTAATCTCTTCCCAGCGTTCTCCCTGCAGGCGATAACCTGTTGCCGGACCGGCATAGTCATTGACGTCATTAACCGCAGAGAGCACTTGTCCGTCGCCGACGATAATGGCGGAGGTGTGCAAATAGTCGCCGGTTAGCTTGGCTTTCTGGATGTTGAGCATGTCCTGGGCCACGTCGGTAAACCCGCCCTGCGCCAGCGCTTTAACGACTTCCAGACCGTTGCGGTTTTTATTGATGATTTCCTGGGCGAACTTGATGTCTTCGACGATGTTACGCTCCGGCATATCTTTCGAACCGTGGGCATAGGTCGCGGCTTCAACTTCTTCATCGGTAATCGGCGGTAGTCCCATTCCGGCAAACACGGCCTGCAGCGCGCGGGCGGCTTTGTTACGGATGGCGATAACGTCCTCTTCGCGAACCGGGCGCAGACCACCGTCCACTTTCAGGTCACGCTGGATAACGTTGTAGTCGTCAAAGTCTTCCGCATCTTCGTTGGAACCGGCGAACATGTTGTCGTAGTTCGGCACCGCGGAATAACCGGAGGAGATAAAGTCGGTACCCGGCAGGAACTGCATCAGCAGGCGCGCGGTACGACGCATATCGGAGTGGGTGAAGGTCTGGTCGTTACTGGAGGCGCATTCCAGATCCAGCGAAGAGCAGATCAGGTTTTCCGCCAGCACGGCACGAATGCCTGACGGCACGGCAGACGGTACGCCGATACAGCTTACGGAGCCGTTTTGCAGCCCCTGAACGCCCGCGGCTTTGGTGATATAGATGCAGCGCGCTTCCAGATACAGCATGGATTTGCCTTCGGCGTAGCCCATCTGCACTTCGGAGCCAGAACCGGAGGTGAAGCGCATTTTCAGGCCGCGAGAGGCGTAGGAAGAGGCTAAGAAGCCCTTCGACCATGGGGTATCGTCACCGTCGGTGAAGACCGGCTCGGTGCCGTAAACGGAGATGGTTTCGGCGTAGCAGGTGTGGCCCAGCATGCCGAGCTTCAGCTCGGTGGCTTCTTCCAGGGAGCACTGCGTCAGTACGCCCGGACGACCAACCTGAGAGCCGACCAACAGCGCGATGGCGTTGAACGGCGCGTAGCGTGCTACCGCAACCGTGGTTTCTTGTTCGTCAAACCCGCGCCATGCGCCTTCGGCGGCGTCGGCGGCGATTTGCACCGGGTTGTCTTTAACGTTGGTGACGTGCGCCTGCTGAGACGGCGTGCGGCGAGCGCGCATTTTCTGCATCGACATCATCATTTCGACGACGTTCATATGCGAAACCACTTCAACAATTTTCGCCGGGGTCATGGCGGTGGTCAGCGGAACGATTTCGCTGCGCTTGACGTTAGGATCGCAGAGCATATTAGCCAGCTTGACCGAATCCATCGCCATCACTTCTTCGGCGCGGTTCAGGTTGATGCCGTAGCGGGCGATAAAGTGGTCGATCAGGTCGAATTCGCTAACCGGTTTTCCGTCCAGCTCGGTTACCGCGCCGTTAACGATTTTAATCGACGGTTTCGGATCGTTCGGGCTTTCCATTGCGATAAAGCCTTCTTCGATCCACTCCTTAACAAAGCCGTCCTGATTCACAGGGCGTTTCGCCAGTGCTTCAAATCTTTTCGATCTCATGAATCAGCCTCGTGGGTATCAGATGTAGGACGGGCGATCGTTTTTCGGTTCAGAACCGAGGGTCGCAAGGACGGTTTTGCCAATTTCGCGGGCGGAGGTCACCGCCTGACGAACCGCGCCGGAGTCGCCGGAAATCACCAGAATGGCTTCGTTACTAAAGCTGGTGCCGTGCGCCGGCGAGCTGTACGCCACGACTTCAACGTTGGCTGACTTCAGGGCGGTATCGGCCATCAGTACGCCGACGGAAGCCGGAGCGCCGACGATGACGCCGCAGGCACGGCCAATCGGCGCGCCGAACGCTTTTTCCAGGGCGTAGCTGGCGCGAGCGGTGTACTGCAGCTCGATATGCCCGGCTTCGTTGCCGTAAACATCGCCGAAGGTGCGGTCCAGCTCTTTCAGCGCGACTTCGATACCGCGCTTGACGTCGGACACGTCGTTACCGCCTAAAATAATCAGCGAACCGTGGCCCGCGCCGCCTTTGGTATCGCGCGGCAGCTCAATGCTGACCACTTCGGTGTTGGTGGCTTTCACCGCTTCGTCCGCCGCCATAATGTGCGGGCCTGCGCCGGTGCGGGCGCCGAGAATACCGATGGAACGATAGCGCTTCTCAAGCTTCATCGCGTCCAGCAGGGCGGCATCGACGTTGGCGATAACCAGGCCCAGGGTATCGCCAATGGCGGTCCCGACAAATTCCGTTAAACTGCAGCTTTTTTCTGCCATAGCCGTCTCTCGTATAGGTTGGGGTTGACCAGGGATGGCCTGTTGTTCCGGCGTTGCCACACGGGCAATCACCTGCGCCATGATCTGTTCCACCAGCTCATTGCTGCTCATTGGCTAATTCCCTTCGGTAAGATTTTTTCTACATCGGTGTGAGGGCGTGGGATGACGTGTACGGCTTTCACTTCACCCACGTTGCGTGCGGCTGCGGCACCTGCATCGGTGGCCGCTTTGACCGCGCCAACATCGCCGCGCACGATGACGGTTACCAGCCCGGAGCCAATCTTTTCATAGCCCACTAACATCACATTGGCTGACTTAACCATTGCATCAGCGGCCTCTATGGCTGCGGTTAAGCCTTTGGTTTCTACCATTCCTAGTGCTTCTTGTTGCATAAAGACCTCGCATGGAGTGTTCCGATAGTTGGGACTATAAGAAGATGCGAGGAAAAAGAATGGCTGACTTGCTGTTGAGCATCAGAAAATAATGGGAAAGCAATATGACTAAATTGCCTTTTATTTTTATAACTCATTGATAATCAATATTTAATTTATTATTGTCTATATGATTATTTTGTTTTTATTATTTCATTTTTACATTTTTGTTAGTGACGAGAGTATTTTTATTTGATATGGCGAAAGACGCAAAATGTGATGTTTATTCGAAATTGATAAGTTGGCTTGTGCAATATTTTATTATTTCCACAGGCGTATTTTATAGCTCAAATTTCCCGTGTGATGGGCTGATAAAAATATCGGAAAAGCAAAATTTTGCTATCGCAACACGATTTTTCCGGAAGGCAGGCCCGCAGGTTGCCAACAATTTACAGGCGGCACTTTTTATAGTGAGGTTAGCTGTACACTACCGCCAGCCGAAACTTGCGCTGGCCAGGACACGAACTTTGCTCAGAAGGTGTCACATGAATGATTCTCTAAAGGCGCAATGTGGTGCGGAATTTTTAGGCACCGGACTCTTTTTGTTTTTTGGTATCGGTTGTTTGAGCGCGCTCAAAGTCGCAGGCGCCAGCCTCGGATTATGGGAGATTTGCATTATTTGGGGGCTTGGGATTTCACTGGCCGTTTACCTTACGGCCGGCATCTCCGGCGGACATCTTAACCCTGCGGTGACGATTGCGCTGTGGCTGTTTGCCTGCTTCCCCAAACAGAAAGTATTGCCTTATATTATTGCCCAGTTTGCCGGCGCTTTTGGCGGCGCTCTGCTGGCGTATGTGCTTTATAGTAGCCTTTTTACTGAATTTGAGACTGCGCATCATATGGTGCGCGGTAGCGTCGAAAGTTTGCAATTAGCCAGCATTTTCAGTACCTATCCGGCCGCAGCGCTAAATGTATGGCAGGCTGCGTTGGTGGAAGTGGTCATTACGTCGATTCTGATGGGCATGATCATGGCATTGACGGATGATGGCAATGGCATTCCTAAAGGGCCGCTTGCGCCTTTGCTTATTGGGATATTGGTTGCCGTTATCGGCGCGTCTACTGGACCCCTTACCGGTTTTGCAATGAACCCGGCGCGTGATTTCGGTCCCAAACTGTTCACATGGTTAGCGGGGTGGGGGAACATGGCGATGAGCGGTGGGCGAGAGATCCCTTATTTTATCGTGCCGATTGTCGCGCCTGTTATCGGCGCCTGTGCCGGAGCAGCCATATATCGCTATTTTATTGGTAAGAATTTACCTTGTAACCGCTGTGAACTGTAAGAAAATGCGAACCAGATTCACAGCAATGATGTATCGTAAAAACAGGTGAGATAATTTCGTGATCTGCTTTCACGAACTGATCAAAACGTCTCCCGGCAATGGGAGACTTTTGATATTGTCATTGTACTTTTTATCAGGGCCAGGATAATGCTAATAAAAAGTGAATGTAAATAATGTGTTTTGTTTATAACAATAAATTAACTGAGGGGTTTTATCATGATTTCTGCGAGCGCTCTGAACTCAGAACTCATTAATAAAATCGCACAGGATTTTGCACAAGCCACCGGTCTGGCGGTTGTGGTTGTCAATATTCATGGTGATGAAATATCTGAGCTATTCAATTTCACGCCGTTTTGTCAGTTGATGCGGCAGCATCCCCAGCATAGTACACGTTGTCGTATGAGCGATCGCTGCGGGGGACTGGAGGCATCGAAGTCCGATCAACCCTGTATTTATCGTTGTCATGCCGGTCTAACGGATTTTTCTATTCCGCTGGTAATCGCAGGGCATTTAGTTGGCTTTGTTTTATGCGGGCAGGTTCGTTTAAGTAATGACGTGGAGCTGGTAAACATTCTTAATGTCGACGATCGCTGGCAGGCTGATCCTGAGCTCTTGAATGAATTTCGGAATGTGCCAGAGATGGACTATTCACGCGTTATCGCTTCCGCCGATCTTCTTAAACTGATAGTTGAGAATTGCCTGAAAAAACAGCTCAATTTCATGGTTATCAAAGACAATCCGCAGCAATCGGAGGCAAATAAAACCACTCGTGGTCCCACTCCGCATGACAGTAAAATGAAAAAAGCGCTTCGCTATATTGATGCGCATTTGTCCGACGATCTTCGTCTTGAGGATGTCGCCTCACATGTCTATCTCAGCCCCTATTACTTCAGTAAGCTATTCAAGAAATATCAGGGAATCGGATTTAATGCGTGGGTAAACCGCCAGAGAATGGTTAGCGCCAGAGAATTGCTTTGCCATAGTGACTGGAGTATTGCCAGTATTGCGCGTAATTTAGGCTTTTCGCAAACCAGCTATTTTTGCAAAGTCTTCCGCCAGACCTATCAGGTTACGCCGCAGGCTTATCGCCAGCAGATAAATGAGAATTCTCATCCTCCATCGTTATGAATAGCAATATTTTGCTATTGCCGATTTTTGATAGTCTTTTGTATCTTAATCATTTCAGAAAGAAAATTTATCTGGTGTAACAATAAATTGTCATAGCGCAACAAAATAATAAAATTTAGGGCATAAACTGCACCAGTTTTTATTTTTGTGATGAAGTACAGTGTCAGGAAAGATAAGTTTTATTACGCTTTGTCGATACGTTTTATCGTCAATATACCGGTAAGGATGAGTAGATTAACGTCAGATGAGCAACCGCTCAGGCTATTGCTCACAGAAATGTAAAACGTAGCACATTATTAATTGCCGTTATGGGTGTGCCGTACAGCCATAACGTAAACCAACAGGTTTGCCACATTTGTGGTAGGGAAGGGGGTGAAAATCCCCCGCAGCCCCCGCTGCTGTGATGCTGACGACCCCGTAAAGACCACTGATCGCAAGATTGGGAAGGACGGGCGAGGAGGACGCTAAGCCAGAAGACCTGCCTGTCGGTGATAACCAACAACTTCGGTGGGAAGTGGGTTGCGAAGACGCGTACAGTCGAAAGGCTGAACATGCGCGTACCTGTATACCCCTACCACCCTGAACAGGATCAGGGTAATGGCGGCAAGGCATCACGCATTTATTCTTGCAGGCACAGGAAGCGGTTGCGGCAAAACCACGGTGACGCTTGGTTTGTTGAGGCTGCTGCAAAAACGCGCGCTGCGCGTACAGCCGTTTAAAGTTGGGCCAGATTACCTTGATACCGGCTGGCATACCGCTATCTGTGGCGTGGCGTCCCGTAATCTTGACAGTTTCATGCTTCCTCCTCCTGTTCTCAACGCCTTATTTTGCGAACAAATGCGGCAGGCGGATATCGCTGTCATTGAAGGGGTCATGGGGCTGTATGACGGCTATGGCGTCGACCCCAATTACTGCAGCACAGCCGCGATGGCCAAACAGCTTGGTTGCCCGGTCATCCTACTGGTGGACGGCAAGGCTGTTTCAACGTCGCTTGCGGCTACCGTTATGGGATTTCAGCACTTCGACCCGACCCTCAACCTCGCGGGCGTGATTGTGAATCGCGTCACTAGCGACGCCCACTATCAGCTCCTCAAAAATGCCATTGAACATTATTGCTCACTGCCGGTACTGGGGTATGTCCCTCCTTGCGACGACGTCGCATTACCTGAACGCCACCTGGGGTTGATTACCGCCAGAGAATCCCTCGTCAATCAGCAATCATGGCATGATTTTGCCGCCTCGCTGGAACAAACAGTGGATGTGGATGCGCTACTCTCGCTGAGCGTGTTATCAGCGCTTCCGACGGGAATGTGGCCTGAGCGCCCCGATAACACAGCGGGGGCAGGGCTGACGCTTGCTCTGGCGGATGATGAGGCCTTTAACTTTTATTATCCCGATAACATCGATTTTCTGGAGCGTGCCGGCGTTAACATTGTGCGTTTTAGCCCACTGCATGACCGCGCATTGCCTGATTGTCAGATGATCTGGCTGGGCGGTGGATATCCTGAATTATACGCCGCGGATCTGGCGGCAAATACGGCGATGTTAAAACATTTGCGGGCGGCGCATCAGCGCGGCGTGGCGATTTACGCGGAGTGTGGCGGTCTGATGTATCTGGGGAGCACTCTGGAGGATAGCGGTGGGGAAATTCATCAGATGGCGAATATTATCCCCGGTCACAGCAAAATGGGTAAGCGACTTACCCGCTTTGGCTACTGTGAGGCGCAGGCTATGCAGCCAACGCTATTGGCGGCGCCTGGCGAGATAGTGCGCGGCCATGAATTTCACTACTCAGATTTTATCCCCGAAACACCCGCCGTTATGGCCTGTCGTAAGGTTCGCGATGGCCGCGTGTTACAGGAATGGACTGGCGGCTGGCAGACAGGCAACACGTTTGCCAGCTATCTGCACGTCCATTTCGCCCAGCGTCCGGAAATGTTGCAGCACTGGCTGGCGGCGGCGAGGCGCGTATTATGACGATTCTTGCCTGGTGTATCGCCTGGGTGTTGGATTTTATCATCGGCGACCCTCAACACTGGCCCCATCCGGTACGCTGGATAGGCCGTTTAATCACGTTTGTGCAGCGTATTGTGCGTCGCTATTGTCCCGGCGATAAAGCGCTGCGGATTGGCGGCGGCGTAATGTGGGTTGTGGTTGTCGGGGCGACCTGGGGCGTGGCATGGGGCGTACTGGCGCTGGCGCAGCGGATTCACCCCTGGTTTGGCTGGAGCGTCGAAGTCTGGATGATCTTTACCACGCTGGCCGGACGCTCTCTGGCCCGCGCCGCGCAGGAGGTTGAACGACCGTTACGGGAGAACGACCTTGCGGAAAGCCGAATAAAACTCTCCTGGATCGTCGGGCGCGATACGTCACAACTTCAGCCAGCGCAGATCAATCGCGCCGTGGTGGAAACGGTTGCAGAAAACACCGTTGACGGCATTATCGCGCCGCTCTTTTTCCTCTTTCTCGGCGGCGCGCCGCTGGCGATGGCCTACAAAGCCGTCAATACCCTGGATTCAATGGTGGGCTACAAACATGAAAAATACCGGGCGATTGGTATGGTCAGCGCCCGTATGGACGACGTAGCGAACTATCTTCCTGCCCGACTGAGCTGGCTGTTGCTGGGCATTGCGGCAGGACTGTGTCGCCTGAGTGGTTGGCGGGCGCTACGTATTGGCTGGCGTGACCGTTATAACCACAGTAGCCCAAATTGCGCCTGGTCGGAAGCGTGTGTGGCCGGCGCCTTAGGAATCCAGCTCGGCGGCCCAAATAACTACTTTGGCGAGCGTGTGGACAAGCCCTGGATAGGCGACGCGCAGCGCGATATTTCCGTGGACGATATTTCCCGAACGATTCGATTGATGTGGGTCGCTTCAACCCTGGCGCTGGCGCTGTTTATTGCGGCGCGGTGCGGGTTATCTGGCGTGGCCTGAGGACGACAGTATGCATTATATCCAGCAGCCCCAAACCATTGAGGCCAACAGTTTCACCATTATTAGCGACATTATTCGCGAAACGCGTCCTGATTACCGTTTCGCCAGTCCGCTCCATGAGGCCATTATCAAGCGGGTTATTCATACCACCGCCGATTTCGACTGGCTGGACATTTTGTGGTTCTCTGCCGATGCGCTGGAGCAGCTTTGTGATGCGCTACGCCAACCGTGCATTATTTATACCGATACCACGATGGCGCTGTCCGGCATTAATAAAAGATTACTGGCGACGTTTGGCGGCGAGTGTCGCTGTTATATCAGCGATCCGCGCGTGGTGCGCGCCGCAAAAATGCAGGGGATTACCCGTTCAATGGCCGCCGTCGATATTGCTATCGCCGAGGAGGAGAAAAACAAGCTCTTTGTTTTCGGTAATGCGCCGACGGCCCTGTTCCGTTTGCTTGAACATAACGTGACGGTGAGCGGCGTGGTGGGCGTACCGGTAGGCTTTGTCGGCGCGGCGGAGTCCAAAGAGGCGCTCACCCATAGCCATTTCCCCGCGGTTGCCGCGTTAGGGCGTAAAGGCGGCAGTAACGTGGCTGCCGCTATCGTCAATGCGCTGCTCTATCACCTCCGGGAGGCCTGATGAGCGAGCTTTCTTTTGACGCGCCGGTCTGGCGCCACGGTAAAGCGTTACGTAAAGGATATACCACCGGTTCCTGCGCGACGGCGGCGGCAAAAGTCGCCGCGCTGATGGTATTGCGTCAACATCTGATTCATCAGGTCTCCATCGTCACGCCGTCGGGCGTCACGCTATGCCTGAACGTGGAGTCGCCGCACATTGAAGGCCAGCAGGCGATAGCCGCAATTCGTAAAGATGGCGGCGATGACGTGGATGCCACGCACGGAATGCTGATTTTTGCCCGCGTTACGCTCAACGACAGCGGTGAGATTACGCTCACTGGCGGCGAAGGTATTGGTACGGTAACGCGTAAAGGGATTGGATTGCCGCTCGGGAGCGCCGCCATCAATCGTACGCCGCGCCATACCATTGAGTCTGCAGTGCGCGAAGCGATAGGCCCGGCGCGTGGGGCCGATGTGGAGATTTTTGCCCCGGAAGGCGAAGCGCGGGCGCAAAAAACGTATAACTCGCGGCTTGGCATTCTTGGCGGCATTTCCATTATTGGCACTACCGGCATTGTGACGCCGATGTCGGAAGAAAGCTGGAAACGCTCGCTATCGCTGGAACTGGAGATCAAACGGGCGTCAGGATTAACGCGGGTGATACTCGTGCCGGGCAACCACGGCGAACGGTTTGTTCGCGAACAAATGGGCGTCGACACACAGGCAGTCGTCACCATGAGCAATTTTGTCGGCTACATGATTGAAGAGGCGGTACGGCTGGGATTTTGCCAGATAGTGCTGGTGGGGCATCCTGGAAAACTGATCAAAATCGCCGCCGGGATCTTTCATACCCATAGCCATATTGCCGATGCGCGCATGGAAACGCTGGTCGCGCATTTAGCTTTACTGGGCGCGCCGCTGGAGTTACTCACCCTGGTCAGCGATTGCGATACCACCGAAGCGGCAATGGAGCACATTGAAGCATATGGCTTCGGGCATATCTATAACCATCTTGCCAGGCGTATTTGTTTGCGAGTCATGCAGATGCTGCGTTTTACCAAAACGCCGCCTGTCTGCGACGCCATCCTGTTTTCTTTTGATAACCATATTCTCGGCAGTAATCGTCCCGTCGACGAGATTGCTAAGGAGCTGCAATGCTAACGGTCGTGGGAATGGGGCCCGCTGGACGGCATTTGATGACGCCTGCGGCGCTGGAAGCGATAGACCACGCCGATGCGCTGGCAGGCGGTAAACGCCATTTGGCGCAGTTTCCGGCGTTTGGCGGTGAACGATTTACGCTGGGCGCGGATATTGGCGCGTTGTTGTCCTGGATTGCCGCCCGTTGGGATAAAGGGATCGTGGTGCTGGCCTCCGGCGATCCGCTGTTTTATGGCATCGGTACACGCCTGGTGGCGCATTTTGGTATCGAACAGGTTCGCATTATCCCTGGCATCAGCGCCGTACAGTATCTGTGCGCACAGGCTGGGATTGATATGAATGACATGTGGTTGACCAGTAGCCACGGTCGTTGCGTCAGCTTCGAGCAGTTGGCGAACCATCGCAAAGTGGCGATGGTCACGGATGCCCGCTGCGGGCCGCGAGAAATCGCGCGGGAGCTGGTCGCGCGCGGTAAAGGGCATCGCTTAATGGTGATTGGTGAAAATCTGGCGATGGAAAATGAGCGGATCCACTGGCTACCCGTCAGTGCGGTCAACGCCGACTATGAAATGAATGCAGTGGTGATCCTGGATGAAAGATGAGCTTTTTCTGCGCGGCGAGAACGTGCCAATGACCAAAGAGGCAGTACGGGCGCTGGCACTGTCGAAACTTGAGCTCCACCGCGCCAGTCACCTGATTGACGTCGGGGCGGGAACGGGAAGCGTCTCAATTGAAGCGGCGCTGCAGTTTCCTTCGTTGCAGGTGACGGCTATCGAGCGTAATCCTGCCGCGCTAAGGCTGCTTGATGAGAATCGTCAGCGCTTTGCCTGCGGCAATATCGATATTCTCCCCGGCGAAGCGCCAATGACCATAACCGGGAAAGCCGATGCGGTGTTTATGGGCGGCAGCGGCGGGCATCTGACGGCGCTGATTGACTGGGCGATGGGTCATCTGCATCCCGGTGGCCGTCTGGTGATGACCTTTATCTTGCAGGAAAACCTTCATAGTGCGCTGGCGCATCTTGAGCTCATCGGCGCATGTCGAATGGACTGTGTACAGCTTCAGCTTTCATCGTTAACGCCGCTGGGGGCGGGACACTATTTCAAACCGAACAATCCTGTTTTTGTTATCGCCTGTCAGAAGGAAGAAAACCATGTCAGAGACATTTGATCCACGCTGTGTATGGTTCGTCGGCGCCGGGCCGGGCGATCGCGAGCTGATCACGCTTAAAGGCTACCGCCTGCTGCAACAGGCGCAGGTAGTTATCTATGCCGGTTCGCTGATCAATACCGAACTGCTGGATTACTGCCCCGCGCAGGCAGAACGCTATGACAGCGCCGAACTGCATCTTGAGCAGATTATCGAGCTGATGGCGGCGGGCGTGAAAGCGGGAAAAACGGTGGTGCGGTTGCAAACGGGCGATGTTTCGCTGTACGGCTCCGTGCGTGAGCAAGGCGAAGAGTTAACCCGCCGTGGTATTGATTGGCAGGTAGTGCCTGGCGTCAGCGCGTTTCTCGGCGCTGCGGCGGAGTTGGGTGTGGAATATACCGTACCGGAGGTATCGCAGAGTCTCATTATTACCCGTCTGGAAGGGCGTACGCCAGTACCGGCGCGCGAACAACTGGAGGCGTTCGCCAGTCACCAGACGTCGATGGCGATTTATCTCTCCGTTCAGCGTATTCATCGGGTGGCGGAACGTCTCATTGCCGGCGGTTATCCGGCAGCTACGCCTGTCGCGGTCATCTATAAGGCTACCTGGCCGGAAAGTCAGACCGTTCGCGGCACGTTAGCGGATATTAGCGACAAAGTACGTGATGCTGGCATCCGTAAGACGGCGCTAATCCTGGTCGGGAATTTTCTGGGTAAGGAGTATCACTACTCAAGACTTTATGCAGCGGACTTTAGCCATGAATACCGTAAAGCCTGAATCCATTGCGTTGTTTTGCCTGACGCCCGGCGGCGTGGCGTTGGCAAAAAGACTCGCCGCGATGCTGCCGTTAACCTGCTTTACCAGTGAAAAACTGCGGGAAGAGGGATTTATTCCCTTCGATGGCGGATTCGCTAATACCGCCCGGCAGGCTTTTACCACTTATACCGCGCTTATTTTTATCGGCGCGACCGGCATTGCCGTTCGTGTCCTGGCGCCGTTAGTGAACGACAAGTTCAGCGATCCGGCGGTGGTCGTCATTGATGAACGTGGTCAGCATGTCATTAGCCTGCTTTCCGGTCATGCGGGCGGGGCCAATGCCTTGACGCGCTACCTGGCAGGAATGTTAGGCGCCGATCCGGTGATTACCACGGCAACGGATGTCAATGAGATGTCCGCGTTGGACACCTTAGCTTTCCAGCTTAACGCCCGCATGTCCGATCTTCGAACGGCGGTAAAAACCGTTAACCAGATGTTGGTCAGTCATCAACGTGTGGGGTTATGGTGGGATGCGGAACTAACGGAAGAGATCGGCCAGTGTGATATTCGCGGTTTTATCCCTGTTGATGATTTGCAGCGGTTGCCTGAACTGGATGCGCTTATCTGCGTCTCTTTGCGTAATGACCTCCCTGAGCTTCCCGTACTGCACTGGAAACTGGTGCCCCAGCGCGTGGTGGCGGGAATTGGCTGTCGCCGCGATACGCCATTTCCCCTGTTAGCGACATTACTGGCGCGCCAGCTTGAAGCGCAGAAACTCGATCCGCTGGCGTTAAAAGCGATTGGCAGCGTCACGCTCAAAAAAGGGGAGCCGGGGCTTATTCAGCTCGCCTCCTGCTGCCGCGTGCCTTTTAAAACCTTTACCGCCGAAGCGTTGCGCGAATTCGAACACCATTTTCCCGGTTCTGGCTTCGTCAGAAAAACGGTGGGCGTTGGCAGCGTATCCGGCCCGGCTGCGTGGTTATTAAGCCAGGGAAAATTGTTAGGCGAGACCCTGCGAGAACAGGGCGTCACTATTACTTTGGGAGTTGCACACTGATGTTGAGCGTAATTGGTATTGGCCCCGGTTCGCAGGCAATGATGACGATGGAGGCGATTGAGGCGCTTCAGGCGGCGGAAATCGTCGTGGGCTACAAAACCTATACCCATCTGGTTAAAGCATTCACCGGCGACAAACAGGTGATCAAGACCGGCATGTGTAAGGAAATTGAACGCTGCCAGGCGGCTATTGAACTGGCGCAGGCCGGGCATAACGTAGCGCTCATCAGCAGCGGGGATGCGGGAATTTACGGCATGGCGGGTCTGGTGCTGGAACTGGTCGGCAAGCAAAAACTGGACGTCGAGGTGCGGCTCATTCCTGGCATGACCGCCAGCATCGCCGCCGCCTCTTTACTGGGCGCGCCGTTGATGCATGACTTCTGTCATATCAGCCTCAGCGACCTGCTGACCCCGTGGCCGGTGATTGAAAAACGCATCGTTGCCGCCGGAGAGGCAGACTTTGTTATCTGTTTTTACAACCCGCGCAGCCGCGGGCGCGAAGGGCATCTGGCGCGCGCGTTTGACCTGCTTGCCGCCAGTAAAAGCGCGCAAACGCCGGTTGGCGTGGTGAAATCCGCCGGACGTAAGAAAGAGGAAAAATGGCTGACTACGCTCGGCGATATGGATTTTGAACCGGTAGATATGACCAGTCTGGTCATCGTTGGTAATAAAACGACCTATGTTCAGGATGGGCTGATGATAACGCCGCGAGGTTACACGTTGTGAATGAGGGGGAGGTGCTGGTGGTGGGCGGCACCAGCGATGCGCGCGCGTTATGCCGACAACTGGATGCGGCGAACGTCGCGTACACCTTATCCGTGGCGACGCCAGCCGGAAAAACGCTGGCGGGCGACATTAAAGGGCAGGTGCGCTGTGGTCGTCTGGAGTACGGGCAGATGGTCGCCTGGCTAAAAGAAAACCGTACTCGTTGGGTAATAGATGCATCGCATCCTTATGCAGAAATGGTCAGCCATAACCTCCTTCGCGCCTGTGAAACGGCGGGCGTGTTGTTAAGTCGTTATCAGCGTCCGGAGCAGCTTAGCAATCTGACGCATCCGCTTCTCTATACGGCGCGCAGTATTGCCGATGCCTGCGAGATAGCGAGGCGTTTTGGTCCGCGCGTGTTACTGACGACCGGTAGTAAAGATCTGGCCGCCTGGCGTGCCGGGCTGGCGGAAAAAACGTTGCTGGCGCGCGTACTGCCCGTGGCGGAGGTGATTCAACGCTGCAGCGAACTGGGGTTCGGCGTTGGAGAAATTTTCGCACTGTGTGGGCCGTTCAGCGCTGATTTTAACGCCGCGTTTTACCACCAGTGCCGGGCCGACGTAGTCATTACCAAAGCGTCCGGCGCGGAGGGGGGATATCAGGAAAAAGTTCAGCCCTGTCTGGATGCGGGCATTCCCTGCATCGTTATTGCGCGCCCGACGCCGCTTGTGACGGGTGATGAGTTACTGGAAAGCCAGGCCGCCTTTGCGCAGCGTTTATCGCGCTGGCTGGCCACAGCTAAGGAGTAAAAATGAAAAAAGCGCTTCTGGTAGTCAGTTTTGGCACCAGCTATCACGACACCTGTGAAAAAAACATTGTGGCGTGCGAACGTGATCTGGCGGCGTCCTGTCCCGATCGCGACCTGTTTCGCGCCTTCACTTCCGGAATGATCATTCGCAAGCTTCGCCAGCGTGACGGTATCGACATCGATACGCCATTACAGGCTTTGCAAAAGCTTGCCGCACAGGGATATCAGGACGTGGCGATTCAGTCGTTGCACATTATTAACGGCGACGAATATGAAAAAATTGTCCGTGAAGTACAACTCTTGCGTCCGTTATTCACTCGCCTGGCGCTGGGCGTACCGCTGCTGAGCAGCCATAACGATTATGTGCAGCTAATGCAGGCGTTGCGACAACAGATGCCATCGCTCAGACAAACGGAGAAAGTCGTTTTTATGGGCCACGGCGCCAGCCATCACGCATTCGCAGCTTATGCCTGTCTCGATCATATGATGACCGCGCAGCGCTTCCCGGCGCGCGTCGGCGCCGTAGAAAGCTACCCGGAGGTCGACATCCTGATCGACAGCCTGCGTGACGAAGGCGTCACCGGCGTACATTTGATGCCATTAATGCTGGTGGCGGGCGATCACGCCATTAATGATATGGCTTCAGACGACGGCGACTCATGGAAAATGCGCTTTAACGCGGCGGGCATTCCGGCGACGCCGTGGCTGAGCGGGCTGGGAGAAAACCCGGCTATCCGGGCGATGTTTGTCGCGCATTTGCACCAGGCGCTGAACATGGCGGTAGAGGAGGCGGCATGAACGGTAAATTATACGCATTAAGTACCGGGCCAGGCGCGCCCGACCTGATAACCGTCCGCGCAGCGCGGATTCTTGGCTCGCTGGACATTCTGTATGCGCCCGCCGGTCGTAAGGGGGGCGATAGTCTGGCGCTGTCGATTGTGCGCGACTATCTCGGCGAGCAGACGGAAGTACGTTGTTGCCATTTCCCTATGAGCGCTGACGGCGCCGAGAAAGAAGCGGTCTGGAACGAGGTTGCCGCCGCGCTTACTGCAGAGGTGGAAGCGGGTAAACAGGTCGGTTTTATTACCCTGGGCGATGCGATGCTATTCAGTACCTGGATTTTTTTACTCCAGCGAATCGGCTGCCCGGAGTGGCTGGAGATTGTCCCCGGCGTCACGTCCTTCGCCGCGATAGCCGCCCGCGCGAAAATGCCGCTCGCCATAGAACGGCAATCGCTGGCGGTTATTTCTTGTACCGCGCCGGAAGCGGAAATAGCCCAGGCGCTACAACAGCATGATAGCCTGGTGCTGATGAAAGTGTATGGCCGGTTCGCTCGTATTAAAGCGTTGCTGGCGCAGGCTGGCCTGCTGGAATGCGCCTTAATGATGTCCGAGGCCACGCTGCCCGGCGAGCAGTGCTGGCGCCATCTCCACGAGGTCAACGATGATCGACCGTTGCCCTATTTTTCGACCATTCTGGTCAATAAACAGTGGGAGTATGCAGAATGAAACTTGAACAGCAGCTTCGACAGTTGTCTTTCAGTGGACTGGCTGCAGCGCTATTGCTGATGGTTGTCCCGCAACAGGCGTTTGCGATGCATATCATGGAGGGCTTTTTACCGCCAGTGTGGGCGCTGGCTTGGTGGTTACTGTTTTTACCCTGCTTGTGGTATGGGCTGGTGCGCTTACGGCGTATTGTGCAGGAGGATAATCATCAGAAGGTACTGCTGGCGCTGTGCGGCGCGTTTATTTTTGTCCTGTCCGCGCTCAAAATTCCGTCGGTAACGGGGAGTTGTTCACATCCGACCGGCGTTGGTCTGGCGGTTATCTTGTTCGGGCCCGGGGTGGTGGCGATTCTCGGCGCGGTTGTGCTGTTGTTTCAGGCGCTATTGCTGGCGCACGGCGGCCTGACGACGCTTGGCGCAAATGGAATGTCGATGGCGGTGATTGGCCCGGTTGTCGGTTATCTGGTGTGGAAAATGGCCTGCCGTGCCGGACTGCGCCGTGATGTCGCCGTTTTTCTGTGCGCGATGCTGGCGGATTTGGCGACCTATTTTGTGACTTCAGTCCAGCTTGGCGTTGCGTTTCCCGATCCCCATGCCGGAGCGACAGGGTCTGTTGTGAAGTTTATGGGGATTTTCTGCCTCACACAGATTCCTGTCGCCATTGCCGAAGGTTTATTAACCGTCATGATTTATGACCAGTTAACCAAACGGCAAGTGATTACCGTACAAGGACATTAAAATGAAAAAAACGTTGATGTTGTTAGCGATGGTGGTGGCGCTGGTGATTCTGCCGTTTTTTATTAACCATGGCGGTGAATATGGCGGTTCAGACGGCGAAGCGGAAAGCCAGATTCAGGCTATTGCGCCGCAGTATAAACCCTGGTTTCAGCCGTTATATGAACCTGCCAGCGGTGAAATTGAAAGCCTGCTGTTTACCCTTCAGGGCTCTCTTGGCGCGGCGGTGATTTTTTATATCCTGGGGTATTGCAAAGGTAAACAACGCCGTGATGACCGGGCTTGATCGACTCAGCTATCAAAGCCGCTGGGCACACGTTGCGCCGCAGCGCAAGTTTTTGCTGTGGCTGGCGATGATGATACTGGCGTTTGTTCTGCCGCCTGTAGGGCAGGGCATTGAGCTGCTGATCATTGCCGGATTGAGCTGTTGGCTATTGCGCATATCCCTCTGGCGCTGGTGTCGATGGATGGCGATACCTTTTGGATTTTTGTTGGTCGGCGTGATAACGATTATCTTCAGCATCAGCCGCGAGCCGCAAATGCTGCTGGCTGGCATATCTGTTGGGCCGTACTGGATCGGGATTACCCGTGCGGGCGTGGTTACGGCGAATGAAACGTTCTGGCGTAGCCTGACGGCGCTGTCCGCGACGTTGTGGCTGGTGATGAACCTACCGTTTCCGCAGTTAATTAGCTTGCTTAAGCGCGCGCATATTCCACGCCTGCTTACCGAGCAAATCCTGTTAACGTGGCGCTTTCTCTTTATTCTTCTGGATGAGGCGGTGGCAATCCGTCGTGCGCAAACGCTGCGTTTTGGTTATTGCAGCCTGCCGAACGGCTATCGATCTCTGGCGATGCTGGCTGGACTCCTGTTTACGCGGGTGTTAATGCGTTATCAGCAAATGACCACCACGCTGGATATCAAACTGTATCAGGGTGATTTTCACCTGTAAGGACTATTATGCTTGCCACTTCAGACCTGTGGTTTCGTTATCAGAATGAGCCGGTACTTAAAGGGTTAAATCTGGATTTTTCGCTTTCGCCTGTTACCGGTTTGGTGGGCGCGAACGGCTGTGGGAAGTCTACGCTTTTTATGAACCTGAGCGGCTTGTTGCGTCCGCAAAAAGGGGCCGTGTTGTGGCAGGGAAAACCGCTGGATTACAGCAAGCGCGGACTACTGGCGCTGCGCCAGCAAGTTGCGACGGTTTTTCAGGACCCTGAACAGCAGATTTTTTATACTGATATCGATAGCGATATTGCATTTAGTTTACGTAATTTGGGGGTGCCGGAGGCGGAAATCACGCGCCGCGTCGACGAGGCGCTAACGCTGGTTGACGCCCAACATTTTCGCCATCAGCCCATTCAGTGTTTGAGTCATGGGCAAAAAAAACGTGTGGCTATCGCCGGAGCGCTGGTGCTACAGGCGCGCTATCTATTGCTGGATGAACCCACTGCTGGTCTCGATCCCGCAGGGCGCACTCAGATGATTGCTATCATCAGGCGGATTGTGGCGCAGGGCAATCATGTCATTATCTCCAGCCATGATATCGATCTTATTTATGAAATTAGCGATGCCGTATACGTATTACGCCAGGGCCAGATCCTGACGCATGGCGTGCCTGGCGAGGTTTTCGCGTGTACGGAAGCGATGGAACAAGCGGGGCTAACCCAGCCCTGGCTGGTCAAACTTCATACTCAACTGGGACTGCCGCTGTGTAAAACAGAAACGGAGTTTTTTCATCGAATGCAAAAGTGCGCATTCAGGGAGGCGTCATGACGCAGGCAGTTATGTTGCAGGGGACGGCATCCGACGTCGGCAAAAGTGTGCTGGCGGCGGGTTTATGCCGCATTTTTTATCAGGATGGTCTGCGTACCGCGCCGTTTAAATCGCAAAATATGGCGCTTAATTCTGGTATTACGCCGGATGGTAAAGAGATGGGGCGGGCGCAAATTTTTCAGGCGGAAGCCGCGGGGATCACGCCAGATGTGCGTATGAACCCGGTGCTGCTCAAACCGACCAGCGATCGCCAGGCGCAGGTCGTGCTGATGGGGAAAGTGGCGACCAATATGGATGCGGTTAGTTACCATGACTATAAACCGCGTTTGCGTGAGCAAATCCTTGCGGTCTATAACAGCCTGGCGCAGGAATATGACGTTATTGTGCTGGAAGGCGCCGGAAGCCCGGCGGAAATCAATCTGCGCGATCGCGATATCGTCAATATGGGAATGGCGGAAATGGCCCAGTGTCCGGTTATTCTGGTGGCGGATATCGACCGGGGCGGCGTATTCGCCGCTATTTATGGCACGCTGGCGCTGCTGCATAAACAGGAGCGTGACAGAGTAAAGGGCGTCATTATCAACAAATTCCGCGGCGACGTGGCGCTACTCTATTCCGGTATCGAACAAATCGAATCGCTTACCGGCGTCCCGGTTCTGGGGGTGATGCCGTGGCTGGATGTGGATCTGGAAGATGAAGATGGCGTCGCGCTGCAAAACGATAAATATCGCGGTAACGCCCCCCGTGATATCACTATTGCCATTGTGCAACTGCCACATATTTCTAACTTTACGGATTTTAACGCTCTGGCGGCGCAGCCGGATGTGCGCATACGCTATATTCGCCGCCCGGAAGCGTTGACTGACGTTGATCTGGTGATCCTGCCGGGCAGTAAGAATACGCTGAGCGACCTCGCCTGGCTGCGCGAAAGCGGGATGGCGGATGCGGTATTGCAGACACATCGGCAGGGCGTGCCGGTGATGGGAATTTGCGGCGGCTACCAGATGCTGGGCGACACCATTGTGGATGAGGTGGAGTCGGGGCTGGGTACGCAGCCGGGCCTGGGGCTGCTTAATACGATCACTCGCTTTGCACAGGATAAAACCACGACGCAGGTTAACGCGACAATGTCAGGCGAGCTGCCCGGCTGGCTGGCTGCCGCGGCGGGGCTACCGGTACGCGGTTATGAAATTCACATGGGGGAAACGGTGCTACAGGAAGGATGCTGTACGGCCATGACGTTACAGAAAAATGGATGCTCTGTGGCGGATGGCGCGGTCACCGCCGACGGACTGGCGTTTGGCACTTACCTTCACGGCCTGTTTGACAGCGATGCGTTTACCCGTGCGGTGGTCAATGGGTTACGGGCGCGAAAAGGACTTGCGCCGTGGGAAACGACTTTTTGTTATGCGGAGCATAAAGCGCGGCAATTTGATCTGCTGGCGGAAGCGATGCGGCAACATATTGATATTGATAAAATTTATACCATCATGCAACAACATCAGGAGCCGGTATGATGATTCTGGTGACGGGCGGGGCGCGTAGTGGTAAAAGCCGTCATGCTGAAGCCTTAATTGGCGATGCGCCGCAGGTACTGTATATCGCCACCTCGCAGATTCTTGATGACGAGATGGCGGCGAGAATTCAGCATCATAAAGATGGCAGGCCGGCACACTGGCGGACCGCAGAATGCTGGCGGCATCTTGATACGTTGATTACCGCGGATCTTGCCCCTGACGACGCGATTTTGCTGGAATGTATTACCACCATGGTGACGAATCTGCTGTTTGCGCTGGGAGGCGAAAACGATCCCGAGCAGTGGGATTATGCGGCGATGGAGCGCGCCATTGACGATGAAATTCAGATTTTAATTGCAGCCTGCCAGCGCTGCCCGGCGAAAGTGGTACTGGTGACAAATGAGGTGGGAATGGGGATCGTCCCGGAAAACCGTCTGGCGCGCCATTTTCGTGATATTGCCGGTCGGGCCAACCAACGACTGGCGGCAGCGGCGGATGAGGTCTGGCTGGTAGTCTCAGGTATTGGAGTCAAAATTAAATGAGTAAGCTGTTTTGGGCCATGCTCGCTTTTATTAGCCGCTTGCCCGTGCCGTCACGCTGGTCGCAGGGACTGGATTTCGAGCAGTATTCGCGTGGGATCGTGATGTTTCCCTTTATCGGGTTGATTCTGGGGGGCGTAAGCGGCCTGATTTTCATCCTCCTGCAATCCTGGTGCGGTATTCCGCTAGCGGCGTTGTTCTGTATTCTGGCGCTGGCGCTGCTGACCGGTGGTTTTCACCTGGATGGGTTGGCCGATACCTGCGATGGTATTTTTTCCGCGCGCCGCCGTGAGCGAATGCTGGAGATTATGCGTGATAGTCGTCTGGGAACCCATGGCGGGCTGGCGCTTATTTTTGTGCTACTGGCAAAAATTCTGGTGGTCAGCGAACTGGCGTTACGTGGAACGCCAATGTTGGCGGCGCTGGCAGCAGCCTGTGCGGCTGGGCGCGGCAGCGCCGTTTTATTGATGTACCGTCATCGCTACGCCCGTGAAGAGGGGCTTGGCAATGTATTTATCGGTAAAGTCAGCGGACGGCAAACCTGCATTACTCTGGGATTGGCGATAATCATCGCCACGGTATTACTGCCTGGTATGCAAGGACTGGCCGCAATGGTGGTCACATGCGCGGCGATTTTCATCCTTGGCCAGTTGCTTAAACGTACGCTTGGCGGTCAAACCGGCGATACGCTGGGCGCGGCGATCGAACTTGGCGAATTGATCTTTCTGCTGGCTCTGTTATGAGCCGATTATTACGGACGAGACATCTTATGCAGACACTACACGCTTTACTCCGTGACATTCCTGCGCCGGACGCCGAGGCGATGGCGCGTGCGCAGCAACATATTGACGGGCTGCTCAAACCGCCGGGCAGCCTGGGCAGACTGGAAACCTTAGCCGTTCAGCTCGCGGGAATGCCGGGTCTTAACGGTACGCCGCAGGTAGGTGAAAAGGCGGTACTGGTGATGTGCGCCGACCATGGCGTCTGGGATGAAGGCGTAGCGGTTTCGCCCAAAATCGTGACGGCGATTCAGGCGGCGAATATGACGCGGGGAACAACCGGCGTATGTGTGCTTGCCGCTCAGGCCGGTGCGAAGGTGCATGTCATTGATGTCGGTATTGATGCCGAACCTATTCCTGGCGTAGTTGATATGCGCGTCGCGCGCGGCTGCGGAAATATTGCCGTTGGCCCGGCGATGAGTCGCTCGCAGGCTGAGGCGCTTTTGCTGGAGGTTTCCCGCTACACCTGCGACCTGGCGCAACGCGGCGTGACCTTATTTGGCGTAGGGGAGCTGGGAATGGCGAACACTACGCCAGCCGCCGCGATGGTCAGCGTTTTTACAGGAAGTGATGCAAAAGAGGTGGTGGGGATTGGCGCGAATCTTCCGCCTTCCCGCATCGATAATAAAGTGGACGTCGTGCGGCGGGCGATTGCGATTAATCAGCCCAATCCGCGCGATGGCATTGATGTGTTGTCGAAGGTGGGTGGTTTCGATCTGGTCGGGATGACCGGCGTGATGCTTGGCGCGGCAAGGTGTGGCTTACCCGTATTGCTGGATGGTTTTCTTTCCTACTCGGCAGCGCTGGCGGCCTGTCAGATTGCGCCTGCCGTGAGACCTTATCTGATCCCGTCGCACTTTTCGGCGGAAAAGGGCGCCCGCATCGCGCTCGCGCATTTGTCTATGGAACCCTATTTGCATATGGCGATGCGGTTAGGTGAAGGAAGCGGCGCGGCGCTGGCGATGCCGATCGTGGAAGCCGCGTGCGCCATGTTCCACAATATGGGGGAGTTAGCGGCCAGTAATATTGTCCTGCCGGAGGGGAACGCAAACGCAACATAACCCGGGCGCACAACACCAGCCATGTGAGAAAAAAGCTATACTTAACGCACACCTGCCGCGACAAAGGAAGGGATATAATGCGTCGTATCACACCTTTTTTTCCGTTTTTCGTCTTGTTGGTAAGCCATTTCTCGCTGGCTATAAGCTATCCGTTGCCGCCCGAAGGCAGTCGTCTGGTAGGACAGCCTGTCACAATCGCCGTACCGCAGAACAATACTCAGCCCTTAGAGTCATTTGCCGCCCGCTACGGTCAGGGACTGAGTAATATGCTTGAAGCGAATCCCGGCGTGGATGTGTTTTTACCTCAGTCTGGTTCCACACTGGTGGTGCCGCAGCAGTTGATTCTGCCTGACACCGTTCGTGAAGGTATTGTGGTAAACGTCGCCGAGATGCGCCTTTATTATTATCCCGCAGGCACGAATACGGTTGAGGTGCTACCCATTGGTATTGGTCAGGCTGGCCGTGAAACGCCGCGCAACTGGGTAACTGCGGTTGAACGCAAACAAGATGGCCCGGTTTGGGTGCCAACGGCTAATACGCGTCGGGAATATGCTAAAGAGGGAAAAACGCTGCCCGCGATGGTGCCTGCGGGGCCGGATAACCCTATGGGGCTATACGCAATATATATCGGCAGGTTATATGCCATCCATGGCACTAATGCTAACTTTGGCATTGGCCTTCGCGTCAGTCAGGGCTGTATCCGTTTACGCAATGACGATATTAAATATTTATTCGACCATGTTCCTGTAGGAACCCGCGTTCAGATTATCGACAGGCCCGTTAAATTTTCGGTAGAGCCGGATGGCAGTCGTTGGCTGGAAGTACACGAACCGCTTTCTCGTAACCGTGCTGAATTTGAGTCAGACAAAAAAGTTCCATTGCCCGTTACGCCAGTGCTGCGCACGTTTATCAAAGGGGATAACGTTGATACTTCGCGGGTTAATGAGGTGCTGGAGCGCCGTTCCGGAATGCCGGTCAACATTAGCGCGGGCAGGTCTGGCCTTTAAATATCCTGCCACATTGCTGGTTTTCATGGGCTGGAGCATCTGTATTAGTAGTGAGTGTCATGGCAGGGGCTCCATTTCTCAGCGAACCGCGAGCCCTCCGATTAAGCTCAAGTCATAAATCTTTTCTCCGGCATCGCCGGAGGTTTTTCATATGCGTCTGCAAGGCTCTCTTATCCACCGCGCCGAGTATTCTTTTCGGTCGAAATGATATTTGAGATACCAGAGGCGGGAACCGCCCGGATTGATAAGCAGATACAGACCGTGAGAAGCGGTCAGTTTAAAGGGAGTTGGTGAAGGTTTAGTAGCGCGGATTTTACTGTCAGTAAGGGGCATGTGGTGGTCACTCCTTTATCGAACTGAAATGACCCCAAATCAGACCACCAATTTGTCCCGATGCGGAGAGATAAATCAATATGCACTGAGGCAGTTTTCTACGCTAACTCTCTGAATCAAAATACTATTGAGACATGCTGAGATGCCTGAAAACAGGAATTTGGCTCCTCTGACTGGGTGCGTTTTTTATCTCATTGAATAATAAAATATTTATTTTCTAAATTCAAAATAAGGCCCTTATAAAAGCCCCGATCGTAATGATGCACTAAGAATGTGATTTTTATCACATTTTAAAAGTGGGATTATTTCCCCCCATCTTGCCATTTCCACTAGATATTATTAACGGATACTTGAATTAATTCGATTATTCAATAATGATTGAAATATTGAATCATAGAGGGCTGCCCCACATTATGAACAAACAAACTGCCACAACCATCTTTGAATCCCTCTCCTCCGGCGTGCGTCTGGATGTATATCGCCTACTGATCAAAATGGGTACCGAGGGCATGGTTGCCGGGGAGATCGCTTCAACGCTGGATATCCCGCCGACTAACTTATCGTTTCATTTAAAGGCGCTGACGCAAGCCGGGATGCTGACGGTAGAACAGGAAGGTCGTTACCAGCGTTATCGTGCCAACATCCCACTGATGCTGGATTTAATCGGCTGGCTGACCGAGGAGTGCTGCTCAGGCCACCCGGAACAATGCGCAGGTTTTCGTTCGGCTTCTTCCTGCTCAGAAGCCGTTTTACCCCCACTCAACACCACGAAAAAGAGTAAATCATGAACGTACTTTTTCTCTGTACCGGCAACTCCTGCCGTTCCGTGCTGGCCGAAGCCACGTTTAACCATCTGGCTCCTGCCGGATGGCGCGCCATGAGCGCAGGCAGTCACCCGGCGGGTTACGTACATCCCCGAGCACTGGCGTTGTTGGCGCGGGAAGGCATTTCAACAGAAGGCTATTTCAGCAAATCGTGGAACGATCTGCCGCAGACGCCGGATATTGTCGTGACAGTCTGTTCAAACGCTGCCGGAGAAACCTGTCCGGCCTGGCTCGGTAACGTGATGCGTACCCATTGGGGCGTTGACGATCCGGCTCATGCTACCGGTAGCGATGCCGAAATCGATGCGGCTTTTGTCACTGCTTACCAGACATTACGTGCGCGTATTGAAGCCTTTCTGGCGCTACCGCTGAATGAATTACTGCACGATCGCGCTCGTCTGAAAGTCGAACTGGATCGTATTGGCGAAATTTTTTAACGACCTGTATTTCAATAATTGATGGAGAGTCAAATGAAGACGATTCAGATTTTCGATCCCGCTTTATGCTGTTCTTCCGGTGTCTGTGGACCGGAAACCGATCCGGCGCTGGTCGCGTTTGCCGCTGATTTTGAGTGGGCCAGAACGCAGGGCGTCAATATTGAGCGTTTCAATCTGGCACAGCAACCATTGCTCTTCGCACAGAACGAAATCGTTAAAGGCTTTCTGGCCCGTTCCGGCAAAGAGGCGCTACCGCTGATTCTGGTGGATGGTGAAGTCGCACTGGCTGGTCGTTACCCTCGCAGAGAGGAACTGGCGCGCTGGATGGGGCTTACCGTCTATTCGAGTTTTACGCCAGCGACTTCCTCCTGTTGCGGTGGCGATAAGTGCTGCTGATGGACTGATTTCCCGCTTTATTTAATTTAAAGGAGTCTTTTTTATGCTGATGCTTCGGCAGGTGCCCCCCTTTTTGTTTTTTACCGGTAAAGGCGGTGTGGGTAAAACATCGCTGGCCTGCGCTACCGCGATTCATCTGACCGCCTCTGGCAAACGTG
Organism: Salmonella sp. SJTUF15570; assembly: GCF_043357055.1. NCBI lineage: Bacteria > Pseudomonadati > Pseudomonadota > Gammaproteobacteria > Enterobacterales > Enterobacteriaceae > Salmonella > Salmonella sp. SJTUF15570. The sequence continues at coordinate 407,995 of NZ_JBEUKJ010000001.1, read as the reverse complement.
TACTGTTGGTCAGCACCGATCCGGCTTCCAATGTGGCGCAGGTATTTGAACAGACTATCGGTCATCAGATAACCCCGATTGCAGCGGTCAACGGACTGGCTGCGCTGGAAGTCGATCCGTCCGCTGCCGCAGCGACATACCGTGAGCGCATTGTTGGACCGGTGCGTGGAATTCTGCCGGACGATATCGTGGCGGGTATTGAGGAACAGCTCTCCGGTGCCTGTACCACCGAGATTGCCGCCTTTGACGAATTCACCGCGCTGCTGACTAATCAGCAACTGCGCGATGAGTACGATCATATTGTGTTCGACACCGCGCCAACCGGGCATACGCTACGAATGCTGCAACTGCCCGGCGCGTGGAGCGGTTATCTCGACAACAGCCAGCACGGTGCGTCCTGTCTCGGACCGCTGGCCGGGCTGGAAAAACAGCGCAGCCAGTATCGCGCCGCCGTAGACGCACTGGCGAATGCGGAACTGACGCGGATGGTGCTGGTCGCCAGAGCGCAAACCGCAACGCTGAAAGAAGTATCGCGTACCTATGACGAACTGGCCGCCATTGGTCTGACGCAGCAGTATCTGGTCATTAACGGCCTGTTGCCTGAGCAGGAAACCGCTCGCGATAAGCTGGCGCAGGCACTGTATCAGCGTGAACAACAGGCGCTGCAACATTTACCTGATAACCTGCGCGCATTGCCCTGCGATCGCCTGCCGTTAAAACCGTTCAATATGGTGGGGCTGGCGGCATTACGGAGTCTGCTGGACGACAGTTCAACTGGCACCCCGGCGGAAGTCGGAGATATCTCCCCCGTAGATCTTCCTTCGTTGTCATCACTGATCGACGGATTCGCGTCGCAGGGACATGGCCTGATCATGCTGATGGGCAAAGGCGGCGTGGGGAAAACTACGCTGGCAGCGGCGATTGCCGTTGAACTGGCTCGTCGCGGTTATCCTGTTCACCTGTCCACATCCGATCCGGCGGCGCACCTGACTGACACGCTGGACGGCTCATTCGACGGTCTGAGCGTCAGCCGTATCGACCCGCAGGCTGAAACCGAGCGTTACCGGCAGCAGGTGATGGCTGAGCAGGGTAAAAACCTCGACGAACAGGGGCGTGCCGTTCTTGAAGAAGATCTGCGTTCTCCCTGTACGAAAGAAATTGCCGTGTTTCAGGCTTTTTCACGCATCATTCAGGAAGCGGGTAAGCAGTTTGTCGTTATGGATACAGCGCCAACCGGCCATACATTGCTACTGCTTGACGCCACCGGCGCTTACCACCGTGAGATTGCCCGACTGGCCGGGGAACACGGTCAGCCCGTACTGACGCCCATGATGCGCCTACAGGACAGCGAGCAGACGAAAGTTCTCATCGCCACGCTGGCGGAAACCACGCCGGTGCTGGAAGCCGCTCATTTGCAGGACGACCTGCGTCGCGCGGGGATTGAACCGTGGGGCTGGGTCATTAATAACAGCCTGATCAATACGCCGACTACATCGCCGCTGCTGCGCCAGCGTGCCGAACGCGAACGGTCGCAGATTGATGCCGTTTGTACCCACCATGCCCGACGCTGTGCGCTGGTGCCGCTACAGGCGGAAGAGCCTGTCGGCGTTGAGCGTTTACTACAACTGAGCACAACGGGAAAATAAACCCAAAGGAGTCTGCTATGTCCGCACAAACCCAGGCCGCTCCGGCCATGAACCTGTTTGAACGTTACCTGAGCGTCTGGGTTGCGCTCTGCATCGCCATCGGTATTCTGCTCGGGCAGGTAATGCCGGGCGTCTTTCGCGTTATCGGCGGTCTGGAGATTGCCCGCGTCAATTTGCCGGTCGGTTTACTTATCTGGGTAATGATTATTCCTATGCTGCTGCGCATTGATTTCGGGGCGCTGGGTCAGGTCAAAGCGCACTGGCGCGGGATCGGCGTAACGTTGTTTATCAACTGGCTGGTTAAACCATTTTCAATGGCGCTGCTCGGCTGGCTGTTTATCCGTTACCTGTTTGCGCCGTGGCTGCCAACCGATCAGCTTGACAGCTACATCGCTGGGCTTATTCTGCTGGCCGCCGCGCCCTGTACGGCAATGGTGTTTGTCTGGAGCCGACTCACCAACGGCGACCCTTATTTCACGCTGTCGCAGGTGGCGCTGAACGATGCCATCATGATTTTCGCCTTTGCGCCGATTGTTGGGCTGCTGCTCGGCTTGTCCTCAATCATCGTGCCGTGGGCCACCCTGTTAACCTCCGTGGTACTGTACATCGTTGTGCCGGTTATTCTGGCCCAGCTCTGGCGTAAGGCCCTGCTACGCAAGGGGCAAGCGGCATTCGATAATGCGCTGACGAAAATCGGCCCGTGGTCAATGGCGGCATTACTGGCAACGCTGGTGTTACTGTTTGCGTTTCAGGGCGAAGCCATTCTGCAACAGCCGCTGGTCATTGCCCTGCTGGCGGTGCCGATTCTGATTCAGGTGCTGTTTAACTCGGCACTGGCCTATGGGTTGAATCGACTGGTGGGCGAAAAGCACAATATTGCCTGTCCATCCAGCCTGATCGGCGCATCGAACTTCTTTGAACTGGCTGTCGCAGCGGCAATCAGCCTGTTTGGTTTTCATTCCGGTGCGGCGCTGGCGACCGTGGTTGGGGTGCTCATTGAGGTGCCGGTGATGCTGCTGGTTGTGCGAGTGGTGAATCGTTCGAAAGGGTGGTATGAGAGAGCTTAGCGGAGATATTATCCCTCTCTAATTATCCGTTCGCGACAAACATTCAGGCAGTTTCTCAAGGGGCAGGGCCGGGTAATGCTGTGTTTCAGGCGGCGTGAACTCACCATCCAGATTTCGCGCAGGGTTCGACCTGATTAACTGTTTTTTCACCGCATAGGGGCCAAAAGCCAGCTTCTTCTCTTTCTCGTCAATGCGGTACTTCATGTACCAGAGTTTCGAGCCGTTGGGTTTGATCAGCAGGTAGAGTCCTGAACTGTCGGTAATCTTGAAGGATTTCTCGGTGGGTTTGATCTTGCGGATAGCGGTATCGGTTAATGCCATCGGCGGGGGCTCTATTTCTCAACGAACCGTGAGGCCCCCGATTAAGTCCCCAAAAACTATGGGTGTCAAAAAAAACCGGCAAACCTTATCAGGTTAACCGGGTAAAGATAAATTCTTGTTTTTTAAACGTCTCCGGACTCACCAGAATGTCCCGAAACTAAAATCTGGCTCCTCTGACTGGACTCGAACCAGTGACATACGGATTAACAGTCCGCCGTTCTACCGACTGAACTACAGAGGAATCGTGTGGGGTCGTATATTAGCGGCGGAAAAATTTTTGTCAAACCCCATTTAACCTCTTACAGATTCGATTGCGGGTTATCTCATCACTTTGTTGCATTTGCAGACATTTTTTCTGCAAAAAGCTTTGCAGCCTTACGATTTCTCGCTCATTATTGAAATGTGGTTTCAACTCTCTTCTTTAAGGTCCATTTTGAACGTCTCCACTGCCTTACGCCAGGCTGTCGTCCGTACGCCCTGGTATGCCAAACGCAAGAGCTACAAAGTGTTGTTCTGGCGTGAAATCACCCCACTTGCTATCCCCATTTTTCTGGAAAATACCTGTGTTTTGCTAATGGGCGTGCTCAGTACTTTTCTCGTCAGTTGGCTGGGCAAGGAAGCAATGGCGGGCGTGGGGCTTGCCGACAGTTTTAATATGGTAATTATGGCTTTTTTTGCGGCTATCGATCTTGGTACTACGGTGGTGGTTGCCTTTAGCCTGGGCAAGCGCGACAGGCGACGGGCAAGGGCGGCGGCGCGCCAGTCGCTGGTGATTATGACGCTATTTGCCGTTGTGCTGGCAGTGGTCATTCATTATTTCGGCAGTGAAATTATTAATATTGTCGCAGGCGAGGCGACGCCAGAAGTAAAGGGGCTGGCGTTAACGTACCTTGAACTGACGGTGCTGAGTTATCCGGCTGCGGCAATTGCGCTAATCGGTAGCGGCGCGCTGCGTGGGGCAGGGAATACGAAAATCCCGTTGATGATTAACGGCGGGATGAACATACTCAATATTATCATCAGCAGCATCCTGATTTACGGGGCTTTCTCCTGGCAAGGGCTGGGTTTTGCCGGCGCGGGGTTGGGATTAACCATTTCGCGCTACATCGGCGCGGTAGCGATTATTTGGGTGCTGATGATTGGTTTGAATCCGGCGCTGCGCATTCCGCTGAAAAGCTATCTGAAGCCGCTGAATTTCGGCATTATCTGGGAAGTGATGGGTATCGGTATTCCGGCGAGCATTGAATCAGTGCTGTTCAACGGTGGCAAGCTACTGACGCAAATGTTTGTCGCCGGAATGGGCACTAACGTTATTGCGGGTAACTTTATTGCCTTTTCCGTGGCGGCGCTTATCAACCTGCCGGGTAACGCCCTTGGTTCGGCGTCGACTATTATCACCGGTAAGCGTCTTGGTACCGGACAAATTGGTCAGGCAGAGCGTCAACTGCGCCATGTATTCTGGATGTCGACTATCGTACTTACGGCAATCGCCTGGGGGACAGCGCCGTTCGCGGGTCTGTTTGCCTCATTTTATACCCAGGAGCAGGACGTAAAAGAGGTAGTGAAAGTTCTGCTCTGGCTTAATGCTGCCTTTATGCCAATTTGGGCGGCCGCGTGGGTGCTGCCGTCGGGTTTTAAAGGCGCGCGCGATGTGCGATTTGCGATGTGGGTATCGATGCTGGGGATGTGGGGCTGTCGCGTTGTGGCAGGGTATACGCTTGGTATTGTGCTGGGTATGGGGGTTGTAGGGGTTTGGCTGGGGATGTTTCTTGACTGGGCCGTGCGCGGCGCACTGTTTTACTGGCGTCTGGTAAGCGGGCGCTGGCTGTGGAGGTACCCGCGCGTAAAGAGGGAGTAAGCGCTTTTTGCTGTGAAAATCATCAGGAAACGGTGAATTTTAACCGAAGTGTGGAATAAAGCAGCAAACGAACTTTTTTTGTGAAAACAGGCTTTGACAAGCCAGGGGCACCTCGTTAATATTCGCCCCGTTCACACGATTCCTCTGTAGTTCAGTCGGTAGAACGGCGGACTGTTAATCCGTATGTCACTGGTTCGAGTCCAGTCAGAGGAGCCAAATTTTAGTTTCGGGATATCCCAGCGAGTCCGGAGACGTTTAAAAAAACAATAACTTATCTTTACCCGGTTGACCTGAGAAGGTTTACCGGGTTTTTTGACATCCATGGTTTTTGGGGGCTTAATCGGGGCCTCACGGTTCGTTGAGTAAATGGAGCCCCCTCCTATGGCATTAACCGATACCGCTATCCGCAAGATCAAATCCGTATCAGTATGCTGACATATAGATGCGTTCGGTTCAAACGGAGCGATCACACAAGCTTGCGAGGTGATGCCCCTGGTGGGAATCGCGACCGTCTCTTTCATCTGATTTCAGATATTTCCCGTGATCTTGATCCGTTCTTTCCCAAAAGATTGATTTCTTTCATTCGAAACAAGGCTGTACAATAAGTAAACCAAAATAGCAACTATAGAGTTTCTAATGGATACAGTAGAAGAACTAAATGGAACATACTTCTATGCAGGAAAATCCAATCTGACTGCTGCCGAACTTCTGTTTATGATTTTTTGTGAGAATACCGCAAGCCAGTTTGGGATTGGTGTTGCAGATTTCGGGGCCGTTGTTGCTCTGCTATCAGGTCGTAATAATCTCTGGACAAGGGCGAAACCCGCTGGAGCGACTAAAGGCACATCATACGCGTCCAGGACTGCACGTGCAGTGTTTAAAAAGTCAAAATTTCCCTTTGGAATATCCCTTCCGACATGGTTAGGCGGTTACACCCCATGGACAGCCAGACGTGTTATGGTTCGTAACATTGCGCCGTTTGTTGGACGTTCCATTCCTTTGATCGGGGAAATTATCCTTGCCGCAGATGTGTCACAAATAACATATCGCACTATACGCGACTACAATACCATTGCTCGGGGCAATGATAAGTTATGGTAGACAATATTGAACAGCAAGTTTACGAGCTTGTACGGCCTTATGCTGGCACATATCTTTTCAACATTAAGCAAGTGGAATTAACACCAGAGATTGACCTTGATACTGATCTGAGCATTGATGAACTTGAAGCCGAAGATCTCATGAATAAATTCTTCGAGAAACTCAATGTCGAGCGAGGTAACTTCAGAATAGAAACCTATTTTCCTAATCACCCTTTTTCATGGCATCCGTTCAAGAAAACGGAGCCTGTACCCGTCCCAGATTTCACTATCAGCATGCTGATCGAGTCAGCAAAAGCCGGGAAATGGTTATATGACTAATTGTAATGAACTTAACAAATGGCTGTACCAGTACCCTTCTTTTTGAGCGATGATGGTGGCGCTAAGATAGCTCTCTTTTCTTTTTAAAGGGTTCATGTTTACTGCCGCCACCCTTACGCTAACCCCTTTAGTTTCCTCCTTTGCTGTCATACTATCGAATGACGTGCCTCACCTGTGAACGCTAAGGAGAATAATATGGAAAATAAAGGCACAAACCTGACGCCCGAGCAGGCGCTGGATCGCCTGGAGGAGCTGTACGAGCAGTCGGTTAACGCGCTCCGTGAAGCCATCGCTGACTATGTTGATAACGGTACGCTGCCCGATCCCCACGCCAGGCTTAACGGACTGTTTGTTTATCCTTCGCTGTCTGTAAGCTGGGATGGCGCGACACCGAACCCGCCTAAAACACGCGCTTTTGGACGCTTTACTCATCCTGGCTGTTATACCACTACCGTTACGCGGCCTGCGCTATTTCGCGCTTATCTTCTGGAACAGCTTAACCTCGTTTACCATGATTATGGCGCGCATATTGCGGTGGAGGCCTCGCACCATGAGATCCCGTATCCTTACGTGATCGATGGCTCGGCTCTGACGCTGGATCGTTCTATGAGCGCTGGGCTAACGCGCCATTTTCCTACCACAGAACTGGCGCAGATTGGCGATGAGACAGCAGACGGTCTGTTCCACCCCGGCGAATTCTATCCGTTATCGCACTTCGACGCGCGTCGTGTTGACTTCTCGTTGGCCCGGTTACGGCACTATACCGGTACGCCGGTTGAACATTTTCAGCCCTTCGTTTTGTTTACCAACTACACCCGCTATGTCGATGAGTTTGTGCGCTGGGGATGCAGCCAAATTCTTGATCCTGACAGTCCCTATGTCGCGCTTTCCTGTGCTGGCGGAATTTGGATCACGGCAGAAACGGAAGCGCCGGAAGAGGCTATTTCCGATCTGGCCTGGAAGAAGCATCAGATGCCCGCCTGGCACCTGGTAACGGCAGATGGGCAGGGGATTACGCTGGTAAATATCGGTGTCGGCCCTTCAAATGCTAAAACGATTTGCGACCATTTGGCCGTGTTGCGGCCTGACGTCTGGCTTATGATTGGGCACTGTGGAGGGTTACGAGAAAGTCAGGCGATTGGTGATTATGTGCTGGCCCATGCCTACTTACGCGATGATCATGTGCTGGATGCCGTTCTGCCGCCTGATATTCCGATTCCAAGCATTGCGGAAGTACAGCGTGCGCTGTACGACGCTACCAAAGCGGTTAGCGGAATGCCCGGTGAAGAGGTGAAACAGCGACTGCGCACGGGAACGGTCGTCACCACGGATGATCGTAACTGGGAGCTTCGTTATTCCGCATCGGCGCTGCGATTCAACCTTAGCCGCGCGGTCGCGATTGATATGGAGAGCGCGACAATTGCAGCCCAGGGCTATCGCTTCCGTGTGCCTTACGGCACGTTGCTTTGTGTTTCTGACAAACCTTTACACGGTGAAATTAAACTGCCCGGGCAGGCAAACCGGTTTTATGAGGGGGCTATTTCAGAACATTTGCAAATTGGTATTCGTGCTATTGATTTACTACGCGCAGAAGGTGATCGTTTGCACTCACGTAAATTACGCACGTTTAATGAGCCACCGTTTCGCTAACGAAATGAGCTGTCGCCTGCTGTTGGACAGGAGTGGAAGAGGCGTATTTATGTGATATGAAAAGCGGCTGAATGAAGCCTTAGCGGGAGGCGATTTTGCATCCCGCCAAGGCCTTATTGTGCCGCGAGCTTCATCACCATCGCCGGATACCTGTCGCCGATAATCGCGTCTACGCCAGGAAACGCGCCGGAAGGCGAAAACATTGCGTCGCACTTCACGCTCCTTGAGCGCCTGACCCACAAGCCCGGATTAACAAGCAGATACCGACCGTGAGAAGCGGTCAGCTTAAAGGGGTGTCAGAAGGCTTGATACTGAGGATTTTCGCGTTGGACAGGGATATAGGGTGGTCACGTCATTATCGAACTCATAGCGCCACGAGTGGCGCGCAAAGCTGGCGCACGTCGGTAAAGCGCACCAGCCGGTGCTCGCCGTTCCATTCAAATCGGTGCTCCCGGCACTGCGCCTTGCCCCAGCGGTCAGCGATGGGATTGCCGAACTCGCCGTACTCATAGTGGTGGTCTGCCCTGTAGCAGCAGGCGGTCGCCTTTGACTTTCGCCTGATGCTCGCCACCTTCGGGCGGCATGTTCATGCCCAGCAGGTTGTCGTCGTCGTCAAAGCTGAACTCCTCGTGCAGGGCGTTCCAGCGCGGGTCTTCCGGCAGGCGGTGTTGGGTCAACATTAATATCTTGCGGTAATCTCTGTGGGTTTGGATTCGAATTTACGTTAGTGCGTGTGACCGGTAAATCCCGCGACGATCTGCAGGCAGCGATGGCGCTGGTGCGCGGCGGCAATCTGGGCCAGCCGTTCCAGTTCAAAAACTTCCGCGATTGATTTTTCCCGCCCGCCGCCTTCCCGCATGTGAGAAAGGTGGCAGGGCGGGTAAATCGATTAAGGCGTGGCTTTTTTAGGCTCTGCGGCCTTGTTATACAACGCCTGAATCAGCGCCTGCTGTTCCGCTCCCGGTATGATACCCAATCTGTGAAAAATATTCCCAATCTGATAAAGCTGCTGATTACCGGTGTCGTCCTGGCGGGTAATCGACGCCTGCGTGGTTAATTTTTTCAGCGTAAAGGTAATATGTTCCTGACACTCGGGCGTGTTTTCAGCACAAATCTGGCGTAACAGCATCAGGTTTTTATTATCGACCCTATCTGCGTTAATCATCAATTCCCTTGCCTGACTCCACTGTTTTGCATTCATGTAGTGGTCGATCATCGCCTCCTCTTCGAGAGAGGGAACGTGCTGGTGTAACACCCGTTTGGCATTCACCGTGTCGTTGCCATAGCCGTAAAGCTCCGCAAGTCTTTGAAAGGAACGCGACATATCTTCATCAGGCCAGGCTTTTGCCTGGCTGAGGTAAATCGCCTCGGCGCTGACGGCTAATTTTTGCGCTGCCTCAGGATGACCAATTTCTTTGAGTACTTCACCCATTTCATTTGTTGCATCTTCCCATTCGGCGAACGTCAGGGTTTGCGCCTCGGCGGAGAGGGTTGCGATATGCTTTTCCGCCACAGCATTCTGCTTATGCTGAAAGAGATTCTTCAGCGCTTTGATTTTGTACTCGTAGCAATACCTGTCGTCGTAGCAGGTATATTCCGGCGCGCTCATCAGCAAATCGATACGCTTATTCATCAGCGCAACATCATCAAGCTTGCTTAATAAATCAATCAGCTCCATTTCAATGCGCGGCGAAGGGGCAAAATTGAATATTTTATCGACCTGCGTCACATAGGTTGAAAGCGTCTCCTGATAATTCTGTGTCAGCTCGTTTTTCTTATAAAAAGAGAGCAATCCCGGTAATGAATACTGGAAATAGCTTCCTTTATTGCCGGTTGCTTTGCGCAATCTCGCAGACAACGCCATCGCCTTCTCTTTATTACCCGTGGCGTAATAGATCTCCATCAGGTCGAGATACTCCTGATAACGGTAGGCTTCAGCACTCGGTTGTTGAGCAATAGCCGTATCAAACATTTTCAGCGCGCTATCTGCGTAAACCAATGCCTTTGCGGTGTCGCCCTTGGCATGGTACTGCTTCGCAATAATAAGCAGCATTTTTAGCTGAGTATAAGGAACAACAATTTTATCAGCGTAATTTTCATTATAAATAGCGGCGGTTTTATCAGGCTCTGAGTGCCAGGATTCTAAAACAGTGGCTAAATAAAAATTCCTCGCGTCGGCATTTTTGCTAAGAAGGGCTAAGGCTTTTTCAGGCTGTTTGCGATTAACCCAGCCATCAACGTAGCTCTCGTAGGCGGTAATGCTCGACGGTTTATCGAGACCAATTTTGGACAGGAAAACCATCGCGGCATCCGGGCTATTATTTTCAGCGATCCACGAGGCCTCATGGTTTAGCGAAAACTTCGCATCATTCGATTGTGTGTCCAGCTTTTTCAGTAATGCATCCGCACGGCTCATCGGGCCGTACATAAACAGTTCTCTATGTAATTCAAACCAGGCTGCCTGCGATTTAAAAGTGGTGTTTTCATTTAAAGGGACGGCATTTTGCAGTTTCTGTTCGACAACTGACCAGACATCAGGCGATTGCTGACTTTGTGCAACGCTCTGATAAGAGTAAAAAACCGTGGCGGCTGTGAGTAATGTGGCGAATTTAAATTTCATAGCAATGTGTATCCTTTCAGTTCCGTTTGAATAGCCTCTTTACAGCAAAGTCATATTTACTTAGTTTGAGGCGTTAATTCCTTTAAGGCTGCCAGTGCAGGTTTGACGCCGCCTTTTACCGCCGCTGTAAGATGAAGTTTGGCTTTGTTGAGGTCTTTCTCAACGCCATCACCATTCCTGTACATGAGTCCAAGGTTATAGTGCGCCTGAGCATTTCCCTGGTCAGCGGATTTTTTAATCCACTTATAGGCTTCCGGCAGGTTTTTCGGCATTCCTTCGCCGATAAGATTTAAATATCCCACTTCTAACTGCGCATCACTTTCGCCAAGCTCTGCCGCTTTGAATAAATAGGAGAGATATTTTTTGCTGTCTTGCGTTACGCCATCACCGTCGTTGTACGCATAGGCCAAAAAGAGAAGCGCGCCGGGATGATTTTGCTCTGCGGACTGAGTTAACCATTTCATCGCCGCATCGTAGTTTGTGCATTCAAACTCATACTTACCTAAATGATATTGCGCAGTGCTGTCACCCTGCTTTGCCTTATTGGTGACGTCAGTCGGCGCATATAGCTCTGAAAGCTCTTCATCGTTGTGGTAACAACGGATGTATTTTATGCCGTCTTCATCATAGGCTTCTTCTGTACCTTCCTTGTCGCCATCGACATAGGGCAGCGCACTTAAGACCTTACCCGTACGATCGTTAAACTCTCTTTTCAGGCCGTTTCTTTCATCATTAGCAAACATAACCTCTTCAACAAGTTTACCGGTACGTTCGCTCCAGCGGCGATCGGCTCCCTGCTTTTTATCGTCTTTATATTCGGTGGTATAGGTGAGTTTGCCCTGTTCATTCCAGTGCTTAGCGTCCCCATTTAGCATACCGTTTTTATAGGGATAGACTGATTCGCGGTGACCATTTTCGTACCACTTTTCGGAATCCCCGTCTAACACATCATGTTTATACATTTTGGATGAGGCAGGCTTTCCGTTGCTGAACCATTCTTTGACCGCACCATGTTTACGGCCTTCACTATCAAAAGAGGATTCTTCTTTGGGATGCCCATTTCCATACCAGCTCTGAGCAGAAAGCTGTTTGCCATTTTTATAGGTCGCTTTAGAAAGGAGTTTGCCCTCTTCACTGTATTGTTCGAACGTTCCGTCGTTTTCACCTTGGTTATTTCTGTGGTAAACACCACGAATTTTACCGGTAGAATAATATTCCGTACTAGTGCCGACAATGGTGCCTTTACTGTATGAATATTTCTCCTTTATTTTCCCATCAGGGAAATATTCAAATGCCGGGCCTTCCAGTTTCTGATTTAAATAGCTGTGTTTTTGTTTTAAAACGCCGTTATCATAAAAATGTGGGCATTCGCCATCTTTAATTTTACCTTGGGCAAAGTAACGTTTACTTTCAACGGCTCCGTTTTCATGGTATACGATGTATTCCCCTTCGGGTTGACCATCTTTAAACGTCAGCGTTTCCGCTATTTTGTCTTTTTCATCAAAGTAAGTTTCAGCTTTTCCGTCACGCTTATTTTGCGCATTATAATGATAAATACTTTTGAGATTGCCGCTTTCATAGAAAGATTTAAATACAGAAACACGTTGTCGGTTAGCGAAGTTTTCTTCGTTAGTATAGCCTTCAAAGGCTATCTGTTTACTCTGCATCACCTCCCCTGTTTCTTCTGAGGATTCCAGATACCAGCCGGTGACTTTCCATAATTTTTTCTCTTTGTCATAGGGGAGGGGCATATGGACTATTGTTGTTGCCTGACGTTTAACAGTCGGTTGCAGTTCATCATCCAGCCACAAGTCAGACGATCTTTTCATGTATTCGGCACCGCACAGCGCTTCGGTACATAGCTCGATTCCAGTCAGCATGGGCGTGCCGCCAGCATCGCACTGATCGACCGTCAGGTAAAAATAACGGTCATCGAGAATAGCCGGCCTTAAACTGCGTATTTTATTAATATATTTTTCTGTCGTCAGTCCCATTGATTCTGCGCGCGCAGAAAGGGTATTAGTATTACAGGGTGTTTTATCTTTAAAATAATAACGGTCGGCGAGTAAAAGTTTCAGGTCACTGCTAATGGCGGTTTTATTAAAATCGATATTTTCAATTTGGGCGATGAAATTAACGGGTTTGGATTCTGTACTGGGGGATTGTTTTGCACATATATTCGCGCAATATAATGAAACTATAATTGTTATGAATATTTTCTTCAAGATGTTCTCCTTGTATGAATAATAACTCCCTGAAACTTATTTCATGCTATAGAAACAAAGAGTTAATGTAAAGGATGCGAGGAGCATATTCTGGCAGGAGAGAGTTTGCTTCAGTTACCAGTAAGAATAATTTAAGTATTACGAGCGCGTTGTTTTTAATTTGGTAATAACGCGCTGATGATTATTAACGATTATATACCCAATAAACCTCAAGATGCGGGAGTGAGCACCTGAAAGTGATCTTTAATTCGGGATGTCAGTGAGTCCGCTATATCCGGCAGCGTCTGGTTAAAAAAGACAGATATTGTGTCCCTGAACTCTCGCGTACTGCTGAAGTAGCGATTATTCCGGGCATGTTCGTTCATTAATTTCCACATTCGTTCTATCGGATTCAGGTTTGGACTGTAAGGGGGAAGGTAATGCAGCCTGATATTTACCACCTCCGCCCAGTCTTTCACTAACTGTGAACTGTGGTAACCTGCTCCATCCGCTGCTCGCTCTTAGCCAACTGTCAAATTTGCCCATACACCTGCGCCACATACCGCGCACGCCCGTCCCCATGCCCCAGATCCATTGCCACAATTGCCAGCGCTTCTTTCCTGTTGAACCCCTGCGCCAGATAGTGACTAATGGCATCCTGCGCCCACGCATAACGCAGGGAATGCGGAGAATATGCTCCAGTCAGACCCATACGCGCCGCCTGGTTGTGCCAGTAGTCCATCGCGCTTTTCAGATCCGGTTTGTCGATCAGTCGGCCATGACGGCTTTCTGCAATAGCCAGCGCATTATCCAGCGCTTTTCTGACAGCTATAGTATCCAGAATCACCGTTTCGCGGGGCCGTCCGCCTTTGGTGCCGAACACCACGGTTAAGCGCGTATCGCTGCGTTCAATGGCCTGTTTCCACGTTTTCAGCGATTGCACGCTCTGCACCGCTTCCTGTGAACGTAAGCCCATCAGCCTCGCCAGTTCCAGCGCCGCCGCCAGTCCCGGATCTTTCATGCGGGCCGTCTCCAGCACATGATGACAATGTTCCGGCGTGATCGCCTGTCGCGTCCCGCTGCGCGATGCACCAGCCAGACCCAGCGATTTATTAGTCAGCCACTCATGCTCTGCCACCTGTTTACGCCCGGCCTGTTGCAGAACAGCGCGCAGCGAGGCCATTTCATTTTGCAGCGTGCGTTTGCCGATCCCCTGCGCCAACCTTTCATGAATATAGCTTTCAATGTGGCGCACCTTAATCTGCGCAACCCGCTGGATATGGACGTTCAAAGCCCGTAAGTGGTGATCGAAACGCTGCACGATATGAATGCGATCGTTCACCGTTTTATGGCTACCGCCACAGTGCTTTGCCAGTGCCTTCATTTCACCACCTAACTTGCCCATACACTTCTCCTATGATTTTGAGAACACGAACAGTCTCCGGCGTATGCTTTTTGGCTGCGCCAGAACGATACCTTCACGCCGGAGTGGCAGTTTGTTGAGGTATAGGGAGTTTCAGACTGTACGCGGTACAGGCTGCCTGCGTGAGCAGGGGATTCTCCGGGGCATCATGCCCCCCTCGGTATCGATCTTTTTCTCCTTTTTCTTGCTGACAGCGGCCCCAAAAAGGCGTGTCAGATTCGGGAATGAACGCCGGAACCCCGAAAACAGGGGCATGGCGCGGTGTAGTGGTTGTGCGTCACTTTGTCGCTTTACGCGACGAAAGTGACGCACTGGTCGGGTGCCGGGCGCGAAAGATCGCGGATTCTGGTGCAGATTGACGGTCACGCGGCAGCAAAGCCTTGCGGCAATGCAGGCCGCAGCCCGTAAAGTAAAAGGCGCTGATGTGGTAACGGGTGCCGGGTGGAATCGCTTCCGTCACGGTGCAGCATTGACCAGAGATCTGGCGCAGGTACCATCGAGATACTCTTTCAGTTCTTTGGTACCGAACGTGTCGATAGCCCGCTGAGCTGCGCCGAGATTAGACGCCAGCTTGTCACCGCCAATGTCTTTATCGGCTTTAACTGCCGCAGCCCAGTCTTCTGTTTGCTTCTGCCATGACTCCGCTTGCTGTTGTTGCACTCCCGCCAGCACTTTCGGATAGACGTCCACCAGCTTCTGCGCCTGCTCTTGCGTCAGGTTCAGTTCACGCGCCACTGGTTCGAACTGCGCCAGCGCGCTGGTATCGAGTTCCTGACCTTCAGGGGCGGTGAACGCGTATTTCTCCGGCGCGCCGGGCGGCGTTTCTTCTTTCGGTGGAGTGGGCTTATTGGGATCGGCGGGTGGGTCGTGTGGTTTTTCAGAAGCGGGACCATCTGACGGTGGATCGGCGGGTGGATTTTCTGACGGTTTTCCTGTACCCGGATCGGTCTGCGTGCCGCCAGCGGTATCGGTTAATGCCATAGGAGGGGGGCTCTATTTACTCAACGAACCGTGAGGCCCCGATTAAGCCCCAAAAACTATGGATATCAAAAAACCCGGCAAACCTTATCAGGTTAACCGGGTAAAGATAAGTTCTTGTTTTTTTCAACGTCTCCGGACTCACCAGGATGTCCCGAAACTAAAATCTGGCTCTCTGACTGGACTCGAACTTCATCTATAACTCCTGCTGTTAGTGGCTTTCAAAAAATGGTGTCTGTTTTTACCATCATATTTACCAGCATTTTTAATGCTGCATCACCATAAAGTCAATTACTATCAATTAGTTATGACAATATGCTTCACTAAACCTCACTGAACGAACTTCCTGTTCTGCTACAAATTTTATCTTGTTTATTCAAAAGATTACCGCTGTTGCCCGATATGTTTCCTCCCGGAAAGATAAGTAAGGGCAGAAGGATACGTTATGACCAATGCTGAGATAGCCAGCCATCTTTATTCCCTTTCTCTATGCTGCAGGATGCGTTAACGTCAATGTAATGAACATCAACATGTTAGGGAAAAGAATGACAAAAAGAATGCCTGTTGCGGAGATAGTGGAAGCATTAAGCAAATGGTTTGATGTTAGCCGCTATGATGCGCTGAAAAACCTCACTCTGGAACAAATTTATGCGGAACTGGAAAGGCGCATGTTTGCCTACAAAGCCAGACAGCAATGGGAAACACTGGATGATAAGCATCGTAATGCCGTTATTCACCATGATGCGATGATCCATTCTGGCAGGGTCTTGCTGGAGGATAAATGGATCTCTGATAGCCACATGCTGGCTCATAGCTATGCCGTCAGGCCAATGACAAGGGATTCACTGTTTAACTATGGACGGGCAATGTATCGACTGGAGAATACACCTCCAGAAGAAAATGTTTCAGTGAGTTCGGATTACATATCTGAATACCTGAAACAGGGAGGGCTGAATCCTGCGAACAAAATGCTGATTGAAATTGACTTGGAAGAAGCCAGCAGTGACGATCTGGCTGAACACCTGAAAGTGCTTATCAGTCAGTGGCAAAAGCATCTGAAAGTGCCTAAACCACCGGAAAAAGATTTTCGTTTTGGTCATAAAACATTCCAGAAGATACTTGATTACAAGATTATCCCTCTAATGGACCTCATCGCTTGGGAACAGCTCAACAATCAGAAAATCAAATACCCTGTATTGGCTGGTATCCTACACCCTGATATGCGTTATGCCAGAGGTAGCGAGCAAATCAAAGACACTGATTATCCGCTTGCCCACGGTTTTTTAAACAATGACAATTATTTCAAGTCATTGAATGATTTTTTCATAAAAAACAATCTGGTGAAAAACTCGCCTATTCTTGATGTCATCGCAATGAATGACAAACCAGAAACAAAAAAGAAAACAAGGGACATCCACTAACCCTGAACTTCCCCTGTATTCATATTATATAAACATCCCCTAAACTCACTGGTCCTGAACATCCCTCCGGTTCAGGGCTGGTGAACCAACGTAGTTTTTTACAAGCGATCTCCATACAATTATCTCCATCGAATAACACAGGAGATAAATATGGTTAAAAGAGAAATAAAAGCAAAGACAACGTTTATCCGTTTGCCAGAAGTAATAAAACGCACCGGATTTGGTAAAACGTGGATTTACGAACTGATTAAGGCCGGGCGTTTTCCATCTCAGGTGAAAACAGGGATAAGAGCAGTGGCATTCATTGAAAGTGAGATTGATGAATGGATTGAAGCGACTATTCGAAACTCACGCCAGAACGCAGCATAAAACATAAATACTGTTTCCGGGCGGATAGATGATTTTCGCTCAGGGACTCTTATTATCATTAAATAATGAAAGGGCAATATATGAAAATAGAACTTAATACGACAGAGCAGTTTGTCAGTGAAGCAGCGGATTCGTATAACCGTTATATGAATAAACGACTACGAAACCAGTCTGTGCATTTTTACCACTTACTGAAGAATAAGGAGGATATGAATGAAGTGATTGAAAATATTATCAAGAAAACAAAGAGCCGTTTTTATGGGACTGAAGGTGAACAAGAAGCAGAACGGTTCTCCGGGAATGTTAACTATGCGAAAGTAAAGCAACATCTTCGTCAGCTTTGGATTGTCTATAAGTGTGTATACCGCTGATGGCGCTATAAACATTTGACTATTTTAATATTAAACTAAAGAGGAAATAAAAATGAATATATTTAAAAATAAATCTACTGAAATCTTTTATGTTGTGTCCTTGCATATCTATGCGGAGCTTTTTAACTCAAAGGATAAAGCAACCAGTAATATGATTATAACGCATGTAATGGACCATGAGTTTATCTGTAAACTAATCGATCTGGCGATGAGAAATGCTGAGAAGCACCTTCTGAAAAAAGCATGGAAAAAAAACGCTGCTGAAAAACTGTCAGAGGTGGATTTTAAAGGGGTTAAGCAGGCATTAGCCAAAATGCACTACACCGTTCTGGCAGAGTCAATATGTTGATGTGTTCTGACGTATACCGGCCCCTTCATGGGGCTGATAACCGGACAATTAAGGTGCTGTTCTGCGGCGAGACTTGTTTTGCTGCTGTTCGAAGGTTGGACTAATGTCTGACAACTGGTCAGGGCACTCTATTTATAACTATAAATTTGATTGAGATCATTTTTTAATAGAAAATTAGCGTATTACACATTGATAATCTCTTTTATGGAAGCATATGTAATTGATGACCTTAACAAGGAAATTACATGAGCACCGCAACTGACTTTAAGACACTCCTCGACAATATAAAAATAGATAATGCAGGCCAGATTAGTAAAAGGTATGGTCGTATAACTAAGGCTTTGAACCAATACTTTTATAACTTAGATTCTAAGACAGCCAATTCACTACAGGTTGGTTCCTATGGGCGCTTCACAGGGATTCGAGGGATCTCTGATCTTGATATGCTTTACTTTCTACCTGCAACTGCATGGCCAAGATTCCGAGATCGACAATCATATTTATTACAGGTTGTGAAAACAGAAATCAAGAAAACTTTCAAAAATACAGATATTCGCGGTGATGGGCAAGTTGTTGTTGTTAAATTTAAGAATCAAGAGGTTGAGGTAGTTCCTGTATTCAGTAATGAAGATGGCACTTTTACATACCCGGATACACATGATGGTGGATCGTGGAAGGTATGTAACCCTAGGGCCGAAATGTCGTCTTTTAGGGCACTGAATGATGATAGGAAGGGACATCTGAGACGTCTATCTAAAATGATTCGAGCATGGAAAGCTCGTCATGAAGTTGAGATAAGTGGATTCTTAATTGATACACTGTGTTATAATTTTTTCTCTAATCTAACTGAATATGATGATAAGAGTTTCAAAAGTTATGATCAACTTTCGCTTGATTTTTTCACTTTCTTAGAGAATGAAGGTGACCGAGTATTTTATTATGCTCCCGGTAGTCGCTCAAAAGTGAGCGTAAAAAAATCATTTAATAAAGTAGCAAAATTAACAAAAGAATATTGTGAAGAAGCTTTATCTGCTACAAGTGAAAACTCAAGAAACTTAGCTTGGAAAAAAGTTTTTGGCAGGCCTTTTCCAAATTATACGACAAAAGCACTCAGTAATGTCAATGTATCTGAACAGTTTATTGAAGATCAATATGAGATGAATTTATATGGTCATGTTTCGATAGAATGTGAGATTAGAAAGAATAATTTACTGGAAGCTCTTCTTTCAAATCTTCTTGGCGAAGGGCATGATATTAGCACGAATCGCAAGTTAAGATTCTATGTTGATGAGATAAATAATATATCTCACCCATATAAGATTAAATGGAAAATAAAAAATGTAGGTGATGAAGCTGAGCGCCGAGGAAATGTTAGAGGTGAAATTTTAGACGATGAAGGCGGTTCTGAGCGTTTCGAGACCGCAGATTTCTCAGGACCTCATTTTGTTGAATGTTATGTTATTTATGGTAATCAAGTTGTAGCAAGAGATAGAATCGACGTACCTATACATAATTAGTCCCACTTTATGTTAGGTTAGTGTTAAACTAACATTAACCTAACATATGATAATGGTGAGTCGGATGGATAATAATATATTAGAAGGGCAATTAAGAGAATGCTATGGAAGGGTCGTTTACACACATAAAACTCACGAGAAATGTGCAGATATCCTTCAAAAAAAACTAGGCTGCATGAAAAATTTACAGTTAGTTCTTTTAGCAATAACTACCGGTAGTTTTATAACTACAGTGGTGGGAGATGCTAAAACAGGTGCTATAATTGGGTCAGTACTTTCCGCTATCCTCCTATTTTTAAACTCATATTTAAAGGATTATGATTTAGGCTCTATAGCTCAAAAACACAGACAAGCTGCTGGGGATATGTGGTTAATCAGGGAAAGATATTTATCTCTTCTCACAGACTTGAAAATGCAAACTAAAAGTATCGAGGAAATTCTTAAAGAAAGAGACGCCTTGATGATTGAACTTTCTGCAATTTATATCGGAGCACCATCCACGAATTACAAGGCATATTCAATGGCTCAAAAGGCACTGAAGGAACTTGAGGATATGACTTTCTCTGATGAGGAAATTGATAAATTTCTTCCCACTGAATTGAAACGGAAATGAATTTATTCATAGATTAGATAATTCGCATTGGCTCAAATCAGATCTGACAGTTATCAGTTATTTATACAGATATCTGTCAGATTCTATTTAGCTTAAATTCTTTTTAGCCCGAATGCGTTTTCCATCAGGTAATATTTTCATTGGTGTCCGGCCACAGCCCATTTTCCCCTGATGAATTTATTCATTATTATAGTTAACCAGCAATTCATCAAGATCTGTTTGTAATAATCCAAGAGAGCCTTCTCTTCCTTTGGCAGTCTCTATCTTCAGTACTGGCAGTGTCCTGAGACTAATAAAATGGCAATACACCACTTTTCAGTAAATCGGCCGCCGTAATCAACGTTTTGATTACGTAGAGCTTACAGCGAACGAAAGTAAAACCGCCAAATTAGATTGACGGTTTTATTGTGATCAGAGTGCGAAGTCTTCCAGTTTTTTACCTGCTTCGATAGCAGCAGCGATCGCTTTAGGAGTGCGACCCTGACCTGTCCAAGTCTGCTCGTTGCCGTTTTCATCTGTATATTTGTATTTGGCAGGGCGTGGAGCGCGGGTCGATTTGGTTTTAGGTTGGGATGAGCCAACAGCAGCAAGGAGTTCTGCCGGGTCAATACCATCTTCTAACAGTTTCTGACGGAAAGCTTCCAGCTTAGCCTGACGTTCTTCTTGTTCCTTACGGACGGCACTTTCTTCCTCACGACGATCTTCAACGACAGCGGAGAGTTTTTCCAGCATCTCTTCCAGAGTTGCCAGATCTGTTTCACGAGCATGTGCGCGAAGTGTACGAATATTGTTCAGTGCCTTGAGAGCTTCACTCATAGTATGTTGTCCGGTGTTTTAAAATAGGTGATTAATAAGGTTAATGTATATAATGCTGTTGAACAGTCAAAAAATACCAACCAGTAAATAATATAGTAAATATTATTGATTAAGCAATCTTAAAACATCCTATTTAACACGGATAACATAGGGCATTTCTTTAAAGAGACATTTTCCTGCGCTTCTGGCTTGATGGGTCGAACTCTGACGAGATGTGAGAGAGTTGATTCAGGCTTTGTTCTATGGAACGCTTGAACTCAACAGCGGCTTCTGTACGCTGTTTTATGACTAAGGCAATTATTTCTTCATCGCTTTTTTCTGAAAGTGCTTTACGGTATAACACGCGTTCGTTAAATAAATCGAGATTACCAGTTGATCTCGCTGATGTGTTAGCTTTTGAACTGCTAATAGGATTTAACTCGTCAATAAAGTATTCAATAAGAGATTCTCTCTTCTTTTCAAGTCTGCGAAGCTCAGTATGTGCAGACTTAAATTTTTGAGACTTAACCAATGGAATGTCATCAGAGCGTAGCCTACGATATTCATTCCTGTATTCATCTATCGAAATATGATTTTTTAGTTCTTTGACTGTATTTACGTATTCGATTAAATCACTGTTGTCTGTTTTTACTTTTCTCATAAACAATACCTCGGAAATAAAATAGTGGATATATTTATATTACGAGATATGGTTCAGGTGTCAAATTGGCATAGGCATAAAAACATTACTTGGTTTTATACCGTTCAAAAATAAGCTCGCCTGTATCTGTATAAATTTCTATTTTCCTACTTTCCCATCAGTGCCTTTTATCGAGAAACGAATTAATCTTTCATTATGATATTTGTCTAACAGGTCTGGTCGTTCAGTAAAATATCTTGATTTTGTGGAGCGATCTTTCAGATAGTCGCAGCTTGAACAAACCTGCTTTTTGAAATCCTTCTCAGATAAATCACTTTCTTTTATTTTTGAAGAAATAAAAGCCTTTAAAGGTCGTTCATACTCCTCTCTTTCTTTAGCTTTGCGTATTTGTTCTTCTTTCTTGCGCTGTTCTTCAATACGGTAAAGTCTGCCTTGTTCTTCCTGCGCGCGTATTATATCCACTTCAATTATTTTACTAATGATTGAGGCAGGAACAACACTGATACCTTCAGACCACCCACGATAAGAATTATTGTTTTGTATGTTTCGGACTGTAGCAGATATTCTGTTTATATCCAGATCTTTATCAAAGGAAACAATACGTTGTCCGTTTTCTTTTGATATGAGTTTAGCCGTGTTCACAGGGGATTCAAGACCCTTTAATTTGAATGTGGCTACGGCACTGTTGCGACTTCTGTAATATAATGCTTTTTTCTTATCTCCAATATAGCATTCAAGATAAGAGAAAATCTTAAACTCCTGAATGCCAAATGTTTCCTCAAGCATGGTCATCTGCTCAGCTAATATATTTAGTATATCACTCTTGGATAGTTTTTCGTGGAGCTTAATCTCAAGAGAACCGGGTAGTTTTTTCATTGTTATTTCCTTGTTGTTGTTGTTATTTTATCAGGATACTTTCTGCATATGAGAGTCTGCGTCAACAGCGTTTCTTCTTGCTTCCTCATTTTCCTTTGTTCTTTTATATACTTTTCGTGGTTTATCAACATGTATGCTGTTATTGGGATTAGGAACAGCGTTATTCTTTTTCTTCTTACTGAAAACAAATGCGTCAGTATAGATTTCTTTTGTTTCAGTTTCTAAGAATAGGGTTCTTCTTTCACTTTTTGACATAGCTGAATAACTTTCTGGATACTGTTCTATTTCTGCGCAAAGATTGCGAGCGTTGCTCAACTGTTCTTTACGTTTCTGATCCAGTTGATGACTCATTCCTTTAGCGAAAATGTTAGAGTTGATATAGAGATGACCATGATGCTCGACGAGTATTCCTTTCTGTCTGAGTTTTTTAAAAATGTTAGACATATTACCGGAAGCGATATTCAATGCTTTGCACAGCGATGATTGTGAAAGGTTGATCAGATTTCCAAACTCCATATACTCCAAGATATAGGTTAATACACGGAATTCATTCTTGGATATATCAAGATCAGAGAAAACACGAAAGTTGGAAGTAAAAGCAAATACATAAGGTTGCGAAAACGAGATCGCTTTATCTTCCTCAGAAGAAATAACTGTAGTTGATTTTATTTCTTTGTTTTGTAGTAAGCGTCTTGCGATATCAATCTTTTGCTCGGTGGTTAATGATTCAAATAAGTGTAATAGATCAGCATCGTTTGTATTCATATTATTCTCTCTTATTATTTTTGTTATATGTATTTTAATACTATGCAAAAAAATAAAAGTCAATAGTAGAACTATAAATAAAATAGGAAGTATATTTTTATGATAATGCTATATGTTAAAAAAACTATGTTCGAACATAGATCTTGCTATGTTCGAACATAGGACGGATCTATGTTTGAACATAGGAGTTTGCTATGTTCGAACATAGGAAAAAAAGTTGCGAAGCCGCTATTTTACTGGTCCGGGACTATGCTTATAATTAAATAATTAGTAAGAAGTTAAGAGAGTCCAGTTTTACTTTTGTGTTATGTTTTAGTGGTTTTACAAGGGATGTTGTATTCCTTAATAACTGCTATCAGCGAAGTGATTGTGTTGAACAATCACGAACCGCTGCTTTTTATTGTGAGAGCTTAATTAATATTCCTTTTACGTTATATGCGTCTTCGACGCGATCTTTTTTGGATAAATCCATCATTAACAGGGGCAAGCCCTGTCCAGCAAAGTGATTGTTGCCAACAATCACGAAGTGCTGCTACTAAGGATATAGTTTTCCTATGCGTTTAAGAGCAAATGCTATATGTCAGAGAGAGGATGTTATGTTCGAGCATAGGATCTGAATTCTAACTTGGTGGAGGGAATGATCTTTATACTGGTCGCTTTGTTTTCCATTGATAAAATATTAATAACTTATAAGTGAACAAGAAAAATAGTTTTATACCAGTATCAGGGGCGTAGCCGTGCGCCAGCACAATGGATGTATTTTCAAAAAATAATAATTGAATGTATCAGGTAAAAATAAATATCAATAAGCATAAGTAAGAGTGTTCTATAAACTGTTAATAAACCGCACAGGAAGCTTGGTAAGACCTTGGGAACAGAAATATAACACATATAACCATCTTCACACTTAAAGCTCTTATAACTGATTACAGGCAGTAATTTTATATGGAAAAAATTATTAATTGAAAAAACATCTTTAACAGGGGCAAGCCCTGTCCAGCAGAATGATTGTTGGCAACAATCACGAAGTGCTGCTACTAAGGATATAGTTTTCCTATACGTCTAAGAGCAAATGCTATATGTCAGAGGGAAAATGCATTGTTCAGAATATTGGATCTGTATTCTAACTTGATAGTGAAAACAGATCCAAGAATGATCGGACAGATTTTTTCAAATACTACAATCTCGAAGTTAATGAATAGATGCTAGTGTCAGGGCGTAGCCGTGCGTAAGCACAGAGATAAAGATCTTTTCAAAAAGAAGTCTAAAAATATGATTGAAACACAAATATATTTTATTTTTAAGATCACTATGTAGTATTTAATAGTAATAAATAAAAAAGGAAAAAACAGATATGAACAATATTAAAGTGATAACTCTTTTCTATCCACATGACAAAACACCATTCATGATCTGTATTGTAAGCAAAGTAGAAGATACAGAAATCGGCTTAAAATTAACTCTTGAAAACGGAAATAGCATTTGTGTCAGTAATTATAGTCATTATCTGTTATCTAAGTCTGTAAGTCGTTGCGACAAAGACAGGTTAAAGAATATTTATATTCGCTTGGTTTCAGAACTCACATTGATGAATGAGGAAACATTGAAGGCTTAATGTACTATTTTGATAGTGTGAATCACTATTTAGGGCACAATTTTCTATCATTCTTTGATATTCCTTATCTATGCTTGCTACTATTATTATCAACCTGCAAGGAATTCTCCCATATAATCTTCTGCCAGAACATTTAGTTCCCGTGTCTACTCAACGATAAAAATAACATCGAAAATTCTTATTTTGTATAGCAGCAGTATCAGTTCTTTGACTTGAACGATACTTTTTCCATCCAGCTCAAGCTATTATCAATAACTTAATTTTACATAGCAGGGAAGGATTTTATGGGCGTGCCGCAAACAAAATCAGAATTATTAAATGCGATGGATAAGGATTTTAGTAAGTTAATCGGTTATCTGAATGCTATCCCTTCAGAACTACTCTCAGAAAAATCAATGGAAGGCCATGCGAAAGATACGATGATGAGTGTCAGAGATCTTATCTCGTATCTTTTGGGCTGGAATATGTTAGTCATAAAGTGGATAACAAATGATGAAAAAGGGGAATCAGTTGATTTTCCTGAAACCGGTTATAAATGGAATCAGCTTGGCCTTCTGGCCCAAAAATTTTACAAAGATTATGAAGGTGTTCAATACATAACTTTGATTCAGGATCTTAAGTTAGCAAAAGAGAATGTAGTTGCGCTTATTAATGCCCGTGATGACAATGTACTCTACGGAAAACCGTGGTATGGTAAATGGACAATGGGAAGGATGATTTCATTCAATACATCATCTCCCTATGCTAATGCCTGTGGACGTTTAAGAAAATGGGCAAAAGAGTATAATGTTAGATTGAAATAGTTAATACGAGTTTTTCAAGGATAGATATAAGGAAGTATTATGCGTATTCGTCCTTCATCCCGGTTAATCATTATCTCTCCTGAAAATCAGGTGCTGCTCTTTTTTTTCAGCCATGAGAATGATGCTTTGAATGGAAAGTCATACTGGGCTACTCCGGGTGGTGGGCTGGAGTCCAATGAATCCTTTGAACAGGCTGCGCTACGAGAACTACGCGAAGAAACGGGGATAATCAAAAATGACGTGGGACCGCAAGTAGCCACCAGAAGCTTTCCTATGATGCTACCGAGTGGGGAAACGGTTCTTGCTGAAGAGCATTTCTTTATTGTCAACGTTGAAAAAACGGATACTGACAAATCAGGGTGGAGTAACAATGAAAGGAAAGTTATTCGCGACCAATACTGGTGGACGCTGGAAGAACTTCAACTGACCAAGGAAACGATTTTTCCGCGAGATTTGATTATCAAAATCCTTACCGATCTGTAAATGTTTTGTCTGATAACATCAGGAGGCGATGAAAGATGGAAGGCCAATTAATTTTTTGTTCCGATGCAATTCTACGGTTTCAGTCCGATTACGATGAAACCGCTGCCGTTCCATTGCTATCCATCCAGAACGCGATAGCCAATACAGCTCCCTTCTTTCTTCTCCGTTTCTTCCACCATACCGTTCTGATTGAAGAAGGAACAACGCTGGCAAGTATCTTCTTGGCTATAGAGCCATGGAAGGCGTTGTTAGCAGCTTATCTGGACAGAGATGTTGGTGCTTATATAGATGAGGTAAGAAAACCGTCCGGGCCAACGACATGGGATATTGAATGGATTGGGATTGACCGTCGTAGCTCGGTTTATCGCGCTTACAAGCGTCAGGATATGGAAGAAGGGGAAGATTTTTCAACCTATTTTAATCGCGAGCGGTTTCCGACTGATGAGTTTGACATAGAAAGTAGCTGCGATGCTTCAGGTTTCATTAAAGGTGATAAAGAACGCTGGAGTATCAGCGGCGATGTTCAACAAATTAAAAATCTTCCTGTAATCCTCTATAGCAAACAAACGTTGACGACTTCGTCGAAGGATGGATTGTTGAAGAAGAACGTATCAGGGGTGCAGAGTGTCAAGTATAGCAGCTTCGTTTATGGCGATACCTCGTTTTCTTTCAGTGAGGTTATGGAAGCCATCTTCATTAGTGGGCTGTTCTTCTATGCGCCAAGAGACTCCGCCAGTAGTCTTGATGAACTGAAAGCGAATGTGGCTGAGTTGGAAGAAGAACTGGCCGAGGTATCAAAAACGGAGCTGGTAGCCAACGAAGCAGATAAAGAACCTACTATAGTCGTAGCCGAAGGTGCTTTTGATTCGGTTGCTGCTCACATGGAAACAGAAGCTGAGGAGTGGCAATCAATTAAGAACTTGTGCCAACGAGAAGATGAGCTGCCCATACGTATTGGCGGTATTAAAATGGCTGAGCCTGCTGAGCTACGCTTGTGCGGGAAAATTATACGTGGATAGAACAGCAGTGAGCATGACGCCTGCCGGGGCTTATGCTTGCTTACTATTTTTGCGTTAGCCCTATTTTTGGAACTAATTTTCAAAAGCGAGTGGTCCATCTCAATCAATCTAAATAGTGATTACTATCGATGAGCTTACTTGATCGGATTTAGTTCGGTTTTGTTACATTTTCATAACAGTGATGTTCAACGACAACGACAACGACAACGACAACGATGGAATTTCATTAAGCATTTTTCATAACAGCCAGTAGTAGAGCTGATAGGCTATACAATCAATTAAGCATTTGGTTAATATATTGAAGTATTTGATAAAAGATGCTAAATAGACTTAGGTATAAAGATACCCATGTTAGTTATCAAAAGGACTATGTGATAAATGAGCTATGACTATGAAAAATTAGAAAACAAAAAAGATGAGATAATTAGTATTGTTCATGAAATATTTACTGAGAATGATAAGGCAGCTATTTCCCTAGTAGATTCATTCTGTAGATTAACGCCACCTGAAAAAGAAAAATTTGTAATGGAATATATTACAGTCAACTCATCAGGCCGACGTGGCGGAAAATCAAGAAAATTGGGTAATTTTGTTCTTAATTGGAGAAAATTATTCAATGATCTTCCCGATTTAGTCTTAACAGCGGCAGGTGTTGCAGCTGAACCAAAATTAGTATTCTTTGCAGCATTAAGTATTTGGAATAAGATTTGGTGTCATTCTTCAATAGAACTTACGCCAGAACATGCTACTGTTTTGTACGCCTTATGGCAAGGAAGAGATGAGTATAATAAAATAAAGAGAGATGATGCGTTTGCAAAGAGTGGCATACAATTCAATTTTTACGGAATGCAAGAGTTAGTGGATATTTCATTCGATGATATCATTGATGATCTAATTAAAATGCGATGTATAGAAGTTAATGATAATATAATATGGCTTCGCGAGTGGGTCAGCGGAGTATATTAAAATGCAACTATATTTTACGTCTAAATGAGTCTGATAAGATATCTAATATAACTAAACAAGCCTCGAAAGATATCTGGGGCTTGTTTGTATATGGGTTTTAAGTCAGGACTGAGGCAGTTCTGAGTTAATACATATAGATATATGAAGTCCTCATTAAAAATGAATATTCATTTTACAATACCATTTTTCAATACCCATTTTTTCTTCCCTGTTATGAAATCTTCTACGATAGCTTTAATTTGCTCAGAGAAATCGATTATGGAAACATCTTCAATTGGTTTACGATAAATGTATGTACAGTCATAACCTTTTATTTTCATTTTTACACTTGAATTTGCATTTTCAATGTATCCATTGTCAATTTTTTCAGCATATATATTTTCTCCATATACCATATTATCAACTTTTTTCATAAGCAGCCTTGATAGATCATGAATACTATATTTTTCGCCCTTGCTTATATTACGAATAAAAATAGCATCAGAAAGTTCGGTTTTGAAAAGATATGGTAATGTGTTTTCAGTATATTCGTTTTGTGAGTAAAACCATTCTTTATCAACATGTACATTAAAATTAATTATCCGTGGCGGTAATATTGCTGTCATTTTGAAGTGAATGGACTTTAGAAGCGGCGTTCCATCATCATCAACCCAGTCTTGTGCTTGTTGATCTCTGATAACAAGCAGTTGAATATTATGCTGCTCTGCTTTTATCTTTGCACCGCTCTGATATCCTGTCCGCGTTGCGTAGATCAGTTTAAGTCCCGGAATATCATTCGTTTTACCAATGAAAGCATCTATCTTTTCAATAGACACTGGAGAGGAATAGTCCTTACACTCAATAACTGAACGATAGGTATGGCCTCCGATTTCAAACTCCCAATATATGTCGAATTCTCTGTCAATTCCTGAACGGTCTTTTATCTTTTTATTTTTCTCGATATTTATATTTTTAAGGCTAGGGATATTTTCTGCATTAATTAAAGAACGTTGAATATCTCTGACAAGTTCTTCATATTCTTTTCCTGTATTAGCCATACAAGGTTCCTTGTTTCTACCATCTTAGCATTGAATAAAAAACACCATTTAATACCGCATGTTATCATTGCACTTGAATCTAATCAATCAATTCTATGGAACATAAGAATAAAAAGAGACCAGAACATAATCCCGGCCTCTTTGCAGAGTGTAATAAAATCATTCGGAGTAGTCATTTATTTACCCTTTAATATTAACTATAAAATAAAGTGATTGTCAAATTTAAAAAACTTCTGTTCTATTGATTAATTTCACAATGTTTAATATATATTAAATAAGCCCTTTTATTTACAACCAATTAAATACATGAGGTGAAGCGAAATAAACTCAATGAAGGAGTAAAGAATGAATAGAAGAAAATATATTTTATTTTCACTGTTTTCCATCACACTTATGACGACAACCGCCAATGCTGCTGTCTGTACGCCTGTTATGGAAACCGCAGTAAAACAGGCTCAATACAATGCGATGAAAATCGATGCGGCGCAACTGGAGCCTGTCGCCGAAGGCTTTATGACCAATATAAATAACTCATTAAATACTATCGGATGTACGGACATATGGCCTACAGGAAGCATCGGCATAAATCTGCCAAGTTTTGATTCAATTATCAGAAAAGCAAAAGAAGCGGCGATAAGTAAAGCCTGTTCGATTGCCAGAGAGAAAATGAACTCTGCAATGGGGAACATATCTGAAAGCGTATCCTTTGATGTTCCCGGTCTGGGGAATATTGCCGGAGGGAGTATCTCAACAGGTACAGGGTCATCTACTGGCGGAAGCATTAATGTTAACGGAAACTCCACGTCAGGATCTGATGTATGGAACAGCATTAGTGATGCGATGAAATAAAATATAAAGAAAAATGTAACCCACGATGTGAGTTGCATCAAAAAGGGTGAGTAAATATAAAGAAGAATGTAACTCACGTTGTGAGTTGCATAAAACAGGGAGAGAAAATGGAAAATATAAAGAAAAACGAAATACCTACGATATTACGTAAAAACGACAAAAGACGACAACGAACAGGGTTCTGTGAGCAAAACACAATAAACACGATAAAATATCTTACTATCTTTACCTTATTGTTTTTTTGTTTGCTGATTACGCAAAATGCATACGCAGCAGATTTATTTACAGTCCCTGATACGGATAAATCAAAGCTATGGTTCTTGGATGTTTTATTCCCTGAGAATTTAGCCCAAAGCCCATTAGCCAGTACGATGACAATCCTC
The DNA here is from genome assembly GCF_043357055.1 of Salmonella sp. SJTUF15570. Taxonomy (NCBI): domain Bacteria; kingdom Pseudomonadati; phylum Pseudomonadota; class Gammaproteobacteria; order Enterobacterales; family Enterobacteriaceae; genus Salmonella; species Salmonella sp. SJTUF15570. The sequence continues at coordinate 377,915 of NZ_JBEUKJ010000001.1, read as the reverse complement.
AACAGTGCGGTTTTACTTGTTGGTGGTATTCTGGCTGCATATACACTTATCGCAGGAACCATGTCCACAGCACATGATGGTGAGATGCTGGGTAAGAAATGGTCCTCCATGTGGCTTCCGGTCAGGACGGCGTTAGGAACCGCAATGATACTGCCAGCAGCCGGTGGGTTCTGTGCAGCTCAGGTTATGGTGTTATGGCTGATAAATCAGGGCGTAGGTCTTGCCGATACGGTCTGGAATACGTATGCCGCAAACCCATCAGATGGTGCGGTTATCACCACGTCAGCGTCCTATCAGGAACTTGATCGCATAGCGAAGACTGCGTTCATCAATAATGTCTGCATGCTGAAGGCAGGTCAGCTATGGAAAAAATCGCATGAAAGCGCACTGTTTCCCGGTGTTATGCCTGTGTTTGAGATGACACCAGAAAAAGGAAAGTATTTATACAGATACAATTACGGTGCCAGTAATGCGGGTAATGAAATGAACAAAAACTTACTGGTATCCAAATCAGCGTGTGGAAGTATCACATTGACAGACCCGAAAGCTAAAGCGGCTTATGATGAACAGGCTAATGCTCAGGCGCAGGCGGCTATCGCATCTGGTGGAATGTATATGAGCTACATGCCGCAGGAAATCAAAACCAATATATCAGCCGTTGTTGAAGCTCATAATACAGCTTTTATTGCCCTGAATAACAATATGATGACACTGGCAGAAAAATATGTCGCTGATAATAACATTGATATTCAGTCTGATATAAACAGTGCAACTGCTACCTACGTTTCTGTTATCGATACGGCGGTCAGAACTGCATTTTCTACAGGCAACCAGTGGGATGATTTTAAAGATAATGTCCAGAAAGATGGCTGGTTTATGGCGGGGGCGTGGAGTATGAAACTTATTCGTATTCAGGATGCGATTAATGGTGCTGCTCACAATCTTCCTGTCGCGGGACAACAGAGTATGGAATATGGCGATATTTTTAATAGCCTGAATGCTGTAATGGCAAAGGTGTCTCACGACATGGCGAGATCGACGACGGCATCGAGATACGCGAATGGTATTGATGCGCAAAACCGAACAGAAGTCAATACCACTGGTAAGGGGGGGCAGGGGCCGAAAACAGATGATGCAGGGAAAATTGTATCCTCGCTTCAAAATGAAGCCAATAAGAGTATTTCTGGCGCGATGGCGGGTTTCCTGAGTTCAAGCGTAATCAATGGTAGAAAACAAGGGAAAATCGTCGCATTTTCAACAGATACCACAGCAGCAAATTTACAGGCCATCAACCCATTATTAGCGGTTAAAGGGCTTGGAGATACGCTCAGTGCTGCTGGCTGGACATTATTAGGGAGTTCTGCGGTTGTCGGTGCCGGTCTTGGCGCATGGACATCATGGACTGCAAGCTGGGTATCGGGTGCATTTGGTGCTATGGGTATTGTTATGCCACTGGTTATCCCATTATGGATAGCTGGCGATACCTTAGCTGTTGTTATTCCTATGCTCCCTTACGTTATGTGGTTTGGTGTTTGCGTGGGCTGGATGATTTTATGTCTTGAAGCGATGATCGCAGCACCATTATGGGTCATCACCCATTTACATCCAGATGGTGATGGCGTTGTGGGTCGAGGTGGCGCTGGATACGGACTGGTCCTGTCGCTAACCATGAGACCAGCATTGATGGTCACGGGTCTGATAGCGGCCTATACGATGCTGCCTATCCTTGGTGGGGTGGTGAATGAAACGTTCTCAGGTGCATTCGGCATGATGTCCGCGAATGCCGGGATAGGTATCATTGAATCACTGGCTCTTATTGCTGTTTATATTGCGCTGATGTTTACGGTTGTGAAGAAATCACTTTCCCTGATCCATGTTATTCCAGATGAAATTATGAAGTGGCTTGGCGTCCATAGTGGTCAGAGCATGGCGGGTTATGCTCAGTCGGCATCGAAAGGTGTGGAAGGTGCTATGTTCGCAAAAACAGTGTTAGATCAGGTATCACATTCCTCTAATGCGTTAGGTAATCAGATCAGAAACGGGCAAATGAATAAAGACCGTGAGCAGCAACGTGAACTTCAACAGCAACAACAAATTCAACAGGGGAAAGCTCAGGCTTCCAGCAGAGCCAATAATACGGGATCTGCATTCAGAACGCATATGAGCAATGCAGGGCCGCTTGACCAACAGGATGAATACCAATCCCTTGAAAGTGCTAACTCTGCTTACAATGCGGCTGAGGCAGCAGATGCCGTTGGAGATTCGGTTGGTGCTGCAGGTTATATGGATGTCGCTCAAAAGGCTGCTAACAGAGCGGTATCTTTTGGTGATCATAACAGGCCATTGTTGCCACTAAATCTTCAGAGTAAAGCGTCTCCTATAGAGAGTTTTAAGGCTCCGGGTAAAAGTGATGGCGGTGGATCATCACCACGAACTGAGAGTAGTGATGAGTAATAAGAAAGAGGGCTTCGGTCCTCTTTCTTATTGGTTGTTATCCTTCATTATTTATAGTATCAGGTGTATTAGAACAGATCTGAGATAATACAGATAAATTGATTTCATTCTTACTCTATTTTCGCCTTTGGTGTGATTTTTTTTGGATAAATGCATCATTAACAGGGACAAATTCCTCACAGCTAAGAGATTGTTTGGAACAATCACAAAGCGCTGCTACTCAAAATATAGTTTTCCTATCCATTTAAGAGCAAATGCTATATGTCTAAGGAATAAAATATCTAATTAGCTTAGCCTCAATCTATTTAATGTGAGACGTATTGCTGTTCTTTAACAGGACCAGACCGGGCGTGTCGTTAAACCGGAGTGGGGCTAAATTTCCTGACTGTCATTGGTTGTTCGTGTTTCTGGATAGTGGATTACTTTCAAGGTATTTTTGGCAAGGTGGGAAATTCTACACTTTAACCTGAGTTAATGTAATAATAGAAATATTACATATACACATCGATTATTAATCTGGGGATAACATGTTAAGAATCAATCAAATAATAAAGATCCTTGGTGGCATGAAGGCATATGCCCCTTATACATATAAAAGCAAAACAGATAAACTCGTCGATAAAATACACGGTAGATTAGTCAGGTTCGGAATTTTTATCATCGCTTTACTCGCTTTAAGCATTGCTTTGTATAAATTCAACAGTTGTTTTAAAACCGATACGGTAGTAGATGTTATTTTTGGATTGTATTTTATAGGGATGCTAATAGGATTAATAATAATGGTATTGCCACCTATCTTAGGCATAAAGCATTTGGTCGATTGGAAAAAAGAGTCGTTCAATGATTTTGTTTGTGAAATATCACATGATGAAGAAAATGCAAAGCTTCTATTAGATTATTCAGAAAAAGAATTATTGTATGCGGTTCACTGGATACAACTTAAGATTAATAGAATAACGATGAGGGTTAGTAGTTTTTTTGGTGAAAAAACAGCAGTATTCTCGGTTTTGGGTCTTTGCTATTCGGCAGTGCAGGCATTAATTGGTTTTGACAAATTGAGTAAAACATTTATTGGAGATCTTTCTAATGCGGATTCTACTAATACTGTCATCATGTTTGGACTAGCACTTTTGCTAGGTATATCTCTGGGGGCATTAATGTTGAAAAAAGTTGCAAGCCATCAATTATACCTGAAAGAAATTGTTGAGTTGACAATAAGAATAAAGAAAGATGTCGAAGATGAAGGTGGTATATAGGCATAAGGTTATTTATTATATATAAATGTCAAATATGAGCCATGTAGAAATCATGGCTTAATTACACATGCTGAAATATTATATTTGACAAATGAAATATTTGGATGTAAATAGAATGAAGATACAAAAAAAGCCAACGTATCAAAGTTGACTTTTTAAGGACTAAAAAAGTTTCGACGACTTTTTTAAGCCTTGTAATCAGTTAAACAGGAACGTGATTACAAATATAATAAAGTATTAAATAATCTTTTCATATTTGTCAAATCTAAATCCGAACTTTTTACAAGCCTTTTAAATACCATTTCCAGAATCCTTTTTAGTTCTCAAAAGCAATAACGTTAAACCTGATTGTACGGGTCTAAGAATCTTTGGATATCATGTGTTAAAAACTGTTTTGTTCTTAGGTTATTGTAGGTGGCATATAAACGGGGGGAAGTCGGTAGCCATCAACTTGAAGCGTTCATCTAAAATCTATAAAGCGGTAGTGTTATTTTCTTTAGTAAAACGAGAAAATGCTTTAAATGATCATGATGTATCCGTAGGAGTCCGATGGGGAGTCCCGGCGTTGGAAACATGCTGGAACTCAATAGCTACGGTGAGAAACGCCAACCTGCGAACCTAAGAAAAAATATTACAACAGTATTTTTTTACGGGGGGGTAGGGGGGGGGAAGCTTGCAGAAAAACTAAGTTTTCCTGACGGAAAACTACTACGACTGAAAGTCGCTATCTAAAACCCAATGCTTTTAAATTAATTAGTACAACTAGTACAAAAATTTTATTAAAAAATAAAGAAAAATCCCTAATGAGAAAAATAAAAAACAAGATGCTATTTCATAAAGTCACAGATAAAAATAATTCAGTAATAATTACATTGTTTAATTTGAATATCTTTTGTTTTAATTGTATTAAGTAAGTAGTGTAAAAAGAAAAGGATAAATAAAATGAAAAACAAATCTGAGAAAAAAACGAAGAGAAGAAAAGGATGGATAAAAAATCTTACTGAATATGAACAATCAATTTTCGTTAACATGCTGAATGAAGCAGCAATGGTTAAAAGAAGATGGGTGACTAAAAAAGAAAAACGTGAAGTTATATATAGATTTCGTGATGTTGTCCTTGCTATAAGAGAAGCAAATAAAACTAACGAGGATAAAGGTAATGGTGTATCAGAACAAGAAATAGTCAATGAAGTTGATGGAGCAACATCTGATGTTGTTAAAGTTAAAAAAGAAAGAAAACCACGAGTCAGAAATATCGATGAGTATGGTCGTTTGAGAAGAGTATCATTATCAGAAAGAAAGTTCATAAATAATGCAGTATCGGAATCAACAAAAGCAAAAGAGTCAAAGTTGACAGATGAAGAACGAAGGAAAGTGTTGTGTGTTGCCCGCGAACAGATTCGTTCTCAACGTAAAGCGAATCAGATTAAAAGTGTAAGAACTAAAGCAAGACATGCTGCAGTGTTTGAATGGAAACGCCCTGATTCTCCTCGTCGCTAAAACAAAAAATTAACGTAGACGCCGTTTTTTAAATTTATTGGTGCTGTGTGGAAATGATATATTTTATGTATTATTGAAAGTTAACAACTGGTTATTAATCAACTAAATATTTAAAATATAAAAGTTTATAAATTAGGAGGGTTAAATGAATGAAGAAATGAAACTGTTATTTGATAATTGGACTACTGAACAAGATCAAAAAGTGATTGGAAAGAAGTCTGTTGATTTTTACATCAAACACAGTGATAACGATAATGTTCTCTCATTTTATGGTTCGGTTTTGTCAGGGATGGATATTGATGCTTTCTCATATACTTTACGATATCATATTGAACAATGTAGAAAATATAATATTACCTTATCAAGGGAGGATAAAACAGAAATAACACTGTCTGTATTAAATAAGCTCAAGTGTCATGAAGGCATTGCTTTTGATGAATATAGAAATAAATTGATTCATATAATTTCAGGGATGGATTACTGGGAAGCTATAAATTCAGAGTCCAATAAATACACCCTGTGGGTTGTACCACAGGATTTAAGGCTTCATTTATTTTTTTTGGATGAGATATATCGGCTTTAATATCTTTGGATACATCGAATAAAAATTCTTTATCTTCGGTAGCTTTAATCCAATTCTTCGCTTCAGATTCAGAAAGTATCCCACTTTTCACTAATGAACCATCCAGACTAAAAATATTCCACGTCTTGGATATTTCCGAACCTTCAGAATCTGTTTCAACCTTAACTTCAATATTATAACTAGACATGGCAACTCTCTTAATGATGATTTAGGAATGGATATATTAATCTGAGTTGGTTTGAAAATCTATGCTTTTTAAACACGATAAGGGGGCATTAAGTATAGTCAGAACAATTGACAATTCTTTTTTAATTTATTAATTAATAAAGAATGTAATGAATTAAAGGGAGTATTGTAATGATGAATAAACAGATTAAAATAAAGGGAATGACAGCTATATTTACTTTATGCTTTTCAACGCTATATGTAGGTAATGTTTTTTCTGCATATCCTGTCACAAACTACACTCTTGATCCTTACCTGATGGGGAGATCACCACTGTCATTAGGAAATGGTTTAATCGAAACATTAGTCTCAATGAATGACAAGTTGGCTCAGGCAAATATAACTGCCAATGAGAATCAAAAGAACACTGTTATGAGTAATGCTAACCAAGCTATACAAGAACAACGCATGAAGAATGTCTTGAAGAGAATACCTGATGCTAACGCTTGTGTGGAAGCGACTGCAGCAGGAGGTCGTGGTTCTGCTGGTTCTAACACAAATGCTGCCAAAGCTGCTTTAGCTGAAAACAGCGTAAAAATGTTTACAGGAGCAAGCACCGGCATAAATGAGGCCAAAAATAACGTGATGGGGCGAGTCTCGATTGATGTCTGTTCTGGCGAAGACGTGAAGTACAACAGAGGTGGATGTAGTGCCATAGGCCAATATCCTGACAGAGATAAATCAGCTTCATCACTGACAACCCCGCCACTATCTGTATCTGATGCTCAGGGGAATAAAGTTTCAAACCAATCTTATGACGTTAAACAGATGAAAGTGGCTGACGCTGCTAAGCGAAATCTGATTGGTAATTTACCGCTACAGCAGCTAAATGACAGGAACCTTGAGGACACGAAAGAAGGGCGCGAATACCTGTCAGCATTCTCAAGTTTTGTTGCCAGAAGCACCGCAGGAACCAATGCTGTTGATTCTATTCTGGCAATAAAGAAATCCGGGGATGTATCAGTAAACTCAAGAGGGGTAAATATAGGCTCAGGACTTGGTTCTACAGCAGGAGCAAGTCAGGCGTGGACCGATACGTCTGTGAAAACCAAGTATGCGACATTATTCCCCGGAGCAGAGTTCCCGCCTAAGCCATCGGAATGGGAAATGTTGAGGTATGAGATTTATTCTCGTTATGCGGATACCACTGGCGCTGACGCATGGCAGGTTAAAATCAGTAGCTCGGATGAAAGAGAAACAGCTCATGGGCAGGCAAGAATGCAGGCCATCGATCTAAGATTACAGATGCTTCAAATAGAAAGAACAGAAGACACAAATATTTTATTAGCCGCACTATTAGGACAACAGCTACAACCTGTTGATAAAGTGATGCTGAATAACCTGAAAATCAATGCCACAAAATCAACGCAGGCCGCTAAGTAATATGGTGGCATAATTGATAAAACTATATACGATATTTAATAGTGTAATGAATAAACTGAGAGGGAATTTTATTTTTCTTATCCTGATTTTTATTTTGTTTGATTCATGTATCAGAAACAAGCATGAGTACTTAGTTCTCGTTCCTTTGTTTTTTATTAGTGACATTTTTTCGGTGTGGCTCTCTAAGCATTTTGAGAAAAATAAGGTCTTGGTAAAGATAGCATCATTCATGATTTTCTATGGGTTAATGGCAGTGCTTGTCATGGGCTTTATAAAATCACGATGAATAAAAATCATGTTTGACAGATATTGATCTATATATTGACTATACGTATAAAAATCAAAAACAGATTACAGCTATTTAATGTTGATATATATAACAAAAGGATAAGAGTATGTCTAAAAAATATGAAGCGGTGATGCTATTTCTGAAATGTTTTCTGAGGTTTTCTTTTAACTCATTGAAATACCTGTGGTTGGTGGTAATGATGCTACTAAGTTTTTATTCATTCTGTAAATTAGCAATTTTCATACCAGTATGTGATAGTAAAGAGGTGAATAAGAATGAGCAATAACAAATGCTTTGAGCGAAATTTAAACCAGATGTAATCTGACCGAAACCTGTATAAATAGCTGGTAACTGTCATATTAATTCCGAAATAATATATCTGATGTATGTAAGGTTAGTGATGGGGAGCAGTTTTCTTTTCTACTGGTTTTTTGTTTCGTCAACTCGTTCGCTAATAAACTCTGTAAATGCAATAAGAGCTTTGCCAACAGAACAACCAGCTAAAACTATTTGGCCAAAAATCCATGTGGCGTTGTTATGATCTAGAACTGGAGCATCTTTGTGAAAGAACAATACGCAGCCAATAGCTGTTCCAGTAAATAATATTGTATCATTTAAATTTTTAAATGATTTGCCTCTAATTATATAAAGTAACCATATAACAGTTCCTATAAATAAAAAGATCCCTACATCAACATAATTGTCCGGTGGAGAAATCATGCGCGGCTGTGTTGAGTTCATAAATTTAATAATCACATAAAGCAAGAATCCAATAAAAGGGACTAGAATAAAGATTAGTGAAAAATCTAACAAAATAGATTTTGCTTGCCGGTTTTTTAGGCCATTACTATGATTTTGTATATCATCATCACTATTTTTTATATCTTGCCTACTCAACTCTTCGGTGGATTCACTATACTCAACCAGTGTATGTTTGTATGATTTTATATACCGCTTTTTCTCATGAGACATGCGGATGATTTCATAAGATAAATGATTGGATTTAGATGTGTTTGTAGGAGATACGACCGGGTAGTATCTTATTGAAATTAATAGTCGTTATAAAAACAATTAGTTTCTTCTTGTGGTGTTTGTTATTACATAATGATCACCATATACTATGTTTCATATGTTATGGCTTGTTTTTTAGCTCGCGTTTAGCATAAGGGAATTCCAAAACGCTATCACCGATATTATTTTGGGATACAGCATTCCACCATTTTTCACGATACTCAGGCATATTACAGCGGTCTCGTTGTCGTTGGATTTCGTCAAGAATATCCTCCTTGCGCTCGGGCCATTGTTCTTGGAGGCGATCAAGCGTTGTCTTAAAAATATTCCTTTGAAGGGCTATTTTATAGAAGTTATGTTTAAATCCTTCCAACTGTTGCTCATACCCATCCATCACCCTCTTATGACTGGCTATGGTTTGGTTAAGACGCATCTGCAGATTACGGGCTTTGTCATTAGCCATTGATGCTTCAAACTGAGCCTGTTGAGAATCCAGTCTTGCCTCGTTAGCTTGCTGATATGAATCTACAATCTCTCTGTTGCGTTGTGCCGCATTATAATCATAATTCCAGAATGGGTTTTTCCCAGACATAAATATACCTCACTTTTAAATATTATATGTGTATATAATTAAACATTAATGTATTAAAAAGCAAATAAATTTGTTAATTAACATAAATAATTTATATTTTATTTAAATCCTCTTTTTTAATAATTAACAACATGAGTATTGAAAATATCAATCCATTGTTCACAAACATCATAAGTTTGAGCGTTTGATGGGATTTTGAATTTCCATGAGGGGATTAATATATCTTCAGTAAGAACACATATTTCGGCATCATCGGATTCAGTTGTTGGCAAGGTATAGTTGACTTCTCTGATGTCGCAATAATTGTAGACAGAAAAGTTATTCAGCTCCTTATTAAAGAGCCGCACAGAACAATTTTTCAAATCAATCGAGAATCCAGATAGTCCGAACTCATAAGACAAAACGGAACCATCGGGTTCTGCATGAGTGCTATCTGTTCGGTTGTTTGTGGTTTGCATTCCTACCTCGCCTGATCCTTCTGAACTGCCTCGGCCCAAGCATAACATTCTAAATTTCTAACGCAAGCAATCGATCGGTATAACAGATCGATAAGTTAATTATGATAGTTAAAGTCTATCAATTGATCGCCATCGATCGATATAAATAATATGACGAACAGAAAAATTAATTTAATTATATCAATTTGTTAGTGGTTTTTATTAAGAGCGAAAGTCGGTTCTCTCCTTGTATGGCGCTTGTTCACGTCCTGCGGGACGGTACTGTTCGCTATCACAAAGGAGATAGGGCATGAAGATGATTTTACTCGTTGCTGGCGCAGCTCTGGCACTGGCGGGATGTGGTGAAAAAGGTGATTTCGAGAAAGCGATCAACGCGAAGATCGGGCAGAACAAATACTGTTTCTCGCTGGATAACAACAACACCAGTTTCCCCATCCGTCTTGCCAAACCACGATTTGATCAGACTGGAACAGGGACGAATTCAGTGATCCTCGATGGATTTGTTGAGCAGGGCCTGATGGTTTTTGAACAGGGCTATGATTCGAACGTATTAGGGATAACAGAAGAAGGCAAAAAAGCTAAAGTCTGGAGCACAACAGATGGTGCTTGTGTAGGTCGTCGTGCTGTTGACGAGATCAAGGAATGGACGGAACCGGGTAACGGCGGTCAGAAGGTTGTTCGCGTATCTTATACATGGAAGCTTACTAACGTTCCGAGCTGGATTGACAAAAAGGCGTTCGCCAACGTTAAAGGGATGAATGAACCTGCTGATAGTGCAATTAATCTCTTTAAAACCAGCAATGGCTGGAAAGCTAACTAAAAGGATGCTGGATCGTTAAATGCCCCTGTTGATCAGTGGAAAGCAAGAGTGGGGGCATGTTGGCACGAGCTGAGTCACATGTTTTATATGAAATGTATCCGCAGTGGTATGCATCATTGATGCATCCAGTTATCTTTTGGTTTGTCTTCCCTCAATGTAGTGTCAAAAGGCATGGCTGATGCTGCTATCAGCCTACCTGCCATTGCCGTAATAGGTTTTGCTGAAGGAAAAATGTTGTTTTGATGAAATGATCTTACCCATGTAATACCATTCTGACGAATGCTGACATTATTAATTTCAACGAAATCACGGTAGAGAACTTTCTGAATGTGTGACTCCAATAAATTGAAAAAAATGAATGGTGTGATATAATACCAACTTATACGCGTGGAGATAATAATAAATGGCCTTACCGAAAGAATGTAGAGTTGAAAGATCTAAGTATTTAGAAGAACAATATAAGAAGTATCAAATAACAGAACTTGAAAACTTAACCACTGAAGATTTTAGAGTGTTGGGGATGTATATACAGACATATTGTTTTATTGAGTTGAATATACAGAGAATATTTCAAAAACTTAAGGAAAATGGAATTATAAAAATAAAGAAAGGCACTAAAATCAATGTTCCTTATATAATGGATATGTTGAAAAAGTCGATTAATCAGGTGATCACAGAGCCATCAGAGATTTCTCTTTTTATTGAGAATCTAGGAGAGATAGAGCTTCGTAGAAGTTATAGAAATATTTTTGCGCATTGGGCGGCGAAGCGAATACCTAAAGAAGACGCTATGGTTTTTATTACCAGTAATGCGCAGGATTATAAAAAAGTGATTGGTAAAGAAATGAACTCAGATTACATTGCTTATGCTATTTTAGACATTGCTGATATTCGTGGTTTAATAGTTCATTTGCTCGAATATGATAAATGGCTAGCTGAATTCACCGGGCATCTCTATAGCAAGTTTCAGGATGAATAAAGATAAAATGTCTCCTCTTTTAGGATATAGGGGGAATGGAAATTTATAAATTTTGTGAAAAAACCAGTTTGTTATTATGTTAAGTGTTTTTTGTTTTGAAAAAAATTATATTTCACTTTTGCTAGAGTGATTATATACCCGTGATCATTGAAGGTGCTTAATTTTAAGGCAACAGGAGATCATAATGACCTCCATGAAAATGTTTATCACTGGTCAACAAAAAAACTGATCTTGAGCGTCTTTATGACTCCAGTCGTGATAAACGCGTTTGTAATTGTATTAACGCTATTCTTCTTATTTCCGAGGGTTGGAGTTAGACCATGATCGCACTATAAGAAACTCTGACTAATTTACATATTTATAGATCATCTTCGATTTGAGATGTATAAAATACTTTGCTAATTAGTTTATCATTAACATCACACCCTTGGGATCTTAACTTCTCTAGAAAAGGTATAAGATCCTTTTCCTTTTCTAACATTATGTATTTTATATCATCTATTGTAAATTTAAGATGGATGTGTTTTATCTTGTCATTGAGTTTTTCTTTTTTCTTCTTTGTATCAATATTTTTTTGTAATACAATAGGGATTATATTTGTACTACTCTTTGGGACATATCTCCATTCCATTTCATCAGCAAAACAATAATTATTATCCTGTTGTTCATCTCGAATCAATGGACCAGTATGATTTTTAATATATCTCAATATATTGGATAAAGAATTATAACTTTCCTTAGTAATAACTGAATCATCTTTAATATTTCGAATTTGCTCATCTAATTGAGGGAAGACGTTAGAGTGTTCACTTACATAAAATACGGGGTTAAGATTGTTTCGGGTGATCCAATCATACGTTAATCCGATGCCATAGCTTCCATACTTCTGAGTATGCTCTGATAAAAGGGATAATCTAATATTACAGAAAGAAACCATTGGGATTCCAAAGTATCTTATCTTTTGTTGGTTTTTCCCATAGATTGTTTCTCTTGCATAAGAGGGGCGAAAAAATTTGCATGTAATTATTGATTCTAATTTTTCAATGTCGTTGGTAAAGTGGAAGAAAGTTTTCGGGTATAGACTTTTACTCATGATATGATCCATCTAATTTATAACATCTGTTTATTATATAATGACGATGTTTTATTATAAAGATTTTTATGTAATATTTTATTTAAATTTAATAATGTTAAAAAATTATAATGATAAATTTTATTTTCCATCTCTGTACTGTTTTTTATGTTTCAATGCCGCCGAATAACCCGTTTTTGGATGTTTTGAGGATATAGATGGTGTGAGATTCATACTGCTTTCTTCTTTATACTGTTCATTATTAGGGCGACTTGGAAAACGAACAATCTTGTCATTATCTGATACGTTTCCACAGAACCCTGATTGTGGTGATGTTTGGTCATTGTTAAATTTAGTGAGTTTTTCAAACTCAGCGCGTGAAACATACACACCCAATACCTCATCAAAGACATAGTTTTCGGCAATACGCTTATCATGGTCAGCGTCAGTGGTATCGTTTTTCCTTTTGGCCCATACAAATCTCTCTTTTAAGAAATCCACGATGAGTAGCGTGAAACGTTTAAACAAACCGCTCTGACGGGGCTTAGTCTGTTTCCTACTCCTCACAGGAGCACGGTTCATCGCTCTGGTGTTTTGAAGAGATGGGTTTTTCAATTTAGTAGATGTATTTGGTTCAGGCGCAACCAGAACAGGTGATTTCTTCCCTGCAGCACTAACCTTACTGACTTTATTGGGATCACGGTAAGATTTTGCTGCTGGTCTTCTGCTTATGGATGGTGTCGCCATAGCAGGTTGCTGTTCTACTGTTGCCGGGGAGTCAGGGATAACAATCTCTTGTGGTTCAGCAAGATGTGTAATCGTAAAGCTTCTTACATCAACCACGATTTCCAGTGGTAGCTCACAGAATGTGGTGTAGACCTTCTTTGCTTCCTCAATTTGATGATCGCGTTGAGCTTGTTCAGCGGCTCGCTGTTCCTGAGACTCTTTGTCATTCCATTTAGCACGATGAACACGTTGCATTGCCGGGCGGTTTGTTTCTGTTGCTTTGGCAAGCCAGAATGCTTTCTCTTCAGCGCTGAATGCTTCTTCTGCTTGAGCAAGGGCATCAGCACATTGTGTCCTGAGAGAACGGTGATCGATACGTTCTTCACTGCCTGCGGTCTCAAGGTAGCTGTTTGACATCGTAGCCCACGACTCACGCCACTGGAGCATCATCTTCTTATCATTCCAGCTTCTGTCTTTTTTACCGAAGCCAGCAGCGGTGATAGTTTTCAGGGTTAACATAACGTGAGCATGGGGATTTTTACTATCCAGATCATGAAATGCGATATCAGCTATCATCCCCTTATCAACAAAGTTCTTCTGGCAGTATTCAGCAACTAATTTTTTCTTGTCATCGTTGTTGAGTTCAATAGGTATAGCAACATCAAAATAACGGGCTGTTTGACCGTTATTCTGGCGTTCCACTCTTTCAACTTCATTCCAGAGTGCTGAGGAACTTTCAACAATGTGAGCAGGTGCTGAAACAGGGGCTAATAAAATATGACCATGAAGATCTGTTCTGTGGCTGAAATCAAATGTTTCGCCAATGCGATCATCTGTAATACGTGTACGGGCATGGTAGGCAGCTTTCGCAACGGAAGTCATGCCTTCGCTTCGTTTCACAATTTTAAAATCCAGATGAAAAATCGCCATTAAAAATATAACCTCAAATATAAATGCTGCTGTTAGTTTTTCGCAAGAAAAACTTCGGGGTTGACCTTGACCTTGACCTTGACCTTGACCTTGGTTTTGCTTTTAGCCTGCGGCAGCAACCGTCGGTAGACCCCACACACTGCGTAGCAGTGTGTAGGTGGGCATTGTCTTTAAAAAATAAGCCAATGTAAAAACTCCCCCTTAGTTAATTAATACGAAATATACTGATAGTTGTAAAATGATGCGTTAAATTAAACGACACGAACTGGATTAAAGGTGTAGGTTTCACGTCCGAAGGGAAAAAATAAAGAAAAGGCCCGTAAGGGCAAAAGAAGTATTAATTGTTCCCGCCGAAAGGCGGGATAGCTAAAATTGAAGAAAAAAGCTAATAAAACGGAGAGTGTTATGTGTTGCACAATTCACAGGTTGAGGTTGAAAAATAGAGTTTAAAGCTGATAGGTGAAAATAAAATAACAAAAGTACAAAAATAAGTAACGCGGAGAGTGCCAGATGTTTTGTGTTAGTGATTACTATCGCATGTATTGCACTATTTTATTTATGGATGCTCCAGAACTATTCCTTCTGACAAAACGGTGTAAATTTGACGTTATTTACCTTTGTGATAATTAAATACGTATAAACAATAAGAGGTAATAATCATGGATAATGAAACTAAAAGATCAAGAACAGAAAAAACATTAAAACAAAAGGTGGCATTTGCTCAACTTGAACTTAACCGCCTTAAATCAATGGAGAAATCAGAGCAAAAGAAAGTTGAAACAAGGCTAAAAATTATTCTTGGCGCGGAAGTGGCTAAGGTTATGAATTGTGGCATCGAACAGGTGGATAAAGAACTTGTTATGGGTATTTTACTTTCTGCTCCTCAGTTGAATGATATTGAAAGAATCAAATATATAAAAGCAGGGAGATGGTTTCTTGCTCAAATGGATGGCAGACAAAAATAAAAAAGATTAAATAAATTTCATGGCAGGGGTTGATATCTAATTAATATCTGTTATCTATATAGAAGAACAGAACGCAGGATAATCCTTTATTAATACATATTTTTTCCTTTTCAATCAATCATGCGTTCTGTTCGACCAGTAATCTGTTAATTTTTATCTTTATGCAGTAGATATTATTATTATTTTTTCATCGGATATAATTATATACCTCATGAAGAGGTGATAATGACAAACGCTGTGATAGTAAATGTTGTATTTAAATCTCCCAAAAGGCAAAGAGCGATCTTTGCCTTTTTTAATTCATCCGTCTGTCAGACAGAGTTAAATATATCTTGTTATTTCTATTGCCAGATATGAGAGAAGCGTTATAACAGAAGGTATCATTAAAACAAAAAAGGAGATAATAATGGTTTTATTAAATAGTAAAAGAAAAAGCAAGAAAGGTTTCTCACTACTCGAACTATTACTTGTGTTAGGTATCATTGCGGCATTAGTCGTTGCGGCTTTTATTGTGTATCCAAAGGTTCAGGCTTCACAAAGAGCGCAAGCGGAAAGTAATAACATAGCCACCATACAGGCAGGTGTTAAAGCACTCTATACGTCAGCATCCAGCTTTACCGGATTAACGAACACAGTAGCTGTTCAGGCAAAAATCTTCCCTGACAATATGCTAAGTGGAACAGGCAATGCAGCTAAACCAATTAACGCTTTCAAAGGGAATGTGACGCTGGCTGCGGCAGCTACAGGACCATCATCAGCGGCTGGCTCTTCTTTCACTATCACATACGATAATGTGCCAGCAGCAGAGTGTGTGAAGATTGCGACAGCGGCAGCAGGTAATTTTTACATTACTACAGTTGGAACCAAGGTTGTTAAAGCCGCAGGAGGAACGCTCGATGTGGCAGCTACCGCAGCAGCCTGTAATAACGCCACAAGTAATACATTAGTTTTCACGTCTATTTAATGAAGAGGGCGCTTGCCCTTTTCTGGTGATTTTTTAAATGGGAGAGATAATTATGATAAGGAAAAAAGGATTTACATTATTAGAGGTTATTATCGTGTTGGGCGTCGGGAGCCTTATTGCTTTTATGAAGTTTCAGGATATGAGAAACAATCAGGAAACGGCTATGGCTGAAAACGTCGGAATACAAATGAAACAGCTTGGTGAGGCGGTTAACCGTTATATCAGTATTCGATACGACAAGGTTTCAACATTGTCATCCACCAACAATCAGAGCAGCGATCCGGGTCCAAGAACCTGTTCGGCTAATGGCTGTGAAATCACTTATCAGACGTTGATTAATGAAGGATTGTTGCCCGTAGGCTATACCGGAACCAATGCGCAAAAGTCCACGTATAAGATTTTGTTGAAGCGTTCAGGAACAGCGCCTGATTACGTGATTAATGGCCTGATAACAACCAGTAGTCCTTGGAAAGAAGGTGGGCGCATTCGCTATGACCTGCTGGGTAAAGCGGTTCAGGCTGCGGGTGTTGATGGTGGTATGAGCAGAAGCACCAAGATCGCTTCTGGCTATGGTGGTCAGTGGAGTGAGAATTCAGGGAACTACAGCAATATTACTGATGGTGGATTGCTGGCTTACCGCGTGGGCTATAACTCTTCTATGTATTCTGTTTACCTGCGTCGTGATGGAACATTGCCAATGACTGGCGATCTGAATCTTGGCGGTAAGAGCATCAAAAATATCCAAGACATTACGGCATCAGGAACAACAACGACCGGAACACTTAATACAACGGGTAAAGCGTCTGTTGCATCAGATCTTGCTGTTGGTGGAACCTCGACTCTGAACGGGCAGGTGAATATCAATAATAACCTGAAAGTGAAATCCGACACCTATCTGAACACGCTTTCTACAACCGGACTGGCGAAGTTCGGAGGACGTATAGCAACCAACGGACTCAATCCCAACGATCTACCGTCAGGATGGGCTGGAGGTGTGCGCACCTATGACTTGTATGCGTCTGGAACTGTTGGGGCTGGAGCCGGGAAAACGGTCAATGCTTATATGAACAGCGCGGGTAATATTTTCGCGTCAGGAAATCTTACCGCTGGAACGATAAAATCCAATGGGACAATTGAATCAGCCGGAAGAGTTAAAGTCGGTGAGTATCTTCATCTGAACGGTCAGGCAACGTTAAATGCAAAATGTACGCCTAATGGTCTGGTGGGGCGAGACAGTGAGGGGAAAGTATTATCTTGCGCTAGTGGTAAATGGAAAAATGTTTCTGCAGGGGCTGGTTTGTATTCCGTGACGTTCCAATATAATCCTGCTGCTGGTTCTTATGGATATAATCCAGCGACTTGTATAACCAAAAATCCAGATACAAATGCATGCTCTTGCCCTTCAGGAGCAAATGCTGTGGAGCTAATGCCTTCATTTACAACATATTCTTATGAGTCAGGGGGCGGAAGTCCGGGTCATGGCGCAGGCCCTACGACTCATACTGTAAATAAATATTATATGTTATATCAGTGTCGTTAATTTATGTTTGATATTACAATATAGGAAAGTGACCCTATAACGTTCCTAACAGAACTACAGATGATTGTTCTTGTTCATTATGGCTAAACAGTATTTTGATAAATACGGATTCACAACAGTCATGTAGTGGTGGTAAAACGATCACTGTAGAACATATACCAAATATTTTTATGCTTGTGTTTAAATTTTACTTCCAAAAAGTAATACATTATAAAAGTATTGGTTTTTATAATGTATCCTATTGCCCCGGCGCTTCGTCGAGATCAATAATGGAGGCATCGCCAGATGTATCATTTGGCCCAGAACGTAGCAACTGATATTGATATCCTTCAATTGCAATTTCTTTCGAAAGTCGGTGTTGTTCAGGACGCTGAGAGGCAAAATCTCTACCCAATACTCTATTTTGGAAGTTATTTGCCTTTGTTATAGAATTTGCAATGTCTTCATTTCCTGATAATTTTATGAAGCGAGCTGATATTTTTATATTAGATAAGTTTTCCCCCACAGACCCGGCCATCATGCCTAAACTACTTACAGTTTGAGCACCATTAATTACACTTACGTCAGTAAAACGGAAGCATCCTCTTTCGAAGCCTCTGGATGCATTACGTCTATGTGGTTCAACACTATTAACCAAGAGAGTGATACCATTATTGTAATACCAAAATAATTCAGGATTTTGTGATGCGGTTACTTTAATTGCATCGTTAACTTCTGTTTTTCCTAATAAATTTCTTATATTTTTAGTAAATAATCTGGTTCCATATATTTTCCACCAATCAGCAATTTGGTCTCCACTTACTAAACCATAAAATGCTTGATGTGGTTCATCTATTTGTCCATATTTTTCTATTTCTACGTCATCTAAATCTACACTGCTTCTTGTTCCTGCGGCTAACCATTGCTGAATATCTTCTGCTGAGACAAGATGCACTTGGAATGGTAAGTCATCATTGGGGGTATTATCCGCAATCAAAGATGCTAAATTAAGTTCTCTTTGCCATTGCTTCATGTCAGACAATATGTTCTCGGCAGCACCTTTTTTACCAGTATGCATCATTACAAATAAAAATTTATAATCAAAAGATGATAGTGCCATTGAAATATCTGACTGTTTTTCTCTCAATATTTCATCAAATCTTTCATACTCTTCGCTCTGCAATTTATCGCATGCATTTTTGAAAGATAAAAAATCTGAGTTGGACCAAGTGCCATTTCCTGCTTCCCTTTTATGTATAAAATCTTGATACCTATTCCGTAATAAATTACCTATCCTCTGGGCAGTAATTTTGGCTGTGGCTGATGGAGGAGCCGCATTGTCTTCTATAGATAACTCATTAACAAAACTCATCTTATATATCCTGTAATGTATTTTTTATGAATGGTATGCCTTACATGGTGAATATATAAATTAAGTAATGTAAAAACATGTTATATTTGTTTCTTTATTTGAAATACAAAGGAGTTATCATATATTATGAGATTATCCTATAGGGCAAACGACATATGCCATTCGACTATTCATAATGTTCAATGACTTTATAAGCATGAATAGATAATAATTGTTTTTACTTCTCAGATATGTTTCAACCCCGATGAAGAGTTTAAATGTGTTAGGATGCACTATGACATATCAAATTGAAGCAATTTGTCCATGCTGTAAGAAAGTCGCAAGCGGCGACCTAAATAAAATAGAAAATTTGTTCGGGTTTAGAACAGTGAATGGAGAGCGTTTAATACCTCAGTCGTATTGCCGGGATTGTCGCCGATTAAGGTGTTCACCAAATAATAAACTTTGTGGTGCATAAATCGTATAATCGCGATTCATGATGCGATCACCAGCACGGTAGTTTTGTGCTGGTGACTTTCAAACGAAATAGTTAAACCTTGGCAAGGCAATACTCCGATCAATCATCCATCAGCGACACCCGCTTAGGCCACAACGTCTCACGTTGATACGCTGCCTCAGCCTTATCTGCCAACTGGTGAGCTAACGCATGTTCAATGACCTTCCCCGCGTAATGTAAATACGGCCCTGATTTTCAGAAGACAACAATTTCAGGAAGATAGTGAGCTTTTAGCGTATCTTGTTCTGGTTAGACAAAATATTTTTATAAATAAAATCAATTAACTACATTTGTACTGTGATTTTATACAGCAATATTGTTGTCTTTAGTGGAATTAAGGCTTATAAAGAACATGGTTATCACTGCATGTAGTGATTTTTTTTGATGAAAACACTACATAAGTGATGTTCATGACTTTTGGGGATTCGTTTAATGAGTAAAAACGTAAAACAGACTTCTGAAAATGTGGCTTCCACTGCTGCAAAAACGCTGACTGATCCTAATGCCTCAGCCATCCAGAAAAGCCTTGCCGGTTCCGCGCTTTCTCAACGTGGGACGTCAAACCAGACCAGTGGCAAAATGGAACATAAGGCTTCCTCAGCTCTTGATAACCCACGCTCCAGCGAGTTAACGAAGCAACTTGCAGCCTCTGTTTTGGCACAATCAAACAAAGGGCGTAAGTGATAGGTAGCAGGGAGAGTAAAACCTCCCTGTATTTTTTATTGCGATTGTTTACTTGCGGGAAGGCGATTATTGTTTCTGAGCAAACTCAAACGGCCTGACCATTCCATCCCTATTCGCATCAAGAAAATCAGCCCACCACTGGAGCATCAGGCGGCGTTGGTCAAGGTGTTTGGCCTTATGGGTATAGGCAGCGCGAACGCTGTTGCTTTCCTTGTGGCTCATTTGAAGCTCCACAGCGTCTTCTGACCATAGGCCAGACTCAATTAAGGCGCTACATGCCAGTGTGCGGAAGCCATGACCGCAGATGTCCTGTGTGGTGTCATAGCCCATCTTACGCAGCGCCTTGTTTATGGTGTTTTCACTCATGGGTTTGAATGAGTCATAACATCCAGTAAAAATTAATCCGGCTTCGTTACCTTCTTCATAGGTAAGCTGGCGGATCTCTTTCAGTATCTTAAGAGCCTGCCTGCAAAGGGGAACGAAGTGCTGACGTTTCATTTTAGCCCCACGAGTCGAGTGCTTGACGTTTTCAATCGCTTCCCGCTGTTCGGGGATCACCCATAACTTGCTTTTGAAGTCGATTTCCGACCACCGGGCGAAACGAAGTTCGCTGGAACGAATGAAGATCAGCAGATTGAGTTTAATCGCCAGTGTAGTCAGTCCACGCCCTTTGTAGGCATCAATACGTTCAAGCAGTAGCGGGATCTCTTCCAGCTCCAGTGCAGGGCGGTGTTCCGTCTCTGGTTTCTGGACAGCGCCTTCCATATCATAGGCCGGATTATGACGCATAAGCTTTTGCTGGACGGCATGACGTAGGATCGCGGTGATGTATTGCTTAATCCGCATGGCAATTTCAAGGTAGCCGAGTGTTTCCGCTTTTTTGACCGGGACAAGCAGATCACCCGTATCCAGTTCTGAAACGTTTCTGTCGCCTATATCCGGGAAGACATAGGTTTCAAGGCGCTTCCAGACAGTATCGGCGTAATCTTCTGACCATTTTGTTTTGGTGGCAAACCAGCTTTTGGCGACGACACGGAACGAGCGGGTTTTATCCCGCTTCTCCTGAAGGACTTTTTCATCAGCCTGTTTTTTAGCGTTCGGGTCAATCCCCTGAGCCAGCAGCCTTTTGGCCTCGTCCCGGCGTTGTCTGGCATCGGCAAGTGAAACCGCAGGGTAAACCCCAATGGAAAACACCTTCTGTTTGCCATCAAAGCGATAGCCTGACTGCCAGTATTTTGAACCGTTAGGATGCACCAGCAGATAGAGGCCAAACCCGTCAGTGAGCTTGACGGCCTTTTCCGATGGTCTGGTATTTTTTACTTTGGTATCAGTAAGTGACATGACGGTTCCCTCCGCGTGCTGGTAAAACACAAATCGAACCAGCTTTACCAGCATTTTTACCAGCAAAAGGGTATGGCTTCGAGTGGTTTTTAGTGAACGAGAGTGAACCTGAAGAAGGGAATAACCAGTTGATATAAATGCAGAAAGCAGACGTCAGTGAACGTCTGCTTTCCTTAATTTGGCTCCTCTGACTGGACTCGAACCAGTGACATACGGATTAACAGTCCGCCGTTCTACCGACTGAACTACAGAGGAATCGTGTGAACGGGGCGCATAGTAACGATGTGCGATCGGCTTGTCAAAGGGGGAAATAAGATTGCGCGTTTGTTTGCTGACAAAAACAACAAAACGTTGAAGTTTTGATCTAATCCCTGCTTTGCCCCGGCATGGCGCAACTTTGTCTGTAATTGCACAAGTCAAATGCTGTGACCTTACCGCAATGGCCATGTACCAGCGTCTGATGAAACGTGAAAAACTGGCAGGCACTTGGCAAATAATTCTGAGACATAACGCCGTAGAGATTAAGGGCAGGGGGTAGAATGAACTTTAGACGTGAAATATTTTGTGAAAATGGTTGATACAGGCAGTCTGACGCCGGTAGCGGAAATGGCAGATAAATTTCTGGTGAAGGCGAAAAGATTTCCGTCAATATCATAGGCAGAATTATGGTGCATCAGCTTTTGGCGACGACACGGAACGAGCGGGTTTTATCGCGCTTTTCCTGAAGGATTTTTTCATCAGCCTGTTTTTTGCGTTCGGGTCAATCCCCTGATCCAGCAGCCTTTTGACCTCGTCACGGCGTTGTCTGGCATCAGCAAGAGAAACCGCAGGGTAAACCCCAATAGAAAACACCTTCTATTTGCCATTAAAGCGATAGCCTGACTGCCAGTATTTTGAATCGATAGAGGCCAAACCCGTCAGCGAGCTTGACGGCCTTTTCCGCTGGTCTGGCATTTTTTACTTTAGTATCAGTCAGTGACATGACGGTTCCCTCCGCGTGCTGGTAAAACGCAAATCGAACCAGCTTTACCAGCAAAAGGGTATAGCTTCGAGTGGTTTTTAGTAAACGAGAGTGAACCTGAAGAAGGGGTTAATCAGTTGATATAAATGCAGAAAGCAGACGTCAGTGAACGTCTGCTTCCCTAAATTTGGCTCCTCTGACTGGACTCGAACCAGTGACATACGGATTAACAGTCCGCCGTTCTACCGACTGAACTACAGAGGAATTGTTTCAACGAGGCGCATAATACTGGGCCGGCTATAACGTGTCAACAGTAAAATTAACGCGCCAATTCAATTGGTTAATTAACCCACAAAGTGAGGAATTAATGTTCGGATTCCTCGCCGTAGTCGCCTTCGGCAGCGCTTACCCGTAAGCGCTGAGAAGGATCCTGGCGATAGAACTGGCAAAAACGCTGCCATAGCGCCGGGAAACGTGGAGCAAACAGTTCTGGCGCGCTGAAAAAATACTCTGACAACACGGCAAAACATTCTGCAGGGTCGGTGGCGGCATAGGCATCTATACTGGCAGCGCTTTCGCCAACAAGGTCGATTTCATCCTGAATATTATTCATTGCCGCGTGGAGATCGTGTTCCCAGCCAGCCACATCGCGCAACGGGATGAAAGGGATGCCGCTGGCGCGATCGCCATTACGCATATCCAGTTTGTGCGCGACTTCATGAATAATGAGGTTGAAACCCGAAGCATCGAACGAGTCCTGGATATCCAGCCAGTTCAGAATGATGGGCCCTTGTTGCCAGCTTTGCCCCGACTGTACGACACGCTGGCTGTGCACCAGCCCTATGTCATCTTCCCATTCATCATCTACCACAAAGGGCGCGGGATAAATGAGCACTTCATGAAAACCATCAAGCCACTCAATACCGAGCTCCAGGATCGGTAAGCAAAAAATTAACGCAATACGTGCACTTTTTAACGAGTCGAGCTCAAATCCCTGTAGCGCTACCAGTCTTTTCTGCTGCAAAAAACGTTCGGCTAGCGCAATAAGCCGAGCCTGTTCTTGCGCGGTGAGGTTTACCAGAAGAGGTATAGCCAGCGCATCATCCCACGGCCAGTCTTCGTTCTGGGTTATTTCTTGTGCTTTCCAGGGCCACTTAATCATCGTTTTGCTCGTAAACTCGTCACTTGAACAAAATTACCCGAATAGGGTCTGTTAAAATGCCAAATTACCTGGCATCATTGCAATATACGGAGAGATGCCGGAGCGGCTGAACGGACCGGTCTCGAAAACCGGAGTAGGGGCAACTCTACCGGGGGTTCAAATCCCCCTCTCTCCGCCAATCATTCAACAAAATCAATCACTGACAAAGCGTTTTTGATTTCGTCATACATAAATCCCTGCATTAAAATTTCTTTCACTCGCTCGATTTTTCTTACTACTGATGCTGTTTTTTACCATTTTGCTGCGCGTCGGGCATCCACTTTTATCTTCTTTAGCTCACAAGCTCACACTCTTTTGCAACGCCCATCTCACATCTCTGGTGACAAAACAGTTTAACTGCCGTTGCTTCACACGGATCTTGTAAGGGTATCTTAAAGGAAATGGATTGCTGGAGGATGGAGGAAAAGAGGCGAAATCTTTTTCAGTTGTGATACCGCCTCCCCTGGACATGAGCTTGCCAGAACCTACGCGGTAAATCCTACGACACGAAGCCACGCGCAATTTTATGCGAAAACGCTGGCAATAGCCTTGCTGACTGATGCAAGCTATCTAAAATCGCTTGAAGATGACATCATGCAAAACAATCGCTTAAAAGACTCACCTGTTGATAAGCATGTTGAGGACGAAAAGAAGAAGAAAAAAGCAGCCAGGTAAAAAGGGTTACGTTCGCCGTAAGCGAACGTGATCGCATCCAGCCTTAACGAACCTTTTTCCGTTCATCTCTCTTCATATTTTTCAAAAAACTCTTTTATGAATGCCCCTAAAACGTCATAAGCGAATTCGCTATTATTGTTCCCGTCGCGACAACATAGAGATTACGTAAAAAACAGAGGGCAGACAATGAAAAATATTGGAAATAACGTAAAACGATTTGTCCGTGTTTTTTATTTGTCATTTAAACTTACAGAAATGGCTGTACTGCTATCAGTATAAAGATAATTTCAGTTGTCCAGATAAATTATTTTTAAAACTATTTGTATTAACAGGGGTTATTCATTTATTGAATGGATGCGTGCTCGTTTTGTCTTGTCACCTTGACGCTTTGAGATCACATATTCTATTCTATCATAGACAGCAGGGGAAATTGGGTGCTGGGATCGATTTTTGATTAATAAAATACTGGATGGAACCATAATGCAATTACCAGAACAGGATGAGTTTTCTGATTTTTTTGCTGCCAATGATGATGAACAAGCCTCTTTAAGGCGTAAGTTTTTTTTGGAGAAACATAAAGAACTGTGGTTGTCTGAGTCTGCATTAGAGGACTACCAGGCGCTGTTTATGAGTATCTACGGAATTAATATTGACTGGAAAGAGGGGACTTTTAGCCTGCTTGAGGCACTTTCAGATAATCAGGGAGAGAAGCCTGTCACGGTAAAATTCGATTATGACAGTGAGATTGAAACAGCAACGATAAATTTGGTTGATACGCAGTATGTGTTTCATCACTACCCAATGGGAAGTGATGGTTTTGATACAGAACTGGTGCGCATTGAGCATATATTGGCTAACAGTGGATATACTTTTCGGGTATATCAGAACAGCACTTTTAGTGATACATTATCGTTCTTACTCATTCCGTCAGATGAATGGAAACGTGTTGAACAGCGTTATAGCCCAGAGCATATTTCTGCATACTTCGTTCCGTATGGAAAACAACTTGTTATTCCTGAGGTTGCTGCTCCAGTCGTAAATTATGTGCCATCCGTTAAACAAGAAACATCAAATGTCCCTGCGTTGTTTAATGCTCGGGGTATCCGTATTTATTTTTTAAGTATAATGCTAATCGCATTTGCAATTTATATTTTGTGGAATATCCTGACGAAAATAGAACCTTTATCATCAGGCCAACCTGCTGGCTGTGAAAATGTACAAAATTTATACTCAAAATTACGTCCAGAAGTAGCCGAGCCATTAAAAGAAAAAATGCGTAAGAGTTTGGGCTGTAAATGATAAATTTTCAGTTTAAGAAAATTACACTAATGGATAGGTAATAGAGATATATTTAATTTGATATTGTGTGATCGAAATAGTAATAACAGATAATATACATATTCTTGCGGTGGTGGATGAAGCGATTTTTATCTTATTTGTACAGGAAAAGAAAAAGAGTTTTTTTAGTTACCATGACTCTTATTAATTTTGTTGCTGCAAATCAAAAATACTACGCTTTTAATTTGTTGTCAGTGTTTATCATGGTGTTCTGGTCAGTTCAGTACCTCCTGCAGCATCTCCTTGTCCAGACTCAGCTCAGCGACCAGCTTCTTCAGCCGCTGATCCTCATCCTCCAGTTACCGCAGACGCCGCAGTTCCGTCACGCCCGGCCCGGCAAATTTTTTCTTCTAGTTGTAAAATGTGGCCTCAGAAATTCCCATCTTTCTGCAGACTTCCCCGACGCGGGTGCCGGTTTCAGCCTGTTTCAGGGCAAATGCAATCTGTTCTTCGGTATAACGGGTCTTTTTCATGGCAATGCGCCTCTCTGTGAGATGGAAGAAAGACCGGAAACTTCAGTTTAGACTGGCACTGTTTACAGGGGGAAGGTCAAGCGCGAGGGGCAGGGAATACTTGATTGTTATCTTTCAAACGCGGTAAGCCTTCTAATAAAACAACAGCAGCATCAGACAGAGGAACTTGGTGCTTTTTTACTACCGAGAGATACTTATGCAAAGTTTTCTAAAGCGTTTCAGCTAGGGGAGTGGGGCGGTTTTTACAGAATCTACAGCAACTTCCCCATAGCAGCCAAAGGTCCAAAAACAAACCTTTCATCATGAAAATCACAGCAAAAACAATAATTTAATATACAAAAAAGCCCGTTTACACGAGCTTCTTTATGCAGCATTTTATGCAGGACAAAACTAATATTACATTGTAAGTGATTGATTTTGTATCGAATATGGCGGTGAGGGGGATTGACTCGCTGCGCTCGCCCTTCGGGCAGTCTCCTCGCAAGCTCGTCGTCTGTCCAACTGGCTGCGCCGCTACTCAGCCCATCCCTGGGCCTCGCCCCTTCGGGGCCAGAGCAAGCTCTGTTCAAAAACGCTCCCGGCGTTTTTGTGTCGAACCCCGGTCGGTGGTTCTCATCCCCCCTTGGTTTGGGGGATACATATAAGCAAAAAGCCCGTACTTCTGTACAGGCTCTCAACTTAAATATGGCGGTGAGGGGGGGATTCGAACCCCCGATACGTTGCCGTATACACACTTTCCAGGCGTGCTCCTTCAGCCACTCGGACACCTCACCAAATTGTCGCTCCAGCATTACTGGAACGGGCGCTAATGTAGGGAAATATCTTTTCTACGTCAATCAACTTTTTTAAAAAAAAGCGCGTTTATACAAACTTCCACCAATCTGTGGTTTTAATAAGCGAAAACTGCTTTTTTTGCCCGCGCCGGGAAATTTGCTATGCTGCACATCCCGTTGAAAACGCTGATAACAGGCGCAATCACATTCCGCACCATACTGCTCAGGAGATAACATGGAGATAATTTTTTATCACCCGACATTTAACGCCGCCTGGTGGGTAAATGCGCTGGAGAAGGCTCTCCCACATGCGCGCGTTCGTGAATGGAAGGTCGGTGATAACAACCCCGCAGACTATGCGCTTGTATGGCAGCCCCCGGTTGAAATGCTGGCCGGAAGACGCTTAAAAGCCGTCTTTGCGCTGGGCGCGGGGGTGGATGCAATTCTGAGTAAATTAAATGCGCATCCGGAAATGCTGGACGCCTCCATTCCTCTATTCCGTCTGGAAGATACCGGAATGGGCCTGCAAATGCAGGAGTATGCCGTCAGCCAGGTATTACACTGGTTCCGTCGTTTCGATGATTATCAGGCGCTGAAAAATCAGGCGCTATGGAAACCGTTGCCGGAATATACCCGCGAAGAGTTTAGCGTCGGTATCATGGGCGCAGGGGTACTGGGTGCAAAAGTGGCAGAAAGTCTACAGGCGTGGGGGTTCCCGTTACGTTGCTGGAGTCGTAGTCGCAAATCCTGGCCTGGCGTGGAAAGTTATGTTGGGCGTGAAGAGCTGCACGCTTTCCTGAACCAGACGCGGGTGCTGATTAATCTGCTGCCGAATACGGCCCAAACGGTAGGAATTATTAATAGCGAATTGTTGGATCAATTGCCGGATGGCGCTTACGTGTTGAATCTCGCGCGCGGCGTGCATGTTCAGGAGGCGGATCTGCTGGCTGCGCTTGATAGCGGTAAGCTAAAAGGCGCGATGTTGGATGTCTTTAGCCAGGAACCGTTACCGCAGGAAAGTCCATTATGGCGCCATCCGCGAGTCGCCATGACGCCGCACATTGCGGCAGTCACCCGTCCGGCGGAAGCCATCGATTATATTAGCCGCACCATTACCCAGCTGGAGAAGGGAGAGCCGGTAACGGGGCAGGTGGATCGGGCGAGAGGATATTGATATCAACCCGGCGCAGGCCGGGTTTCGCTAAAAAACGCTGGCGATACCTGCTATCCTTGTCGGAAATGACTACAGGAGAGAGCAATGTATCCCGTTGACCTGCATATGCATACCGTCGCCAGCACTCATGCCTACAGTACTCTGAGCGATTATATCGCGGAAGCCAAACGCAAAGGCATTAAACTTTTTGCGATTACCGATCATGGTCCGGACATGGAAGATGCGCCGCATCACTGGCATTTTATTAACATGCGCATCTGGCCGCGTCTGGTTGACGGCGTGGGGATACTGCGTGGCATTGAGGCGAATATCAAGAATATTAACGGTGAAATTGATTGTTCCGGAAAGATGTTCGACTCGCTGGATCTGATTATCGCAGGCTTTCATGAGCCCGTTTTTGCGCCGCATGATAAAGAAACCAATACTCAGGCGATGATCGCGACCATCGCCAGCGGCAAGGTGCATATAATTAGTCACCCCGGAAATCCAAAGTATCCAGTGGAGGTTAAAGCCATCGCGCAGGCGGCGGCGAAACACCATGTAGCGCTGGAAATCAACAACTCTTCTTTTCTGCATTCGCGTAAAGGAAGCGAAGATAATTGCCGCGCGGTCGCTGCTGCCGTACGCGATGCGGGAGGCTGGGTAGCGTTAGGATCTGATTCCCATACGGCCTTTACGCTTGGCGATTTCACCGAATGCCGGAAAATTCTGGATGCGGTGAATTTTCCGGAAGATCGAATCCTGAACGTCTCGCCGCAGCGCTTACTGGCCTTCCTCGAATCACGCGGTATGGCGCCTGTACCGGAATTTGCCGAACTTTAATCGTTAGTTACGGGAAGATATCAATGAATGAGTTTTCAATCCTGTGCCGTGTGCTGGGATCGTTGTATTACCGCCAACCGCAAGATCCTTTACTGGTTCCGCTGTTTACGTTAATCCGTGAAGGTAAACTGGCGGCAAACTGGCCGCTGGAGCAGGATGACATGCTGGCGCGTTTACAGAAAAGCTGCGATATCACGCAGATTTCCACTGATTACAATGCGTTATTTGTTGGGGAAGAGTGCGCGGTAGCGCCATACCGCAGTGCGTGGGTCGAAGGCGCGGAAGAGTCTGAGGTGCGCGCTTTTTTAACGTCGCGAGGGATGCCGCTGGCCGATACGCCTGCCGATCACATTGGCACTTTATTGCTCGCGGCCTCCTGGCTGGAAGATCAGTCTGCCGAAGATGAAAGTGAAGCGCTGGAAACCTTATTTGCCGATTATCTGCTTCCCTGGTGCAATACCTTCCTCGGTAAAGTTGAAGCCCATGCCGTTACGCCATTCTGGCGCACTCTGGCGCCGCTAACGCGTGATGCGATAGGGGCCATGTGGGATGAACTTCAGGAAGAAGACGAAGAATAATGTGATGTAAATCACTTTTAACTGCAACTGGTTTTACATCATTGCATAAAATGTGTGCGTGATCTCATTAATGTGCCGCTTTTCTGTTATGATGCGCGCCATGAACATACTTCTTTCTATTGCTATCACGACGGGCATCCTTTCTGGAATATGGGGATGGGTGGCCGTCTCCCTGGGGTTACTAAGCTGGGCCGGTTTTTTAGGCTGTACGGCTTATTTCGCCTGTCCGCAGGGCGGCTTTAAGGGATTGTTGATTTCCGCCTGTACGCTGTTAAGCGGTATGGTGTGGGCGCTGGTCATTATTCACGGTAGCGCGTTGGCGCCGCATCTGGAAATTGTCAGTTACGTGTTGACGGGGGTCGTGGCATTCCTGATGTGTATCCAGGCAAAGCAGCTATTGCTTTCTTTTGTTCCGGGAACATTTATCGGCGCCTGCGCGACATTTGCAGGGCAGGGTGACTGGCGGTTGGTATTACCGTCGCTGGCGCTGGGGCTAATCTTTGGCTATGCCATGAAAAATAGTGGGCTATGGCTGGCATCACGCCGCGAGCAACATTCAGCGAATACGGCGGTCACAAAATAAAAAAAGCGTGGGGTCTTCCCCACGCTTTGTCGTATTCATCAGGATTCTGGCGGTACTGACAGCTCACGGTATTTCACCAGAATATCATTTTGCCTGTCCGCTTTATTCTGCAAATCCCACAGGCCGCGATCGATACCATCATTAATGAGGAAGATAACGCCGGTTTCAATGGCTGACATCAGACACAGCATCACCGGTTCGTTCGAGGTATAGCCGATTTCGCCTTCCAGTAAGCGCTGGTAATCAATAAAACGGAACACGCCTGCCTGTACTTCATAGGAAAGGATAGTTTTACTGGTGTTCACCGAAGAAAGGATCTCGCCCGTACTGACGTTAACCACGCGCAGGTTGACAGCAATCTGATCCAGCTGATACTGCGTATCGGCGCCAATACCGAAATATCTTGCGCCGACCCCGCCGGATTTGACGTTACTTTCATAACCAATAATAGAACCTTCCACCATAATATTTGCCGCCGTCAGCGACTGAAGCGGGATACGGTTATTCATCGCCACGGTGCCGTTTTCCTGGGCTGCGCGAATAATTTTCCGTTCATTCAAAAGATTCTGTAAGCCTTGTCGTTCCAGCGGGATAAACCAGCGCGAATCTTTCAGCGCAGTGACCAACATAGCGGTGGCGCTCTGCGGCACAGCCGTAGAAAAGTTACTTGCCGGGTAAGGTTTAAATTGGCCCGTTTCATCCTGAATGTTATATACCGAAACAAAGATCTTACCGGTGGGAGCAGGTAAGTGCGTCAAATCTTTGTAACTTTGTGCGCGGGGCATTAATGTCGGTTTCGCAGCTTGTTTCGGCGGGGCAGTTAAGCATCCGCTCAACAATAAAACGGCAACCAAAATAAGTAAGCGCGGCATGATTTATATCCTTTAGTGACTGTAGCTTAAAAATCGGTTGACTGAGTTTGTAAACCTGACACTTCGATGGTCGAGGTTCTTCCCGTTTTTCTGTCCGTGACGTTGAGCTGGAGCTGTCCGTCGCGATTAGCGATATCGATAATAAAATCGTTGGTCACCATACGTCCTGGTTTCCCGGTATTAA
Organism: Salmonella sp. SJTUF15570; assembly: GCF_043357055.1. Taxonomy (NCBI): domain Bacteria; kingdom Pseudomonadati; phylum Pseudomonadota; class Gammaproteobacteria; order Enterobacterales; family Enterobacteriaceae; genus Salmonella; species Salmonella sp. SJTUF15570. The sequence continues at coordinate 346,662 of NZ_JBEUKJ010000001.1, read as the reverse complement.
TATTGGTCAACAAGCCGCCCAGAATTTGCGATTGAATAGCCTGTGTAAAGTTATCCAACGCTGAGGGGGTTTCGATACCAAAATCGTTATCATAAGCGGGGTCTTTATATGAATTTTGCGCCTGGGCGCTATTCAATAAAAAGGAACCGTTATTGGGGTTTCCACCAAAGTTAGGATTACGGAACTGGAACGTCATATTTCCAGCCCAGGTTAATGGCGAAAAAAGCATGAGTAGCACTACTGCATGTTTAACACGCATGACAGCCTCCGGATAAAAATCATGTTTTAGAATTCATCACGCGCTAAATCACTCGTACTTAATAGCGTTTGATCTATTTGTCGGCGATTTAATGCTTCCTCTGTTTGCGCTAATGCGAAGACGACGGTTTTCTCGAAGTCTCTTTTCATTGGAAATAAAAAGGTCTGGAAAATAACGTCCTGATTTACCGTTATGGTGATCCAGCTTCCCCAACGCGCACTGGGTCTTTCATTAATGGTCAGATTGCCGGTGTATTCGCTTTCCCATTTGTCGCTGAATGCACGATAGAATTCATGTCCTATCGAAGAGACTGTATGGTCGGTTAACAATCCGGGAACCTCGACTTCAACTTCATTGGCATGCAGGTTTCCGGTAGCGAACAGTAACTCTGCTGCTACAATCCAGGTCAGATAGCGTTTCATGGCCTTACCGCCTGAGATTATCGTTTGCCCATGAAACTGCCTGGGTGCGATTTTTGACAGCTATCTTTTTGAAAAGATTATAAAGATGTGTCTTAACCGTATTCTCGCTGATAAATAGCGACCTGGCGATTTCATTATTAGAGGCACCAATACGTAACTTATTGAGGATCTCTTTTTCGCGATGAGTGAGTAATGCGGACTCGGTGCTGTTGTAGCGGTAATTTCCTGAGTGTGTAATCAGGTAACTGGCTAATTTTTGTGAAAAATAGCATTCGCCCCGCAGAATACCCTGTAATCCGCTGACCACGTGTTCCTGGTCTTCAGTGGCGTAAAACACGCCGTTAATATGAGGCCAGTTTTCAATTTCACGGTAGGGATAATCGTCAGGGGTATTTAACAATAATGTTTTTATATTATTGTTTTTGCGGCTTAAATTATCCTGCCAATAGTGGATAAGCTTCTTATCCGCTTCCATCATATCCATTAAAACAATGCAACCGGCTGAGATATCTTCCAGAGAACGTTGAATATTATGCAGTTTTCCGGTTATGGCCAGCGATTGCTTTAAATGTTGCAATAATGCCGTAGCTTGCAGAGATGGCTTTGTGATCAACAATAGTGTGTGACCATGACTACTATGGACTTCATTAAACATGATGAAACTCCACTTTTTTTAATCGCACATCTGACAGCTGCCCCCATAAAATAAAGGCACCAGAAGTACTGACAGATGTTGCACTGCTGTGGGTTGAAATAGCCCATTATCCAGAAAGAGAAAAATATTTACGAAAATACTTTTAACTGTTTTCAATCTAGCCATTACAAATCTTAAAACAAGTGTTAAACTTGTAACAATATGTAAAAATATATATTAAAATGTTGTTTTTGGGTTTTTTTGAAGTTTAGATTTGATAGTAAAGTTGTACATTTTGCTGTTATTGCATAGATTTAAAAAATCATACAAATTATAATAATTCATTGATTTTTAATTATTTTAATTATTATATGTCATGTTTTGATTTTATTTTTTCTTAAAATTTGAGACGTGGCATTAACCTGGACAGCACAAAGACAAAAAAAACGAAGTGTGTCACGTCTTGTGCGTATTGCCCCCCATAGGAAGCATAAGAACATCCCCATGGCGGCATAACACACACCAACACTCCATTTTTTGGGTTCGCGATACACTATCTTCTATGGCCAAAAATAAATTATAAAAAATCACATGGCTATCGTTTTATTAGCACTTTGGTATGAGCTTAAATAACAAAATACCACGCGTGGGTGAGTTATTAAAAATGTTTCCACGGACATACTCTTCATCGTAACGACGCGTTAACAAAAAACGCATGTCGCTAACAAGGTAATAGATAAATTTCGCTATGTACGACCAGGTCCAGGGTGACAGCATGAAAAACAAATTGTTATTTATGATGTTGACAATACTGGGTGCGCCTGGGATTGCAACCGCGACAAATTATGATCTGGCTCGCTCAGAGTATAATTTTGCGGTAAATGAATTAAGCAAGTCTTCATTTAATCAGGCGGCCATTATTGGTCAAGTCGGCACGGATAATAGTGCCAGAGTACGCCAGGAAGGATCAAAACTATTGTCCGTTATTTCACAAGAAGGAGGAAATAATCGGGCGAAAGTCGACCAGGCAGGGAATTATAACTTTGCGTATATTGAGCAAACGGGCAATGCCAACGATGCCAGTATATCGCAAAGCGCTTACGGTAATAGTGCGGCTATTATCCAGAAAGGTTCTGGAAATAAGGCCAATATTACCCAGTACGGTACGCAGAAAACAGCAGTTGTAGTGCAGAAACAGTCGCATATGGCTATTCGCGTCACCCAACGCTAATACCGTTACGACTTTTAAATCAATCCGATGGGGGTTTTACCATGAAACTTTTAAAAGTGGCAGCATTCGCAGCAATCGTAGTTTCTGGCAGTGCTCTGGCTGGCGTCGTTCCACAATGGGGCGGCGGCGGTAATCATAACGGCGGCGGCAATAGTTCCGGCCCGGACTCAACGTTGAGCATTTATCAGTACGGTTCCGCTAACGCTGCGCTAGCTCTGCAAAGCGATGCCCGTAAATCTGAAACGACTATTACCCAGAGCGGTTATGGTAACGGCGCCGATGTAGGCCAGGGTGCGGATAACAGTACTATTGAACTGACTCAGAATGGTTTCAGAAACAATGCCACCATCGACCAGTGGAACGCTAAAAACTCCGATATTACTGTCGGCCAATACGGCGGTAATAACGCCGCGCTGGTTAATCAGACCGCATCTGATTCCAGCGTAATGGTGCGTCAGGTTGGTTTTGGCAACAACGCCACGGCTAACCAGTATTAATTTAGCGTCTGCGCTAATAAAAAAACAGGGCATAAGCCCTGTTTTTTTTCGGGAGGAAATTATGCATACTTTATTGCTCCTTGCCGCACTTTCAAATCAGATTACGTTTACCACGACTCAGCAAGGCGATATTTACACGGTGATCCCTCAGGTCACATTAAACGAACCCTGCGTCTGTCAGGTGCAAATTCTCTCTGTGCGCGACGGCGTCGGGGGACAAAGCCATACACAGCAAAAACAAACGCTATCTTTACCTGCTAATCAACCGATTGAGTTGTCTCGTCTTAGTGTAAATATATCTTCAGAGGACTCGGTTAAAATTATTGTTACTGTTTCGGACGGACAATCACTGCATTTATCACAACAATGGCCGCCTTCTGCACAGTAGTTTTTGATGGTGGCGGAAATGGATTGGCTGACCTGGGTATAAAGAGGCGATAAAAGCGTCTCATCGTCTCGGCATGTCGCTAAAAGGTAACGCCGAACCCTCGAGGATGACTAATCATTGAGGAGTTAACATGTCCGTAATCAAGAAAAATATCCCTGCCATAGGCCTGTGTATCTGCGCTTTTTTTATCCATTCTGCGGTAGGGCAACAAACGGTACAGGGTGGCGTTATCCATTTTCGCGGCGCGATTGTTGAGCCACTGTGCGATATTTCTACTCACGCCGAAAATATTGATTTAACCTGCCTACGCGAAGGTAAAAAGCAAATGCACCGGATTGACCTTCGGCAGGCATCTGGATTACCGCAGGATATTCAGTCCATTGCGACGGTGAGGCTGCATTATCTCGATGCGCAAAAAAGCCTGGCGGTGATGAATATTGAGTACCGTTAACGGCGGTGTCATAGATATAAAAAGAGCGACTCTGTTGAAAGCCCTGCTGTACACTTTGCAGATAAGGTGAGACAAAGGGGGGGTTATGACATCACGTCTTCAGGTCATACAGGGTGATATCACTCAACTTAGCGTCGATGCGATTGTGAATGCCGCTAACGCATCATTAATGGGCGGCGGTGGCGTAGACGGCGCGATTCATCGCGCGGCGGGGCCGGCATTGCTGGACGCCTGTAAACTCATCCGTCAGCAACAGGGCGAATGTCAGACGGGACATGCGGTTATCACGCCTGCTGGCAAGCTTTCGGCAAAGGCGGTTATTCACACAGTGGGGCCCGTCTGGCGAGGCGGCGAACACCAGGAAGCTGAGCTACTCGAAGAGGCATACCGGAATTGTTTGCTGCTTGCCGAGGCGAATCACTTTCGTTCCATCGCTTTTCCGGCAATCAGTACCGGCGTTTATGGCTATCCACGCGCCCAGGCCGCTGAAGTCGCCGTCAGGACGGTTTCAGATTTTATTACCCGTTACGCTCTGCCTGAACAGGTATACTTTGTCTGTTATGATGAAGAAACTGCCCGGCTTTACGCAAGATTACTTACTCAGCAAGGCGACGACCCTGCCTGATAAAACACGCCTGGAGCGTGCCGTTGAACCGCTATGCGCGCGCCATCCCGGAGAGTGCGGCATTCTTGCGCTGGATAACAGTCTGGACGCTTTTGCCGCCCGCTACCGCCTGACCGAAATGGCGGCGCGGACGCTGGATGTGCAGTATTATATTTGGGAAGACGATATGTCCGGGCGGCTGCTCTTTTCGGTTCTGCTGTCGGCGGCGAAGCGCGGCGTTCATGTTCGTCTGCTGCTGGATGATAACAATACGCCTGGTCTGGATGATACGTTGCGCTTGCTGGATAGCCATCCTAATATCGAAGTTCGTCTGTTTAATCCTTTCTCTTTTCGTACGCTACGCGCGCTGGGATATTTGACGGATTTTGCGCGGCTGAATCGGCGGATGCACAATAAAAGTTACACTGCCGACGGCGTAGTGACGCTGGTCGGTGGGCGCAACATCGGCGATGCCTATTTCGGCGCTGGCGAGGAGCCGCTATTTTCCGATCTGGACGTGATGGCCATTGGCCCGGTGGTCAATGATGTCGCCAATGATTTTGAACGTTACTGGCGCTGTAGTTCAGTGTCGACATTGCAGCAAGTATTATCCCTTTCTGAGCAGGAACTGACGCAGCGTATCGAACTTCCCGAATCCTGGTATAACGATGAGATCACCCGCCGTTATCTGCATAAGCTGGAAACCAGCCAGTTTATGGCGGATCTCGATCGCGGAACGTTGCCGCTGATTTGGGCAAAAACACGCTTGCTTAGCGATGACCCTTCTAAAGGCGAGGGGAAGGCGCAACGCCATTCGCTTCTTCCGCAGCGATTATTTGACGTGATGGGGTCGCCGACGGAGCGTATCGACATTATTTCCGCTTACTTTGTCCCTACGCGCGCAGGCGTGGCGCAGTTGCTTAATCTGGTCAGGAAAGGTGTGAAGATCGCCATCTTAACTAACTCTCTGGCGGCCAACGATGTGGCGGTCGTTCACGCAGGGTACGCGCGCTGGCGCAAGAAATTACTGCGCTATGGCGTGGAGCTCTACGAACTGAAACCGACCCGCGAACATGAAACCGCCGTACATGATCGCGGACTCACCGGGAACTCAGGTTCCAGCTTACATGCTAAAACGTTCAGTATTGATGGTAGTAAGGTGTTTATCGGGTCGCTTAATTTTGATCCCCGTTCAACGCTTTTAAATACCGAAATGGGCTTTGTCATTGAAAGTGAAACGCTGGCGACGCTTATTCATAAGCGTTTTACGCAGAGCCAACGCGATGCGGCCTGGCAACTGCGGCTGGATCGCTGGGGACGAATTAACTGGATCGATCGTCAGCAAGAAGAGGAAAAGGTGTTAAAGAAAGAACCCGCTACGCGTTTCTGGCAGCGAGTTCTGGTACGGTTGGCGGCAATTTTACCTGTGGAATGGTTGCTGTGAACCCGCGCGCGGAAAACTACCCGATCGCGGCGCGGCTTTCTTGTTTTACCGGCGGTTTACCTGAAAAGAGAAATTTCAGGAGCGGGATGCGTAAATGAATTTCATACAGAATTAACGCAATACCCATAACAAATATCAGCCCGCACAAGAACCCGATCAGGTTGGAGGAGATATGCGGCGTAATATACGCGCCAAAGAAAAGCGTTAAGGGATGATGCACCAGATAAATAAACAGCGAAGCATTCACGAAATAGGTGACGCGCGCGGACTGGAAGTTTAACAAGCGATGCCCCAGTGAGAATACCACGTTCACCATCCACAGCCCCATTACCATCGTAATCACGGATTCGGTTTCGTACATCCAGGCGTCGCCGCTCCCATAACGTTGATTCAGCAGATACGCGATAAAAGCAACGGCAGCGCCTAAAGTGCATCCGCGTGAGGGCGTGGTGAAGCGCGCTTTCAGATCGGGGTGAATGAAGGCCAACGCGCCGAGAATAAAAAACGGCACATAAAATAGCGTTTGCATCACAATAAAATTGAACATGCCGTCACTGAGGATTGCCGGATATACGATGAAAATAATGCGCCTGATAGCGGCGTAAGCCATCCCCAGCAGGAAAAAAATAAGCGAAAGCCTGGCCAGTGAAATAGCGGCGGGACGAGGCTTGCTTGTTTCCTGCCTTTTTTGGAACCAGGTAAAAATCCCGATGCTGACTGTGGTTAATATCACCAGCACCAGTAAAAACCATAGATGTGAAATGAGTTCCCACGCTAACGTATTATATTTTTCATAGGCAGAGAGTGTAGGCCAGTTCTCTGTTTTCTCTTTGACATATTGCAACAGGATAAATTGCGGCAAGGTAAGCAAAGGGATTGCGGTAAGCATGGGAATACCCACACGTTCTACCCGTACTTTCCACCAGCGTTTTAACGGATAACGTAAAAACAACATGTACGAAAAATAACCAGAAATAACAAAAAACACCTGCATACGAAAAGCGTGGATAAAATCGTTAAACAGGGTTAGCCACCACGATGGCGTGGCGCTATTGACATGCCAACTGTGAGTGGAATAGATCAACGAGATATGAAAGGGAATCCCTAACAACATCAGCCATGCGCGGATAGAGTCAAGAAAATATTCACGCGGCGCGGGTATAGAGCTCATATAAGGTCACGTATTCTCAGATTTTTCACCTTATCCATAAGGCGAATTATAGTTACATTCGGTAGCAACCCTACACCAACTCCGACAACCTGTCTCCAGGATAAGCACGCAAAGTGAAAACAGGCGCGGGAGGTGCTTAATCCATGAGCCAGCGCGCTGAACAAAGCCTGGATTCAGTTGTCGTAATGCCTGATTATCCATTAAAATGGATCGGATCGATATAAGCACACAAAGGGGGAAGTGCTTACTTATTATGAAACATAAACGACAAATGATGAAAATGCGTTGGTTGGGCGCAGCTATTATGTTAACGCTCTACGCATCATCGAGCTGGGCGTTCAGTATTGATGACGTGGCAAAACAAGCTCAATCTTTAGCCGGGAAAGGCTATGAGGCGCCTAAAAGCAACTTGCCCTCCGTTTTCCGCGACATGAAATATGCGGATTATCAGCAGATCCAGTTTAACAGCGATAAAGCCTACTGGAACAACTTAAAGACCCCTTTTAAGCTCGAATTTTACCATCAGGGGATGTACTTCGATACGCCGGTCAAGATTAACGAAGTGACGGCGACGACGGTCAAAAGAATCAAATACAGCCCGGATTACTTCAATTTTGGCAATGTTCAGCACGATAAAGACACGGTAAAAGATTTAGGCTTCGCTGGGTTCAAAGTCCTGTACCCCATTAACAGTAAAGATAAGAACGACGAAATCGTCAGTATGCTTGGCGCCAGCTATTTCCGCGTTATCGGCGCAGGCCAGGTATATGGCTTATCTGCGCGCGGCCTGGCGATTGATACCGCCTTACCATCTGGTGAAGAGTTTCCCCGCTTTCGCGAGTTCTGGATTGAGCGTCCAAAACCCACCGATAAGCGTTTGACCGTCTATGCATTACTGGATTCTCCGCGCGCGACCGGCGCTTACCGTTTTGTGATCATTCCTGGCCGCGATACCGTGGTGGACGTGCAATCAAAAGTCTATCTGCGCGATAAAGTGGGCAAGCTGGGCGTTGCGCCATTAACCAGTATGTTCCTGTTTGGGCCAAACCAGCCGTCGCCGACGACCAACTATCGTCCGGAACTGCATGACTCGAACGGCTTATCCATTCATGCGGGTAATGGCGAGTGGATTTGGCGTCCGCTGAACAATCCAAAACACCTCGCTGTGAGCAGCTATGCAATGGAAAACCCTCAGGGATTCGGCCTGTTGCAGCGTGGTCGCGAGTTCTCGCGCTTTGAAGATTTAGACGATCGCTACGACCTGCGTCCAAGCGCCTGGATTACCCCGAAAGGCGACTGGGGCAAAGGTAAGGTTGAACTGGTTGAAATTCCGACCAATGATGAAACCAACGATAACATCGTCGCTTACTGGACTCCGGATCAACTGCCGGAACCGGGTAAAGAGATGAACTTCAAGTACACTCTGACCTTCAGCCGCGATGAAGATAAACTTCATGCGCCGGATAATGCCTGGGTGCTGCAAACACGCCGCTCAACGGGCGACGTTAAACAGTCAAATCTGATTCGCCAGCCCGACGGCACTATTGCCTTTGTGGTAGATTTCGTTGGCGCCGACATGAAAAAACTGCCGCCGGATACGCCCGTCGCTGCGCAAACCAGCATTGGCGATAACGGTGAAATCGTTGACAGTAATGTACGCTATAACCCAGTCACTAAAGGCTGGCGTTTAATGCTGCGCGTGAAAGTCAAAGACGCGAAGAAAACCACGGAAATGCGTGCCGCATTGGTGAATGCCGATCAGACGCTAAGTGAAACCTGGAGCTACCAGTTACCTGCCAATGAATAAAACAACTGAGTATATTGACGCACTGCTGCTTTCTGAACGTGAGAAAGCGGCATTGCCGAAAACTGACATCCGCGGCGTACATCAGGCGCTGGATGCCGAGCATCGGACTTACTCGCGAGAAGACGATTCACCGCAGGGTTCCGTAAAAGCCCGCCTTGAACACGCCTGGCCGGATTCATTAGCGAAGGGGCAGTTAATTAAAGATGATGAAGGGCGCGATCAGTTGCAGGCTATGCCAAAAGCGACGCGCTCTTCGATGTTTCCCGATCCCTGGCGAACCAACCCGGTTGGCCGTTTCTGGGATCGTCTGCGTGGGCGGGATGTAACGCCGCGCTATGTTTCTCGTCTGACAAAAGAAGAGCAGGCGAGCGAGCAAAAATGGCGTACCGTCGGCACTATACGCCGCTATGTTCTGTTAATTTTGACTCTGGCGCAAACCGTCGTCGCGACCTGGTATATGAAGACCATTCTGCCTTATCAGGGATGGGCGCTCATCAATCCTATGGATATGGTGGGGCAGGATATTTGGGTCTCCTTTATGCAGCTCCTGCCCTACATGCTGCAAACCGGTATCCTGATTTTGTTTGCCGTGCTGTTCTGCTGGGTGTCAGCCGGATTCTGGACGGCGCTGATGGGCTTCCTGCAACTGCTTATCGGGCGCGATAAGTACAGCATCTCCGCGTCTACGGTTGGCGATGAGCCCCTCAATCCGGAACACCGGACGGCGCTGATCATGCCTATCTGTAATGAAGACGTTAGCCGCGTTTTCGCCGGTCTGCGCGCGACCTGGGAGTCCGTTAAAGCCACAGGCAACGCCGCGCATTTCGACGTCTATATCCTTAGCGACAGTTATAACCCGGATATCTGCGTGGCGGAGCAAAAGGCGTGGATGGAGCTTATCGCGGAAGTGCAGGGCGAAGGCCAAATTTTTTACCGCCGCCGCCGCCGCCGTATGAAACGCAAAAGCGGCAATATTGACGATTTTTGCCGCCGCTGGGGCAATCAGTACAGCTATATGGTGGTGCTGGACGCGGACTCAGTGATGAGCGGCGAGTGTCTGAGCGGGCTGGTGCGCCTGATGGAAGCGAATCCAAACGCCGGGATTATCCAGTCTTCGCCGAAAGCGTCGGGGATGGATACTCTGTATGCCCGCTGCCAACAGTTCGCGACCCGCGTCTATGGGCCGCTGTTTACCGCCGGGCTGCACTTCTGGCAGTTGGGGGAGTCGCACTACTGGGGGCACAATGCCATTATCCGCGTGAAGCCGTTTATCGAGCACTGCGCTCTGGCGCCGCTGCCGGGAGAAGGTTCGTTCGCCGGATCGATTCTTTCCCACGACTTTGTGGAGGCGGCGCTAATGCGTCGGGCAGGGTGGGGCGTCTGGATTGCCTACGATCTCCCCGGCTCCTATGAAGAGCTGCCGCCAAACCTGCTGGATGAGCTTAAACGCGACCGCCGCTGGTGTCACGGCAACCTGATGAACTTTCGTCTGTTCCTGGTGAAAGGAATGCACCCGGTGCATCGCGCCGTGTTCCTGACCGGGGTAATGTCATACCTGTCCGCGCCGTTATGGTTTATGTTCCTCGCGCTTTCTACCGCGCTGCAGGTCGTTCATGCGTTAACAGAGCCGCAATATTTCCTTCAGCCGCGCCAGCTTTTTCCGGTCTGGCCGCAGTGGCGTCCGGAACTGGCAATCGCGCTGTTTGCGTCAACGATGGTGCTGCTGTTCCTGCCGAAGCTGCTCAGTATTATGCTGATCTGGTGTAAAGGCACCAAAGAGTATGGCGGTTTCTGGCGCGTTACGCTGTCGCTGTTGCTGGAAGTGCTGTTCTCCGTGTTGCTGGCGCCGGTGCGTATGCTGTTTCATACCGTGTTTGTGGTCAGCGCGTTCCTCGGCTGGGAAGTGGTCTGGAACTCACCGCAACGCGACGATGATTCTACGCCGTGGGGAGAAGCCTTTATGCGTCACGGCTCTCAACTGCTGCTGGGGCTGGTCTGGGCGGTGGGTATGGCGTGGCTGGATTTACGCTTTCTGTTCTGGCTGGCGCCGATTGTCTTTTCGCTGATTCTGTCGCCATTTGTTTCGGTGATCTCCAGTCGTTCAACGGTAGGATTACGCACCAAACGCTGGAAGCTGTTCCTGATCCCGGAAGAGTATTCGCCGCCTCAGGTGTTGGTCGATACCGATAAATATCTGGAGATGAATCGCCGCCGTATTCTGGACGATGGCTTTATGCATGCGGTATTTAACCCGTCGCTTAATGCGCTGGCGACCGCGATGGCCACCGCGCGTCACCGCGCCAGTAAGGTGCTGGAAATAGCCCGCGATCGTCATGTGGAGCAGGCGCTAAACGAAACGCCGGAGAAACTGAACCGCGATCGGCGTCTGGTTTTGCTCAGCGATCCGGTGACGATGGCGCGTTTACACTATCGGGTCTGGAATGCGCCAGAGAGATACTCTTCCTGGGTAAACCATTATCAGTCTCTCGTCCTGAATCCGCAGACGTTGCAGGGACGAGCATCGTCAGCGAGATAAGGTCTTCAGGTCTGGAGTGAGGTGAAAAATACCGGCGTGATGCCGGTATTTTTATAGTGAAATGAGGTATCAGGTGCGTATATTCGCGGTGAGTATAATGGTAATTACCCTGAGCGGCTGCGGCAGTATTATCAGCAGAACGATCCCCGGACAAGGACACGGTAACCAGTATTACCCTGGCGTGCAGTGGGATATGCGTGATTCCGCATGGCGCTATATCACTATCCTCGATCTGCCCTTCTCACTGATCTTCGATACACTGCTACTGCCGCTCGATATTCACCACGGGCCTTATGAGTAATTAACGCTCATCCCATTCGTCTGCCGCAGTACGGCCTTCCTCGGTATCAAGCGGGGGTTCAAGCTGGAATTCCCCTTCATCCCATTCATGCAAAGTATTCTCTTCCTGCCACTCCTGGCGGATCTCTATCTCATCATAATCGCCGTCAAACACGCTCTGCGCGGCTTCACCACTCAGCATCGGCAGACATTCGCCATCTTCACCTTCATCGGCGAAAAATTCGACCTGCCACATGATGTCCCCATCCTGCAGTACATATTTCTGAACGTTGAACTGCTGCACATTCGCTTCATCTTGTTCGAGGCCTGGATGGTCAGCCAGAAATTCTTCCCGGGCTGCATCGATAGCTTCTTCCAGCGTGGCATACATGGTCATCAGTGTCTCCCTTTGATTTGATGAGGTATTTAGGGAAAGAATAGCTGATTCTGTAATATTGCAAGTATGAAAGCGCAAAAATTATTCTATTGCCAGTCTGCGCCGTCGTAAGCTGTTCCATGAATAGATAGCATTGAACAACACCACGCCTGCCGTGACGCAGAATACGGCGCGGAAGCCATAGCTCGCGGAAATTGCGGCGCCCATGAGAGGGCCGGTGACGTTGCCGATATCGCGGAAAGATTGGTTGTAACTGAATATGCGCCCGGCTATCTGGTTGGTAGAGTTGTAAACCAGCAGAGTTTGAACGGCTGGCAGCAGCGCGCCATCCGCCGCGCCAAGCAGAAACCGCAATAGCGCGAGCTGCCATGGCGTTTGCACAAAAGACATTGGAATCAGCAGCAGTACGGAAATAATCAGCGCGACGATAAGGATCTTTTCCGGGCCAATTCTGTCGCCAAGCTTGCCGAGCCGGGGGGCGCTAAGTAATGCCGCCACGCCGGGAACGGACGCTATCATCCCGCTAATGAACGCAATATTACTGACATTTCCCGCGAGTTCGCGCACATAGAGCGTCAGGATGGGCGCAATAGACCCCGTCGCCACCTGAATAATCAGCGTGGTGACAAACAGGCTTAACACCAGGCGGGGATTTTTTAACGAGGCGACCACTTCCCGAACGTGAAGCATCTCTTTTTTGCTCACCGGCAGGAAATTCTCGCGAATGAAAAAGAAGGTGAGCAGAAAACAGATAAACAAAACGCTGGCGGTAATAAAAAAGACCGGACGAAGGCCGTAATGGTCGGCGAGCAGACCGCCCGCAAGTGGGCCAAGCAGAGCGCCGCTGACGCCGCCAGTAGAGAGCGTCCCTAACGCCCAGCCGCTTTTGTGGCGCGGCACCTGAGTGGCGATGAGCGCATTGGCGTTGGGAATAAATCCGCCCAGCAGGCCTAATAACGCGCGGAGGATCAGAAATTGCCAGATATTTTGCGCCATGCCCATTAACAGCATCACAATGGCCATGCCGAGAGCGGAACGCAACAGCATGATCTTACGCCCTTTACGATCCGCCAGACCGCCCCAAAAAGGGGAAGCGATAGCTGAAAAGAGGAACGTAATACTAAAGACCAGCCCGGACCACATGTTGAGCGCGCTATGGCCTGTTACGCCGAGTTGCTCAACGTAGAGAGGGAGAAAAGGCATGACCAGACTGAATGCCGCGCCGGTTAAAAAACAGCCCAGCCAGGTAACGGTTAGATTGCGTTTCCAGTTTATGGGGACATCAGAGGGTGACATAGTGTTCCACAGTATGATGCGCGTTTTGCGCTATCATCAATTTAATTATGAGCGTACTAATTATAATTATGCGCCGACCTTACCAGCCTCGCAATGTGGGGAGCTTTTAAAGCTAAAAGAGGGGAAAAATTGCAGCCTGACGGCTGCAATCCTGTCAATAGCGCGACGGTACGCCTTCAGGGCGAGTTTTAAAGCGGCGATGCAGCCACATATATTGCTCTGGCGCCATCATAATGCACTGCTCAACAATTTTATTCATCCACGCGGCAGTCGCTTCTGCGCTCTCCAGCGGAGGCGAATATTCCGCAGGAAGAATGATCAGTTCGTAGCCTTTCCCATCGGGTTTACGGCGAGGCACGAAGGGGATAATACAGGCTTTAGACATGCGCGCGAGCATCCAGGTACCGGAGGTCGTGGCAGCCTGGTCGACAGCGAATAATGGTACAAAAACGCTGGCGCGCGGGCCATAATCGTGATCCGGCGCATACCAGATCAATTCGCCGCTTTTCAATGCCTTAACCATGCCTTTCAGATCTTTGCGATCCAACATTGATTTATTGGAGCGTAAGCGCCCCCAGGTCTGTAACCAGTCGAGCAACGGATTATCATTCGGGCGATAAACCCCGATCCCCGGGTTATGCATACCAAACATGCGGGCGCCAAACTCAAGGGTAAGAAAATGTATTCCTACCAGAATGAACCCCAGCCCCTGCGCCTTAACTTCACGGATATGCTCCAGACCGCTCGCTTCCATCCAGCGGTTCACTCGCCGATCGGGCCAGAACCAGGCCATGCCGGTTTCCATCACGCCCATACCGACGGATTCAAAGTTTTTGACCACCATGGTGTGGCGTTCCTGCGCGGTCATTTCCGGAAAGCATAATTCAAGGTTGCGATAGGCGATTTTCGCGCGGCGTTTCATTACGCGTCGCGCCAGGTGGCCCAATGCGCAACCCAATTTATAGATGACCGGGTAGGGGAGTTGCACGACCAACCAAAGCGCGCCTATACCCAACCAGGTTAACCAATAGCGCGGGTGCAGTAAGGCCACGGAGAACTTAGGCAACTTCGTCATTTCTATCCTGTCTTTCAACGAACAATTCCCCGTATTCTCGCATCTTTTTGCGTTGAGCAAAAATATGTAGCAGGAGAGTGGCGATTAAATCGACAATTGTTGTTAATTATTTAGTGTAAAGCAGGAAATGTAGCGCAAAATGTGTGGATGTAAATTGGCGAGACTTGCCTTATCATGCCTGCCCACTTTATTTTTTGCTGATTGCAGGATACGTACACCATGCCAGTGTTACACAACCGCATCTCTAATGACGAGCTGAAAGCCAAAATGCTGGCGGAAAGCGAGCCGCGTACGACAATTTCTTTTTATAAATATTTCACTATCGCCTCTCCGCAACAGACGCGGGACGCGTTGTATCAGGTGTTTACGGCGTTGGACGTTTTTGGTCGCGTTTACCTGGCGCATGAAGGCATCAATGCGCAAATCAGCGTGCCGCAAAGCAAGCTCGAGACCTTTCGTCAACAGCTTTATACGTTCGATCCCGCGCTGGACGGGCTGCGTTTAAATATCGCGCTGGAGGATGACGGAAAGTCATTTTGGGTGCTGCGTATGAAAGTTCGCGACCGTATCGTTGCTGACGGTATTGATGATCCGAGTTTTGACGCCAGTAATGTCGGCGATTATCTGAAGGCGGCAGATGTGAATGCGATGCTGGACGATCCTGACGCGGTCTTTATTGATATGCGCAACCACTATGAGTATGAAGTCGGCCATTTCGAAAATGCTCTGGAAATCCCGGCGGATACGTTTCGTGAACAGTTGCCAAAAGCGGTTGAAATGCTGCGGGAACATGCAGATAAAAAGATAGTGATGTACTGTACCGGCGGTATTCGTTGTGAGAAAGCCAGCGCCTGGATGAAACACAACGGTTTCAATAAAGTCTGGCATATTGAGGGTGGCATCATTGAGTACGCCCGTCGCGCGCGCGAGCAGGGGCTTCCCGTTCGCTTTATCGGCAAAAACTTTGTATTTGATGAGCGAATGGGCGAGCGCATCTCGGATGAGGTTATCGCGCATTGCCATCAGTGCGGCGCGTCCTGCGATAGCCATACCAACTGCAAAAACGACGGTTGCCATCTGCTGTTTATCCAGTGTCCGCAGTGCGCCAGTAAATTTAACGGCTGCTGTAGTGAACAATGCTGTGAAGAGTTGGCCTTGCCGGAGGAAGAACAGCGCCGACGTCGCGCGGGTCGTGAGAACGGCAACAAAATTTTTAATAAATCGCGGGGTCGGCTTAATAGCAAACTGAGCATTCCCGATCCGGCTGAGTAATATTTTGCCGGATAGCAGCGTAAAGGCTGCTATCCGGCATTTCGCCAGGCGTTACTTCTGCTGAACGCCTTCTACTGAGATGATAAGCTCAACCTCTTGTGAGGCCGGGCCGAGATCGGTAGTTATATTGAAATCCTTCAGCTTAATTTTTCCTTCGGCCTCAAAGCCCGCGCGCTTACCGCCCCACGGATCGTCGCCCTGGCCCATCAGCTTCGCTTCCAGCGTCACCGGTTTAGTCACGCCATTGAGCGTTAGATTGCCGGTAATATCCAGTTCATCGCCCTCTTTTTTCACGCTGGTAGAGGTGAAGGTTGCCTGCGGGAATTTCGCAACATTAAGAAATTCCGCGCTACGCAGGTGTTTGTCACGTTCGGCATGGTTAGTGTCGACGCTATTGGTGTTAATGGTCACGTTCACTTTGTCTGCCGACGGATTTTTTTCGTCAAAAGTGAACGTGCCGTCGAAATCTTTAAAGGTGCCGTACAGCCAGCTGTAGCCCAGATGCTGAATGCGGAAATTGACGAACGCATGTTGGCCTTCTTTATCAATTTTATACTCCGCCGCCACGGCGGAACCGGTCGTGAATAACAAGGATGCGAGGGTGAATCCCAGCAGGTTCTTTTTCATTTTTGAGCTCCATAGTCAGATGACGACATTCCTGTCATACGTTTCAGTGTGTCGTCTTTATCGATGAAATGGTGTTTTAGCGCCATAACCCCATGCGAGAGCGAGATAATGACCAGCGACCAGGCAAACCACAGATGCAGCGTTCCGGCGATGTCAGCCTGCGCGCCCGCGTCCGTAAGCGTGGCCGGAATCTCAAACCAGCCAAAGACGCTAATCGGTTTACCGTCGGCGGTGGAAATCAGGTAGCCGCTAATGATTATCGCAAAGAGCAGGAGATACAGGAGAAGATGACCCGCGGCGGCGCCAGCGCGCGTTAAACGGGAATAGCTGGTCAACGCAACGGGCGGCGGAGAATAAAGCCGCCAGATAATACGCACGATCAGCGCCATCATCAGTAATATGCCAATACTTTTATGTATTTCCGGCGCCTGGTGATACCAGCCGTCGTAATAACTGAGCGTGACCATCCATAAACCCAACGCAAACATGCCATAGACCACCAGGGCGGTCAGCCAGTGGAGCGCGGCGGAAACCACGCCATAACGCTGTGGAGTATTTTTAAATTGCATAAACACACCAATGAATATTTCACGAGAGAATGAAAATGGCGTGGAAAAGCGTCGAATGCAACTTATAAATAAGAATTTAAATGATATTTATTTTTATTTCAATAATTTTGATGTTGTTTGCGGTTCAGCTTCAGAAGTTTCGAGATATTTCCCCCTGATAACCGCACAACGGCAGGAACTGACATTATTGCCGTGCTTCAACGTTATGAAATAAAAAGTGAGGAACTTTCAGGAAGTGTCAGTTAACGTCAATGAAAAGCAATCAGAAGAAAAGGAGATAAACAATATCCATCACCGCCAGCAGTGACCAAAGAATAACGTAAAGCATGAAATGTTCGCGAATATTATTCATCTGAAAATGAAAGAGACGACGCATAGCTTACCTTAATAAACAGCCCCTTTACGGGGCCGACAAATTATTGGCTAAAACGGGAAAGCCGGAACGGCGTCAGATCAAAGGAGGGCGTTTTTCCCAACGCAAAATCCGCAGCGATTTCTCCTAACACCGGGGCGAATTTAAAACCATGTCCGCTGAGTCCAGTGATGACAAGCGTGTTCTCATGGCCAGGCAGCGTATCGATAATAAAATCCTCGTCCGGCGAATTATCATAGGTACATGCCGCCCCATGTAAACAACCGCCGATACCCGGCAGTACGTTACGCAGGAAAGGAAATGCTTCCGCGCCATCGCTGGCAACGGCGGCAAAGGGCTTGCGCTCTTCCGGAGCTTGTATTAGCTGTCCGCCATTGTGTTTGCCGATTTTTAACTCGTCGTTCTCCGCCGGGAAACCGTAATATTGATCGCCGTTGGGCATTTCGCCGGTAAAGGCCGGAAAGCGGTTTTTAGTGCTGTAACGTCCATCCGCCTTAAACCAGGCAAAAACTTTACGTACGGGCTGAACGGGCAGCTCCGGTACCAGCGTTTTGACCCAGGTGCCCGCGCTAATCAGCGCCTTGCTGGCGTGGTAGCTGCCTTCACTCGTCTCTATCGTCACACCGTTATCATCATGGTGAATATGGCTTACCGGGCTGTTGAATAGCTGTGCGCAGCCTGCCTCTCGGGCCAGACGAAGCCATGTGGTAATGGCTAATTCGCTGCGCAGGAAACCGGAGTCAGCTTCAAACAGCCCGATATAATTATCGGGCACGCGAATTTCCGGCCAGCGCGTCATGAGGGCCGTCGCGTCCAGGCGCTCGACGTTCAATTGCCACTGTTGTGCGCTTCGTGCGACGTTGGCTAAGAAAGCGGAATCGGCCGGGCCGAGGTTAACGACGCCGGAGCGGACAAAAATAGGCTCTTCATTGTGTGTGGAGAGTTCATCCCAAAGCGCCTGGGCGCGAAGCACCAGTGGGACATATTTTTCGCCTTCACCATAAGCATGGCGGATAAGACGGGTATCGCCGTGGTGGCTGCCCTGTTGATGAGGCGGCATATGCGCATCGGTCATCAGGACCTTTAGCCCGGCGCGGGTGGCGTAATAACCAGCGGCGGCGCCAACCGAACCGCTGCCGATAATAATAAGGTCGTATTTCATCAGCTTCTCTCTGCTATCGCGATGATTTCAGGGTAAATAACTGCGCTGAGATATACAAGCCAGAAATAAGTGAGGCACCTTACGGTGCCTGAGAGAGGGGGAGCGCGTCACGCTAATGGCGACGATACTCGTTTTCCTGGTAATCGCCTGATTCTATTTTGGCGATGCCGGCTTCTAATATTGAAATAAATTGCCTGGCTACATCTGTTGTTAACCAGAGCGTTTGACCAACTTCAGTCCCTTCCGGTTCCGGACGATTTGGGGTCTGGTAGTGTAAACGCAGCATCAGCGCATCATAGCTATCGACGGTGCTGATGTCCCATCCTACAAGCGGATGGGTCTGAATGACTTCATTATTCTTTTCCATCATGCCCCCCTGGTACGTGTTATAAGACAACGGTTCTCGAGGTTCAATGCGTGTTTTTCTTCTGAAGCAACTTCAGTATACCAATTAATAAGGCTATTCACTGCGTTTTTAAAGAGACCGGAGGATAAATTTCTCTTTTTAAGAATTATATGAACAATAAAGCGGCAGTTCATTCATATTTTTTTAGGATGTTGTGCAATTATTTTGACGGTCAGGCGAAATATTCATCAGTTGCGCAAATAAAAAAGCCGGGGCGACCCGGCAAACATACATCACTGCATATCATTTTTTATTCATTGATGAACCAGTCATCAGCGCTCTCCCAGGTCTCCTGGAGAATCTCGCTAATGCGTTCTTTGTCCTCTTTTGATGCGCCAATGACGGACAAGTTGTTGGCGGTAGCGTAACGCACGGTGACGTTACCCAAATTCTCCGGAAAATGATGGCTAATACGGCGGGAGAGTTCGCCCGCCAGCGCATCAATCGCACCGGCAGGCAGAGGTGACGTTTTGGCTATAGTGACTTCAATACGCATAATGGCCCCCTGCTGAATGTACTGGATATATATACAGTTAAATCCAATATATAGCAACAGGTAAGCGCATTTTTTATTTTTTTACTGACCAGCGTACTGTTTCACCCGCTAAAAAAGGCACCAGCGAATCATCAGCCAGCGCGATATTTTCCGGTACCTGTTGTTCATCGCGAACCAGTTCCACCCACCCCGTATTCACCGGCAGGCCATAGAATTGCGGGCCATTCAGTGAACAGAACGCTTCAAAGTGCGCCAGCGCGTTCATTTCCTCAAACACGGCGGCATAACTGCCAAGGGCGGAGGGGGCGTTGAAACAACCGGCGCAGCCGCAACTGGTCTCTTTACGATGACGTGAATGCGGCGCTGAATCCGTCCCCAGGAAGGCGCGCGTAAAACCACTGGCAACCAGTTCGCGTAACGCCTGTTGGTGAATATTGCGTTTCAGAATCGGCAGACAGTACAGGTGAGGACGAATGCCGCCGACCAGCATATCATTACGGTTAAACATTAAATGTTGAGGCGTAATGGTAGCCGCCAGGTAGTCGTTGCCATCACGTACATACTGCGCGGCATCTTTGGTCGTGATGTGCTCAAAGACCACTTTAAGCGCGGTCAGACGCTGGCGTAGCGGTTCCATTACGGTGTCGATAAAACGCGCTTCGCGATCGAAGATATCAACCTCCGCATGGGTCACCTCACCGTGGACCAGCAATGGCATTCCGAGTTTTTCCATCCGCTCCAGTACCGGCATGATAGCGTCGACTGACGTTACGCCATGACTGGAGTTAGTGGTGGCATTGGCCGGGTAAAGCTTAGCCGCAGTAAACACGCCTTCATGGAAACCACGCTCCAGTTCATCGGCATCGAGCGAATCCGTTAAATAGCAGGTCATTAACGGCGTGAAATCATGCCCGGCGGGCACCGCATCGAGAATACGCTGGCGGTAGGCGATCGCTGCATCAACGGTCGTGATGGGGGACGCCAGGTTCGGCATCACGATAGCGCGACCATAAATTTCGCTGGTATAGGGTACGACCGTTTTTAACATGTCGCCATCGCGAAGGTGAACGTGCCAGTCGTCCGGGCGGCGGATCTTTAAAACCTGGGATGGTGCAGTCATTAATAAGCTCCGGCTGAGGAATAGTCTTTTTGCCGGAAACAAAGGATAAGCGGAAACGTTTTCGTTTGCACGTAAAAAAAAGGGCGCGAGCGCGCCCTCGGAAATCAATTGGTGAAAGGAATAACGATTTCACCAGGTTTAACTTCAATGCCTTTCGCGAGTTTCTTTGCTAACGCTTCGCCTTTACTACTGTCCTCACGCAACACGTAAGCGGGCCGCTGGTTAAAGTAGCTACGTAAAGACTGATTTAAATAGGGCAGGAGCGTTTGTAGCACCGATTGCATTTTCTCCGGCGTCACGGTGGCGTCTACTACTTCCATCTCCTGAAGATAGATGGCGCCTTTTTCTTTATCAAAGACCGGCAGGGCTTTTAGCTTGAGTTTCATCGTCGCTTTTTGACTGCCAAACAGGGAATTCATATCCAGCCTGGCATCGCCAGTAAGGGTGACTTTATTAGGTTCTTCCCGACCAATCTGGCTGACAAGGTTAGTCAATACGATATGCGCGTCGGCAATGCCGGGCAGACCAATATCTTTTGAGAAATTATTCCGTTTTTCAAGCGCTTGATTGATTTCTTGTTCGCTAATGGTGTATTGCGTAAGTTGATTACAACCCACTAACAGGCCGCTAACTACCAGCGCAGCGGCAAAAAAAAACTTTTTCATGGCGTTCCTTAGCATGTTGCCTGTGCCCTAATCTTGACACAAAGCAGCATGTCGCGCCAGCGGACATGGCGCCACTAGAAAAAGCTGAAAAAGGCGGCAAGAAAGGGTTGCCGCCTGGCGGGCGTTAGATAGCCATTGAGGAGAGTAAATTAATTTGCGTCTGCTTTGCCATATTATCGCGATAGTCCGCGACTTTTGTCGGCCAGTGAATACCGGCGACCAGCGTCAGATTACGCAGAAGCGGAAACAGATGAATATCATCTTCCGATAATTCGCCGTTAACGGCGTTAGGCTGTACGATGAGTTTATCCAGCAAACGTAAATCATCGCCGATCTTTTTAATCAGTCCGGCAGAGTGCGCAAGATGGTTGTCAAAACTGCCAGATGAGGCTTCTTTTTTGCGGATAAAATACTGGCGCGCCGCAGGGGTAGAAAATTCATCGAAAGCGGATTTTGCAAATCGCGGCAGCAGTAGCTGATTAACGTAACCGTTAACTTTGCGCAACCACTCTTCAATGGCTGGATTGCGTTTCCCGGTTAACAGCGGTTTGCCGTCGAGGTTGTCGACATAATGTACAATATCCATACTTTCAGGAAGGTAGCGACTATCATCTTTTTGCAGGATGGGCACCATCTTTTGACCAATCATCCGGGTGGGCGTCGCCTCGTCGTCATTTTGTAACACGTTAAGTTCAACGGGGATGTTCTTCAGGCCGAAAATCATGCGGGCTTTAACGCAGAAAGGGCAATGATCGTAAATATAAAGCTTCACGTTTCTCCTCCATTTGACTGTCGGTATCTGACCAGTATGGAGGAGATAGCGACAGGTATCAAATCAGGCGCCGGGTTCCAGCATCCGGCGCGGCGTGCGTTTATGACTAAATTGCCAGCCTAAAGCCAAAAAGGTAATGAAGCCGATAATACCGAGCATCATCCACGGTAGTTCAGGCTGCGCAAGCGCTTTACCCATATCAAACAACCAGCCGCCGCCGATATAACCAATCGCGCCGCCAATGGCTAATCCCAGACGGCTAAAGCCCATATAGCTTCCCCGCGCCCTCGCGTCCGCGAGCGACGCGCTGAGCGTTTCGCGCGCCGGTTCGGCGATAACCGAGCCGATGTAGAAAGCGCAAATAAGCGTAAAAAGCTGCTGTAAATTGCCCACCATCCCGATGGGGAGCATGCTCAGCGACATGACGAGCAAACCGGCCATCAGCCGATGCTCCAGCCGAAAACGCTTTTCGCTCCAGCGGGCAATCGGGTAGAGCAACGTCAGCGAGAGACACGCTTCGATAGCGTACATCCATTTCACGGCAGCAGGCGAACCGGCGATATCGTTTACCATAATCGGCAGCATTAACATGACCTGTACCGCCAGCATATAATAGCCCGCCAGCGTCAGCACGTAGGTGACAAACCTTTTATCGCTCATGACGCGGCGCATTCCTTCACGCACCGGCGTTCTGACCGTTGATAGCTTCCAGGCCGGAAGCAGCCATGCGTTGAAAAGGGCGCATAATATGAACAAAATAGCGCCTGTCGCGCAGACCAGACGAAAATCGTATTGTAGCAACCAGCTTCCCAGCAGCGCGCCAATCACCGCGCCCGCGCTGTCCTGCATCATCAACAGAGAGAAGAAGCGGCCCCGTTGCTCCGGACGAATTAATTTGACCACCAGCGCTGAGCGCGGCGGGTCGAAAAGCGTACCGCCGAGACCGGAAAGAAAGCAGGAAAACCACAAGAGCCAGGGCTCATGCGCGATACCCATGGTGGCAAAGCCTGCGGCGCGCATCAGCATACCGGTGACAATCATCGGTTTCGCGCCAAAGCGATCGGCGATGGCGCCGCCAAAAATGCCCAGACCTTGTTGAATAAACTGGCGCAGGCCGAGCGCGATCCCTACCATTACGGCAGCCCACCCCATTTGATCGACAAAGCGAATAGAGATGAGCGGGAAGACGACGAAAAAACCCAGCACCACCAACATGTTATCGATGAGAAGAAAATATTTACCCAGGTTCCTCGCCTGCGAGACGCGCGACATTTCCCCTCCCGGGAAATAAAAGATGAGCGTCTTCTATTCTGCGGCGGCGTTTCGTTTTTTCCTACCGTTAGCGGGACAATATTTTTTTATCAAAAGTCCTTTTTAATCGAGAGTTTTCATCAAAATGTGGCAGCAATTCAAAAAATGACGATTTGCGCTTTTCACAGAGCCTGGTTGCGCAGGTATAGTAATGTTACTGGCGTGCTGAAGACGTTACAGGAAGGAGTAGGTATAGAATGTTTGGCTATCGTAGTAACGTGCCAAAAGTGCGCTTAACCACCGATCGTCTGGTGGTACGTTTAGTGCATGAGCGTGATGCCTGGCGTCTGGCCGATTATTACGCGGAAAATCGTCATTTTTTAAAACCCTGGGAACCGGTCCGTGATGAAAGTCATTGTTATCCTTCAGGATGGCAGGCGCGTCTGGGAATGATCGGTGAATTTCACAAACAGGGCTCCGCCTTCTATTTCGCGCTACTTGATCCGGAAGAAAAAGAAATTATCGGCGTGGCGAATTTTTCCAATGTGGTGCGCGGTTCTTTTCATGCCTGTTATCTGGGCTATTCCATTGCGCAAAAGTGGCAGGGGCAAGGGCTGATGTTTGAAGCCTTAACCGCTGCGATTCGCTATATGCAGCGCACTCAGCATATCCACCGTATCATGGCGAACTATATGCCGCACAACAAACGTAGCGGCGCGTTGCTGGCGCGGCTTGGCTTTGAAAAAGAAGGCTATGCGAAAGATTATCTGTTGATTGATGGACAATGGCGCGACCATGTCCTGACGGCGTTAACCACGCCGTTATGGACGCCGGGGCGTTGAGCGGCTTACGGAATGAGAGGCAAAGGGAGAAAACGATGAAATATGAATTAACCGCCACTGAAGCGCGAGTGATTGGCTGTCTGCTGGAAAAGCAGGTGACAACGCCGGAACAGTATCCGCTTTCCGTCAACGGGGTGGTGACAGCCTGTAATCAGAAAACCAACCGTGAACCGGTGATGAACCTGACGGAACAAGAGGTGCAGGAACAGCTCGATAACCTGGTGAAACGCCACTTTTTGCGTACGGTCAGCGGGTTTGGCAACCGCGTCACCAAATATGAACAGCGCTTCTGTAATTCCGAATTTGGCGATCTGAAACTTAGCGCGGCGGAAGTGGCGCTCGTCACTACGCTGCTGCTGCGCGGCGCGCAAACGCCCGGCGAGTTGCGTAGCCGGGCGTCGCGGATGCATGAATTCAGCGATATGACGGAAGTTGAATCCACGCTGGAACGGCTTGCCAGTCGTGAGGACGGCCCGTATGTCGTCCGTCTGGCGCGTGAACCGGGTAAGCGCGAAAGCCGTTATATGCACCTTTTTTGCGGCGACGTCGATGAACTGTCTCTCCAGACGTCTGCGCCGGAAAGTGCGTCGGGCGATCTTCAGTCGCGCGTCGAAGCGCTGGAAAGCGAAGTGGCGGAGTTAAAGCAGCGGCTGGATTCTTTGTTAGCTCACCTGGGGGAGTAATGTGAGAACATTACGGATTGGCATTGTCGGATTAGGCGGTATTGCGCAGAAGGCCTGGCTGCCGGTATTAACCAACACCGCCGGATGGACGTTACAGGGCGCCTGGTCTCCTTCGCGGGATAAAGCCTTACGTATCTGCGAAAGCTGGCGCATACCGTATGTGGATTCGCTGGCGAATTTAGCGTCCGGCTGCGATGCGGTCTTCGTCCACTCCAGTACCGCAAGCCATTATGCCGTGGTCAGCGAACTTCTCAATGCCGGCGTCCATGTTTGCGTGGATAAACCGCTGGCGGAAAATCTACGTGATGCCGAACGGCTGGTGGCGCTGGCGGCGCAAAAAAAATTGACGCTGATGGTTGGCTTTAATCGCCGTTTCGCGCCGCTGTACCGCGAACTGAAGACGCGCCTCGGCACTGCGGCGTCACTACGTATGGATAAACATCGTACCGATAGCATCGGGCCGCACGACTTACGTTTTACTTTGCTCGATGACTATCTGCATGTCGTGGATACCGCTCTGTGGCTGGCGGGCGGCGAGGCGCGCCTTGCCAGCGGCACGTTGCTCACCAGCGAGTCCGGCGAAATGTGCTATGCGGAACATCATTTTTCCGCCGACAAACTACAAATTACCACCAGTATGCACCGGCGCGCCGGAAGTCAGCGTGAATCGGTCCAGGCCGTCACCGACGGCGGGCTATATGACGTGACGGATATGCGTGAATGGCGCGAAGAGCGCGGGCAGGGTATTCTCATCAAACCCATTCCTGGTTGGCAAACGACGCTTGAACAGCGTGGTTTTGTCGGATGCGCGCGGCATTTCATTGACTGCGTACAAAATCAGACGGTTCCGGAAACGGCGGGGGAGCAGGCGATTTTGGCCCAGCGCGTCGTGGAGGCGCTGTGGCGGGACGCCATCAGCGAATAACCCTCTGTAACATCTGGCGGTAGTAATTCATCGTAATCCAGGTACTATACCCTCAATAATTCGAGTTGCAGAAAAGCTAACGCACATGCAGCTCGAAGTATGGCGGGTATATATGCCCACTCTACACAATACCTCTTTTCACAGTGAATAATGGCAAACCGTGGGGAGTCTGTAAGGCCTGATAAGACGTTTTAACGTCGCCGTCAGGCGCGGTGATACAGCCGGATACGGCAGAAGTTGCGTTATCCGGTCGATGGATCAGCCATGCAGGAGTTTTACGCCAGGGTCTGGAATACAAAAGAAATGAATTTATTGAAATCGCTGGCTGCCGTCAGCTCGATGACTATGTTTTCACGCGTGTTGGGCTTTGCCCGTGATGCGATTGTCGCCAGAATTTTTGGCGCAGGGATGGCGACCGACGCCTTTTTTGTGGCGTTTAAACTCCCCAATCTACTACGCCGGATCTTTGCCGAAGGCGCTTTTTCTCAGGCCTTTGTGCCTATCCTGGCGGAATATAAGAGCAAGCAGGGTGAAGAAGCGACGCGGATCTTTGTCGCTTACGTTTCCGGCCTGTTGACGCTGGCATTGGCCGTCGTGACGGTGGCCGGTATGCTGGCCGCCCCGTGGGTGATTATGGTAACCGCGCCGGGTTTTGCCGATACTGCGGATAAATTCGCGCTGACGACGCAACTGCTGCGGATTACGTTTCCCTATATTCTGCTGATCTCGCTGGCTTCACTGGTTGGCGCCATTCTCAACACCTGGAATCGCTTCTCTATTCCCGCTTTTGCGCCGACATTTCTTAATATCAGCATGATCGGTTTTGCATTATTCGCCGCGCCATACTTTAATCCGCCGGTGCTGGCGTTAGCCTGGGCAGTCACCGTCGGCGGCGTGCTGCAACTGGTGTATCAACTTCCGTATTTGAAAAAGATCGGTATGCTGGTGCTGCCGCGCATTAACTTTCGCGACACCGGGGCGATGCGGGTGGTCAAACAGATGGGGCCGGCGATTTTGGGCGTATCCGTCAGTCAGATTTCCCTTATCATCAATACCATTTTTGCCTCGTTTCTGGCCTCCGGCTCGGTCTCATGGATGTACTATGCCGATCGGTTGATGGAGTTCCCGTCCGGCGTGCTGGGCGTGGCGTTGGGGACCATCCTGTTGCCGTCATTGTCGAAAAGCTTTGCCAGCGGCAATCATGATGAGTACTGCCGCCTGATGGACTGGGGGCTGCGTTTGTGCTTTTTACTGGCGTTGCCGAGCGCGGTAGCGTTAGGCATTCTGGCGAAGCCGCTGACGGTCTCGCTGTTTCAGTACGGTAAATTCACCGCCTTTGATGCGGCAATGACGCAGCGGGCGTTAATCGCCTATTCGGTGGGGCTGATTGGCTTGATCGTCGTAAAAGTGTTGGCCCCGGGCTTCTATTCTCGCCAGGATATTAAAACGCCGGTGAAAATCGCCATAGTGACGTTAATCATGACGCAGTTAATGAACCTGGCGTTTATTGGACCGCTGAAACACGCCGGGCTGTCGCTCTCTATTGGTCTGGCGGCATGTCTCAATGCGTCGTTGCTGTACTGGCAACTGCGTAAACAGAATATCTTTACGCCACAACCGGGCTGGATGTGGTTCCTGATGCGTCTGATCATTTCCGTACTGGTGATGGCCGCCGTATTGTTCGGCGTGTTGCATATTATGCCGGAGTGGTCGCAAGGGTCGATGTTATGGCGTTTGCTGCGTTTGATGGCGGTAGTGATCGCGGGTATCGCGGCCTATTTCGCCGCGCTTGCCGTGCTGGGCTTTAAAGTGAAAGAGTTTGTTCGCCGGACAGCGTAAATTCAGTGCCTGATAGCGCTGTGCTATCAGGCCTACAAGGCATTCAGGCCGGAAAGGCGCAACGTCGCCATCCGGCAATGATTAGATAGAAATTTTTTTACCGCCGCGGTGAGAGACGGAAGTCTGACCGTCAGCCCCGTACAAGGTCGGCTCCTGGTGAGGTTTCAGCACCTCCAGCGCCTGTTGATTACGCTCGATTTGCCCTTCCAGCAGCCAGCCGTTGTGCTGGTTGAGGTCGCGAAGATGCTGCGTTTTTTCGGTAATCGCCTGCCAGCGCTCTGCAATGTCATCGTTTGCGCTACGCTGCGCGTTCTGCTCCAGACGGCGCTGTTGTTCCAGATAATCCAGCGTCGCCAGCAACGAGCTTTTTTCTTCTGTAATACGCTGTAGCTGGCTGCCGTTAATCTGGCCTACGGAAAGCTGTTGTTGCTCGGCGTCCATCACCGTCTTCAGGTCATTCAGGACGGTGGTCATCTGGTCAAGTATTTCTGACAAACGAGTCATACGCTTATTTACTCTGTAAGTAGCTCTGCGCCTCGCGAATGAGCGAGTCTGCTATTTTTCCCGTATCCATTTTTAACTCACCGTTACGGATAGCCGTTTTTAATGCTTCGACGCGTTCCATATTAATGTCGCTGACGCCTGGCTGCATGAGCTTCGCTTGCGCGTCGCTTAACGTTACGCTGGCGCTCGTCGCGGCGGACGTTTTTTCCTGACGCGTTTTTTGTACCGGCGTGTCGCTGGTTTCGCGCGTCTGGACAGTGCTAACGGGTTTCAAAGGTGAGGTACGGTCAATGCTCATTTATTTATCCTCATCGAGGGTTACGTTGTAGCGGCCAGCTACCATCATGGTTGAATATCTCATCGGCAGCCGCGACAAAATCTTTACACAATTATAGGTTAATAAGAATATTCCCATCAGAATCGACGGTTCCACTCACGATTTGACCCGATGTCATGCGCACGCGCGCATTTTGCGCGACGGCGGCATTATTCATCGCCTGACCTTCCGCATTGACGCTGAACCCCTCGCCATTGGCGATGACCTGTACTCGTTGCCCCGCTTTGACGCGCCAGGCCTGACGTATCATCGTAAGCTGTACCGGCTGCCCGGGTGCGAGATCGCGCAAACTGACGGCATCCTGAATCTGACGGATATCCAGTACCGTCCGCGGCGGTAACTGATCCAGCCTGCCACGTTTTAGCGTGACGTTGGCCGGCGTCAATTTTCCGCCGCGCGCGACGGGCGCGGCAACGGCGACATAATTGCCGGTCGCTTGCACATTCACCTGCAAATAACGTTTTTCATTGGCGCAGCGCGCCACCACATTGACGTTGCCCCACAGCTTCGCGCTGCCCGTCATGCTGAAGGCTGGCTGTTCGCAGCTCGGTAGCAGATTGGGCGATGAACGGAGCGTGACAACCACCTCGTCGCTGAAGCCAGCCAGACGCTGGGAAAACCACGTGGTCAGCTGGGCGTTGATGTCCTGCGCCATTGTCAGGGGGCTGAACAGCAAAGCCGCCACGGCGAATCCTCGTTTTAACGTTTGCATGGTACTTCCCCCTGGTTGATGTCATGACAGGATTCTACCCGTGTGAAGCAGGCATCAACGCAATAAATAGCGACGCATTTTGCGTTTATTCCGGCGATAACGCGCGCGTGAAGGCATTTAAGCTGTCGGCTGAATTTTGCCATTTGCGGAGGAGATATGCTCGACAGGCTCGATGCCGCCTTACGATTTCAGCAGGAAGCGCTAAATCTGCGCGCGCAACGTCAGGAAATATTAGCGGCGAATATCGCCAATGCCGATACGCCGGGGTATCAGGCGCGCGATATTGATTTTGCCAGTGAGTTAAAAAAGGTGATGGTGCGTGGACGGGAAGAAACCGGCGGCGTCGCGTTAACGTTGACTTCCTCTCACCATATTCCCGCCCAGGCGGTCTCTTCTCCCGCAGTGGATCTGCTTTATCGCGTACCCGATCAGCCTTCTTTGGATGGTAACACCGTAGATATGGACAGGGAACGTACGCAGTTTGCGGATAACAGTCTCAAATATCAGATGGGGCTTACCGTTCTGGGTAGCCAACTCAAAGGCATGATGAATGTGCTACAGGGAGGAAACTAATTCGTGGCGCTGTTAAACATTTTTGATATTGCCGGATCGGCGCTTGCCGCACAGTCCAAGCGGTTGAACGTTGCGGCCAGTAACCTGGCGAATGCGGATAGCGTCACCGGCCCGGACGGACAGCCTTATCGCGCCAAACAGGTGGTTTTTCAGGTGGACGCCGTGCCGGGTCAAGCCACTGGCGGGGTAAAGGTCGCCAGCGTGATTGAAAGTCAGGCACCGGAAAAGCTGGTTTATGAGCCAGGCAACCCGCTGGCGGACGCTAATGGTTACGTCAAAATGCCCAACGTCGATGTGGTCGGCGAAATGGTCAACACGATGTCAGCCTCGCGCAGCTATCAGGCAAATATCGAAGTCCTGAATACCGTAAAAAGCATGATGCTTAAAACGCTGACATTAGGCCAGTAAAGGAGGCGCGTATGTCTATTGCCGTAAATATGAATGACCCGACCAACACGGGCGTCAAAACGACGACCGGCAGCGGATCGATGACCGGAAGCAACGCTGCCGATCTGCAAAGCAGTTTCCTGACCTTACTGGTCGCGCAATTGAAGAACCAGGACCCGACTAACCCATTACAAAATAATGAGTTAACGACGCAGTTGGCGCAAATCAGTACCGTGAGCGGCATTGAAAAACTGAATACGACGCTGGGGGCTATTTCCGGGCAAATCGATAATAGTCAGTCCCTACAGGCGACCACGCTGATTGGACATGGCGTTATGGTGCCTGGCACCACAATTCTGGCGGGTAAAGGCGCGGAAGAAGGGGCCGTGACGTCCACGACGCCGTTTGGCGTGGAATTGCAACAGCCTGCGGACAAAGTGACGGCAACCATTACCGATAAAGATGGCCGGGTGGTACGGACGCTGGAGATCGGTGAGTTGCGAGCCGGGGTACACACCTTTACCTGGGATGGTAAGCAAACGGACGGAACAACGGTACCGAATGGTTCTTACAACATTGCGATTACCGCCAGCAATGGCGGGACGCAACTGGTGGCGCAGCCGCTGCAATTCGCTCTGGTACAGGGCGTGACGAAGGGCAGTAACGGCAACCTGTTGGATCTGGGTACCTACGGCACCACCACACTCGACGAAGTTCGGCAAATAATCTAAGCCCTTACACTTATCAGGAGTCAGTCATGTCTTTTTCTCAAGCGGTTAGCGGCCTGAACGCTGCGGCCACCAACCTTGATGTTATCGGTAATAACATCGCCAACTCCGCCACCTATGGCTTTAAGTCCGGTACGGCATCATTTGCCGATATGTTCGCCGGTTCCAAAGTGGGGCTGGGCGTAAAAGTGGCGGGGATTACCCAGGATTTTACCGACGGTACGACAACGAACACCGGGCGCGGGCTGGATGTCGCGATTAGCCAGAACGGTTTTTTCCGCCTGGTAGACAGCAACGGTTCCGTGTTCTATAGCCGCAACGGCCAGTTCAAACTGGACGAGAACCGTAACCTGGTCAATATGCAGGGGATGCAGTTGACCGGCTATCCGGCCACCGGTACGCCGCCGACCATTCAGCAGGGGGCGAATCCTGCGCCGATCACCATTCCGAACACGCTGATGGCGGCGAAATCGACTACCACCGCGTCAATGCAGATCAACCTGAACTCAACGGACCCTGTACCGTCTAAAACGCCCTTTAGCGTGAGTGATGCGGATTCGTATAACAAAAAAGGCACCGTCACCGTTTATGACAGCCAGGGTAATGCCCATGACATGAACGTCTATTTTGTGAAAACCAAAGATAATGAATGGGCTGTGTACACCCATGACAGCAGCGATCCTGCAGCCACTGCGCCAACAACGGCGTCCACTACGCTGAAATTCAATGAAAACGGGATTCTGGAGTCTGGCGGTACGGTGAACATCACCACCGGTACGATTAATGGCGCGACAGCGGCCACCTTCTCCCTCAGCTTCCTTAACTCCATGCAGCAGAACACCGGGGCTAATAACATCGTCGCCACCAATCAAAACGGCTATAAGCCTGGCGACCTGGTGAGCTACCAGATTAACAATGATGGCACCGTGGTTGGCAACTACTCCAACGAGCAGGAGCAGGTGCTGGGGCAGATTGTGCTGGCTAACTTCGCCAACAACGAAGGTCTGGCATCCCAGGGCGATAACGTCTGGGCGGCGACGCAGGCTTCCGGGGTTGCGCTGCTGGGGACTGCCGGTTCCGGCAACTTCGGTAAGCTGACGAACGGCGCGCTGGAAGCCTCTAACGTGGATTTGAGTAAAGAGCTGGTGAATATGATCGTCGCGCAGCGTAACTACCAGTCGAATGCGCAGACCATCAAAACCCAGGACCAGATCCTCAATACGCTGGTTAACCTGCGCTAAGCGCCTGACGGGATAGCTTAATGGATCACGCAATTTATACCGCCATGGGGGCGGCCAGCCAGACGCTTAACCAGCAGGCGGTAACGGCCAGCAACCTGGCTAATGCCTCAACGCCGGGCTTTCGCGCGCAGCTTAACGCGCTACGCGCGGTGCCCGTTGATGGCCTCTCTTTAGCAACGCGCACGCTGGTTACGGCGTCGACGCCCGGGGCGGATATGACCCCGGGTCAGTTGGACTACACCTCCCGTCCGCTGGATGTCGCGTTACAGCAGGACGGCTGGCTGGTAGTGCAAGCGGCGGATGGCGCTGAAGGATATACCCGTAACGGGAATATCCAGGTGGGTCCGACCGGGCAGTTAACCATTCAGGGACATCCGGTTATCGGCGAAGGCGGCCCGATTACCGTTCCTGAAGGGTCGGAAATCACCATTGCGGCAGACGGCACGATCTCCGCGCTCAATCCCGGCGACCCGCCAAACACGGTGGCGCCCGTTGGGCGACTGAAGCTGGTCAAAGCGGAAGGCAATGAGGTGCAGCGGAGCGATAACGGTTTATTCCGCCTTACCGCCGAGGCACAGGCTGAACGCGGGGCGGTACTGGCCGCCGACCCGTCAATTCGCATTATGTCGGGCGTGCTGGAGGGCAGTAACGTCAAGCCGGTTGAAGCGATGACCGACATGATCGCCAACGCACGTCGTTTTGAAATGCAGATGAAGGTTATCACCAGCGTAGATGAGAACGAAGGGCGAGCTAACCAACTGCTGTCGATGAGTTAATACAGGACATTTTATGATCAGTTCATTATGGATCGCCAAAACCGGTCTGGACGCGCAGCAAACCAATATGGATGTGATTGCCAATAACCTGGCAAACGTCAGCACCAATGGTTTTAAGCGTCAGCGCGCGGTATTTGAAGATCTGTTGTATCAGACCATCCGCCAGCCGGGCGCGCAGTCGTCCGAGCAGACGACGCTGCCTTCAGGGCTGCAAATCGGTACCGGCGTGCGTCCGGTCGCCACGGAGCGTCTGCACAGTCAGGGGAACCTGTCGCAGACCAACAACAGTAAAGATGTGGCGATTAAAGGGCAGGGCTTTTTCCAGGTCATGCTGCCGGACGGTACGTCTGCTTATACCCGCGATGGCTCTTTCCAGGTGGATCAGAATGGTCAACTGGTGACGGCGGGCGGTTTTCAGGTGCAGCCGGCAATCACCATTCCGGCCAACGCGTTAAGCATCACGATTGGCCGCGACGGCGTGGTCAGCGTGACCCAGCAGGGGCAGGCCGCGCCGGTTCAGGTCGGGCAGCTTAACCTGACCACCTTTATGAACGACACCGGGCTGGAAAGCATCGGCGAGAACCTCTATATCGAAACGCAATCGTCCGGCGCGCCGAACGAAAGCACGCCGGGGCTCAACGGCGCGGGGTTGTTGTATCAAGGGTATGTCGAAACGTCGAACGTTAACGTGGCGGAAGAGCTGGTGAACATGATTCAGGTTCAACGCGCCTATGAAATTAACAGTAAAGCAGTATCGACGACCGATCAGATGCTGCAGAAACTGACGCAACTCTAAGGGGCCGCCGGTGGGGATACGCCACCGGCTCCCTGATTTTGAAGATGAAGGTAATGCAAAAATACGCGCTTCACGCTTACCCAGTTATGGCCCTGATGGTCGCGACGCTGACAGGATGCGCCTGGATACCCGCTAAACCGCTCGTGCAGGGGGCGACCACGGCGCAGCCGATACCTGGCCCGGTACCGGTGGCGAATGGCTCCATATTTCAGTCTGCGCAGCCGATTAATTATGGCTATCAGCCGCTTTTTGAAGATCGTCGACCGCGTAATATCGGCGATACGCTCACGATTGTGTTACAGGAAAACGTCAGCGCCAGTAAAAGCTCGTCGGCAAATGCCAGTCGCGACGGCAAAACCAGTTTTGGTTTTGATACGGTACCGCGTTATCTGCAGGGATTATTCGGTAATTCCCGCGCGGATATGGAGGCCTCCGGCGGCAACTCTTTTAACGGCAAAGGCGGCGCGAATGCCAGCAATACCTTTAGCGGCACGCTGACCGTGACCGTCGATCAGGTTCTGGCCAATGGCAATTTACACGTCGTGGGGGAAAAACAGATCGCGATTAATCAGGGAACGGAATTCATCCGCTTCTCCGGCGTGGTAAATCCACGCACCATCAGCGGCAGCAACTCCGTTCCCTCGACACAGGTGGCGGATGCGCGGATTGAATATGTCGGGAACGGCTATATTAACGAAGCGCAAAATATGGGCTGGCTGCAACGTTTCTTCCTTAATTTGTCGCCGATGTAAGCGAGGTGTATGTGTTTAAAGCTCTTGCAGGAATCGTTCTGGCACTGGTTGCCACTCTGGCGCATGCCGAGCGTATCCGGGATCTGACCAGTGTCCAGGGAGTACGGGAAAACTCGCTGATCGGCTACGGGCTGGTGGTTGGGCTGGACGGTACGGGCGACCAGACGACCCAGACGCCATTTACCACCCAGACGCTGAATAACATGCTGTCACAACTGGGGATTACGGTCCCCACCGGCACCAACATGCAGTTGAAAAACGTGGCGGCGGTGATGGTGACGGCGTCGTATCCGCCTTTTGCGCGACAGGGACAAACGATCGATGTCGTCGTTTCCTCAATGGGGAACGCTAAAAGTCTGCGTGGCGGGACGTTATTAATGACGCCGTTAAAAGGGGTGGACAGCCAGGTGTATGCTCTGGCGCAGGGCAATATTCTGGTCGGCGGCGCGGGCGCTTCCGCAGGCGGCAGTAGCGTGCAGGTTAACCAGCTTAATGGCGGGCGCATCACTAATGGCGCGATTATCGAACGCGAGTTGCCGACTCAGTTCGGCGCTGGCAACACCATTAATCTGCAATTGAACGACGAAGATTTTACGATGGCGCAGCAAATTACCGACGCCATCAACCGCGCCCGCGGTTACGGCAGCGCCACTGCACTTGATGCGCGAACGGTACAGGTACGCGTGCCCAGCGGCAACAGCTCGCAGGTGCGTTTTCTGGCGGACATTCAAAATATGGAAGTCAACGTGACGCCGCAGGATGCAAAAGTCGTGATCAACTCGCGTACCGGTTCGGTGGTCATGAATCGGGAAGTCACGCTGGATAGCTGCGCTGTGGCGCAGGGCAATTTGTCAGTGACAGTCAATCGCCAGCTCAACGTCAACCAGCCGAATACGCCATTTGGCGGCGGGCAGACCGTGGTGACGCCACAGACTCAGATAGATTTGCGTCAGAGCGGCGGATCGCTACAGAGCGTGCGTTCCAGCGCCAATCTGAACAGCGTAGTGCGCGCGTTGAATGCGCTTGGCGCGACGCCGATGGACCTGATGTCGATTTTGCAGTCCATGCAGAGCGCGGGCTGTCTACGCGCCAAACTGGAAATCATCTGATGATCGGAGACGGTAAATTGCTGGCCAGCGCGGCCTGGGATGCGCAATCTCTGAACGAACTGAAAGCGAAAGCGGGCCAGGACCCGGCGGCGAATATCCGTCCTGTGGCCCGTCAGGTGGAAGGGATGTTTGTGCAGATGATGCTGAAAAGTATGCGCGAGGCTTTACCCAAAGATGGTTTATTCAGCAGCGATCAGACGCGTCTGTATACCAGCATGTATGACCAGCAGATCGCCCAGCAGATGACCGCCGGTAAGGGATTGGGGCTGGCGGATATGATGGTTAAACAGATGACGGGCGGGCAGACGATGCCTGCGGATGATGCGCCGCAAGTACCGCTTAAATTCTCCCTGGAGACGGTAAACAGCTATCAAAATCAGGCGCTGACCCAACTGGTGCGCAAAGCCATACCGAAAACGCCGGACAGCAGCGATGCGCCGCTCTCCGGCGACAGTAAAGACTTTCTGGCCCGGCTTTCGCTCCCGGCGAGGCTGGCCAGCGAACAAAGCGGGGTGCCGCATCATCTGATTCTGGCGCAGGCGGCGCTGGAGTCCGGCTGGGGGCAACGGCAAATCCTGCGGGAGAATGGCGAACCCAGCTATAACGTATTTGGCGTGAAAGCGACCGCCAGTTGGAAAGGGCCGGTGACGGAAATCACCACCACTGAATACGAGAATGGCGAAGCGAAAAAAGTGAAAGCGAAATTCCGCGTCTATAGCTCGTATCTGGAGGCGTTATCGGATTATGTCGCGCTGTTAACGCGTAACCCACGCTACGCTGCCGTGACCACTGCCGCCACGGCAGAGCAAGGCGCAGTGGCTCTGCAAAACGCCGGATACGCCACTGACCCGAATTACGCGCGTAAATTGACCAGCATGATTCAGCAGTTGAAAGCGATGAGTGAAA
The DNA here is from genome assembly GCF_043357055.1 of Salmonella sp. SJTUF15570. Classification (NCBI taxonomy): domain Bacteria; kingdom Pseudomonadati; phylum Pseudomonadota; class Gammaproteobacteria; order Enterobacterales; family Enterobacteriaceae; genus Salmonella; species Salmonella sp. SJTUF15570. Next base: position 310,348 of record NZ_JBEUKJ010000001.1, on the reverse strand, counting down.
AGGTCAGCAAAACCTACAGCGCGAATCTCGACAATCTCTTTTAAATTGCTCAAGTCCACGTAGTCGCTGCCGATAACAACGAGTATTGAAGGATTAAAAGGAACCATCATGTCCAGCTTGATTAATCACGCCATGAGCGGACTTAACGCCGCGCAGGCCGCGTTAAATACGGTCAGTAATAACATCAACAATTATAACGTTGCGGGTTATACCCGGCAGACAACTATTCTGGCGCAGGCAAACAGTACGTTAGGGGCTGGCGGCTGGATAGGTAATGGCGTTTACGTTTCAGGCGTACAGCGCGAATATGATGCGTTTATCACTAATCAGCTACGCGGCGCGCAAAACCAGAGCAGCGGCTTGACCACGCGCTATGAACAGATGTCGAAAATCGACAACCTGCTGGCCGATAAATCCAGCTCACTGTCTGGTTCGTTGCAGAGTTTTTTTACCAGCCTGCAAACGTTAGTCAGTAATGCGGAAGATCCTGCGGCGCGTCAGGCGCTGATTGGTAAAGCGGAAGGGCTGGTAAACCAGTTCAAAACCACCGATCAGTATCTGCGCGATCAGGATAAACAGGTCAATATCGCGATTGGCTCCAGCGTGGCGCAAATCAACAATTACGCGAAGCAGATAGCTAACCTGAACGATCAAATCTCCCGTATGACGGGCGTAGGCGCGGGCGCATCGCCGAACGACCTGCTCGATCAGCGTGATCAGTTGGTCAGCGAGCTTAACAAGATCGTTGGCGTCGAGGTGAGTGTACAGGACGGCGGCACCTATAACCTGACGATGGCCAATGGCTATACGCTGGTGCAGGGGGCGACGGCGCGTCAGTTGGCGGCGGTTCCCTCCAGCGCCGACCCGACGCGAACGACTGTCGCTTATGTCGATGAGGCCGCCGGTAACATCGAAATTCCGGAAAAGTTGCTGAACACCGGTTCGCTCGGCGGGCTACTGACGTTCCGTTCTCAGGATCTGGATCAGACTCGTAATACGCTGGGCCAGTTGGCGTTGGCGTTTGCCGATGCGTTTAACGCGCAGCATACCAAAGGTTATGACGCCGACGGCAATAAAGGGAAAGACTTCTTTAGCATTGGCTCGCCGGTGGTATATAGCAACAGTAATAATGCCGATAAAACGGTATCGCTAACCGCTAAGGTGGTCGACAGCACGAAGGTTCAGGCGACGGATTATAAGATTGTTTTTGACGGTACAGACTGGCAGGTTACTCGCACTGCGGATAACACCACCTTCACGGCGACAAAAGATGCTGACGGAAAACTGGAGATTGACGGTCTGAAAGTGACGGTAGGGACCGGCGCACAGAAAAACGACAGTTTTCTTCTCAAGCCGGTCAGCAATGCTATCGTCGACATGAACGTTAAAGTGACGAATGAAGCCGAGATTGCGATGGCGTCTGAGTCAAAACTCGATCCTGACGTGGATACCGGCGACAGCGATAACCGCAATGGTCAGGCATTGCTGGACTTACAAAACAGCAATGTAGTGGGCGGCAACAAAACTTTTAACGATGCTTACGCCACGTTGGTCAGCGATGTGGGTAACAAAACGTCAACGCTGAAAACCAGCAGCACCACGCAGGCGAATGTGGTTAAACAGCTTTATAAACAGCAACAGTCAGTTTCAGGCGTTAACCTCGACGAAGAGTACGGCAATTTGCAGCGTTATCAGCAGTATTATCTGGCGAATGCGCAAGTATTGCAGACCGCGAATGCGCTGTTTGATGCGTTACTGAATATTCGCTAAAGGAGAAGGATGACATGCGTATCAGTACCCAGATGATGTACGAACAAAATATGAGCGGCATCACTAATTCTCAGGCCGAATGGATGAAGCTGGGCGAGCAGATGTCTACCGGTAAGCGCGTTACCAACCCATCTGACGATCCGATCGCCGCGTCGCAGGCGGTAGTACTCTCTCAGGCGCAGGCGCAGAATAGCCAGTATGCCCTGGCGCGTACGTTTGCCACCCAAAAAGTGTCGCTGGAAGAAAGCGTACTCAGTCAGGTGACGACGGCGATTCAAACCGCGCAGGAAAAAATCGTCTATGCCGGAAACGGCACGTTAAGCGACGATGACCGCGCGTCGCTGGCGACGGATTTACAGGGGATCCGCGATCAGCTGATGAACCTGGCAAACAGCACTGACGGCAATGGTCGCTATATCTTTGCCGGGTATAAAACGGAAGCGGCGCCATTCGACCAGGCGACAGGTGGTTATCATGGCGGCGAGAAAAGTGTTACCCAGCAGGTGGATTCCGCACGCACGATGGTAATTGGCCATACGGGAGCGCAAATTTTTAATAGCATCACCAGCAATGCGGTGCCGGAACCGGATGGCTCGGACTCCGAAAAGAATCTGTTTGTCATGCTCGATACGGCAATTGCCGCGCTCAAGACCCCGGTGGAAGGCAATGACGTGGAAAAAGAAAAAGCCGCTGCCGCCATTGATAAAACCAATCGCGGCTTAAAAAATTCGCTTAATAACGTCCTGACCGTTCGTGCGGAACTGGGAACGCAACTGAGCGAACTCAGTACGCTGGATTCACTGGGAAGCGATCGTGCGCTGGGACAGAAACTGCAGATGAGCAACCTGGTAGATGTGGACTGGAACTCGGTCATTTCCTCCTACGTCATGCAACAGGCGGCATTACAGGCGTCCTATAAAACGTTTACCGACATGCAGGGAATGTCGCTTTTCCAGTTGAACCGGTAACGCCTCTTTTTGAAACATATCACGAAACTGGATATGTTTTGTCTGCCCGCGCCATCCACCCCGGCGCGGGCATTTTTTTAGTCGTCATTGAGTTAGTGGTCATATTGTCGCGCCCGTAGCGACGCCATCCGTACGTATTATCCCGCCCGATCTCATAAACGCCTGGAGTGACTAAAAGACGCCATGGGGTGAGGCATCGCCCTGTAAGGGGCATAAAAAAGCCGACCTGGCGGTCGGCTTTGTATCAGCATTTACATCATTCTACCGGCTGTGGTCGTGTCGCCGGGGCGCTGGCGTGACGTGTGGCGCTGTGTCCGCCTGCTGCGCCTTTACCTTCAAAGTGGAAGGAAGGGCGCTGCCAGTCGCTATGGTGCGGGGTTTCCGGCACATATTCCGGCGCTGGCGCACGCGTCATCGGCGCGCTGGCGTGGTTATGATCGTCAACGCAGACAACGTCCTGCGGTTTTTCCACCACCTGGGCCGGTGCGATAACGGTTTCTTCTGCCGTGTGCTCCACAACAGCCGCTTCCGCTTTTGTCTCTTCTTCTGGCTCGACAACGACAACATCAGCTACGTTTTCAGCCACCGTAATGGACGCGTCGGCGGTTTCTGCTACTGGTTCGGCGTCAGCAATAACCTCTTGCGCTTCCGGCGTATCGCTTTCGGCAATCAGTTGCGGCTGTTCATCAACTGGCGCGGCAATGACTTCCGGATGCGTTGTCTCGACCTCGACGACTTCCGACGTCTGTGGTTCGGCGACGGTCTGCGGCTCAACGGCAACGTTTTCTACTGCCTGTACCGACGCTTGTGGTTCGAGCGCTACGGTCGCAGCGATAACCTGCTGTTCAGCGACAACCGATTGTGGCAGCGCCAGATCTGCTTCACGCTGCTCTTCAACAACCTGCGTTTCCTGAGGACGGACAATCGGGTAGCGGATCCAGACTTTACCGGACGCCATTTCCGGCGACGCGCAGGCGACGGTTAGCGGCATCGGCGATTGTGTCGGGTAGCGCTCGTCACGATAGCGACGACGACGCTGACCGCTTACGCGCAGGTGGCGCGGAGAACGGCGGGAGCGACGCGGCATACCGGTATTATCGCGAGGTTCTACGCTATCATCCTGCTCCGGCGCGATATCGGCGACGACAGGTAAATCAACTTTCGCCAGCTCGGTACGCGGCGCTGGAACGGGCTGTTCAACGTTTTCAACCGGGCGTGGTTCGTCGACGACGACCGGCGTGTCAACCGTTTCAACCACTGCGCTGTTGGTAAAGCGGACTTTCTGATTAAGCTGACGCTGCTTGCGGCGCGGCTGAACCTGCTGAACGCGTTCTTCCTGCTCGGTCTCCTGGACAGGTTGTTCTTCGCGGTTAAGCGCTTTTACTTCCTGCTGCGCCTGGCGTTTGTCATCATTGCGGCGGCGGCTGCGTTCGCGACGCGGCGTCTGTTGCTGCTCATCGCCGGTTTTCACTTTTTCCGCCGTTTCCTGCTGGCGGGTATCGCGCGCTTCCGCATTTTGCTGCTGCGCCTGGCGACGGTTACGACGATTATCGTCGCGGCTCTCGCCGCCGTCACGTCCGGCACGGTTATCACGGGTGTCGCGGCGTTCGTTACGATCGCGACGGTTGTTCTGCCGTGGCTTGCGACGATCCTGCTGACGCTCCGCTTTTTCTTCCGCTTTCGGCGCGGCTGTTTCGACGGCTTTCGTTTCTTCACCGCTGAACAGTTGTTTCAGCGCGTTAAGGAAGCGGCTAAACAGAGCCGGCTGGGCAGGCTGCGCGGCGGCAACATTATCCTTTTTCGCCGTGGCGACGCTAACCGCCGGTTCGACAGGCGTCGGCGCCGGAGGCACATCTGGCATAGCGAATGTCGCCAGCGCAGGCTGTTCCGGGCGTTTACGCTCGGCGTACTCTTCTTCAGAAGGCAGCGCCATCGCTTCTTCGTGCAGCTTCGGCAGCATGTAGCTCAGGGTCGGCGTTTCTTCCCCTTTGCGTACGCGCAGCACGGAATAGTGCGGCGTTTCCATCTGATCGTTCGGGACGATGACACAGCGGACGCCATCCTGACGCGTCTCAATAGCGTTCACTGCCGTCCGTTTTTCGTTAAGCAGATAAGAGGCGATCGGCACCGGAACAATGGCATGGACTTCCTGCGTATTCTCTTTCAGCGCTTCTTCTTCAATCAGGCGCAGAATGGACAGCGACAGAGATTCGTTATCGCGCACGGTGCCGGTACCGCTACAGCGCGGACACACGTGATGGCTGGATTCGCCCAGCGACGGGCTCAGGCGCTGACGCGACATTTCGAGCAGGCCGAAGCGGGAAATATGGCTAATCTGAATACGCGCCCGGTCCTGACGCACCGCTTCACGCAGGCGGTTTTCTACCGCGCGCTGGTGACGTACCGGCGTCATATCGATAAAGTCGATAACGATCAGGCCGCCCAGGTCGCGCAGACGCAACTGGCGGGCAATCTCATCGGCCGCTTCCAGGTTGGTATTAAACGCCGTTTCTTCGATATCGCCGCCGCGAGTCGCGCGGGCGGAGTTGATATCGATGGCGGTTAACGCTTCGGTACTGTCAATGACGATGGAGCCGCCGGAGGGCAGGCGCACTTCACGCTGGAACGCAGACTCGATCTGCGATTCGATCTGGTAATGGCTGAACAACGGGATTTCACCGGTGTACAGCTTAATTTTGCTGCTAAAATCCGGGCGGCCCAACGCGGCGATATGCTGACGCGCCATTTCCATCACTTTTGGATTGTCGATCAGGATTTCACCGATATCCTGACGCAGATAGTCGCGAAACGCGCGTACGATGACGTTGCTTTCCTGATGGATCAGGAACGGCGCGGGACGGCTTTCAGCGGCTTTCTGAATGGCTTCCCAGTGTTTCAGGCGGAAGCTTAAATCCCACTGCAACGCTTCGGCGGATTTACCCACGCCCGCGGTACGCACGATAAGCCCCATCCCTTCAGGAAGTTCCAGACTGGCCAACGCTTCTTTTAACTCGGTACGATCGTCGCCTTCAATGCGACGGGAAATACCACCCGCGCGCGGGTTATTCGGCATCAGCACCAGGTAGCTGCCCGCCAGACTGATAAAGGTGGTTAACGCCGCGCCTTTGTTGCCGCGCTCTTCTTTATCGATTTGAACAATGACTTCCTGGCCTTCGCGTAACACGTCTTTAATGTTCGGGCGACCATGAGCGCTGTAGTTAGCGGGGAAATATTCGCGGGCAATTTCTTTTAACGGGAGGAAACCGTGGCGTTCTGCGCCGTAATCAACAAAAGCCGCTTCCAGGCTCGGTTCAATACGGGTAATTTTGCCTTTATAGATGTTCGCTTTTTTCTGCTCGTGTCCGGGGCTTTCTATATCCAGATCGTACAGACGCTGCCCATCTACAAGGGCGACGCGCAACTCTTCCTGCTGAGTCGCGTTGATTAACATTCTTTTCATCGTAACTTACTCATTATTCTTACGTTGACGACTAAGCTGCGGGCATGGTGACGCCTTACCGGGCATGAACCGATGGCCTCGTGACTATTTCGCGTCGCCAACCTCACGGTTATCGTCAGCTCAAAGAGGCGCAGAGTGTCGGTTGCCTGTATTTCATACGGAAACACAGCGCAATTATCAGGGAAGCAGCCTGGGCATTACTCTCCAGAGAAGATCCTATCTACCGGTAAGGACTGCAACCCGCAGCCCGCTAACTGTCTGAAAAATCAATACGTCTTACGCCATTGCTGCGTTGATGATCGGTCAGACAAAATGGGTTATTCCGCTAAACTTTTTGTTTTAACAAGTTTCGGTGCGGAAACCGCATCATTATTCCACTGCTAACCTTGTTATAGCAAGATGACTTTTACCATTTATCACCCGCTTACTCACAGTTTTTTCACCAGCGCGAGCCAATCGCTTTAATAACCAGCAAAACCGCAGTGAAAAATGTTCAACCACTGGCGTAGACGTCTCTATAAGCATAGAAAAATGTGTGGCGCGAATCTCACAGGCTATTTAGAATCGCCCCCCATGAAAACAGAAACGCCATCCGTAAAAATTGTTGCTATCGCCGCTGACGAAGCGGGGCAACGCATTGATAACTTTTTGCGCACCCAACTGAAAGGGGTACCAAAAAGTATGATTTATCGCATCTTGCGTAAAGGCGAGGTGCGGGTGAACAAAAAACGCATTAAACCGGAATACAAACTGGAAGCGGGCGATGAAGTCCGCATTCCGCCGGTTCGCGTTGCTGAACGCGAAGAAGAGGCCGTGTCGCCGCATTTGCAAAAAGTGGCGGCGTTGGCGGACGTCATTTTGTATGAAGACGACCATATTCTGGTGCTGAATAAGCCTTCCGGCACCGCCGTACACGGCGGGAGCGGGTTAAGTTTTGGCGTCATCGAAGGGCTGCGGGCGTTGCGTCCGGAAGCGCGATTCCTGGAACTGGTGCATCGTCTTGACCGCGATACCTCCGGCGTGCTGTTGGTGGCGAAAAAACGCTCCGCGCTGCGTTCGCTGCATGAACAACTGCGCGAAAAGGGAATGCAGAAAGATTATCTGGCGCTGGTGCGCGGCCAGTGGCAATCGCACGTTAAAACCGTACAGGCGCCATTATTAAAGAACATTCTGCAAAGCGGCGAACGCATTGTTCGCGTGAGCCAGGAAGGCAAACCGTCAGAAACGCGCTTCAAGGTGGAAGAGCGCTATGCCTTCGCCACGCTGGTGCGCTGTAGCCCGGTCACGGGCCGTACGCATCAGATTCGCGTACATACCCAATATGCCGGTCACCCTATTGCGTTCGACGATCGCTACGGCGACCGTGAGTTTGATCAACAGCTTACCGAAGCGGGAACCGGTCTTAAACGTCTCTTTCTGCACGCCGCGGCGCTGAAGTTCACGCATCCGGGAACGGGCGAAGTCATGCGCATTGAAGCGCCAATGGATAACGCCCTGAAGCGCTGTCTGCAGGTGCTGCGTAACGCAAAATAGTTCCTCTTTCGGGCAGGTTATCTGCCCGAATCTCACTTTTCTCATAATATTTTTGTTTTGCTGTATCCGACGCATTTTTACCGTTGTGTACTGTTTATTCTTGCGATCCGGATTTCGGCGCGTTTAAGGACGAACAGATGGCCAACACTAGCTGGATGCGCTCATTTACACAGCGTTGGGGAAAATACGTTATCGTGCCGTTCGTTATCGCGATGTTGGCCGGTTGCGAAGGGAAGGGCGATAGTTCACGACGGGCTTTCGTGGAGTATTTGAATACGCAAATCATTACGTCTCCCGTGGTGGGCGTCTGTGAGTTGACGCCAGCCCAACGTCAGGCTTTTGGTCATTACGCCGATGACTACGATGTACTATTAGCTGCCTACGGGCAAATCTTTGCTGTGGTGTATGAGACCGGCCAGGAGGATAAGATCACCGGTGTTATCCAGTCTGAGCGTGATAATCTGGTTTTCCTGAACGAGCTACGTGTGGCTCGTGACGTAAACAATCGATTTATCCTTCGGTTGAAAAATGTGAGTAGTGAAAACAGAAAAAAATATTCTGCTTTAAAGCTCCCCTCTGATGTGAAGCCTGTCTTTGACGCTGCGTGGAATAAAACCGTAACACCGCTGGATGAGACGATGACTCGCTATTATTTTCTGCGCGGAAAGCGGCTCGACCAACTGGTCGCAATGGGCGAGTTTCTGCAAAAACAGGGAAATAAAGTCCGCTTTGAAACGAATGGAAAAGCGGTTTTTGCCGACCTGGCAGCAAAAGAACACTTTCAGGATCAACAATTTAATTTTTTCATTACGCAGAATGATATAAACCATCTTACTCAGCAGATGGTTGAATTTATAAATAGTCAACAAGATGCGGCGGATGCTGGCGGCGTTAATTAAAGGAATGTGTCGTGAGGTGAAGCAATGTTAGGGGGGCGTAAACTCATCGCGAGATGGAATTTAACGAGTCGCAAAGGGAAGGTTTCAGGACAGTAAACGTCCTGAGAGTTGCTCGCGAGAATAAGTTTGTAAGCCGCTTTTGACGCCGTAGAGCGCGTCAGGCGAGTATTGAGAACATGTGTTTTTACAAAACTGAACTGAGATGGGGAATTCATTAACGCGCACGTACACCGCTGTTGATACCCTATGGGATAAAACGCACCGTACATCGGTTCGTAATGCCAATGCTTTTTTTCTGATCGGTGAATGGATTGACCAGGAAACGGGCCCGCACGAAGAGAGTGAAGATCGGCAGGCGCTAAGTTGTTCACAACAAGCGCTTTCCAGTTGGTTAGAACTGGAAGCGGTCGAAACTGCTCCCCAATAAACGGGAGATAACTACCAACACGTGCAGAAACGGCTTTTAGGGGTATTTGAAAAGCCTACAGAGTAGGCCGTTTACTGCTGTAGCGGGTTGAAGCCCTCCCGTCGCAGCATCTGGCACAGGGCAATAAGCGGCAAGCCGATCAGCGTGTTCGGATCGCGGCCCTCTAAGCGCTCAAATAATGCAATGCCTAAACCTTCGCTTTTAAAACTTCCCGCGCAGTGCAGCGGATGCTCTTTACGGACATAGTCGTCTATTTCCGCTTCGCTTAAATGGCGAAAATGAACGTCAAAAGGCTCCACTTCGGTTTGTAATTGCCCGGAGGCGGAGTTATACAGTGCCAGTCCGGTATAAAACGTCACAATATTTCCGCTGGCTTTGGCTAATTGCTGACGCGCTTTTTCTTCCGTCAGCGGTTTGCCGGTGATTTCGCCGTCCAGAACACAAATTTGGTCGGAGCCAATAATCAAATGATTCGGGAAACGCGCGGCGAGCGATTGCGCCTTCGCCTGCGCCAGCCGCAGCACCAACTGACGCGGCGCTTCGCCCGGCATGGGGGTTTCATCAACATCCGGCGCGGCGCATTCGAAAGGAATCGTCAGCTTTTCCAGCAGCGCGCGACGCCAGGGAGAGGTAGACGCAAGGATGAGACGGGGCATATTTTTTCCCTCAGATATAGCGTAATGATGAGAGCCATCTTAAACTATGCTCTTCGGTCTTCAAGCCTGTCATACTGACTCGTCTTGAGCGAAAATAAGTCTGTAACCCGCAATGTGTGCGAATTATTGGCAAAAGGCAACCGTAGGCTGCCTTTTTCTTTGACTATATGACGTTACGAAGTTAATATGCGCGCCCTATGCAAAAGGTAAAATTACCCCTGACTCTTGATCCGGTTCGTACCGCTCAAAAACGCCTTGATTACCAGGGTATCTATACCCCCGATCAGGTTGAGCGCGTTGCCGAATCTGTAGTCAGTGTGGACAGTGATGTGGAATGCTCCATGTCGTTCGCTATCGATAACCAGCGTCTCGCCGTTTTAACCGGCGATGCGGTCGTTACGGTGTCGCTCGAATGCCAGCGTTGCGGGAAACCGTTTACCCATCAGGTTCACACAACGTATTGTTTTAGCCCTGTCCGTTCCGACGAGCAGGCTGAAGCACTGCCGGAAGCGTATGAGCCGATTGAGGTAAACGAATTCGGCGAAATCGATCTGCTGGCGACGGTTGAAGATGAAATCATCCTCGCCTTGCCGGTAGTTCCGGTGCATGATTCTGAACACTGTGAAGTGTCCGAGGCGGACATGGTCTTTGGCGAACTGCCTGATGAAGCGCAAAAGCCAAACCCATTTGCCGTATTAGCCAGCTTAAAGCGTAAGTAATAGGTCTTCCCCGCGGACGCAGGGATAAACCGTAATTGAGGAGTAAGGTCCATGGCCGTACAACAGAATAAACCAACCCGTTCCAAACGTGGCATGCGTCGTTCCCATGACGCTCTGACCGCAGTCACCAGCCTGTCTGTAGACAAATCTTCTGGTGAAAAACACCTGCGTCACCACATCACTGCCGACGGTTACTACCGCGGCCGTAAGGTCATCGCTAAGTAATCGCGCGATACTCGATGCCTTTTGCATCACAGGCGTGCCTGTGGTGTAAAAGCCGAAGAGTACAAGCGTGATAAAGCTTAGTGAGGATTTCTCCGCGTAAGCGGAGAACACCGAACCAGGCAGCGACGATACCTTGACACGTCTAACCCTGGCGTTAGATGTCATGGGGGGCGATTTTGGTCCTTCCGTGACGGTGCCTGCAGCATTGCAGGCACTGAACGCTAATTCGCAGCTCACTCTTCTTTTAGTCGGGAATCCCGATATTATCACGCCATTACTTGCCAAAGCTGACTTTGAACAACGTTCGCGTCTGCAGATTATCCCTGCACAGTCAGTTATTGCCAGTGATGCCCGGCCTTCGCAGGCGATCCGCGCCAGCCGCGGGACATCCATGCGTGTGGCCCTGGAGCTTGTGAAAGAAGGCCGAGCCGAAGCTTGCGTTAGCGCCGGTAATACCGGGGCGCTGATGGGGCTGGCGAAATTATTGCTCAAGCCTCTTGAGGGGATTGAGCGTCCGGCGTTGGTGACGGTATTACCGCACCAGCAAAAGGGCAAAACGGTAGTGCTTGATTTGGGGGCCAACGTCGACTGTGACAGTACCATGCTGGTGCAGTTTGCCGTGATGGGCGCCGTTTTGGCGGAAGAGGTCGTCGGGATCAAAAATCCCCGCGTGGCGCTACTCAATATCGGGGAAGAAGAAACCAAAGGCCTCGACAGTATTCGCGAAGCCTCTTTAATGTTAAAAACAGTCCCAACCATCAATTACATCGGCTACCTTGAGGCGAATGAGTTACTGACGGGAAAAACCGATGTACTGGTGTGTGACGGCTTTACAGGCAATGTCACACTTAAAACGATGGAGGGGGTTGTCAGAATGTTCCTTTCACTGCTGAAATCACAGGGCGAGGGGAAAAAACGGTCGTGGTGGCTGCTGTTATTAAAACGTTGGTTACAAAAAAGCCTGACGAGGCGATTCAGTCACCTCAACCCCGACCAGTATAATGGCGCCTGTCTGTTAGGATTGCGCGGCACGGTGATAAAAAGTCATGGTGCGGCCAATCAGCGAGCATTTGCAGTCGCGATTGAACAGGCAGTGCAGGCGGTGCAGCGACAAGTTCCTCAGCGAATTGCCGCTCGCCTGGAATCTGTATACCCAGCCGGATTTGAACCGCTGGACGATGGCAAAGGCGTAAACCTGCGGGCGCACAGATAATATCGCTGTCTCCCCGGCGCCGCCAGCGTGCCAGACGTTTACAGGTAACGGTATATAACCGAAAAGTGACTGAGCGTACATGTATACGAAGATTATTGGTACTGGCAGCTATCTGCCCGAACAAGTGCGGACTAACGCCGATCTGGAAAAAATGGTTGAGACCTCTGACGAGTGGATTGTCACTCGTACAGGTATTCGTGAACGCCATATCGCCGCGCCGAATGAAACTGTCGCGACGATGGGCTTTACCGCTGCGAATCGCGCGATTGAGATGGCGGGGATCGATAAAGACCAAATTGGCTTGATTGTGGTGGCTACCACATCAGCAACGCATGCATTTCCAAGCGCGGCATGTCAGATTCAAAGTATGCTCGGTATTAAAGGTTGCCCGGCGTTTGATGTCGCGGCAGCGTGCGCAGGTTTCACCTACGCGTTAAGCATCGCCGACCAGTACGTTAAATCCGGCGCGGTTAAACACGCGCTGGTGGTCGGTTCCGATGTATTAGCCCGCACTTGCGATCCTGGCGATCGCGGTACGATCATTATTTTCGGCGATGGCGCAGGCGCGGCCGTACTGAGCGCTTCTGAAGAACCGGGTATTATCTCCACTCATCTTCATGCCGATGGCCGTTACGGTGAATTACTGACCCTGCCGAATGCCGATCGCGTAAATCCGGATAACCCGATTTACCTGACGATGGCGGGCAATGAAGTCTTTAAAGTGGCGGTCACTGAACTGGCGCATATTGTCGATGAGACGCTGGCGGCTAATAACCTGGATCGCTCAGAACTCGATTGGCTGGTGCCGCATCAGGCTAACCTGCGTATCATTAGCGCGACAGCGAAAAAACTCGGCATGTCGATGGACAATGTCGTCGTCACGCTGGACAGGCACGGCAATACCTCCGCAGCTTCTGTGCCGTGCGCGCTGGATGAAGCCGTGCGTGACGGGCGAATTAAAGCCGGTCAGCTGGTATTGCTTGAAGCCTTCGGGGGTGGATTCACCTGGGGCTCCGCGCTGATTCGTTTCTAGTATAAGGATTTAAACATGACGCAATTTGCATTTGTGTTCCCCGGTCAGGGTTCTCAGAGCGTTGGGATGTTGGCCGAAATGGCGGCAAATTACCCTATCGTAGAAGAAACGTTTGCTGAAGCTTCTGCGGCTCTGGGATATGATCTGTGGGCGCTCACCCAGCAAGGTCCAGCGGAAGAACTGAATAAAACCTGGCAGACGCAGCCGGCGTTATTAACCGCTTCCGTCGCGCTTTGGCGCGTTTGGCAGCAGCAGGGCGGTAAAATGCCTGCGTTAATGGCAGGTCACAGCCTGGGCGAATATTCCGCGCTGGTTTGCGCTGGCGTCATCAACTTTGCTGATGCCGTTCGTCTGGTGGAAATGCGTGGTAAATTCATGCAGGAAGCGGTTCCGGAAGGTACTGGCGGCATGTCTGCGATCATCGGTCTGGATGATGCCTCTATTGCTAAAGCCTGTGAAGAATCTGCCGAAGGGCAGGTTGTATCGCCAGTTAACTTTAACTCGCCGGGACAGGTGGTTATCGCCGGGCATAAAGAGGCGGTAGAACGCGCGGGCGCAGCCTGTAAAGCCGCTGGCGCGAAACGCGCGCTGCCGCTGCCGGTGAGCGTACCGTCGCACTGCGCGCTGATGAAACCAGCGGCAGATAAGCTGGCGGTTGAATTAGCCAAAATTACCTTTAACGCGCCAACGGTGCCGGTAGTAAACAACGTTGACGTGAAATGTGAAACCGATGCCGCCGCTATCCGCGATGCGCTGGTTCGCCAGTTGTACAATCCGGTACAGTGGACGAAGAGCGTGGAATTTATCGCGGCGCAGGGCGTTGAACATCTTTATGAAGTGGGTCCAGGTAAAGTCCTCACTGGTCTGACGAAACGTATTGTCGACACCCTGACAGCGTCGGCGCTGAACGAGCCGGCGACGCTGTCTGCGGCACTTACGCAATAAAAGAGGAAAACCATGAGCTTTGAAGGAAAGATTGCGCTGGTGACTGGTGCAAGCCGTGGCATAGGCCGCGCAATTGCAGAGACTCTCGTTGCCCGCGGCGCGAAAGTTATCGGGACTGCGACCAGTGAAAATGGTGCGAAGAACATTAGCGACTATTTAGGTGCTAACGGGAAAGGTTTGATGTTGAATGTGACCGATCCTGCATCTATTGAATCTGTTCTGGAAAATATTCGCGCAGAATTTGGTGAAGTGGATATCCTGGTTAATAATGCCGGTATCACTCGTGATAATCTGTTGATGCGAATGAAAGATGATGAGTGGAACGATATTATCGAAACCAATTTATCATCCGTTTTCCGCCTGTCAAAAGCGGTAATGCGCGCTATGATGAAAAAGCGTTGTGGTCGCATTATCACTATTGGTTCTGTGGTTGGTACCATGGGAAATGCAGGTCAGGCAAACTACGCTGCGGCGAAAGCGGGCCTGATCGGTTTCAGTAAATCACTGGCGCGTGAAGTTGCGTCCCGTGGTATTACTGTCAATGTTGTGGCTCCGGGTTTTATTGAAACGGACATGACGCGTGCGCTGTCTGACGATCAGCGTGCGGGTATCCTGGCGCAGGTGCCTGCGGGTCGCCTCGGCGGCGCTCAGGAAATCGCCAGTGCGGTTGCATTTTTAGCCTCTGACGAAGCGAGTTACATCACTGGTGAGACTCTGCACGTCAACGGCGGAATGTACATGGTTTAATCACGATTGAAAAATATTTGCGTTATTAGGGCGAAAGGCCGCAAAATAACGTAAAATCGTGGTAAGACCTGCCGGGATTTAGTTGCAAATTTTTCAACATTTTATACACTACGAAAACCATCGCGAAAGCGAGTTTTGATAGGAAATTTAAGAGTATGAGCACTATCGAAGAACGCGTTAAGAAAATTATCGGCGAACAGCTGGGCGTTAAGCAGGAAGAAGTAACCAACAATGCTTCTTTCGTTGAAGACCTGGGCGCAGATTCTCTTGACACCGTTGAGCTGGTAATGGCTCTGGAAGAAGAGTTTGATACTGAGATTCCGGACGAAGAAGCTGAGAAAATCACCACCGTTCAGGCTGCCATTGATTACATCAACGGCCACCAGGCGTAAGTGAACATCTCCAGGCGGTCGTTCGACCGCCTGAGTTTTATCTTTTTGTCCCACTAGAATCATTTTCCCTCCCTGGAGGACAACCGTGTCTAAGCGTCGTGTAGTTGTGACCGGACTGGGCATGTTGTCTCCTGTCGGCAATACCGTAGAGTCTACCTGGAAAGCTCTCCTTGCCGGTCAGAGTGGCATCAGCCTGATCGACCATTTCGATACTAGCGCCTATGCAACGAAATTTGCTGGCTTAGTAAAGGATTTTAACTGTGATGACATTATCTCGCGCAAAGAACAGCGCAAGATGGATGCCTTCATTCAATATGGAATTGTCGCTGGCGTACAGGCCATGCAGGATTCTGGCCTTGAAGTGACGGAAGAGAACGCAAGCCGTATTGGCGCCGCTATCGGCTCCGGTATCGGTGGTCTCGGTCTGATCGAAGAAAACCACAGTTCGCTGGTAAAAGGCGGACCGCGTAAGATTAGCCCGTTCTTTGTCCCGTCGACGATTGTTAACATGGTAGCAGGCCATCTGACTATCATGTATGGCCTGCGTGGGCCAAGCATCTCTATTGCGACTGCCTGTACTTCAGGCGTGCATAACATCGGCCATGCCGCGCGTATCATCGCCTATGGCGATGCGGACGCGATGGTGGCAGGTGGCGCAGAAAAAGCCAGTACGCCGCTGGGCGTAGGTGGTTTTGGCGCAGCGCGCGCGCTGTCGACCCGCAACGATAACCCACAGGCGGCGAGCCGTCCGTGGGATAAAGAACGCGATGGTTTTGTACTGGGCGACGGCGCCGGTATGTTGGTGCTTGAAGAGTACGAACATGCAAAAGCGCGTGGTGCGAAAATCTATGCCGAAATCGTCGGCTTTGGTATGAGCAGCGATGCTTACCATATGACGTCGCCGCCGGAAAATGGCGCAGGCGCTGCGCTGGCGATGGTTAACGCGTTGCGTGATGCCGCGATTGAGCCTGCTCAGATTGGCTACGTCAACGCGCACGGCACGTCGACGCCTGCCGGCGACAAAGCTGAGACGCAGGCGGTTAAGTTAGTCTTTGGCGATGCTGCAAGCCGAGTGATGGTGAGCTCGACCAAATCGATGACCGGCCATCTGTTGGGCGCCGCAGGCGCAGTAGAGTCTATTTTCTCTATTCTGGCGCTACGCGATCAGGCCATTCCGCCAACCATTAATCTGGATAACCCGGATGAAGGTTGCGATCTGGACTTCGTGCCGCATGAAGCGCGCCAGGTCAGCGATCTGGAGTATGCTCTGTGTAACTCCTTTGGCTTTGGCGGAACTAACGGTTCCTTGATTTTTAAAAAGATCTAAGTTAAGTCAGAGACAGACATTAATAAAAAGGTCCGCTTGTCGGGCCTTTTTTATCAGGCATATCATCTCTTGTTCTGCGTTATTCATCCTGCCACACTAGCAGGCGACGGATAAGGAGCCACTATGTTTTTAATTAATGGCCATGCGCAGGATCAACTTGCTGTAAGCGACCGGGCGACGCAGTTCGGCGATGGCAGTTTTACGACCGCACGTATTGTTGATGGCAACATTTGCCATCTGGAAGCGCATCTTCAGCGCTTGCAGGTTGCCTGTGAAAAATTACGGATCGCTTTTAGCCATTGGGCGACCCTTCGGCAAGAGATGACAATGTTGGCCACAGGGCATGATTCAGGCGTGTTGAAAGTGATCATTAGCCGTGGCAGCGGCGGCCGGGGATACAGCGCCATGAATTGTCAGGCAGCTACCCGAATCCTCTCCGTTTCTGCTTATCCCGCTTATTATTCTCAGTGGCGTAAGCAAGGCATCACTCTTACCCTTAGTCCCATACCGCTTGGGCGCAATCCTTATCTTGCCGGATTAAAACATCTGAACCGTCTCGAACAGGTGTTGATTCGCTCTCATCTTGAGCAGACGGACGCCGATGAGGCGCTGGTTCTTGACAGCGAGGGATGGGTTACGGAATGCTGTGCGGCTAATTTGTTCTGGCGTACAGGCGACATTGTTTTTACGCCGCGTCTGGATCAGGCCGGGGTGAACGGCATTATGCGACAATTTTGTTTACGCCAACTGGCGCAATCTCCTTTCCAGGTTCTTGAAGTACAGGCGAGAGAGGAGGCAGTCAGGCAGGCGGATGAGATTATCATCTGCAACGCGCTAATGCCGATTATTCCCATACGCGCCTATCTCGGGACGTCGTATTCTTCGCGAACACTGTTTCAATTTTTAGCCCCATTTTGTGAGCATCCGAATTAGTTATGAAAAAATTGTCAGGCGTTTTCCTTCTGCTGTTGGTTGTGCTGGGTATTGCCGCGGGCGTGGGGATGTGGAAAGTTCGCCATCTGGCGAACAGCACGTTACTTATTAAAAACGAGACTATCTTTACGCTCAAGGCGGGAACGGGGCGGCTGGCGCTTGGCGACCAGCTTTATGATGAAAAAATCATTAATCGCCCCCGGGTATTTCAGTGGCTGCTGCGCGTGGAGCCTGAGTTATCGCACTTTAAAGCGGGAACTTACCGTTTTACGCCGGGGATGACCGTACGGGAAATGCTTGAGTTGCTGGAGAGCGGCAAAGAAGCGCAATTCCCGTTGCGGTTTGTGGAAGGGATGCGCCTTAGCGATTACCTGAAACAGCTACGAGAGGCGCCGTATATTCGCCATACATTGCCGGATGATGACTATGCCACTGTCGCTCAGGCATTAAAGCTTGCGCACCCGGAATGGGTAGAAGGGTGGTTCTGGCCTGATACCTGGATGTATACCGCCAACACCAGCGATGTCGCTATTCTCAAGCGAGCGCATCAAAAGATGGTGAAAGCTGTCGATACTGTCTGGAAAGGCCGGGCCGAGGGGCTGCCTTATAAAGATCAGAACCAACTGGTGACAATGGCCTCGATTATTGAAAAAGAGACGGCTGTCGCCAGCGAACGCGATCAGGTGGCCTCAGTCTTTATTAATCGCCTGAGAATCGGTATGCGCCTTCAGACCGATCCCACCGTGATTTACGGGATGGGGACGAGTTATAATGGTAACTTGTCGCGTGCGGATCTGGAAAAGCCGACGGCTTATAACACGTATACCATAACCGGGCTGCCGCCAGGACCGATCGCATCGCCCAGCGAAGCGTCATTGCAGGCGGCGGCGCATCCGGCGAAAACGCCGTATCTCTATTTTGTGGCCGACGGTAAAGGTGGTCACACATTTAACACCAATCTTGCCAGCCATAATCGGTCAGTGCAGGAGTACCTGAAAGTGCTTAAGGAAAAAAATGGGCAGTAATTATATCGTCATCGAGGGCCTGGAAGGCGCCGGAAAAACCACTGCGCGCGACGTGGTGGTGGAGACCCTTGAGCAACTGGGTATTCGTAATATGATTTTTACCCGTGAGCCGGGCGGTACGCAGCTTGCCGAAAAACTACGAAGTCTGGTGTTGGATATCCGATCGGTAGGCGACGAAGTGATTACCGATAAAGCGGAAGTGCTGATGTTTTATGCCGCTCGCGTACAGCTCGTCGAAACGGTAATCAAACCCGCGCTGGCGCAAGGCATATGGGTGATCGGCGATCGCCACGATCTCTCGACCCAGGCGTATCAGGGGGGAGGGCGCGGCATTGATCAAACCATGCTGGCGACACTACGCGATGCCGTGCTGGGCGATTTTCGCCCTGACCTGACGCTGTATCTGGATGTCACGCCGGAAGTCGGGCTAAAACGCGCCAGAGCGCGCGGCGATTTGGATCGCATTGAGCAGGAATCTTTTGATTTCTTTAACCGGACTCGCGCGCGCTATCTGGAACTGGCGGCGCAAGACTCGCGTATCCGCACCATTGACGCGACCCAGCCGCTGGATGCCGTCATGCGCGACATTCGCGCCACGGTGACGAAGTGGGTGCAGGAGCAAGCGGCATGAAATGGTATCCATGGTTACGGCCCGCCTATGAAAAACTGGTAGAAAGTTACCAGGCGGGACGTGGGCACCATGCGCTACTGATTCAGGCCTTACCTGGCATGGGCGACGAGGCGCTGTGCTATGCGCTGAGCCGTTATCTGTTATGCCAGCAGCCTGAGGGCCACAAAAGCTGTGGGCATTGCCGTGGCTGTCAGCTTATGCAGGCTGGCACGCATCCGGACTATTACACGCTGACGCCGGATAAAGGCAAAAGCAGCCTCGGCGTAGATGCGGTACGCGAGGTCAGCGAGAAATTGTACGAGCACTCCCGTCTGGGCGGCGCGAAGGTGGTGTGGATTGCGGATGCGGCGCTATTAACCGACGCCGCCGCCAATGCGTTGCTCAAAACGCTGGAAGAGCCGCCGGAGCAAACCTGGTTTTTCCTTGCCAGCCCGGAGCCTGCTCGTCTGTTGGCGACATTACGCAGCCGCTGCCGGCTGCATCATCTGGCGCCGCCGTCCGAATCGTATGCGATGTCATGGCTATCGCGAGAAGTGACGGCGTCACAAGAAGCATTGCTCACGGCGCTACGCCTGAACGCGGGGTCGCCCGGCGCCGCGCTGGCGCTGTTGCAGTCTGAACGCTGGGCGCAGCGTGAGGCGCTGTGTCAGGCGTTAATGGACAGTTTGCATACGGGCGACTGGTATGCGTTATTAACGGCGCTCAATCATGAGCAAGCCCCGGCGCGCCTGCATTGGCTGGCGACGCTGCTGGTAGACGCGCTGAAACGTCAGCACGGCGCGTCGTACCTGACAAACGTTGATGCGGACGCGGTTGTTGCCGCGCTGGCGGGGCCGCTATCCCCGGCGCGTATTCAGGCAATCCTGAACGATGTTTGCCATTGCCGTGATCAATTACTCCATGTGACCGGATTAAACCGCGAACTGGTATTAACCGATCTCATTCTCCGCATCGAGCATTACCTGCAACCAGGCACCTTGTTGCCTGTTCCTCATCTTTGAGAGAGACATTATGTTTTTAGTCGACTCACACTGCCATCTTGATGGTCTGGATTATCAATCTTTGCATAAGGACGTGGACGATGTGCTGGCAAAAGCCGCCGCGCGCGATGTGAAGTTCTGTTTAGCGGTGGCGACGACGCTGCCGGGGTATCGCCATATGCGCAAGCTGGTAGGCAAGCGCGATAATGTGGTCTTTTCCTGCGGCGTGCATCCGTTAAATCAGGATGAAGCATATGACGTAGAAGAACTGCGCCTCCTTGCTGCAGAAGACGATGTGGTGGCGATGGGCGAGACCGGGCTTGATTACTTTTACACGCCTGAGACCAAAATCCGCCAGCAGGCGTCTTTTATTCATCATATCCAGATTGGCCGCGAATTGCATAAACCGGTGATTGTCCATACTCGCGACGCGCGTGCCGATACGCTGGCTATCCTGCGCGAAGAAAAAGTGACGGATTGCGGCGGCGTACTACACTGTTTTACAGAAGACAGAGAAACGGCCGGCAAATTGCTGGATCTGGGGTTTTATATCTCTTTTTCCGGCATCGTAACGTTCCGTAACGCTGAACAGTTGCGTGATGCGGCGCGCTATGTGCCGCTGGATCGGTTGTTAGTCGAGACCGATTCTCCTTATCTGGCACCGGTGCCGCATCGCGGTAAAGAGAACCAGCCTGCGATGGTACGCGACGTCGCAGAATATATGGCGGTATTGAAAGGGGTTGCCGTTGAAGAACTGGCGCAGATCACCACCGATAACTTTGCTCGCCTGTTCCATATTGACGCGTCTCGCCTGTCATCAATCCGTTAAACGAGTTTTTTTAAAGCTCGTAATTAATAAGCAAAGCGCGTAAAGTTCACCGCCACAAAAGGGGCGGTGAGCGAGCTTATGGAAACATTCGGAAACTCATTTTGGCAGAATGTGATACTTTTTAGGCTATCTGGCGCTGAAACGTGATAGCCGTCAAACAAAATCAGACGTATTTATTTTACTCTGTGTAATAAATAAAAGGGCACTTAGATGTCCTGTCCACGGCGGGGTTCTCCCCCCTCGCCAATGCGTGAGAACGTAGAAAAGCACAAATACTCAGGAGCACTCTCAATTATGTTTAAGAATGCATTTGCTAACCTGCAAAAGGTCGGTAAATCGCTGATGCTGCCGGTATCCGTACTCCCTATCGCAGGTATCCTGCTGGGTGTCGGTTCCGCTAACTTCAGCTGGCTGCCAGCCGTTGTATCGCACGTTATGGCAGAAGCGGGCGGATCTGTTTTTGCCAATATGCCGCTGATTTTCGCTATCGGCGTGGCGTTGGGCTTTACCAACAACGACGGCGTTTCGGCTCTGGCGGCGGTAGTAGCGTATGGCATCATGGTGAAAACCATGGCTGTGGTTGCGCCGCTGGTTCTGCATTTACCTGCTGAAGAGATCGCCGCTAAACACCTTGCTGATACGGGTGTTCTCGGGGGGATTATCTCCGGTGCGATCGCAGCGTATATGTTTAACCGCTTCTACCGTATCAAACTGCCTGAGTATCTGGGCTTCTTTGCGGGCAAACGCTTCGTGCCGATCATTTCGGGTCTGGCCGCTATTTTTACCGGTGTGGTGCTGTCTTTCGTATGGCCGCCAATCGGTACGGCTATCCAGGCGTTCTCGCAGTGGGCGGCTTATCAGAATCCGGTTGTCGCGTTTGGTATTTACGGTTTTATCGAGCGTTGCCTGGTGCCGTTTGGTCTGCATCATATCTGGAACGTTCCTTTCCAGATGCAGATCGGCGAATACACCAACGCAGCGGGTCAGGTATTCCACGGCGACATTCCGCGCTATATGGCGGGCGACCCGACGGCGGGTATGTTGTCTGGCGGCTTCCTGTTCAAAATGTACGGTCTGCCGGCTGCGGCCATTGCTATCTGGCACTCTGCTAAACCGGAAAACCGCGCAAAAGTGGGCGGTATCATGATTTCCGCCGCGCTGACCTCGTTTTTGACGGGTATTACCGAGCCTATCGAGTTCTCCTTCATGTTCGTGGCGCCGATCCTGTACATCATTCACGCGATTCTGGCAGGTCTGGCATTCCCGATCTGTATCCTGCTGGGGATGCGTGACGGTACGTCGTTCTCCCACGGTCTGATCGACTTTATCGTGCTGTCCGGTAACAGCAGCAAATTGTGGCTGTTCCCGATTGTTGGCGCCGGTTATGCGATTGTGTACTACACCGTCTTCCGCGTGCTGATCAAAGCGCTGGATCTGAAAACGCCGGGTCGTGAAGACACTACTGATGACGCAAAAGCGGGCGCGACCAGCGAAATGGCGCCGGCTTTGGTTGCGGCGTTTGGCGGTAAAGAGAACATCACTAACCTGGATGCCTGTATCACGCGTCTGCGCGTGAGCGTAGCCGATGTAGCGAAAGTGGATCAGGCTGGCCTGAAGAAACTGGGCGCGGCAGGCGTTGTCGTCGCGGGTTCCGGCGTTCAGGCTATTTTCGGTACGAAATCCGATAACCTGAAAACGGAAATGGATGAGTACATCCGTAACAGCTAAGCAGTAATGATGTTGGGGAGAATTAAGGCAGCCATTCGGCTGCCTTTTTTAATGGCGCTTTACATGCCGCTCTCCGACAGTCTGTCAGAACTGATAATTGGCGGTGAGGCTGACGTTACGCGGCGCGCCGTAAACAATGGAACCATCAATATTGGTGTCGTAGGTTTTATCAAACAGGTTGTTGATGTTTCCCTGTACGGAGAAATTTTTCGTCACCTGATAGCGGGTAAACAGATCGACCAGCGCATAGCTGCCCTGTTCGGCGCGGAAAGTGCCGTACGGCGTCGTGGTATCTTTGTAAACCCGATTCTGCCAGTTCACGCCGCCGCCGACCGTCAGCTCCGGTATCGCCGGCAGACGATAGCGGGTGAATAACTTCACGCTGGTGCGCGGAAGATTAGGGTTCACGGCGTTACCTTCATTGTCCTCGGCAACATACCGGGTAGCCCCGAAAGTCATCTGCCAGTTATCGGTAATTGCGCCGTTTACTTCAAATTCGACGCCTTTGCTCACCGTTCCGTCAGTAGACTTCCAGGCAAACTCCCCATTACTGCCAGGGATGGGAATAGTGGTTGCCTGAGCGACGTTATTCTGCTCAATGCGGAACACGGACAACGTGGTGGTGAGGCGGCTGTTCATCCAGTCGGACTTCAGACCCGCTTCATAGTTATTACCGGTAATCGGAGCCAGATATTGACCCGCTTTGTCGCGTTTATTCTGCGGCTGAAAGATAGAGGTATAACTGGCATAAGCGGACCAGTTGTCGTTGATATCATAAATCAGCCCGGCATACGGCGTGGTATGGTTTTTCTCCATGCTGTAGGTCAGTGTATCAACACGCCAGTTGGTATAACGAGCGCCAAGAATCAGATGCAGCGGGTCGGCCAGCGAAATGCGCGTAGCGGCATACAGCGATTTCATATGCGTGGTATCGTCCTGCGCCAGATTTTGTGGCGCCCAGTGGGTTTGGGGGAAATTACCGTTAAAGGCGCTGAAGTTGCCAATGTCGTCCGGAAAGACGTTCGCCCAGGCGCTAAAATAGCGGTTATTCTGCTTACTATAACTGCCGCCAAACATCATATTGTGCTGGCGGCCAAACAGCTCATAAGCGCCATCGGCAAAGAGATCTATGGCATCTACTTTGCGTTTGCCGCTGTTCCAGCCCGTACCGCCGACCACGGGGTAGCTTGCGCCATAAGGACTCACCAGCGTACCTGTCTCTTTATCGACTAACGCATCGATATACATCATTTTACTGTCGAATTTGACCTCAGTATGGGTCGCATTCAGGGTCGCCTGCCAGCTTTCGGCAAAACGCTGTTTAAGCGTGACGAAGAATTTATTTATCTCTTTGTTGTTATAAGCCCAGTCCGGGGCGGTACTACGCGCGCGGTCATAGCTATTTTTGCTGCCATCGGTGTTCCAGCGCGGCAGACCGCCCCAGGTCGGGCTGTTGACATCAATTTTTTGATATTCATAACCGGCTGAAAGGCTGGTGGTTGCACCCAGATCGGCATCGACAATTCCGGAAAAGAACGCTTTCTCACTGTTATAGCGGTCCAGCCAGGAATCATTATTCTGATAACCCGCCACGATGCGCCCACGGACATTACCGTCTGCGGTGAGCGGACTTTGCAGATCCATGACGTAACGCTGCTTATTCCAGCTACCGTATTCTGTGGAGACGTTACCTTTGAACTCCCGACTGGTGGCGTGTTTACGGATCATATTAATTGAGGCAGAAGGATTGCCGGTTCCGGTCATCAGCCCATTCGCGCCGCGAACCACCTCCACGCGCTCATACAGCGCGGTATCCGTTAGCGCATCTCCCAGATTCCAGCGGGACTCAAAATACGTTGGAATACCGTCAACCATATAGTTGTCAATTTCAAACCCGCGCGAGTAATAGCTGATGCGATCGGAGTCAGCCTGGCTTCCGCTGATCCCCAGCGTATTGGTCATCACCTCGCCCAGGGTTTGCAACTGCTGGTCTTCCATACGCTGTTGGCTGACAATACTGACCGACTGCGGGATATCGCGCTGAGTCATCGGCATTTTGGTGCCCGCTGCGGTCGTTTTCACGCTGTAATCCTGTTCTTCACGGTTTACGGCGTCAGCGGTCGTCGCGCCTTCGACAATAACGGTATCCTCAGCCGCGAAGGCGGCAGGCATAAATGCCATCGCCATACCCATAGCTAACAGCGACGGTGCGGCGGTGGACGGAAGGTGTTTGTCCCGGCGGTATTGAATGAAAGACATCTGAAAATCCTTGCTTGTTATTGGGGTAAGTTCAGGACGTATGACGTTGAACCTTTTCATTCTTTGCTAGTTAATGCGCATAAAAATGAAAATGAGAAATATACGCATTTGTATTAAATGTGTAAAACGGTATAACCAGGGAAACTAGAAATATTTTTTAAGCGTACAAAGGCGTCATGGCAGGGGGATATGGCGGTAAGTCCAGCATGTAGTCATTTTTCGCTTAATAAATCGTGGGTTAAAGTTGAAAGAGCGTCGGTAACTCGCTCATACTCTATACTCGCAGTATGGCTCGGCGTAGCATGTGCGCTGCAAGGGCTATTATGAAAAAGGAAAACGTCGTGGCAGAAGAAACTATATTCAGCAAAATTATTCGTCGTGAAATCCCTTCGGATATCGTTTATCAGGATGAGCTGGTCACCGCCTTTCGTGATATTTCACCGCAGGCGCCGACGCATATCTTGATTATTCCCAATATCCTGATCCCAACCGTCAATGACGTGACGGCGGAACATGAACAGGCGTTAGGTCGGATGATCACCGTGGCGGCGAAAATCGCCGAACAGGAAGGCATTGCCGAAGATGGGTATCGTTTAATCATGAATACCAACCGTCATGGGGGCCAGGAGGTTTATCATATCCATATGCACCTACTGGGCGGCCGCCCGCTAGGCCCGATGCTGGCGCATAAAGGCTTGTAAGTATGATCAAAGGATGCATCGCGGTTTCTCTGGGCTTGCTGCTGCTTACCGGCTGTCGGTCACACCCTGAAATTCCGGTAAGCGACGCGCAGTCGCTGGTGATGGAGTCCACGGTTCTGGCGGCGGGCGTCACCGCAGAGCCGCCTGAACTGACGGCGTCTGATATCCAGCCATCAGCCTCTTCCCGCGTCTATAACGAAAGGCAAGAGCCCATAACCGTTCATTATCGGTTTTACTGGTATGACGCGCGGGGGCTGGAGATGCATCCGCTGGAGGCGCCGCGTAGCGTAACCATACCCGCGCGTTCGTCGGTAACGCTATTTGGCAGCGCCAATTATCTGGGGGCGCATAAGGTCAGGCTTTATCTTTATTTGTGAGGAGTGAATTTTGATGACAAAAATGCATCGCTACGCTGCTATTGCTGCGCTGGCGATATTTCTCTCCGGGTGTATGGCGCAACGTCAACCTGCGCCAGTTGAAGAGGTAAAACCAGCGCCAGAACAACCCGCGCAGCCGCCGCAGCCTCCTGTTGTGCCGTCTGTGCCAACCATTCCACAGCAACCGGGGCCGATCGAACATGAAGATCAAACGGGCCAGCCAGCGCCTAAGGTGCGCCACTATGACTGGAACGGCGCGATGCAACCGCTGGTCAGCAAAATGTTGCAGGCTGATGGCGTGACGGCCGGAAGCGTATTGCTTGTCGACAGCGTGAATAACCGGACGAATGGGTCGTTAAATGCGAACGAGGCAACGGAAACGTTACGTAATGCGCTGGCGAACAACGGTAAATTTACGCTGGTCTCTGTACAGCAACTCTCGATGGCAAAACAGCAGTTAGGGTTGTCTCCGCAGGATAGTCTGGGAACGCGCAGTAAAGCTATTGGCATTGCGCGCAATGTCGGGGCGCAATATGTACTTTACTCCAGCGCATCCGGTAACGTTAACGCGCCTGCATTACAGATGCAGTTAATGCTGGTGCAAACTGGCGAGATAATCTGGTCAGGTAAAGGTGCGGTCCAACAACAATAATCCCTTAACGCGCGACGAGATCCTGTCGCGCTATTTTCCCCAGTATCGTCCCGCCGTCGCCGCATCGCAGGGGCTAAGCGGCGGGAGCTGTATTATTGCCCACGATACTCACCGTATCGTGCTGCGCCGTCATCACGACCCCGACGCTCCACCAGCCCATTTTTTACGTCATCACCGCGCCTTATCCCAATTGCCGGCCAGTCTGGCGCCGCGAGCGCTTTTTTATACGCCGGGCTGGATGGCGGTAGAATATCTGCATGGTGTGGTAAATTCCGCTCTGCCAGATGCCGACGAACTGGCGGCCTTACTGTATCATTTGCATCAACAGCCGCGTTTTGGCTGGCGTATCGCGCTATCGCCACTATTGGCGCAGTACTGGTCGTGTTGCGATCCGGCAAGGCATACGCCGTTTTGGTTGCGGCGGCTCAAACAGTTGCAAAAAAACGGTGAACCTCGCCCGCTGCGGCTCGCGCCTTTGCATATGGATGTCCATGGCGACAATATAGTATTAACGTCCGCCGGGTTGAGACTGATTGACTGGGAGTATGCCGGCGACGGCGATATTGCGTTGGAGCTGGCGGCAGTATGGGTTGAGGATGAACGCCAGCACCGACAACTGGCAGACGCTTATGCCGCGCGCGCGCGAATCGACGCCCGGCAGCTATGGCGACAGATACGATTATGGCACCCCTGGGTCATTATGCTAAAAGCAGGGTGGTTCGAATACCGCTGGCGACAAACCGGCGAGCAACAATTTATCAGGCTGGCCGATGAAACCTGGCGCCAGCTACGTATGAAAGGATAAGGAGAGCAGTGTGGGCCCAGTAATGTTGAATGTCGAAGGATGTGAGCTGGATGCGGAGGAGCGCGAGATACTGGCGCATCCGCTGGTTGGCGGGCTTATTCTGTTCACGCGTAATTACCATGACCCGGAACAGCTGCGCGAATTAGTGCGCCAGATTCGGGCGGCATCGCGTAACCATCTGGTGGTGGCCGTCGATCAGGAAGGCGGGCGCGTACAGCGTTTCCGTGAAGGGTTTACCCGCCTGCCCGCGGCGCAATCTTTTTTTGCGCTGCATGGGCTGGAAGAGGGGGGGCGACTGGCGCAGGAGGCAGGGTGGCTGATGGCCAGCGAAATGATCGCGATGGATATTGATATCAGTTTTGCGCCAGTGCTGGACGTCGGGCATATCAGCGCGGCAATTGGCGAGCGTTCTTATCATGCCGATCCCGCAAAAGCGTTGGCAATGGCAACACGCTTTATTGACGGCATGCATGACGCCGGGATGAAAACGACCGGTAAGCATTTCCCCGGCCACGGCGCGGTCACGGCGGACTCCCACAAAGAGACGCCGTGCGATCCACGTCCTGAAACGGACATCCGTGGCAAAGATATGTCGGTGTTCCGCACGCTGATTAGCGAGAATAAACTGGATGCGATTATGCCTGCCCACGTGATCTACCGCGCTATCGATCCGCGTCCGGCAAGCGGTTCGCCGTACTGGCTGAAAACGGTGCTGCGTCAGGAGTTAGGCTTTGATGGCGTCATTTTCTCCGACGATCTGTCGATGGAGGGCGCGGCGATTATGGGCAGCTATGCTGAGCGCGCTCAGGCGTCGCTGGATGCGGGTTGCGATATGATTCTGGTCTGCAATAATCGTAAAGGCGCAGTCAGCGTGCTGGATAATCTGTCGCCGATCAAAGCAGAACGTGTTACACGTTTGTATCATAAAGGTTCATTTTCACGCCGGGAGCTCATGGACTCAGCACGCTGGAAAACAGCCAGCGCCCAGCTCAACCAGTTACATGAACGCTGGCAGGAAGAAAAAGCAGGTCATTAACTCGAGTTTTCGTGAGGGTGCCAGATGATTATTTATTTACACGGTTTTGATTCAAATAGTCCGGGCAACCATGAAAAAGTGTTGCAATTACAGTTTATCGACCCGGATGTTCGGCTGGTAAGCTACAGTACGCGGCATCCTAAGCACGATATGCAGCATCTGCTGAAAGAAGTGGACAAAATGTTGCAGTTGAATGTGGACGAGCGCCCTTTAATCTGTGGCGTGGGGCTGGGCGGTTACTGGGCGGAGCGGATTGGCTTTTTGTGCGATATCCGTCAGGTGGTTTTTAACCCGAACCTGTTCCCCTATGAAAACATGGAGGGGAAAATCGATCGCCCGGAAGAATATGCGGACATCGCTACAAAGTGCGTGACCAACTTTCGCGAAAAAAATCGCGATCGTTGTCTGGTGATCCTCTCGCGTCATGATGAAGCGCTGGACAGCCAACGCTCAGCGCAAGCGCTTCACCCGTTTTATGAAATTGTGTGGGATGAGGAACAGACTCACAAATTCAAAAATATTTCGCCGCACTTGCAACGTATCAAAGCGTTTAAAACGCTGGGGTAACGCCATCCGGCAATATGGCGTTATCAGTGACCGGATAACCAGCCTTGCGGCTGGTTTTTTTATGCTCAATTCTCGCAAACTGTCTATCTTTTCAGCATGAAAACTTGATGCACATCAATTTTGGTATGACCAATGCACCGTTCATGCTATTCTCATATCAGAAGCTTATTCTCATTAACGTAACTTGTTGTTAATTAAAGGCTATGCTAATAACTTTTAATTAACAATTGGTTAATAAATTTAAGGGGGTCACGTTGACTACACCATTAAAAAAGATCGTGATTGTCGGCGGCGGCGCTGGCGGGCTGGAAATGGCGACGCAGTTAGGCCATAAACTGGGGCGCAAGAAAAAAGCGAAAATCACGCTGGTAGACAGAAATCACAGCCATCTGTGGAAACCATTGCTGCACGAAGTGGCGACTGGCTCTCTGGACGAAGGCGTGGATGCGCTGAGCTATCTGGCTCATGCGCGTAATCATGGTTTCCAGTTCCAGCTGGGGTCGGTGATGGATATCGATCGCGAAGCGAAAACCATCACCATTGCCGAGTTGCGTGATGAAAAGGGCGAACTGCTGGTGCCGGAGCGCAAAATCGCGTATGACACGCTGGTGATGGCGCTGGGCAGCACCTCTAATGATTTCAACACGCCGGGCGTGAAAGAGCACTGTATCTTCCTCGATAACCCGCATCAGGCGCGCCGTTTTCACCAGGAGATGCTGAACCTGTTCCTCAAGTATTCGGCTAATCTGGGCGCGAACGGTAAGGTCAATATCGCCATCGTTGGCGGTGGTGCGACGGGGGTTGAGCTGTCGGCTGAACTGCATAATGCGGTAAAACAGCTGCATAGCTATGGTTATAAGGGGCTGACCAACGACGCGCTGAACGTGACGTTGGTTGAGGCTGGCGAGCGTATTCTGCCTGCGTTGCCGCCGCGTATCTCCAGCGCCGCGCATAATGAACTGACCAAACTGGGCGTTCGCGTGCTGACGCAAACTATGGTCACCAGCGCCGACGAAGGCGGTCTGCATACGAAAGAAGGTGAATATATTCAGGCCGATCTGATGGTGTGGGCGGCGGGTATCAAAGCGCCAGATTTTATGAAAGAGATTGGTGGTCTGGAAACGAACCGCATTAACCAACTGGTGGTGGAACCGACGCTGCAAACCACGCGCGATCCTGATATTTATGCGATTGGCGACTGCGCTTCCTGCGCACGTCCGGAGGGAGGTTTTGTGCCGCCTCGCGCTCAGGCGGCGCATCAGATGGCTACCTGCGCGATGAATAACATTCTGGCGCAGATGAATGGCAAACCGCTGAAAGCTTACCAGTATAAAGATCATGGATCGCTGGTCTCTCTGTCCAACTTCTCTACCGTGGGTAGTCTGATGGGGAACCTGACCCGCGGTTCAATGATGATTGAAGGACGTATCGCCCGCTTCGTGTATATCTCGCTATACCGTATGCACCAGATAGCGCTGCATGGATACTTTAAAACCGGCCTGATGATGCTGGTGGGTAGTATTAACCGCGTCATTCGTCCGCGCCTGAAACTGCATTAATTTCTCTGCGCCTCACCGGCTGCTCGCGCCGGTGAGCGCTTCTCCATCTCTTGCTTCGGAGTTGTCCGAATCCTTCAGCTTTACCGCCTCATCCCGCATTTTTCATCCTCATTCCGATTGGCTTTGTTCGCATACTGGTTGCAAAATTGTTACCAATAGCAACGAAGGAGGAGCTCCCGTGAATAAATCAATGTTGGCGGGTATAGGGATTGGCGTAGCGGCTGCGCTGGGTGTGGCGGCAGTGGCCAGTCTCAACGTATTTGATCGTGGTCCGCAGTATGCGCAGGTGATATCGGCTAAACCGATTAAAGAGACGGTAAAAACGCCGCGTCAGGAGTGCCGTAATGTCACGGTCACGCATCGCAGACCGGTTCAGGACGAAAACCGTATTGCCGGCTCGGTGCTTGGCGCAGTAGCAGGCGGCGTGATTGGACATCAATTTGGCGGCGGTCGTGGTAAAGATGTGGCGACGGTCGTCGGGGCGCTGGGCGGCGGTTATGCTGGCAATCAAATCCAGGGATCAATGCAGGAGAGTGATACCTACACTACCACGCAGCAACGCTGTAAGACGGTGTATGACAAATCTGAAAAGATGCTTGGCTACGACGTGACCTACAAAATTGGCGATCAGCAGGGCAAAATCCGCATGGATAAAGACCCCGGAACGCAAATTCCCCTCGACGGCAATGGCCAACTGGTTCTGAATAACAAAGCATAAAAAAGCTGTACTCTGCAAGTTAGCCCCTCATTCGCTCAGGCTGAGGGGCTTTTTTTTATCCGAAGCCGCGTCGTTCAGGACTTGAGCAGTTCAGGCCAGATGCGCAGAGTCGTACGCGTAATTTGCATCAGTTGTTCGAAGGTGGCACCTTCACGGGCGCTGATCGACATTCCCTGTAAAATACAGTTTATATATTCTGCGAGCGCCTGCGGGTTACAGTGCGCCGGAATTTCACCGCGCTCCTGACGTTGGCGCAGAAACTGGATGAGCGTCTGTTCCTGCATGGCGTGGCGTGATTTTACCGTGCGGGCGATATCGCGCGAGGAGGCGGCCAGGGTGGCGGACGTATTAATCATAAAGCAGCCAGCTGGCGTGTCTGTACTGGTAAAGCAGGCGGCAATTTCTGTGAAGTAATCTTCCAGCGCCGATTCCACGCTTTTCTCTTCACAAAAGAGCTGGGCTTCGTGCTTTGAGGCAAAGCGAGTGATGTAGCGATCCAGGACAGCGCGAAATAATCCTTCTTTGTTAGTGAATTCCGCATAGAGAGTAGGCGCTTTCGCCCCGGTAGCCTCTACGAGATCGGCAAGCGAAGTTGCTTCATAGCCGTGCTGCCAGAAGAGAGTCATGGCCTTATCAAGCGCGGCTTCCCTGTCGAACACTTTTGGTCGGCCACGGCTTTTCTTCGCGCAACTCGTGGTATCCGTTGTCATGATGCCGTTGTACCTGTTTAAAGAGCGGTCTCTCTATTATAAAAACAAACCACTTCTGGCTCCAGAGTATTCATTAGAAAAATAAATCAATTCTATTCACATGAAAAATAACATCTTTATAAATTATATAACGATCATTATAAAAAGAAGTTGACGTGTGATGTAGATCACATCTATGATTAACTTATCGATCGTTAAGTTAATGCTTACGACACCCATTCATCTGCTAAAGGTCATCACTATGAAAAACGTAAAAACCCTCATCGCTGCTGCCGTACTGAGTTCGCTCTCATTCGCCAGCTTCGCCGCCGTTGAAGTTCAGGCAACGCCAGAAGGTCAACAGAAGTTCGGCACCATTTCCGCGAATGGCGGCACGAATCTGGGCTCGCTGGAAGATCAGCTGGCGCAAAAAGCGCAGGAGATGGGGGCGAAGTCTTTCCGTATTACCTCTGTTACCGGCCCGAATACCCTCCACGGTACGGCGGTAATCTATAAGTAAGCATTAACCCTCATTAATGCCGCTGCGATTGCCACAATAAAAAGAAAAAGCCTCGCGATGCATCGCGAGGCTTTTTTGTCGGTCAGCTATTCACGCTTACAGCGACTGCGGTTTCGCCTCTGCTTGACGGGTTACATCCACCGGCATTCCGGAACGCACTTCCATAACATGTTCCATCACCGCAGCATCGGTCTGCGGCGCGTCCTTAAAGGCCTGCATCGGGCCATTCAGCACAATCGGCAACACCTGCGGATCGTCGCCTATATTTTTAGACAGCGGCTGATGAACTTCCACCAGTCGCACGCCGCCTGGCTCCACCGAGGCTTTAATCGGCGTATTGATTATATTCACTTTGGTTCCCGGCGTGACCTGACGGAACAATGTCTCTATATCACCGTCGCGCAGACGGATACAGCCGGAACTGACGCGCATACCAATGCCAAAATCGGCATTCGTGCCATGTAACAGATAGACGCCGCCGTAGGCCGCTAAACGAATCGCGTGATGCCCCATTGGGTTATCGGGACCGGCAGGCACCACGGCGGGGAGATCGATGCCTTGCGCTTTATAACGGGCGCGAATATTGGCGGTCGGCGTCCAGGTTGGATTGGCGCGTTTATCCGAAATGGTCGTCACCATCGTTGGCGTCAGGGTATCGCCGCCCAGTTGGCCAATCCCGATAGGGTAGACCGTGACCGTATTTTTCCCCGGTTGATAATAGTAAAGCCGTAATTCCGCGAGGTTAATGACGATACCTTCACGTGGCGCGTCCGGTAGCAGCGTTTGCAGCGGAATCGTCAGCACGCTGCCTGCGCGTGGCACGTAAGGATCAATGCCAGGGTTGGCCTGTAACAGGGCTAAAAAGCCCACGTTATATTTTTTGGCGATCGCCTCCAGCGAGCCGCCGTCGTCTTCAACGACATGGAATTTATTTTCTCCCACCAGTCGACTGCCGGGGGGCGGAAGAGGCCACGTATTCGCCTGCGCGGGAAGGGCAAGCATGATGGTCGCGGTAAGCGCAAGCAACGCCCACCAGCGAGAGAGTCGCGTATTGTTGAACATTATAATAAACCCATGATTATTATGTGGTTATTTTTTATAAAAGAGGAAATAAGAATTATGGCGGCTGGCTGTGTCTGGAACTGCAGGGAAGTGCAAAGAATTTGTAAAGATTAGGCCGGACGCAGAGTAATGACGCCCGGCCTGACGCTTATGCAATAGCGTTTTCTTCCAGTTGCTGCATAAACTGGCGTACCCAGTCTATACGCGTTTTACGTTCGCTTAAATCCTGAATAAACTTGAGGCGCGTCGGGCCATCCAGACGGAAATGCTGCGGCTGTTTTTGCAGCAACCCGATAAGCCAGGCGGGGTCAACGTGGTTTTTCTCGGCGAACTCAATCGTTCCGCCTTTCTCGTTACCCTCCAGTTTTCGGATGCCGAGCTTTTGCGCCTGTTGGCGCAGGCGGGCGATATCCAGCAGATTACGCGCCGGATCGGGCAGCAGGCCGAAGCGATCGATCAATTCCACTTT
This sequence comes from Salmonella sp. SJTUF15570, assembly GCF_043357055.1. Taxonomy (NCBI): domain Bacteria; kingdom Pseudomonadati; phylum Pseudomonadota; class Gammaproteobacteria; order Enterobacterales; family Enterobacteriaceae; genus Salmonella; species Salmonella sp. SJTUF15570. The sequence continues at coordinate 276,494 of NZ_JBEUKJ010000001.1, read as the reverse complement.
GATCTCCTCCAGCTCGTTTTCGTTCTTCGCGCTGGCAATGCGTTTATAGAATGACAGCCGGGTATTAACATCCGGAATAAAATCATCCGGCAGTAACGACGGCATTCGCAGCTCGACTTCCGTTTGCTGACTGGTGAGATCTTCCAGCGAGGGTTCGCGGCCTGCTTTCAGCGCATCAACGGCGTTTTCCAGCAGTTCCATGTAGAGTGAGAAGCCAATGGTTTCCATTGAGCCGCTTTGCTCTTCGCCAAGCAGTTCGCCCGCGCCGCGGATCTCCAGATCGTGGGTCGCCAGCGCAAACCCGGCGCCTAAATCCTCCAGCGACGCAATCGCCTCCAGCCGTTTTTGCGCATCGGTGGTCATGGCCTTAGGATGTGGCGTCAACAGCCAGGCGTAGGCCTGGTGGTGCGAGCGCCCAACGCGGCCACGCAGCTGGTGCAACTGCGCGAGGCCGAAATGATCCGCGCGTTCAATGATGATCGTGTTAGCGGTGGGGATGTCGATCCCCGTTTCGATAATGGTAGTACACACCAGCACGTTAAAACGTTGATGGTGGAAATCGTTCATGACCCGTTCCAGCTCACGTTCGCGCATCTGTCCGTGGCCTATAGCGATTCGCGCTTCCGGCACCAGTTCCGCCAGCCGCTCTGCGGCTTTCTGAATATTTTCGACGTCATTGTACAAATAGTAAACCTGACCGCCGCGCAGGATTTCACGCAGAATCGCTTCCCTTACCACCAGGCTATCATACTCGCGGACAAAGGTTTTTACCGCCAGACGACGGGCAGGGGGGGTGGCGATAATGGAGAGATCGCGCATACCGCTCATCGCCATATTCAGCGTCCGTGGGATCGGCGTCGCCGTGAGCGTCAGAATATCGACATCGGCGCGCATCGCCTTAATTCGCTCTTTGTGGCGCACGCCGAAACGGTGCTCTTCATCGACAATCAGCAGGCCGAGGTCGCGCAGCTTCACATCGCTTTGTAGCAGTTTATGCGTACCGATCAGAATATCGATCTTACCCTCGGCGGCTTCCGCCAGGATTTGCGTCTGCTCTTTGGCGCTGCGAAAGCGGGACAGCATCTCAATGCGTACCGGCCAGTTGGCGAAACGGTCGCGGAAGTTGTCATAGTGTTGCTGCGCCAGCAGCGTAGTCGGCACCAGTACCGCTACTTGTTTATGGTTTTCCACTGCCAGGAACGCGGCGCGCATCGCCACTTCGGTTTTGCCGAAGCCGACGTCGCCGCACACCAGCCTGTCCATCGCCAGCGGTTGGCACATATCGCTCAATACGGCGTTAATCGCCTGTGCCTGATCGGGCGTCGTTTCAAACGGGAAGCTGTCGCAGAATAACTGATACTGCTCACGATCATGCTTAAAGGCAAAACCCTCTTTTGCCGCCCGTTGCGCATAAATATCCAACAGTTCCGCTGCGACATCGCGCACTTTTTCCGCCGCTTTCTGCCGGGCGCGCGACCAGGCGTCGCCGCCCAGTTTATGCAGCGGCGCACTTTCTTCCGCGCCGCCGGCATAGCGGCTAATCAGATGCAATGAGGAAACCGGCACATACAGTTTGGCGTCATTGGCGTAGGTGAGCATCAGATATTCACCCTTGATGCCGCCAGCCTCCAGAGTGGTCATGCCGGCATAGCGTCCGACGCCGTGCTCCAGATGCACTACCGGTTGACCGACGTGGAGCTCCGCCAGGTTACGAATCAACGTATCCGGGTTGATCGTGCGGCGGGAATCCAGGCGGCGACGCGCCACCCGCTCACCCAAGAGATCGCTTTCACAAATCAGCGCCAGATTGCGTTGGGTGTCGATAAAGCCATGTTCTGCGGCGCCAATCATCAGATAGCGTCCCGCATCCTGCGCCTCGTCCAGGCGTAATATTCGCTTCGGCGCGATTTTTATGCGAGCCAGGAGCTCTCCCAGCGCTTCGCGGCGTCCTTCGCTTTCCACCGAAAAAATCACCGGACCGCTGAAAGATTCGAGGAATTTACGCAGCGCGTCCAGCGGCGCTTTCTGCTGCGCCTGGATAGCCAAATCCGGTAATTTCTGGAAACCAAGATTGGTATTGGCGGCTTTTTCCGGCAGATGGTCGGTTTTAAGCTGGAGGCGAGGCCAGCGTTTAAGCTCGGAAAAGAGCTCATCTACCCGTAGCCAGAGGGCTTCCGGCGGCAAAAGCGGGCGCATAGGATCGACGCCGCGATTTTCAAAACGCGCCAGCGTATCGGCCTGAAAGCGTTCGGCGCTGGTTTCCAGCGAGCCAGTATTCACCACCAGAGTATTGGCGGGGAAATAGCTAAATAATGGCGGTAACGGTTCGCTGAAAAAGAGCGGCTGCCAGTATTCGATCCCGGCGGGCAAGGTGCCTTTGCTAACCTGCTGATAGATGTGCTCGGCGTCGCGTTTTACCTCAAAGGTATCGCGCCACTGGCTACGGAAAAGCTCAATAGCGGCTTTGTCGGTAGGAAATTCGTGCGCGGGCAACAAATTGATGGCCTCGACCTCCTCCAGCGTACGTTGGGTATCCGCGTCAAACAGACGCAGGCTGTCGATTTCATCATCAAAAAAGTCGAGGCGATAAGGCTGTTCGCTGCCCATCGGAAAGAGATCCAACAGCGCGCCGCGCGTCGCGTATTCGCCATGCTCCATCACCTGATCGACATGCCGATAACCGGCGCTGTCAAGCTGCGCGCGCAGAGCGTCGCGGGACAGCCGCTGGCCTTTTTTCATCACCAGTGCATGACCATGCAGATAGCTATGCGGACAAACGCGCTGCATCAGGGTGTTTACCGGTACAATCAAGACGCCGCGCTGCATCGACGGCAACTGGTAGAGCGTGGACAGACGCGAAGAGATAATTTCCTGATGCGGGGAGAAGCTGTCATACGGTAGCGTTTCCCAGTCCGCCAGGTTCATGACCATCTGATCGGTAAACTGGCGGATTTCATCATGCAATCGCAGAGCATTTTGCATGTCAGGCGCTATGAGTACCACCGGACCGGCATGGCGTTCGGCTATCTCCGCCACCAGCGTAGCGCAGGCGGCACCGGTAAGTTCGCCCAACTGGCGCTGATCGCCCGCTTTTGTCGGCAGCGTGTAACGTTGTTTTTCAGGCATAACGGTTGTCAGTATCTCTTTTTGTTTTACGCCGCACTCTACGCGTCACCCTTCAGGCTGCTTCATGGTTGGCTGCGCGCCGGGACAGCATGAAGGACTCAGGTATTCAGGGGCATATGACTGATAAGCAATGTTCTTTATTATCCGCGATCGTTGTTTATTAGCAAATTGAATCCGCCGCATAACACGCCGAACAGGTAAAGTATGAACATGTAAGTGACTTGATTTGTCGGCCTTTTTCAGAATAACGCTGACGAACTCTTACGGTTCAGACATTTACGCATTCCGCTTTCGCTTATATACTCGGGACTTTGCTAACAGCAACCAGACGGATTACATGTATCAACCTGTCGCTCTATTCATCGGCCTGCGTTACATGCGCGGGCGTGCAGCAGATCGCTTCGGTCGCTTCGTTTCCTGGCTTTCCACTATCGGCATTACCCTGGGGGTGATGGCGCTGGTCACGGTATTGTCGGTGATGAACGGTTTTGAGCGCGAACTGCAAAATAATATTCTTGGTTTGATGCCTCAGGCCATCCTCTCTGCTGAACATGGCTCTCTTAACCCGAATCAGATGCCGGAAAAAGCGGTGAATCTGCAAGGCGTTAACCGTATTGCGCCGCTGACGACGGGCGATGTCGTACTGCAAAGCGCGCGTAGCGTTGCGGTTGGCGTGATGTTGGGTATCGATCCGGCGCAAAAAGATCCGTTAACGCCGTATCTGGTCAATGTGAAGCAAAGCGAATTACAGCCGGGTAAGTATAATGTCATCCTCGGCGAGCAGCTCGCCGGACAGTTAGGGGTCAACCGCGGCGATCAGATTCGGCTAATGGTGCCATCTGCCAGCCAGTTTACGCCAATGGGACGTCTGCCCAGCCAGCGTCTGTTTACGGTGATTGGCACATTTGCCGCCAATAGCGAGGTCGATGGCTATGAAATGCTGGTCAATATTCAGGACGCATCGCGTTTAATGCGCTATCCGGCAGGCAATATTACCGGCTGGCGTCTGTGGCTGGATGAACCGCTGCAAGTCGATACCCTCAGCCAACAGACGCTGCCGCAAGGCACTAAGTGGCAGGACTGGCGCGAACGTAAAGGCGAGTTGTTCCAGGCTGTGCGCATGGAAAAGAACATGATGGGATTGTTGCTGAGCCTCATCGTGGCGGTCGCGGCTTTTAACATTATTACTTCGTTGGGTCTGATGGTCATGGAGAAGCAGGGCGAAGTGGCGATTTTACAAACTCAAGGGCTGACGCCGCGACAAATTATGATGGTCTTTATGGTGCAGGGCGCCAGCGCCGGGATTATCGGCGCGCTGTTGGGCGCCGCGCTGGGCGCATTGCTTGCCAGCCAACTGAATAACCTGATGCCGATCATCGGCGCGTTTCTGGATGGCGCTGCGTTGCCCGTGGCGATAGAGCCGTTACAGGTGATCGTTATCGCGCTGGTGGCAATGGCCATCGCGCTGCTTTCTACGCTTTATCCTTCCTGGCGCGCTGCCGCCACTCAACCCGCTGAGGCTTTACGTTATGAATAAGATCCTGTTGCAATGCGACAACCTGTGCAAACGCTATCAGGAAGGCACCGTACAAACCGACGTGTTGCACGATGTCAGCTTCAGTATCGGCGAAGGCGAAATGATGGCGATCGTCGGCAGTTCCGGTTCGGGTAAAAGTACGTTGCTGCATCTGTTAGGCGGGCTGGATACGCCTACCTCTGGCGATGTGATTTTTAGCGGCCAGCCGATGAGCAAACTCTCTTCTGCGGCAAAAGCGGAATTACGTAACCAGAAACTGGGGTTTATCTATCAGTTTCATCATCTCCTGCCGGATTTTACGGCGCTGGAAAACGTGGCGATGCCATTATTGATTGGCAAAAAGAAACCGGCGGAGATTGATGCTCGGGCGCGAGAAATGCTGCACGCCGTAGGGCTGGAGCATCGCGCAACCCATCGACCTTCGGAACTTTCCGGCGGTGAGCGCCAGCGTGTCGCGATAGCGCGCGCGTTGGTGAATAACCCGCGTCTGGTACTGGCGGATGAGCCGACCGGTAATCTGGATGCGCGTAATGCCGACAGTATTTTTGAGCTTCTGGGCGAGTTAAATCGTCTGCAGGGAACCGCGTTTCTGGTGGTGACTCACGATTTGCAACTGGCGAAACGTATGAGCCGCCAGCTTGAGATGCGCGATGGCCGCCTGACGGCGGAACTGAGCCTGATGGGGGCGGAGTAATGGCGTCGCCTTTATCATTGTTAATTGGCTTGCGTTTCAGCCGTGGACGGCGGCGCGGCGGTATGGTTTCGCTCATTTCCGTCATTTCTACCATCGGTATCGCGCTGGGCGTGGCGGTATTGATTGTCGGTTTAAGCGCGATGAACGGTTTCGAACGCGAGTTGAATAACCGTATTCTGGCGGTGGTTCCGCACGGGGAGATTGAAGCGGTCAATCAGCCGTGGACCAACTGGCGTGAAGCGCTGGCAAAAGTGCAGAAGGTGCCGGGCATTGCCGCCGCCGCGCCGTATATCAATTTTACCGGCCTGGTAGAGAGCGGGGCGAATTTGCGCGCCATTCAGGTTAAAGGCGTCGACCCTAAGCAAGAGCAGCAGCTTAGCGCGTTACCGTCATTTGTGCAAAATCACGCCTGGGATCATTTCAAAGCGGGCGAGCAGCAGATCATTATCGGTAAAGGCGTCGCCGATGCGCTGAACGTGAAACAGGGCGACTGGGTGTCCATCATGATCCCCAATGCGAATGCCGACCATAAGCTGCTCCAGCCCAAACGCGTGCGTTTGCATGTCATCGGGATTCTGCAACTGAGCGGCCAGCTCGATCACAGCTTCGCCATGATCCCGCTTGAGGATGCGCAGCAGTATCTGGATATGGGGTCCAGCGTTTCCGGTATCGCGCTTAAAGTCCACGACGTGTTTAATGCGAACAAACTGGTGCGTGATGCGGGTGAAGTGACTAACAGCTATGTCTACATTAAGAGCTGGATCGGCACCTACGGCTATATGTATCGCGATATCCAGATGATTCGCGCCATTATGTATCTGGCGATGATTCTGGTGATCGGCGTGGCCTGTTTTAATATCGTTTCCACCTTAGTGATGGCGGTAAAAGACAAAAGCGGCGACATTGCGGTATTAAGAACGCTGGGGGCGAAAGATGGTTTGATTCGTGCCATTTTCGTCTGGTACGGGCTACTCGCGGGCTTGCTGGGCAGTTTGATTGGCGTGGCGATCGGCGTTGTCGTTTCGCTTCAGCTTACCGCCATTATTAATGGGATTGAAAAGGCGATCGGGCATCAGTTTTTGTCCGGCGATATCTATTTTATCGACTTCCTGCCATCCGAATTACATTGGCTGGACGTTGTTTACGTACTGGTCACGGCGTTGTTGTTAAGCTTACTGGCGAGCTGGTATCCGGCGCGGCGGGCGAGCAACATTGACCCTGCGCGAGTATTGAGCGGCCAGTAATCGCGGAATATAAAAACAAGGAGCGGTGATGTATTACGGGTTTGACATTGGCGGAACAAAGATTGCGTTAGGCGTATTTGACTCAACGCGGCGGCTGCAGTGGGAAAAACGGGTTCCCACGCCCCATACCAGCTATAGCGCCTTTTTAGACGCCGTGTGCGAACTGGTCGCGGAAGCCGACCAGCGATTTGGCGTAAAAGGGTCGGTAGGGATTGGCATACCCGGTATGCCGGAAACCGAAGACGGCACGCTGTACGCCGCGAATGTCCCGGCAGCCAGCGGTAAGCCGTTGCGCGCCGATCTCAGCGCCCGACTGGATCGCGATGTGCGTCTGGACAATGACGCTAACTGTTTTGCCTTGTCCGAAGCCTGGGATGATGAATTCACGCAATATCCTTTGGTTATGGGGCTTATCCTCGGCACCGGCGTCGGCGGTGGCCTGGTGCTAAACGGGAAGCCGATTACCGGTCAGAGCTATATCACCGGCGAGTTTGGCCATATGCGTTTGCCGGTTGACGCGCTAACGTTGATGGGGTTTGATTTTCCTCTCCGCCGTTGTGGATGCGGTCAGATGGGCTGCATTGAGAATTATCTGTCCGGGCGCGGGTTTGCGTGGCTATATCAGCATTATTATGATCAATCGCTGCAGGCGCCGGAGATTATCGCGTTGTGGGAGCAGGGTGATGAGCAGGCGCACGCGCATGTTGAGCGCTATCTGGATTTACTGGCGGTTTGTCTGGGGAATATACTGACGATTGTCGATCCCGATTTATTGGTGATCGGCGGCGGACTATCGAACTTTACGGCAATAACAACGCAACTGGCGGAAAGACTGCCGCGCCATCTCCTCCCTGTTGCCCGCGCGCCGCGCATTGAGCGTGCGCGGCATGGGGATGCAGGTGGGATGCGCGGTGCTGCTTTTTTACATCTTACCGACTAATCAAAAAAAGAGGTTGTTATGCAGTCGCGTCGGTTTCATCGATTAAGCCGCTTTCGTAAAAATAAACGTCTGTTGCGTGAACGTCTGCGCCAGCGGATCTTTTTCAGAGACAGAGTGGTGCCGGAAATGATGGAAAACCCAAGAGTATTAGTCCTTACAGGTGCAGGAATTTCTGCAGAGTCTGGTATTCGTACGTTTCGCGCGGCGGATGGCCTTTGGGAAGAGCATCGGGTTGAAGACGTGGCAACGCCGGAAGGATTCGCCCGTAATCCGGGGCTAGTGCAGACATTTTATAATGCCCGCCGTCAGCAGCTTCAACAGCCGGAAATACAACCCAATGCGGCGCATCTGGCGTTAGCGAAGCTTGAAGAAGCGCTTGGCGATCGCTTTTTGCTGGTGACGCAAAACATCGACAATTTGCATGAACGCGCGGGCAACCGCAACATCATTCATATGCATGGCGAGCTGTTGAAGGTGCGCTGTTCGCAAAGCGGCCAAATTCTGGAATGGAACGGCGATGTGATGCCGGAAGATAAATGTCACTGCTGCCAGTTCCCGGCGCCGCTACGTCCGCACGTGGTGTGGTTTGGCGAGATGCCGCTTGGCATGGATGAAATTTATATGGCGCTGTCGATGGCGGATATTTTTATCGCCATTGGCACATCCGGTCATGTCTATCCGGCTGCGGGGTTTGTGCATGAAGCAAAACTGCACGGCGCACATACGGTGGAACTGAATCTTGAGCCAAGCCAGGTCGGCAGCGAGTTTGAAGAGAAGCACTACGGCCCGGCAAGCCAGGTTGTGCCGGAATTTGTTGATAAATTCCTGAAAGGGCTGTAGTGCTGTTTGCCCGGTAACGCCTTATCCGGCCTACATTTCACGTTACGTTCATCTGTAGGCCCGACAGGCGCTTTGGCTGAATTAGCGTCCTGCTTTTAGCTTCTGATAATACTCTTCATAAATGGCGCTGGCGTCGCCGACATCGTTTTGCCACTCGCCTTTGCTGATGGTTTGCGCATCCGGATAGAGCGACTTATCATTGGCGACCTCCGGGCTTAACAGCTTACGCGCCGCCAGGTTGGGGGTAGGGTAGCCGATGGTTTCTGCCACCTCTTTCGCGACGTCAGGACGCAGCAGGAAGTTGATTAGCTTCAGCGCGCCCTCTTTATTTTTCGCGTTCGCCGGAATAGCCAGGCTATCCATCCAGAAAATACCGCCTTCCTTCGGCCAGACGACCTCCAGCGGCGTGCCAGCCTGACGAGCAACGAAGGCCGAACCGTTCCACACCATCCCCAGGTTTACTTCCCCTTCCATATACGGATTCGCCGGATTATCGGAGTTGAAGGCCGCTACGTTCGGCATCAGTTTTTTCAACTCTTCATATGCCGCTTCGATCTCTTTCGGATCGGTAGTGTTACCGGAATAACCTAGCTTGCGCAGCGCCATCTGGAAGACTTCTCGCGCATCGTCGGTTAAAAGCAGGCTGTTTTTATATTCCGGTTTCCACAAGTCAGCCCAGCTGGTAATGGTTTTTGGATCGATAGCATCGCTGTTCACGCCAATCGCCGTTGCGCCCCAGATATACGGAACAGAATAATCGTTGTTGGGGTCAAACGGTTTGTTGAGCATTTCCGGATCGAGGTTGTGGAAATTGGTTAATTTCGACTTATCGATCTTCTGGATCATGCCTTCTTTGCGCATTTTGTCGACATAGTATGTAGAAGGAACAACCAGGTCATACGCGCCATCTTTATAGGTTTTGAGTTTGGCATACATGGTTTCGTTCGACTCGTAGGTCGAATAAATCACCTTAATGCCGGTCTCTTTAGTGAACTGTTCCAGCAGGCCCGGCGGTACATACTCAGTCCAGTTATAGAAATAGAGCGTGTCGTTGTCGGAGGCATGAGCGGCACTCATACCCAGCGCCAGGGCGCCCGCCGCGAGCAGGTGGCGTGACCATTTTTTCATTTAACGTCCCCTGAATTACGGGCCTTATCGGCCCTTGGTTTTATCACGAGCAATAAGCTGGCTGGCAATGACCATTACCAGAGACAGCACCAATAAAACGGTCGCCAGCGCGTTCACTTCTGGTGAAACGCCGACTTTTACCATGGAATAAATCTTTAAGGGTAAAATTTCATAGCCCGGCCCGGTGACAAACGACGAGACCACTACATCGTCCATCGACAACGTAAAGCTCAGCAACCAGCCCGCCGCCACCGCCGGCATCGCCAGCGGCAGAATGATTTTGCGTAAAATCGTTACCTCACTGGCCCCCAGGTCTTTTGCGGCTTCCAGCATTCTGACATCAAAGCCTTTCAGGCGCGAATAGACCGTGACGACCACAAACGGCAGGCTAAAGGTGATGTGCGAGAACAGCAACGACCAAAAGCCCAGTTGAATGCCGAGTAACATAAACAGCACCAGCAGGGAGATCGCCATCACGATATCCGGCGACATCATTACTACAAACAGCATCCCGCTGACGAATGGCTTCCCGCGAAAGCGGTAGCGATAAAGCGCCACCGCGGTTAACGAGCCAATCAACGTGGCGAAGGTCGCTGAAAAAATCGCCATCGTCAGTGAATGTTGAGCGGCCTGCAACAGACTGTCGTTATTGACCAGGAGTTCGTACCATTTAGTGGTAAAGCCCTGCCAGTTAATGCCGAACCGCGAACTGTTGAAGGAGTTCACGATCAGAATAATGATGGGAATATACAGATACGCATAGATGGCAGTCATGAAACCGCCACGGAGCAGCCGACCGATCATTCAAGTTCCACCTTCTTATTCAGAGGATGGGGTGCTTTTAGAGTATTGAAAATGATCAATTTTTTCTCTTCTCCAAAATCTCTCCAAAACGTCTCGCGGTTATCAGCAGCCAGGAAGAAGCAAGCTGCCGCTTGAAGCCGCGAATTTTACAACAAATTGCCAGACGAGCGGGAAAAAAAGGCCATTTAAATGACTATTCTCATCCGATCCGGTCATATGCGGCATTATTGCACCAGGCAAGAGGTTACTCTGTAGGCAAACATGGAGTACGTGAGTAAACCCTGAACGTGACGTTTGAGAAAGCGTCGTCTGATTTTATAAAAAACAACATAAACAGCCGCTTTGTTGTTCTGAGCAAACGTGTAGCGTGGTTAACTGTTCTTCCGCCATTTTTTGTATAGCCTGGGGGTCTATTCTAAAAATGGCGTGAAAAACCTGATCAGAGAGGGTTTCGATTATCTCTCCTAACATGCTTAGGCTGGCGCTGGGATCCGTTACGAGGAACGCCTGAAACGTCTTATCCGCCAGTAAAACCTCTTCTACCATTTTTTCAATAGGTATGTGGGTATGCGGTGGTGGTATTTCAAGCTGTTTTAAGCCACACATCGTCATTGTTTCTAAAAATGCGTTTTGCTGAGTACTTTCGGATATATTCGCATGCTGTAAAATGCGCGTTGTCTTTTCAATCCCAGACTGAATTTTCGCTGCCAGGTAGGTTACCTTTTCTTGCGTTTTCCACTCATCTAAATGTCCTTTTCTCAATTCAGAATATAAATACCCCTCTATGTTGTCTAATGGAACCGATAATGTCGGCGCGCCAGCAAGATTGAGACATAATGTCGAAGGGAGGGGGTAATCTGCGATGTCGCTATATCTTCTATTAATCATGGCCGCCATTTGTGGATGCGATTTTAAAATATCCGGGCGATCTTTCATTAAAAAATAGACCTTCCCCATGACTTCACAGCTAAAGGTATCGGTATTTTGAGTGATACGTAACAATTCGTTCTCTTCGTTTTGATCCATGATACGAAGAATCATGATGGCATCATTTTCATGAGGATTATGAACCTGAAATCTATCTCTTTGCGATGCACAGGCTAATGCCTTCAACTCAAAAAAAATCTCTGTAAGCCGCTCTCGTGTGGGGGTGCAATCGGCAAACAACATCTCATGTAGACAACGGTCCGCTTTTGCTTTGCCAGTAGAAAAAAAGAAGTCTTTAATTTTTTCCCATAAAACTTTGCAACATGTTTCTTTCGTATTCCCTGGGGGATTGATAAGTATTTCGCTTTTTAAAAAACCATTCCCTATAGTAATCGGCATAATAATCTCACTTAAACTGGAGTAAAAATGACTACATAATTGATTAAATCGACCCTTTTTATCTCAACTGCGGGCGCATCAGATGTAATATAATATTTAAAAGAGACTGGCAATCAGTATAAAACCTGAGAGCTCCACGTATAAATGCATTACTGTCTGTGATAGCGTCGCTACAGGTAAAAGTAATAGAAGGCCTGCCGCAGATAATGCTGTAGATTTGCAATGCTGGCGGAAACTGCTTTCATGCGTTTTTTATGTCGGAGGCATGAAGTTTACCCTTGAATAAACTTCATGCCTGAATGCGCGTGGATTTGTTAGCGTTGCGCAATTAATCGCTTATATCACTCACCTTCTTATTCAACAAGCGGGAAGCCCGCCAGTAAATCAACAGCATGAGTCCCATCACAATGGTCAGCGTAATGCTGGTCGCCGCGCCAAACGGCCAGTCGCGAATATTCAGGAACTGTACCTTAATGACGTTACCAATCAGCAGGTTTTTCGCGCCACCCATTAAATCGGAGACGTAGAACAGGCCCATTGCCGGTAGCATCACGAGCAGGCAACCGGCGACAATGCCCGGCATGGTTAATGGAATAATGATGCGGATGAACGTTTGCATTTTACTGGCGCCGAGATCGCGTGCGGCCTCCAGTAGCGGTTTGTCGAGCTTCTCAATGCTGGAGTAGAGCGGCATGACCATAAACGGCAGCAAAATGTAAACCAGGCCGATAATAACGGCGCTCGGGGTGAACATGATGCGAATCGGCGTATCAATCACGCCCAGCCACAGCAGGAATTCATTGAGATAACCTTTAGTGCTCAGGAATATTTTCAGCCCATAGATGCGGATCAGTGAGTTGGTCCAGAAAGGAACGATCAGCAAAAACAGCAATAACGGACGTATCTTTTCCGGTAACTTCGCCAGGAACCAGGCAAAAGGATAGCCCAGCACCAGGCAGGAGAGGGTGGCGATCAGCGCCATATTCAGAGAGTGCAGGAGCACTTCAAAATAGAGCGGATCGAGCAGGCGTGCGTAGTTATCCAGCGTAAAGACCATCTTGACGAAACTGGCGTCGTCACGGGTCAGAAAGCTGGTGCCAATGATCATCAGGTTGGGCAGAAAAACAAACAACACAAGCCAACCGACGATAGTGACAATCACTACATTCTGGAATTTACTTGTGTTCTTCATCAGCCAGTACGACCTCCCAGCTTTCTACCCAACTAATGGCCATTTTTTGGTCAAGTGAATGGTCGAAGTCAGGATCGTCTTCGTTGAAGAATTCGCTGACCATCACCATTTTGCCATTTTCCAGTTCAACCACCGATTCCAGCGTCATACCTTTATAATTGCGCTCGCGCACGTAGCCGATAAGCCCTTCTATGTGGTTATCATCGTTGATCTCTTCGACGCGTAGATCTTCCGGTCGCAGCAGGACGTTCAGTTTTTGGCCTGGTTCGACAGCGAAATTGACGTATATATTGCACTCCCGACCTTCTACGCTGGCGCGGACGCGCTGTTCATCAAGCCGTTCAATGACGGTTGCGTCAAAGCGGTTAATTTCGCCGATAAAACCGGCGACAAACAGGTTTTTTGGCTCTTCATAGATTTCACGCGGCGTGCCGTCTTGCTCAATCACGCCATTACGCATTACCACGATACGATCGGACATGGTGAGCGCTTCTTCCTGATCGTGAGTGACAAAAACAAACGTGATACCGAGTTTACGCTGTAATGCTTTAAGCTCGTTCTGCATTTGTTTGCGCAATTTATAGTCCAGCGCGGAGAGCGATTCATCCAGTAATAACAGGCGAGGTTTATTCACCACCGCGCGAGCGATAGCCACACGCTGCTGCTGTCCGCCGGATAGCTGTTGCGGTTTACGTTGTGCAAACTCTTCAAGCTGCACCATACGCAGCGCATCGGTCACGCGAGGCGCTATCTCGGCGGCTGGCGTTTTTTGCATCCGTAAGCCAAACGCGACATTTTCAAACACCGTCATATGCGGAAATAAAGCGTAGCTTTGAAATACGGTATTTACATAACGATTTTCGGCGGGAACGTGGGTGATATCCTGGTTATCCAACATGATATGCCCGGCATCAACGGTTTCCAGGCCGGCAATCAGGCGAAGAACGGTTGTTTTACCGCAGCCGGAAGGGCCAAGCAGCGTGAGGAATTCGCCATTGTTAATGGTCAAATCCAGCTGTGAAATGACCTCTTTGCCATCGAAACTTTTGCTAATTCCAGACAAAAGCACCAGCGGTGAAAGCGAACGCGGTTGATTATTCAATTTCTTACTCTGTCCCATGTAAACGCAACGGATGGCTGACCGCTGCGGGGTTTGTGGTTAACCACCTTAATCACTCTTAATGAGGGCGGTCATTCTACGGCAAACCACTGTGATCGCCAATCCTTGTTGCGAATTACTGACTTAGCTTTATAGTCAGAAAGCGTGTCAAAGTGAAATATTCTTGTTTGCAGGGATAAAAGTGACCTGACGCAATATTTGTCTTTTCTTGCTTATTAATAATGTTGTCACGAAAAGTGAGGGTGACTGCATGGATAAACTACTTGAGCGTTTTTTACACTACGTATCGCTGGATACCCAATCAAAGTCGGGTGTTCGGCAGGTTCCCAGCACTGAGGGGCAGTGGAAGTTACTACGTTTGCTCAAACAGCAGCTCGAAGAGATGGGGCTGGTTAACATTACATTAAGTGAAAAAGGGACGTTGATGGCGACGCTCCCGGCCAATGTTGAGGGGGATATTCCCGCCATTGGTTTTATCTCCCATGTGGATACCTCTCCGGATTTCAGCGGTAAAAACGTTAACCCGCAGATTGTCGAGAATTATCGCGGCGGCGATATAGCATTAGGGATTGGCGATGAGGTGTTGTCACCCGTGATGTTCCCGGTACTGCATCAATTACTGGGACAGACGCTGATTACTACCGATGGTAAGACATTGCTGGGCGCGGACGATAAAGCCGGTGTTGCGGAGATCATGACCGCGCTGGCGGTGCTGAAAGGTAATCCTATTCCCCACGGCGACATTAAAGTGGCGTTTACGCCTGACGAAGAGGTAGGGAAAGGCGCGAAGCACTTCGATGTTGAGGAATTTGGCGCGCAGTGGGCCTATACGGTCGACGGCGGCGGCGTGGGCGAACTGGAGTTTGAAAACTTCAATGCCGCCTCGGTGAATATCAAAATCGTCGGCAATAACGTGCATCCTGGTACGGCGAAAGGTGTGATGGTCAATGCGTTGTCGTTGGCGGCGAGGATTCACGCGGAAGTGCCAGCGGATGAAGCGCCTGAAACCACTGAAGGTTACGAAGGGTTTTATCATCTGGCCAGCATGAAAGGCACCGTTGACCGGGCCGAAATGCACTACATCATTCGCGATTTCGACCGTAAGCAGTTTGAAGCGCGTAAACGCAAAATGATGGAGATTGCCAAAAAAGTCGGTAAGGGGCTGCATCCGGACTGCTATATCGAACTGGTGATTGAAGACAGTTATTACAATATGCGCGAAAAAGTGGTTGAGCATCCGCATATTCTCGATATCGCCCAGCAGGCCATGCGCGACTGTCATATTACGCCGGAGATGAAACCGATTCGCGGCGGTACAGACGGGGCGCAACTGTCGTTTATGGGCTTGCCGTGTCCTAATCTCTTTACCGGCGGATATAACTATCATGGTAAACATGAGTTTGTGACGCTGGAGGGGATGGAAAAAGCGGTACAGGTGATTGTACGTATCGCGGAGCTGACGGCGAAGCGCGGCCAGTAGCGAATGTTACGCATTGTGGTGAAGCGTTTTATTATTTATGGCGGGATATTTTCCGCCATCAATTTTTCTGCCTGGAGCGCCGAATATACGCCTTCCTGGTCCCTGCGCCAGCAACAATCTGCAGCATGTTTTATGACCGGCGATGAAACCTGCATGACGTTTATTGATGATGCGGTGAGGCTGGCCTCGCGGCAATATGGCAAACGCTCAATACAGCTTGTTCGTAGCCTGCTATTACAAAGTGATATTTATCAATGGCTGGGTAAACCTGAATTAACGCCGCAAATGCTGCTGCGAGCGCGGGCAATCATGAAAACATTTCCGGCGGGCACTTATCCGGGCGATCGGGCCGATATGTTTGAACACCTGGCGGCCTTTAATGTTTACAGTGACGATCGCCATATAGAGTATTCATCTACAGAGCAGTGGCGATACGAGATCAAGGTTGATTACCGTCAGCGGATAGCCTGGCAAGAGCAGGCATTAACGTGGCGTCTTAAAGACAAAAAGGCATCGACGGAGGCATTGGTTTATACCTTAAACAGGATGCGCGACGCTTATTCTGATGCGCTGGAAGAGCGGGATGTCGAATGTGATAGTGCGCGTAAAGCCTATTATTTGGCGAAGATAGACGCAACGGAGCGGCAGTGGTTGGGCGTTATTTTACGGGATAAAACCTGGGATAATCGTGAGCGCGTCGCCTCTTTTTTGCAGCAGAAAGCGGATATTGCTTATAATGCAGGGCATATTAGCGAGGCGATTAATGCGCTAAGTCAGGCGCTAAAAATTAAGCAAACGCTTTATGGCGCCGAATTCGGCGAAATGACGGTTGACAGCAATAATCTTGCTGGCTTTTATGCACAGGGCCATCATTATAAGGAAGCGAAAGATCTCTACCTTAAACTTATCGCGTATTACCAGAGCCGTTTAACGCCAATGGCGACGGTAATATCACGATTACGCTTTTATTTGCCCGAAAACATCGACCTGGACAGTACCTCCCCCTATCTCCCATTGCTGGAAGAATATAAACGTCGGCAGTCCGACGTATCCATGGTGTTGTATGGTATTTCGCTGCTTTATAAGAATAATCAACAGCTTGAACAAGCAAAAGACTTTGCGGAACGCGCCTTTGCGCTTGATGCCGTAGCTTATCCAGCAAAGATGCAGTATGAACGATTACAGCAACTGGCTAATATTGCGGAAGGTCTTGGAGATAACGTACTGGCGCGGCGCTATCGGCAAATGTCATTTCGCCATCGAATGGCCCACTCGATTTATCCGGGCGATCCGCAATATAACGATGTCGCCAAACCTGGCGGCGATCGTTGTGGATAGTTTGCGTCAGCCCGGCGGTCGCCGGGCATTGCGATGTTCTTATCCTTCGAAGAACCAGTACCCGCTATTCACCAGTGCCGCCAGCATCGCGAGGAAGGACGGGTCTTCCAGCGCATCGCCGAAGTTTTCAGCGGTCAGTGCAATATGACTGGCGAGCGCCTCCGGAGCGGGGCGATGCGGAGAGTCTATTTTTTCGCCATTCGCATAGACCTCATCGCCGATACGCAATACGCGAAGCCCGCCGAGACGTACTAATACCTCGCCTTGCTTTAAGGCATCGTAAATTTCATCAGGCTGATACGGCGGCTCCGGCGGCGCAATATCCAGTTCGTGGCGTGACTGAGAGAGAAACTCGCCAAGCCACTGTTGGAAATGCGCGGGTTGATTGATCAAATCGAGCATCATATTACGCAGTTTATCCATCTCCTGCGGCAGGATATCCGCCGGATGCTTGCGGGACGGCATATCCGGATCGCTGTAGTATGTATTGCCCAACTCCCGTTGCAGGACGTAATCGGCAAAACCGCTGATCAGCTCACGGCTATTGGGCGCGCGAAAACCGACCGAATAGTTCATGGCGTTTTCCAGCGCATAGCCTTCATGCGGGAATCCTGGCGGAATATACAGAATGTCGCCCGGCTCCAGCTCTTCATCAATAATGGCCTCGAACGGATCGACTTGTAACAGGTCGGGATGCGGGCAGTGCTGACGCATTTGCAGCTTTTCGCCCACGCGCCAGCGACGGCGACCGGTTCCCTGGATAATAAACACATCATACTGATCCAGATGCGGGCCAACGCCGCCGCCGGGAACGGAAAAGGAGATCATCAGATCGTCGATACGCCAGTCCGGCAGAGCGCGGAACGGGCGCATCAAGGCGGCGGTGGGTTCGTGCCAGTGGTTTACCGCCTGTACCAGCAGCGACCAGTTGCTCTCACCCAGATGATCGTAGCTTTCGAAAGGGCCATGGCTGACCTGCCATTTGCCATCCTGATGGCTAACGAGACGGCTGTCGATTTCGCTTTCCATCGCCAGCCCCGCCAGCTCATCCGGCGAGAGCGGATCGATAAAGTTGGTAAACCCACGTTTTAAGACCACCGGGCGTTTTTGCCAGTGGCGTTCAAGAAAGTCGGGCCAGTTAAGAGTTAATTGGTATTCCATGTTAAGTATCCGCAGGCTGGTATCTGACACCGATTATAACGGATGCTTAACGAGATGCGTGGAAGAACGCACAGAAATGTTTATTCCTCTTTCTGTGTGGGGTGCTGTCGGCCAAAAACGACCTCCATACGGGCACCGCCGAGCAGACTGTCGCTGGCAATGATCTGCCCGGCGTATTGTTCCGTAATCTCGCGCGCGACAGCCAGCCCCACGCCTTGTCCTGGTCGTAGGGTATCGGCGCGCTGACCGCGATCAAACACCAGGGATCGTTTACTGTGGGGAATGCCTGGGCCATCATCTTCGACGAAAATATGCAAATGATCGTCGGTCTGGCGAGCCGAAATCTCGACAAACTCCAGACAATATTTACAAGCGTTGTCCAGTACGTTGCCCATTACTTCGACAAAGTCGTTTTGCTCGCCGACAAAACTGATCTCTGGTGAAATATCCATACTGATATTCACCCCTTTACGCTGATAAACTTTATTGAGCGCGGAGATCAGGTTATCTAACAACGGCGCGACGGGATGCAGTTCGCGGCTTAACAACACGCCGCTACCGCGCATACTGGCGCGATGCAGATAATAGCCGATCTGCTGGGAAATCCGGCTGATCTGTTCCAGCATCACCGGTTCAGCTTTGCTGACGCTCATCTTTTCGTTGCGTAAAGAGCGTAACGTACTCTGCAAAACCGCGAGCGGCGTTTTTAAACTGTGCGTCAGGTCGGTCAGGGTCGTGCGGTATTTGTTATAACGTTCACGCTCGCTTTTGAGCAGTTGATTAAGGTTGCGCACAAGGCTGGTCAACTCACGCGTCGTCTCCGGATTGAGCATTTCGCGGTGATGATCTTCAAGCTCGCGGACTTCCCGCGCCAGCGCCTCGATAGGGCGTAAGCTCCACCAGGCGGCGATCCACAGTAAAGGAATGACTAACAGTAAATTGGCGGCCAGCACGTATACGAACCAGCTCCACACCATATAGGAGCGTTTTAGTTCTATCGGAATGGTATCGACCACCACGATGGTTAACTGCGGCATCCGCGCCGTGGCAGGATAAATATTTACCGCTACCGAGTGGGTCATCTCGGCATCATCGTCATCTTCACGTACTTCTTTGAGTTTTTCCTGCGCGGAATGGTCCTCGCTCAACAGCGTGCTGGTGGCGTCTACGTTGGTTTCAATTTCATGGAAGCCGTTCGTTTTTAACCATTCCGGTTGAATGCTTTTAATCAGCCAGGGGATGTTGCGCTGCGTCCATAATAATTTGCCCGTTTCATCGTAAATCAGGGTCATGGTCGGGCTTTGCATGTCCAGATTTTCAGGCAGCTCAACGCTGATTTTATTATTTTCCCATTTGGCGAGGGTATAAAACAGATTGCTTTCGCCGCGCAGCAAACGAAAGGTGGTTTTATCAAAACTTACGCTATAGCCGACCAGCGCCACTATGCCATATGCCAAAGAAAGCACCAGCACGACGCCGGCTGTCGCCAGCAAAAAACGAACCCGCAGCGACAGCGGCAGAAAATGGCGAGCAAATTTATTCATTAGCGCAATTCAAAAAGATATCCTTGTCCGCGTACGGTGGTAATGACATCGTGCGGATACTGGGCCTGTATTTTTTTCCGCAGACGCCCCATGAGAACATCAATGGTATGACTTTCCCGCAGTTCCGCATCCGGATACAGTTGAAGCATCAGCGAATCCTTGCTGACCACTTTACCGTTGTTACGGATAAGCGTTTCCATAATGGTGTATTCGAACGCCGTGAGTTTGATGACCTCTTCATTGACGGATAATTCCCGGCGTGAGAGATCCACCTGGAAAGGCGGGATGTTGATCACCTGGGAGGCCAGACCGCTATTACGGCGCATTAACGCCTGCATACGCGCCATTACCTCTTCGATGTGGAATGGCTTCGTTACGTAGTCATCGGCCCCGGAGCTGAGAACCTCGACTTTATCCTGCCAGCCTTCGCGCGCGGTTAACACCAGAACCGGCAGTGAAACATCACTGCTGCGCCAGCGGCGTATTAAGGAAAGGCCGTCTTCATCCGGCAGACCTAAATCGACAATAGCGATATCCGGAAGGTGTTCATTAAGGTAGTAATCAGCTTCCCTGGCATCTTCTGCGGCATCGACCTGGTGACCTGAATCCTGGAGCTGAACCTTCAGGTGGTGGCGTAATAATGCATTATCCTCTACAACCAGTACGCGCATCATCTCTTCTCCCTTGTGTTAACAATAAGAACAGTCTAGCGTTGATTATGGTGCTTTGGGGATAAACAGTTAATAAACCAGACAAATAGTCACCCTCTTTCTGAAGAAAAGAGGGTGAGGCAGACATTATTTAAGTTCGTCGACCAGAGTCACAGCGCGACCGATATAATTTGCCGGCGTCATGGCTTTAAGGCGCGTTTTTTCTGCTTCCGGCAGGGCCAGACTATCAATAAACTGTTTCATTCCTTCGGCATCAACACGCTTGCCACGGGTCAACTCTTTCAGTTTTTCATAGGGTTTTTCAATACCATAGCGGCGCATGACGGTCTGGATCGGTTCGGCTAATACTTCCCAGTTGTGATCCAGTTCGTCAAGCAGATGATCGCGGTTTACTTCCAGCTTGCTGACGCCCTTCAGGGTGGACTGATAAGCGATAAGCGCATAGCCAATGCCGACACCCAGGTTACGCAGGACGGTTGAGTCGGTCAGATCGCGCTGCCAGCGGGAAACCGGCAGTTTGTTTGCCAGATGGTGCAACACTGCATTAGACAGACCGAGGTTGCCTTCTGAGTTTTCAAAGTCAATGGGGTTAACTTTATGCGGCATAGTAGAAGAACCGATCTCCCCGGCGATGGTTTTCTGTTTGAAATGGTTCAACGCAATATAGCCCCAGACATCGCGATCGAAATCGATCAGGATGGTGTTAAAGCGCGCGATACAGTCAAACAGTTCCGCAATATAATCATGTGGTTCAATCTGGGTGGTGTAAGGGTTCCACTGGATGCCCAGCGAGGTGACGAACTCTTCGCTGAACTGATGCCAGTCAACTTCCGGATAGGCGGCGATATGCGCGTTATAGTTGCCTACGGCACCGTTGATTTTACCGAGGATCTCCACCTGGTTGAGCTGGCGGAACTGACGCTCCATACGATACGCCACGTTCGCCATCTCTTTACCCAGAGTGGAAGGCGTTGCCGGCTGGCCGTGGGTGCGGGAGAGCAGAGGAATGTCGCGATACTGCGTGGCGAGATCTTTAACCGCGTTAATCACCTGACGCCAGTAAGGCAGGAGCACTTCATCGCGCGCGGTTTTGAGCATTAACGCGTGCGACAGGTTGTTAATGTCCTCAGAAGTGCAGGCAAAGTGGATAAACTCGGAAACGTCATGTAGCGCCGGGATCGCGGCGACTTTTTCTTTCAGAAAATACTCAACCGCTTTCACATCGTGATTCGTGGTGCGCTCAATGGTTTTAATGCGCGCGGCATCTTCTTCATTGAAGTTTGCCACAAGCGTATCCAGGTAACCGTTTGCGTCGGCAGCAAAAGCAGGAACTTCCTTGATCGCTGCGTGCGCGGCTAATTTCTGCAGCCAACGTACTTCGACTTGTACACGAAATTTCAGCAAACCGTATTCGCTAAAAATTCCGCGCAGCGCGCTGACTTTATCGCCGTAGCGTCCATCGACAGGGGAAACGGCGGTCAGTGAGGATAATTCCATAGATCATAACTCCGGGGTTAAATGAGCAAGAATTTGTTTTGCCTGAGTCGTCAGGCGATGACGAGAAAACATAAGTTGTAGGCGACCACCGCCTACCTGATGCCAGAGCACGGCTGCACGGATGCCTGCCAGTAGCGAGGCGCGGACTTTGGCCTGCACCTGCGGACTTTGCAGAACGGCCGGGGAGCCCGTCACCTGAATGCGCGGGCCCAATGGGCTAATCACATCCACGTAGATGCCCGCCATGGCGCTCATTAACGTGTCTGACTGTAAATCAAAATGATCAAGCTGGCGCTGCAGGCCGTTAATGCGATCGCCTAACGTATTCAATGCGCCTTTGGCGGATGACAGCTTGCGCTCCAGCACCATCAGGCTAAGCGTATAACGCGTCAGTTCGGCGTTAAGTCCTTGTCGGCTGCTGGCATTCAGCACGCCGAGCAGTGTTTCCAGACCAAGACGCAGGTTAGCTTCGCTGCCGCCGAACACGCCCAGAGTAGAACTGGGATTCATATCAATGACACTGTTGAGTGAAACGTGCAACGCGTCGGCATCACAGTGCCCCTGGTGCGCCAGTTGTTGTACCAGGCGTGCCGACTGGCAAATGCCAGACAGCGCGAGGGTGATGTCATAATAATTCTTTGCCACAATCACTGCTTCCTTGTATCAAATAAAATACACTTCATCTTTTAAGCCGCTTTGAGGCGACTTGAATGATGTTGTGTATTGAATAATCAGACCGTCAGCGGCAGTCGCTGCTCAATAATGCCACCGCCCAGGCAGACTTCGCCGCTGTAAAAGACAGCGGACTGGCCCGGCGTAACGGCGGCAACCGGCTCGTCAAAAATGACCTCGATACGATCGTCATCCAGCGCGTTAATCGTGCACGGAATATCGGTCTGGCGGTAGCGGGTTTTTACCGTACAGCGCAGGGTGCCGGTGAACGGTTCGCGATCGACCCAATGTAGCTGCTGGGCGATGAGGCCTACCGACATCAGGCGTGGGTGCTCATGCCCCTGGGCGACAATTAACACATTGTTTTCAACGTCTTTATCCACCACATACCAGGGGTCTTCGCTACCGTCTTTGGTGCCGCCGATTCCCAGCCCTTTACGCTGACCGAGCGTATGATACATCAGACCCTGATGCTCGCCGATTTCATCGCCGTCAACGGTAATGATTTTCCCCGGCTGCGCAGGCAGATAGCGCCCTAAAAAGTCGCGGAATTTGCGCTCGCCGATAAAGCAGATACCGGTAGAATCTTTTTTCTTTGCGGTTACCAGCCCCAGATCTTCGGCGATTTTACGCACCTGCGGTTTTTCCAGCTCGCCAACCGGGAACAGACTTTGCGCAATCTGCTCATGGCCAAGCGTATAGAGGAAGTAGCTCTGATCTTTGTTACCGTCGAGCCCGCGCAACAACCGGCTTTTGCCGTTTACATCCGCGCGGCGAACGTAGTGACCGGTGGCGATATAGTCGGCGCCTAAATCTTCTGCGGCAAATTCAAGGAAGGCTTTAAATTTGATCTCTTTATTGCACAGAATATCCGGGTTCGGCGTACGGCCCGCTTTGTACTCTTCAAGGAACAGTTCAAAGACGTTATCCCAATATTCTGCGGCAAAATTAACGGTATGCAGTTCAATGCCAAGCTTGTCGCACACGGCCTGCGCGTCAGCCAGATCGGCTGCCGCGGTACAGTATTCCTCACCATCGTCCTCTTCCCAGTTCTTCATGAACAGGCCTTCTACCTGATAACCCTGTTGTTGCAACAGCCAGGCGGAAACGGAGGAATCGACACCGCCGGACATGCCGACGATCACTTTTTTTGGGCTTTCTGACATTGGAATACTCGCGACATTGAACTTCAAGGCGGCGTATTCTACCACGCAGCCCTTTACTTGACACCCTCTGTAAACGGCCAGTTAAATTCGCCCACTATAGATAAGGGGTAACATTGTCCCGTTTGATAACTGCGAATGCTTTCAGCCACCAGCGGAGAACGTAAATTAGGCGCGTTCAGAATCTCGTCGGCGCTCACCCAATGGCAGCAATCGATGTCATTGTCATGGGGGTTGGTCGCGCAAATATGATCAAGCTTGATAGCGAATAAAAAGCGCAGGAACGGGGTTTTATCCGGCGCAATCCACTGATGCATACGGATAAAATACTGTGGTTGCGCCGTGATGCCAGTCTCTTCCCACAGTTCTCGCGCGGCGGCCTGCGCCAGCGTTTCATCTGCCTCCAGGTGTCCGGCAGGTTGATTCCATAACGATTTACCGTTGATGGTCTCTTCCACCACCAGAAATTTATCTTCGGCATGTACGATGCAGGCAACGGTCACGTGCGGCTTGAACATAGGCATCCTTATTAAAGCGGTTTATCAATGTGGTCATAGATCGCGTCAAGCTGTTTCAGACGCTCGTTATAAGCTTTTGTCAGGCAGGTGACGTCGGCCTTGCACTGCTGACGCTGTTTAAGCCAGCTCTGCTGGGCGTCCTGCAGCGCGCCGCGACTGCCCATCGCGAACAACCCTTTCAGAAACTGATATTTGGTGTGCATTTCCACGTCTTTATCATTCAGCGTCAGGTGCGCGCAGATAGCCTTTTCATCCGCAGCCTGCGCTTTCTGGCAGTCGAAGCTGGCCGCATTGACGGATAACGGTGTTAATAAAGCAAAAGCAATGAGAAGCCGTTTCATCTGTCTTTCTCCTGTGCGATCTCGCGCCACTGTCCATTATCGAGGCCGCTGAGCGTGTAGTCGCCCATGCTGTAACGAATTAATCGTAGAGTGGGATGACCGACATGCGCTGTCATGCGTCTTACCTGGCGGTTGCGGCCTTCATATAAGGTGACTTTTAGCCAACTGGTGGGAATATTCTTCCGTTCGCGAATCGGCGGGGTGCGCGGCCACAGCCAGTCAGGCTCCGCGACAATCTCAATACCGGCGGGCAGGGTAGGGCCATCGTTGAGCGTGACGCCAGTACGAAGCGCCTGCAGCGCTGCATTATCCGGTATACCTTCTACCTGAACATAGTAAATCTTGCCGGTGCGTTTGCCCGGTTGCGTGAGGCGCGCCTGCAGCGCGCCGTCATTAGTCAGCACCAAAAGCCCTTCGCTGTCGCGGTCCAGGCGGCCTGCGGCATAAACGCCTTGCACAGGAATAAAATCTTTTAACGTGCGGCGACCTGCTTCATCCGTGAACTGCGGCAACACATCGTAAGGTTTATTGAACAAAACCACGCGTTTTGGCTGGTTTTCTTTCCGTGATTTAGATGCTTGTCGTGAGCTGAATCGCTTAACGTAGTGATTTCTAAAAGAAGTTTTTTGCATGGTGTTTTCAGAACTTATTAATTGCCGCATTATAGCGCAATAATGAGTGTCTTTCATGGCGGCAAACAATAGGGTAGTATTGACATGCTCATTACAAAACATTAACAAAAAATTGCTCTAACGCAGTCGTGCAGCAGGACGCCATTGCACATGCAGCGCGATGACAGACGAGCAAACCAGAAGCGCTCGAAGGAGAGGTGAATGGAAAGCAAAGTAGTTGTTCCGGTGGAAGGTAAGAAGATCACCCTGCAAAACGGCAAACTCAACGTTCCTGAGAATCCGATTATCCCGTTTATTGAAGGCGATGGTATCGGTGTTGATGTCACTCCAGCCATGCTTAAAGTGGTCGATGCCGCCGTCGAGAAAGCCTATAAAGGCGAGCGTAAAATTTCCTGGATGGAAATTTACACCGGAGAAAAATCCACACAGGTTTACGGCCAGGATGTCTGGCTTCCCGCTGAAACCCTTGATTTAATTCGTGACTACCGAGTAGCGATTAAAGGTCCGTTGACCACGCCGGTTGGCGGCGGTATCCGCTCTCTGAACGTTGCCCTGCGTCAGGAGCTTGACCTGTACGTTTGTCTGCGTCCCGTTCGCTACTATCAGGGCACGCCAAGTCCGGTGAAACATCCGGAGCTGACCGATATGGTCATCTTCCGTGAAAACTCTGAAGACATCTACGCCGGAATTGAATGGAAAGCTGACTCTGCAGACGCTGAGAAAGTGATCAAGTTCCTGCGCGAAGAGATGGGCGTGAAGAAAATTCGCTTCCCGGAGCACTGCGGTATCGGTATCAAACCGTGTTCTGAAGAAGGCACTAAACGTCTGGTTCGCGCGGCGATTGAATACGCTATTACCAACGATCGCGATTCCGTTACGCTGGTACATAAAGGCAATATCATGAAGTTCACCGAAGGCGCGTTTAAAGACTGGGGCTACCAGTTGGCGCGCGACGAGTTCGGCGGTGAGCTTATTGACGGCGGTCCGTGGCTGAAAATTAAGAACCCGAACACGGGTAAAGAGATCGTGGTTAAAGACGTTATCGCCGATGCGTTCCTGCAACAAATCCTGTTGCGTCCGGCGGAATACGACGTTATCGCCTGTATGAACCTGAACGGTGACTATATTTCCGATGCCCTGGCGGCTCAGGTTGGCGGTATCGGTATTGCACCGGGTGCGAATATCGGCGACGAATGCGCGTTGTTTGAAGCCACTCACGGGACTGCGCCGAAATATGCGGGCCAGGATAAAGTCAACCCAGGCTCCATTATTCTGTCTGCGGAGATGATGCTGCGCCACATGCAGTGGTTCGAAGCCGCAGACCTGATTGTTAAAGGTATGGAAGGCGCGATTGCCGCGAAGACCGTGACCTATGACTTTGAACGCCTGATGGAAGGCGCTAAGCTGCTGAAATGTAGTGAGTTTGGCGACGCGATTATCGCGAATATGTAATATCGATAATTGTTAAAAACAAAAACGGGGACTTAACGTCCCCGTTTTTATTATTAGCATTCGAACGGTTATCAAAACTTTATCAAAAAAATTTATCAAAACTCCCTCAATTCTGACCGCAATAGTAATCCATCCTTTACCCCGATCGTCATGATAACCTGAGCCCCGCTGAAAGTTGATAGTTACCGATTTTGATTGTGGTGGTTTTCTTTATGATGTGTGGTTTGGCTATTTTTTGAAAGTGCCTTATCAGATTTGTTTTTATTATCAGGATAATATTTCAATAAAAGGTGATAATTTATTGCCTGCAATAGTGGGTAGATTAAGCATTTTATGAAATTATTAGTATGCTTTATTTGCACTTCTACAAGGCGGCTAAGAAGTGTTGAAATATCAGCCTGATAAAGAATACGTCAGCGAAAGTGAATACTATTAATCGTAAAAATTCAGGAGACATATGCTCAAGCCTATCTGCTATAGTGGAAGTGTAAAGGTTCCGGAATATCTGGAAACAGATAAGGAAAAAAATGTCGGACGTACTTCTCTGTCTTCAGATATTCAGCAAATTAAAAATGTTGTTGAAGATGTTCCGCCATTTCCAGAAAGCAGAGCGGCGAGCGGTTCTGTAAGCGCAGCGTACAGGCTTTCTTTTGACGAAGTGTTTTGCGGTCTCAGCAATGAAGAGCGTAAAAAGGTGTATGGTCGCCTTTTTGGAAAACAAGTACTTGCGTATATTCATTCCAGGTGTCAGCGCGACGCTGACATAATAAGAGAAAAAGCGCTCAGGCGGATAAGCCGTGAGTGCGGTGCCGAAATAGATTGCGCTCTCTTGCTAAATAAGATGGTGGATGTTTTACAAAATGCCCGGCTGACAATAAATTTTAATGCAGCCAAAATTGACTTTGTCTCTCTCTTAAAAAATAAAGAATATCTGAACTCTTATGCATTAGGTTGCAGACCAGGAGATTTACCTGCTTATAATGTCGGACGTGATTCAGTTGAAACTAAAGCATTTGAACTGGAGAAGCTTGCAGATTCACCTTATGCCCCATATGGTCAGACAGGCGGTTTTTCCGTAGCATATACTCCCAACAGTAGAATTTTTAGCCCTACAAGCAGACCAATTTATGCTGCACTGGACTTTCTGAACGGTGAAAATGGAGGTGCCAGCGCCTATGGGAAATCATTTTTTGAATTAAATGATAATGTAAAAACAAATTGTACATTCTCACCTTTTGATATCTACGGCCACAGATTTGGCCTGGATACGAGTAAATTATCTACATTTTGCCATATGGAGAACCTGATTGCATCCTGTCAAAATGATTTTTTTGGTTATAATTGCTTTAAGAGTTTGGTTAAAATGGCTAAGGGCGAAAAATTTTTAGCTCATTCTAATTATGGTAAAGGCTATGAAGGGAATTATATAGAAGCTCATATTCATGGTGATGTATGCTTATTTAGAGATATAAAACACGTTTATTTGTCTTTGCAAGAAAATTCTTACTCGAAAAGTCAACTATATGATTATGCAAAACAAATAAACCAGGCGCTTAATAGAGACTGCATAATATTATATTGACAAGCTTATTATCAGTCTCTTTAAAAGAGCTTTAAATGATCATGAGCACATACTTCTTGAGGTAGGCAGTAACTGCTTTTATATTTATTATCTCAGGACCGTTCTGTCAGATACCTGTGTGGCACTTCAGTATGGCCTGAAAAATAGAGGAATATGGACCAGCAGAAGCGCCTGCTGGCTACTTTTCACTTAAATCGCTGGAATTCACCGGCGCTACAGATGAAGCGACCTTAACAGTCATCAGGTGTCCTGCATTACCACAGGAGTGATTTACTGGCTATCGATATTCCTGCTCATCAGGTTTTTACGCCATCTACGTACATTTATTCTGCTATAAATTAAAATACTGCAAAAAATATTAAGGCTTATTATTTTTTCTTTAAGTAAATTTTCGTTCAACAAACTTAATTGTTTATTCAATGATGATGAAGCATGAGTTATGCTGAAAATGAGGGAAGTTAACAGCAAGGATAATCTTAATATTTACGGGTGATATTATGAGACATCGTGTATTTTTCCCATTGCTTCTGGTGTTGTCGGCTACAGCCTTTTCGGCATCGGCGATGGCTGCCAGTGATTCAAAACCCCCACCAGATAATACAAAACACGCCTCCCGTGGCTGGCCGTTAGGCCCCGAAGCATTTATTCACCCAGAATGGTGTGAACATTGGCCAGAAGGTGAGCTGAAGCCACCGGGGTGGTGTCAGGTTTGTGGTTGTTAGTTTTTTACAGAAAACTATATCAACCATATCAGGACTGAGGGTATATCAGGCTATTATGTTTCATCAGCTCATCCTGAACTGAATATTAACTCAGGCTGGTGTGTTTTATTAACGCCAGCCTGATTTTTCACAATGTTATATTACTGGCTTACAGGCTTATCAGGCCAGTCAGGTTTTGATGTGTCCACACGGTTTACCAACACCCTGTATTTTTCCATTTGTCGCTCATCATCTGTTGCCATCAATGACAGTATTGCACTCTTTCCCGTACATTGCTCTCCCGACCAGCTCACGGTCCAGTACATGACAGTCCTCTACCACTTCGCTACGCCTAATTTTTTGTTTTTGAGTTGCTCTGTTTTATTGCGCTGAACTTGTACCTCAAAAAAATAATTTTCAATACTTATTTGAATATTTTTTTTATGATTTTTTCACGAAATGAGTAAAAAACAAAATGAAGAATGAGATACATAATTAATGCAATAAAAAATGATATCACACCAATTGATGGTCCTTTTTTGTATACGAATAACATGCATAAAAATATAGCAAATAGATCAAGGGAAATATTCGCGATGAAATCAGTAATTATTTTGAAAAAATTCTTCATATTACCTCTTTAAAATATCTATCTTATTCGCCATTTTTAGGCCGGGCAGTGCTCGAAATTCTCACGTACAACGTGTACGCTCCGGTTTCTGCGCGCTGCCCGGCTTCAGACTGACTCCAACAAGTACGCCCACTGGACCAGGTTCCTGGCGTCACATAACGTCACCTGTTTATCCACAAAAGGCTCAATAAATAAACATTTTGAGCACGAAAAATTACAGTGTCAGAGAATGAAATGGCGATTCGCTGTCTTCAGGCAGTGCTTTAGTATCTGGCACGCGTTCTTTCGCGCTATAATTTTTATCAATGTTTGTATCGCCTGCTATTTTTTAAATGTCTGCTGTATTTCGTTCATCTTTTCAGCTGCTTTTTTACGCTGACTTTCAATGTCTTTTCTCGATTGTTCAACAAGTTGCTGTGCTTTTTCGGCTTCTTTTTTGGGGTCGAAAGGTTCTTTGGTCTCATATCCGACAATAGAACCATCCTTATTTAAGGTCATTACCGCACGTCCTGTATTTTTAGCAGTAATGGTAATGTCATAGACGAATTCGCCATTATGAGCTATCTCTGCTCGTACAACGATATCGCTATCTTCCGTAACGGAAATGATGCCACTGGCGTTAGCGCGTTTAATTGTTTCCTGAATACGCTCTGGTATAATGCTGAAATTGATCGAGTCGAATTTGAATAAAGCTTCTTTTAGTGCTTCTTGTTTTTGCTCCTCTGTTATAGTGCCAAAGATGGTTAAGTTGACAGGCGAAGGTCCCCCCCAGTAGCCGTTGTTAAATTTAAACATCTCTACTTTAGCAGGGGTGTTAACGCTCTGTCGAATGAATGAATACCCGCCCTTGAAGAAACGGACTTCAATAATCGCAAGATTGGCTCCACCTTTTGCGTTGATATTGGCAATAGCTTTTTGCATTTCGGCTTTGTCATAAAAGAACATTGATTGCTGGTGCTCTTTTTGCTGGATTTCTTGCATGTATTTCTCTTGATTTTTTTCATCTTCCGCCATGGCATCTTTATCGTTATCACAGGCGCTAATTAGAGTTGCCGCGATGAAGGTAATCGGAAGTAAGAGATTTTTATATGTAACATGTATTTTATTCATGTGAAGTATTTCCCTTTTTTATATAAAATAGATAGTCTTGACTGGTCGAGACTATCCTGGAAACATAGTAATAATGCGTGTGCATATCTGCAGTAAGTTTTAGTTATGCTGGTTTTATTTCGGATTTTTACCTGTTACTTTTTGTTCGTAAATAGGTATTTTACGTATTGATGATAAGTTTAGAACCTATCCCAGTAGGCGTAATCGTTAAAGCCAGTTTGGCGAATAAAAGAGTCTAATGGGATAGGCTCTTAATAAACAAAAAACCAAACGTTCTTTCAGAGTTCAGGCTGGAATGCGCATAGCTGATTGTTGATAAGGGCTACTCATACAGACAGGCCAGTGAAGCGATGAATGTCGGTTCCACATACCGGTCTGAGGTATCAACAACAACATGTTCTGAGTGGTGGCGTTTGCGTTATATCGTCACAGACAGCGCCTCAGGGCGCTGTTTTCGATCGGACATGTCGCTTTCGCAGGAGGGGGCGTTATTCGGCGACCAGCCACATATCAGCCTCTTCAAACATCTCTTCCAGCATACGGTGCAGTCGTTCTTTCTCGGTTTTTGTACAGTCACTGTTTAATGCGTTCGCCTGCATTGGCTTAACTTTCACTTGCGCATCGGGAAAAAGTTGATGTACGCGTTTTGTGAGTTCATTGAGGATGATTTCGCGTGCGCCTGGCAAACCTTCAACATTTCGCTTGTCATAAACGAGTTCGACGAACATCGCCATTTCCTTTTTACTGGTTGGATGACCAGTATTTAAGCTGGGTATATAACTGGTGTCAAGGTTTAGCCGCCGTTTTGTCATCCTGACGTTGCGGACGTGACCGCACGTGGAAGAAAAGGTCGCTAACCTGTTGTTGTGTCATGAGGTTAGCGGCCCTCTCTTCACAGCGATGTCCTGCTACCTGATGGTAAATTCCAGGGCGCGACTAAAATCGCAATCGGCCAACACAACAGGGTCGCCTTTTCTGACAATAATGCTATTTGTGCCCAGGCATTTTCGGCTCTGTTTCCCCTTAATTTTGTTATCATCAGTGAGCCAGCGCTGGTTATCATTACCCGTGCATGAATAAAGAATGATTGGTGTGCCTTCTTTTGTACCTTGTCCTGCGGCATCCAGACATTTCTCACCCTGCGTGATTCTGTCTCGGTGAAATGAGAAAAGCTGAGATTGCACATGCTTACACTCCCGCAGCGTCAAACGATTCTGTTGATCTGGGCCTGCATCAAGGCACAGACCATCAGTTGTCCGAATTTGTTCCGCGTCATTTATGTAATAACCACCGGAATTAATCTGGTTTTGTGTAATGACCGGGAACGACAAATTAATACTATAAGGTGTGGGTAAGCCGTTCGTCGTACATCCACATAAAATAGAGGAGAGGCAGAGAACCAGTGTGGTTTTTCCTGAAAGCAAAGTCATTCAATTATTACCCTAAAAATAAATAGCGTTACAACTATATTGGCGATTTATACCCACTGAATATGACGTAGCATTGAGCGGCAATAGAGATAATTCCGATAGAATCACATAAATACTTCGGTTAAATGCGCGCAGCCAGCCACTCCTGTGACGATGGGTATATAGCGTTAAATACTTTTGCAATATTAGATGCTATCACAGTGAAAAACGGCTGTACATTTCTTCACGTTAAACAAAGTGAGAAGGGGGGGCACCCGATATATGATAAAAGAGGTCACAGGAGTCATTAGCAAAATAAATCCTTTAGATTTTCGCCACTGAAAACATTCTGCAGCCTTTCAGGCAAAGCCTCATAGCAAACTGCGGAGGTATACGTACTCGCTAAATTTTTCTGAAAAAATGCCGAGTGACGAATTATGAAAGATAAACGTTGGCGGCGGTAGGTCCGCGGAGGCCATTAATACGACAAAACTCAACGCGTATACCGGGGATAAGCGCTTCTGTTTCGTGTTGGCGACATGCTGAAATGTGGACCTGAACATCTTTGCGTCCATCGGAGGGGGTGATGAGACCTTTACCGCTTTTACAATCAAAGGTTTTGACAATTCCTGTCATTTTACGAGACAAACAAATTCCTTAATGGGGATAACGGGGCGCACTATACACGTCAGGAAAAATAATGCCAGCTATATTTGATGGCAATCAAGATTTCCGGATGGCTAAAAGTAGTCGTTCGGCACCATTGTAGATAAATAACATTATGTTCTGGAGAAAGTATTCCCTTTCCTGGTGTCGTTGGTTGGTGCGGACATCATGGGGTTTGCCGTCGGACAGGGTGGTGAACTAATCTGCCTGGCTTGCTTTTTATCGGTATTTGTAGGTGGTTGCGGGGTTTTACTACCAAAATCGTAGATAAAAATTTCCCATGATGTCTGTTGTAAACCAGAACAATGGTCTGAACTGGCCAAAACATGGAATGAAAAAATAAGTAATGTCCAAAGCATAAAAGCATGATGTTTCATAGCACCTCCTGTTATATGTAATGACTTGTGAAGTTCATCTAATGAATTATGGAACGTCACTGGCATTTTTTATTCAACGAAGAGTTAATCACTCTTAATAATAATGGGTTTTATAGCGAAATAGACTTTTTTATCGCGTGTTCAATATTTGCGTTCGTTATTATTTTTCTGGAATGTAAATTCTCTCTCAACACAGGTGATATTTATGTTGGAATTGTGGTGTTGATTCTATTCTTATAACAAGAAATGTTGTAACTGATAGACATATTAAAAGATTAAATCGGAGCGGGAATAAATCGTGCTAAGCATCATGGTGAATATGATTACAGCGCCTGCGATGGCATATACGGTATTGCGGCTGGAGCGTCACGTGAGGACTGTGAAGCACAATGCGAGATGTTCTGGTTATATGGCGAGTTTGCTTAATGACATGTTTTAGCCGATCGGCGTCAGGTTTCTTAATGTGGTTGTGAGGTTTTTTCTTTAAATATCAAATAGTTGTATGGCGAGTTTGTTGTTCTATAGTGGCTTAACACTTTATGGTTTCTGTTAAATATATATGCGTGAGAAAAATTAGCATTCAAATCTATAAAAGTTAGATGACATTGTAGAACCGGTTACCTTAATGAGCGATAGAGCGCTTTGGTAGTAAAAATATCTTTCAGGAAGTAAACGCATCAGGAGCGATAGTGGTGAATTATTCGTGGTTTTGTCGATTCGGCATAGTGGCGATAACTGAATGCCGGATCGGTACTGCAGGTGTTTAAATACACCGTAAATAATAAGTAGTATTAAGGAGTTGTTATGAAAAATATTATTTTATCCACTTTAGTTATTACTACAAGCGTTTTGGTTGTAAATGTTGCACAGGCCGATACTAACGCCTTTTCCGTGGGGTATGCACAAAGTAAAGTTCAGGATTTCAAAAATATCCGAGGGGTAAATGTGAAATACCGTTATGAGGATGACTCTCCGGTAAGTTTTATTTCCTCGCTAAGTTACTTATATGGAGACAGACAGGCTTCCGGGTCTGTTGAGCCTGAAGGTATTCATTACCATGACAAGTTTGAGGTGAAGTACGGTTCTTTAATGGTTGGGCCAGCCTATCGATTGTCTGACAATTTTTCGTTATACGCGCTGGCGGGTGTCGGCACGGTAAAGGCGACATTTAAAGAACATTCCACTCAGGATGGCGATTCTTTTTCTAACAAAATTTCCTCAAGGAAAACGGGATTTGCCTGGGGCGCGGGTGTACAGATGAATCCGCTGGAGAATATCGTCGTCGATGTTGGGTATGAAGGAAGCAACATCTCCTCTACAAAAATAAACGGCTTCAACGTCGGGGTTGGATACCGTTTCTGAAAAGCATAAGCTATGCGGAAGGTTCGCCTTCCGCACCGCCAGTCACAAAACAGGGCTTCTTTACCAGTAACACGTACCTGCCTGTCTTTTCTCTCTTCGTCATAGTGACGCTGTACATAACATCTCACCAGCATAAGCACAGATAAGGGGTTGTGGTAAGCAATCAAGGTTGCTCAGGCAGGTGATAAGCAGGAAGGAAAATCTGGTGTAAATAACGCCAGATCTCACAAGATTCACTCTGAAAAATTTTCCTGGAATTAATCACAATGTCATCAAGATTTTGTGACCGCCTTCGCATATTGTACCTGCCGTTGAACGACTACTGAAAAGTAGCAAGGTATGTATTTTATCCAGGAGAGCACCTTTTTTGCGCCTGGCAGAAGTCCCCAGCCGCCACTAGCTCAGCTGGATAGAGCATCAACCTCCTAAGTTGATGGTGCGAGGTTCGAGGCCTCGGTGGCGGTCCAATGTGGTTATCGTATAATGTTATTACCTCAGTGTCAGGCTGATGATGTGGGTTCGACTCCCACTGACCACTTCAGTTTTGAATAAGTATTGTCTTGCAATCCTGTTACAGAATAATTTCATTTATTACGTGACAAGATAGTCATTTATAAAAAATGCACAAAAATGTTATTGTCTTTTATTACTTGTGAGTTGTAGATTTTTCTTATGCGGTGAATCCCCCTTTGCGGCGGGGCGTCCAGTCAAATAGTTAATGTTCCTCGCGAACCATATTGACTGTGGTATGGTTCACCGGGAGGCACCCGGCACCGCAATTTTTTATAAAATAAAATTCACACCCTATGGTTCAGAGCGGTGTCTTTTTACATCAGGTGGGCAAGCATAATGCAGGTTAACTTGAAAGATACGATCAATAGCAGAAACCAGTGATTTCGTTTATGGCCTGGGGATTTAACCGCGCCAGAGCGTATGCAAGACCCTGGCGCGGTTGGCCGGTGATCGTTCAATAGTGCGAATATGAATGGTTACCAGCCGCTGCGAATTCTACCTGGGTCACTTAATAAAGCAAAACATTTAAACGCTCAACAACGACAATTCAGACAGTTCGAACTTTTCTTTAAAAATAGGATTAACCATGCTTAAAAGTGGTTACTAATTAGCCATTATACTACGGTAGTGATTCACATATTCTTTAACGTTACGTTACAGGAAGGTTGAAGTGGAAATGCCTGATGAGCCTTCAGGCATTTCTGAAGGTTAGTTAGCTAAGGAACAGTTACTGAGAACAGGTTTATCATCACCTTCCACCAGTTCAGCCGTTTTGCCTTTGGTATAAAGTTTATAAGTATAATTTTTGTCTATGGCTTCGTAATTTGCTCCGGAGGCCATTTTCATTAACCGCATCGGGATCATCTCGTTTACCTGACTGATAATCGCATAGGCGTTTCCAGCCTCGGTGTTGACGTAAATCACCTCCATAACCTGGTTATCATTACAGGTGTATATAGATTTAGAAATCTCCTGCGAAGCTGCTATAGATGTGGAACTGGCGCTAAGCGCAGCGAGAAAGAGGGTAAATGGGATCAATTTACGTTTCATCATTAGTATCCTTTGTGCATAAAATTGTCGTTAATTCCCTGAAGAGCGGGAGATAAAGCGGCATCAATACGATGAATGCTGTAGTATTCCTGTTTACTGACGAAAAGTGCGCCAGAAAAGCGTATTATAATTTATCCATCACTGACATATGTGATGAGTAGACAAATCTTAAAATCATAAACTATAGGCTGCAAAGCATTATGGCGCGATGGAAAATGATTGTCACCACTGCTCAATACTATGGCATAAAAACCGAAGAAAACGGTACTGTTCACTGTCTCGTTTCATACGGTATCTGTCAGTGAAACTATTTCTTCAAATGATGGTCTTTTTATTATCGATCAGATAATGGCATCAACAGGGGTTATTCAGGAGTATATGTGAAAAAGTGGCTTATAGGAGGGATATTGATCGCAAGTTTTCTGACCGGTTGTCTGATGTGGCACAACATTGATAAATGGTTTAATAAAGATATCGAAGTTTTCTACGCCGGAGACGATAACTAAAACTCCTGTCAGTTGGCAACGGGTGTCATATCTTCAGGTATGGCGCCCGGAGCAGCCGGGCGCAAATTGTAGGTGTATAAATGTCATTTCATTAAAATTTTAGCGACAACATGGACAGTCACTACCGCGTGCTAACGGCCCTCTGAAGTCACAAGATGAATAAGCCAGTTTTTTGTTT
This sequence comes from Salmonella sp. SJTUF15570, assembly GCF_043357055.1. Taxonomy (NCBI): domain Bacteria; kingdom Pseudomonadati; phylum Pseudomonadota; class Gammaproteobacteria; order Enterobacterales; family Enterobacteriaceae; genus Salmonella; species Salmonella sp. SJTUF15570. The sequence continues at coordinate 239,989 of NZ_JBEUKJ010000001.1, read as the reverse complement.
CAGCGGTGACTGAAACATATTTTGCTCCTGGTGGGCTTACCGCCAGTTGCTGAAAAAGACAACGATGATGTAACTGTTGCAGAGACTGACGAATACGACGACCGTGAATTTTATTTTTGGCGACCATATTTCCTCCCAAAAGGCCGCCCGAAGGCGGCGCTGGGTTTGATAATGGAGAAGGGCGTTGGTCACTGCCATAACCAACCTGTATACATTAATGCAATTGATAATCATTATCAATTGTACTGGTGGAGAAAAATTGTAAAGATGAAGGGACAGCGGAAATGGCAATGAACGGGATGAGATTTTTCGTTAACCACTTAAATTCGTGACTAAAAAAAGGCTTTTATAGACTTGAAAATGTTTTTCCCGTCCCTATGTAGTCAGTGGACAAGCAATGCTTGCCTTGATGTTGAACTTTTGAATAGTGATTCAGGAGGTTAATGATGGCACTCAGAACCTTGTCAGCACTTCCCGTGTTTGCTGATTCTCTTTTCTCTGACCGTTTCAACCGTATTGATAGACTTTTCAGTCAATTAACAGGAGATACGCCAGTCACTGCGACGCCAGCTTACGATCTGCAAAAGCGCGATGCGAATAACTATCTGCTTACCGTGAGCGTTCCTGGCTGGAAAGAGGAAGAGCTTGAAATTGAAACGGTTGGCGGCAACCTGAATATTACGGGTAAACACACTGAAGAGACGGTAGAGGATCAGACGCACTGGATTTATCGTGGTATTCGTAAGGCGGATTTCCAGTTGAGTTTTTCTTTGCCTGAACATGCTAAGGTGAATAATGCGAAACTGGAACAGGGCCTCTTGTTGGTCGAGATTTACCAGGAGATCCCTGAAAGCGAGAAACCGAAAAAAATTGCCATAGAAAGCAAACCAAAGGCGATTGAACATAAATCATAAAAGCATTAATGGAGGCCCGTTTAGACGGGCCTTCATTGTCTGTAGCGAAAAGTATCCCGTCATGCTTGTAGGCACAGATCGCTAAATATTATAGCCCTGACCTCTATATTATCCCGTGCCACTGACCTCGTCGCCATTGGACGGCGGTAAGTTGGAATTATCCGCGAGGTCAGTCCAATTTTTGTCCACTCTCGACATTCTGCCTGTTATGGGCGCGATACCTGAACATAAATTCGTATAGCGGTTGATCGTTTTCACCGCGTTGATGCTATTTCTGCTAACACTACTTTCATACGTAAAAAAGCTGATGCTTTTTACCTTATTTAATCGAGGCAGGTATGAAATTAGCGCTCGTCAATCGACAGGTCATTTTACCGGAAAGCGGAACCGAGTCCTTCCAGTGTCATGCCTCTACGCTTGTTCGCCTACCGTGCGGTACGCTCGTGGCCGCATGGTTCGCGGGGTTGTGCGAAGGAAGCGAAGATACAGCCATCTGGCTATCTCGCTATGAACATAATATCTGGACAACACCGCAGCGAGTGGCGGCACGCGAGGGGGAAGCGCACTGGAATCCGGTGTTATTTTACCCGTCGGATAAATTGTGGTTATTTTATAAAGTAGGCAGCGACGTACACGTGTGGAAAACCTGGTTTATCACCTCCAGCGATCGAGGATTTACCTGGAGTACGCCAGCTCCGTTGGTCAACGATGATATTTTGCCGCGCGGTCCCGTAAAAAATAAACTCCTGCTGGCATCAAATGGCGCCTGGATTGCGCCAGGGTCGATTGAAAGTCCTGAACGGTGGAGGGCATTTGTGGATCGATCCTCTGACGAAGGAAAACACTGGAATATCTCTTTTGTTCCGCTGGAGCCTGATAACGCTATTTCCGGGACAAACGTAGCGTTGTGGGATGGTATAAAAAAGGGGGTGTTGTGGGAATGTTGTCTGGAAAACCTCCTGCGCTGGGATGGCGTTATTCAGCCTACGCTGTGGGAGTCTTCTCCAGGGCATATCCATATGTTGTTACGAAGCACACGCGGGGCAATTTTTCGCAGTGATTCAATCGACTATGGCGCTACCTGGTCTGTTGCCCGCGCGACATCTTTACCGAATAATAATAGTGGTATCGATCTGGTTAGTATGCAGGACGGTACGCTGATTCTTGCGTTAAATCCGGTCAACGGCAACTGGGGAAAGCGCTATCCGCTTTCACTGATTGCTTCCCAGGATAATGGCGAATCATGGCTACCGCTACTGGACCTGGAAAGTGACCGCGGTGAGTATTCTTATCCTGCTATTATTAGCGAGGGCGGCGTCGTACATATCACCTACACGTGGAACCGGAAAAATATCGTATATTGTCGATTACAAACGGTGTAAGGCGCTATCAGTCGAAACCGATAGCGCTGGAATAATAATGCCTTGCCCGGCGTGCTCTCTCACGCCGGGATGGCCGAAATAGTCATGATTTACCGGGTAACATCCTTGAAAATGTATCATCTTTTTGTATGTAATGGTGAAACAACGCCGCTGCTGCATGCATGGCAATCAGGAAATAGCCGATATTGGCCAGCATTTCATGAATACGCTTTATATCCGATTTTAGGGTGCTATCTGGCGTCAAAAATACCGGTACAGTAAAACCAAAAAAGCTCCAGCTTTTCCCGCCTGACGCCATCATCGCGACGCCCAGCAGCGGTAAGGCGAGAAAAGTGAGATAAAGCGCGATATGCATTAATTTAGCGGCTACGTGCTGCCAGTGAGGAGGGGGAGGCGTAATGACCGGATCCGGGTATTTGTGTTTAAGATATAACCGTAAAAACATCAGCGCCCAGACCAGAACGCCCATGTCATAGTGCATGTCTTTCATAAACAGGTAAACGCTGGAGCCTTTTGGCGCCCACCCCCGTAACTCAATAGCCGCATATGCGATGCCTGTCAGGAGCAGTGTTAACCAGTGAAGCGTTATTTGCAGTCTTGAGAAATGTGCCATTATTATTATCCTTTATTAACAACTGCTTGTAGGGTATGCGTAAAATCTTAACAGAACCTTAAAGCGGGGGCTGAGTCGCAAGGAACAGACAGAGATAGCGGCACGTAAAATGGGATAAAAAGCCGGCGGCATCGCCGGCTTACTGTTGTTATTGTCCTCTTACGACAACACAGGTTTTACCATAAAACGGATATGAGCCTGTAGTTTCATAATCAACACTCGACACTAAAGAAATATCGCCCGCTTTTTTCGCTGAATCAATAGATGCGTCGCCGGTATTTACAATACCCAATACCGTTTGCGCACACGCTTTACCGGTTTTGGTTGCCGGGAGACTCGTGGCAGTAATTGGCCCTTTAACATCCGTATATAAGCCAATCCCTGTCGGTGATGGTCCTGTAGCACACCCCGTTAAAAGAGAACCAATAAAGATAATTGAAAAAATGTGTTTTTTATTTGTCATGGGATTAGTCCATTATAAATTAATAGAAAACTTACCGTCCGAAAATGTCCGGACAGTCATTTAAAAAGTGGTGTATATTAAATATGCGATATTACTCTTTGCACCCTCCTGTTGATGTCGTACCTGATGGACAAATATCCGTTGAAGCCGGATATATTCCCCATGCCGTGTTTTTATAACTTGCGCATCCTGTCAGCAATGAGAACAGTACGGCTAAAAAAATCATCACGAGCCCTGGCGGCGTTAACATTTTTCGGTTGGACTCCATAGCATGTCATTTCATCGGGTTGCCATATGACTGGCGTTCTGCTGGTAAGTTTCATTAACGCCCGGTTCGTTTAATATTGGTTTAGGTTTAAAGCCAGGAAGCGCTAATTACGATACCTTCTTACGTTTCAGTACTGACTAATAACGTTGAGAAAATGAACAGCGTCGGATGGGAAGACGTAATACAGAATAGAAAGGAAATAAGAGAATAAGATGGCGTTAATTAACCCGGTATTCCTTGCGTCATTTCCCTTGCGTTTTATCCCCGTCAAAAGCGGCCTTTAGCCCACGTTGGCGCTCCCGACGTTTGTGCGTATGATGTTTTTAAAAGATCGTCATACTTTCTGTTCTGCGTCAATTTTTTCATTACAAATGCTCGCCATAATGCCGTCCTCAGGAGGTCTCCCGACGTTTATGCTGCGCCGGGAGAAACAAAAACAACGCATAATCTGGGACAAATTGATGATTAAAGGCAAACTGGCGCTCGTGACGTGCGCGCTGACTCTGGTATTCACTTCGTCGCTTTTCGCCGCGTCGGACACGGCAGACGGTCGTACCCTGAAGCTGGCCATTGGCCCTGAGCCAACGGAAGGCTTTGATCCTATGCTGGGCTGGAGCCACGGCAGCTACTTATTGCTTCATGCGCCGTTGCTTAAGCAAAACGCCGACATGAGTTGGGGTAATTTACTGACGGAAAAAGTGGATACCAGCCCCGACGGTAAAATCTGGACGCTAACCTTAAAGCCCGGGCTGAAATTCTCCGATGGCTCGCCATTAACTGCCGAAGATGTCGTATTTACATACAACAAAGCGGCGAAGAGCGGTGGTAAAATTGACATGGGCAATTTTAGCCATGCGCGAGCGCTGGATGCGCGCCGAATTGAGATGACGCTGAGCCATCCGCAGAGCACCTTTGTGAATGTATTAGGATCGTTAGGGATTGTTCCGGCCAGCCGTTATGATGAAAAAACGTTCGCCCGCGAACCGATAGGCGCCGGTCCATACCGACTGGTCAGCTTTCAGCCGGGTCAGCAACTGATCGTTGAAGCTAATCCCTGGTATGCGGGTAAAAAGAATGACTTTAACCGGCTGGTTTTTGTCTTTCTGGATGAAGATAATGCTTATGCCGCCGCGCGCAGCGGACAGTTAGGTCTGGTGCGCATTGCCCCTTCTATGGCGGTGGCCCCGCAGCAGGATAATCTTAAACTCTGGGTACGCGATAGCGTTGAAAACCGGGGCATTGTCTTCCCGATGGTGCCTGCCGGTAAAAAGGATGCTAACGGTTATCCTGTCGGCAACGATGTAACCGCTGATGTCGCTATCAGACGCGCAATTAACTATGCCATTAATCGTAAGCAACTGGCGGAACAGGTGATGGAAGGCCATGCGATACCCGCCTATAGCGCGGTGCAGGGATTGCCGTGGCAAAATCCTTCAGTGGTATTCAGCGATGGCGATATTGCAAAAGCGCGCGCCATCCTGGAAGAGGCTGGCTGGAAGATAAACAGTGCGGGCGTGCGTGAAAAAGCAGGTAAAGAAGCGCGTCTGACCTTATGGTATGCCAGTGGCGACAGCACCCGGCGGGATCTGGCCGAGGCGGTGCGCGCCATGTTGCAGCCTTTAGGCATTGTCGTCTCGTTGCAATCGGGAAGCTGGGAAACCGTAGAGCGCCATATGCACGCTAACCCTACGCTGTTTGGCTGGGGAAGTCTGGACCCGATGGAACTCTTCCATCACTACAGCGGGAAAGCCGCTGGTGTGGAATATTATAACCCGGGCTATTACAGCAACCCTGCGGTAGAAGCACATCTGAAACAGGCTATAGATGCGCCTGACTGGCAAAAGGCGATCCCTTTCTGGCAGCAGGTTGAGTGGGATGGGAAGCAGGGCGCGGGCGTCCAGGGCGATGCGGCATGGGCATGGCTGCTTAATATTCAGCATACCTATCTGGCCAACCCCTGTATTGATCTGGGAAAAGGCGCGCCAGAAATCCACGGTAGCTGGTCGGTGTTAAACAATCTTGATGACTGGACCTGGACCTGTCGGTGATGAAATTGTTCTTCAGTCATTTTTTGCGGCTGATTATTCTGTTGGTGCTGGTGGCTGCCGGCACCTTCATTTTGCTTAGCTTTTCGCCCGTTGATCCTATCCGCGCTTATATTGGCAACGATCTGCTCCATGTTCCGCCAGAACAATATGCGCGGATTGCGGCGCGCTGGGGGCTTGACCAGCCGCTGTGGGAGCGTTTCGGTCACTGGTTTTGGCGTCTGCTCCAGGGCGACATGGGGTATTCCATGCTGTTCAACATGCCTGTCGCCAGTGTGATCCGGGAACGTTTTGCGACGTCATTCGCGCTGCTGGCAGGCGCCTGGCTATTGTCTGGTGTGCTGGGCGTGACATTGGGTTTTCTGGCCGGACGTTTTCTCCACCGTTGGCCGGATAAGATGATTTGCCGTATCAGCTACTTATTGTCATCGTTGCCCACTTTCTGGATAGCCATGTTGTTGCTGGCGCTGTTTGCCGTCCGCTGGCCGGTATTACCTGTTTGTTGCGCCTGGGACCCCGGAAATAATGCAGGAACAGCTCTTTTATCGGAACGCTTACGCCATCTTGTGTTGCCGGTATGTGCGTTAAGTCTGTTGGGCATGGGGCAAATTGCGCTGCATACGCGAGAAAAAATAGCCAGCGTAATGAAGAGCGAATTTATTCGTTTTGCGCGCGCTCAGGGGGATAAAGGATGGTCGCTGTTACGTCACCAGGTGTTACGTCATGCGATTACCCCAGCACTCTGTTTACAGTTTGCTTCTCTGGGAGAACTGATGGGGGGAGCGTTACTGGCAGAAAAAGTCTTTGCGTATCCGGGGCTGGGACAGGCCACTATCGATGCCGGCCTGCGTGGCGATGTCCCGCTACTCATGGGGATCGTTTTATTCTGTACGCTATTAGTGTTTGCCGGAAATACGATTTCAGCCTGGCTTGTGGTGGTGCTTAATCGATCGCTGGAGCGTCCCGATGCTCTATAATCCTGCCCCGACGTTGTTTCGTCTGATCCTCTCCGTTACCTGTCTGCTGTTTATTGCCGGATACGGTTATGCCACGTTGAGCCAGCCGCCAGAGGTTAATCTGCTTGCCCGGCATCTGTCGCCTGATATCCAGCACTGGTTTGGCACCGATAATCTGGGGCGTGATGTATGGCTTCGTTGCTTTCAGGGGGCCTTCACCAGTTTACAAATTGGCGTTGGCGCCGCGCTGTGCAGCGGCGTTATCGCGCTAGTGATGGCGGCAGTGGCGCGCATTCATCCCCGGCTGGACCTCCTGATGCGGCTGATAACCGATGCTATGCTCGCCATGCCGCATTTACTTTTGCTGATCCTTATCTGTTTTACGCTCGGCGGCGGTAAAAGCGGCGTCATTGCGGCCGTGGCGTTAACGCACTGGCCCCGTCTGGCGCTGATTCTGCGCGCCGACGCGGAGCGGGTAGCGCAGAGTGACTACCTGACATTGACCTATCGTCTGGGGCATGGACACCTTTATTGCTGGCGATATCACTATTTTCCGGCGCTATTGCCGCAATGGTTGACGGGAACGTTATTGATGTTTCCTCATGCGGTATTACACAGCGCGGCATTAAGTTTTCTAGGGTTTGGGCTGGCGCCGCATGAGCCCTCGCTGGGGCTGTTGCTGGCGGATGCGTTACGGTTTATTAGCCATGGAAATTGGTGGCTGGTGCTGTTTCCCGGCCTAATGTTATTCACGCTGGTGATGCTCTTCGATCAGTTTGCGCGCGCCACTCAGCGGCTGTGGCTAAGGAGTGACGTATGCTGAGTTTACAACAGGTTACGCTGGAAAGTGCGCGTTATCGCTGGTATGGCGCGAGACGCTGGTCGCCGTTATTACAGAATGTCTCTTTTGATATCGCGCCCGGCGAAATGGTGGCATTGGTTGGCGGCAGCGGGGAGGGCAAAAGTCTGCTGCTGCAATGTCTGCTCGATCTGCTGCCGGAAAATTTACGCTTTCGGGGGGAAATTACGCTTGATGGCAACCGGCTGGACAGGCATACCATCAGGCAGCTTAGGGGCAATACGTTTAGCTACGTGCCGCAGGGGGTACAGGCGCTTAATCCCATGCTGAATATCAGAAAACATTTGAGCAGAGCATGTCATCTGACCGGACGCGCCTGGGATGAGACGCAGATGGTACAGCTATTGCAGCAAAGCGATCTCGAACCGACAGTCCTGGAACGCTTTCCCCGCCAGCTCTCCGGTGGGATGGCTAAACGAATTCTGGCGTGCCACGCCTCGCTCAGCCAGGCTCGTTATATCCTCGCGGATGAGATCACCGCCTGGCTTGATACCGCACTGGCAAACCAGTTGCTTGAGCACTTGCGAGGTCTCTGCGAGCGGGGATGCGGCGTGCTGTGGGTGACTCATGACCTGCTGCTGGCGGCGCGGTATGCCGATCGCATTGTGGCGCTGCATCAGGGTTATATCACGGACAATATCCGCTGCGAGCAGTTACAGCCGGAAGAGATGAGTGAGCCGTTAAAACGGCAATGGCAAGCATTGCCTGAACTAAACCCGTTATTTATGCCAACCGGAGAGGGAATAGAATGCTGAGCTGCCGCGACCTCGTTATTCGTCAGGGCGGGAAAGTCTTATGGCAGAACCTGACGTTTACGATTTCTGCCGGTGAACGGGTAGGAATTCATGCGCCAAGCGGAACGGGGAAAACAACGTTGGGGCGCGTCCTGGCCGGATGGCAAAAGCCGACGGCGGGCGACGTTCTGCTGGACGGCAGCCCGTTACCCCTGCATCAGTATTGTCCGGTACAGCTTGTCCCCCAGCATCCTGAACTGACGTTTAATCCCTGGCGAAGCGCCGGAGACGCTGTACGTGATGCCTGGCAGCCTGACCCGGAAACGATGAGGCGTTTGCATGTGCAGCCCGAGTGGCTGACGCGTCGGCCAATGCAGCTCTCAGGCGGGGAGTTGGCACGTATTGCGATACTGCGCGCGCTTGACCCACGAACGCGTTTTCTGATTGCCGACGAAATGACGGCGCAACTCGATCCGTCTATTCAAAAAGCGATATGGGGATACGTGCTTGAGGTGTGCCGCAGCCGTTCATTAGGGATGTTGGTGATTAGTCATCAGTCTGCGCTACTTGATCAAGTCTGTACCCGCCATTTACAGGTGGAATAGCCGCAAGTCGTTTCCCCGCATTGCCGTGTCGCCGTTAACGCACCGGGAACCCATAGGTTCCCGGTATTGTCGGCAGAGATTTTATTGCATGACGCGTTTATCTGCGTTTTTTGCATCAGCGGTATTACTGTAGCCCCTGGTCTCTTCAACCTGTACAGGGGCTCTAACGACCAGACTTGGCAGCGCCAGTTCGATATCATTCTCAATGAGTTTTTCAATAATACGGATATTTATCTCTTGCTGAATATCCATGTATTTATTGTAATCCGCGGTATTGACGATATGCACTACCTCATAGGTCAGCCGATCCTGACCAAAGGCCAGTAGATGGGCGCGGTCGAATTGTGTTTCGCCGACATCGGTAATAATCTTTTTCACCATATCGCCGATGAGGCGTAACTTTTCCGGCGGTGTCGCAGTGGCGACGCCAAAAGTAAACACGATACGACGCGTTTGCATCCGCTTATAGTTGTGTATGGTTTGCTGCAACAACTGCGCGTTCGCACAAACGATCTGTTCGCCGCTGAGGCTACGGATGCGAGTGGTTTTCAAACCGATATGTTCAATCGTACCGGCTACATCATTAAAGACGACGAAATCGCCGATCTCGAAGGGCTTATCGAAACCAATCGACAGCGAAGCGAAGACATCGCTCAGAACGGTTTGTACCGCCAGGGCAATAGCAATACCGCCCACGCCGAGGCTGGCTACCAGTGCGGTAATATCCACGCCGACGTTCGCCAGGATGGAGAGCAACATCATAGACCAGACGAGCACGCGCAAAATCATACCAAGAATGACTAACGTCACCGGGTTTTTATTGGAGCCTGGGGCATACAGTAAATGACGCATCCATGACTGTACGCCCTGATCAAGCCAAATCGCCATTTGAATCGCAACCACTAAAAACCAGGCGTGAGAGAGGGTAGAGAATAACCGGTCGGGCAGGGCGACAAAGCGCAGGCTAAAGAGAAATGCGGCAAAAAAGATTAGCATCTTACTGGTCTTTTTCAGCATCTCGAAAACAATAGGCCGCAGCCGCCCATGAGCATCATCCTTTTTATCCGGGCGTTGTAGCGCTTTATAGACCACATTAAGTAGCCAGTTGATGAGCCAGTAAGTAATGAGGGTGACGAAAAAAACGACCGCCAGATTGATCCAGAACGTCGTTGACATCAGCATCGCAACGATATTTAGTCGTGCTAAATACTCCATTTTACCTCCGATGAAAAGCAGATGAACATTACAGTATAGACGTCACATCACGGAGGCCGATTTCCGGCTTTACTATTGCTGTTTTATTCAGCACTTTTGTTCAAAAAGCATGAAAAAGAGGGGTAGCCGTTTGGCTATCCCGGCGTTTCTGTGCAGACTTATCTACTCCTCTTAATAAAATAAGGAGTCATTTATGCAACAAGAACATCGTGAGTGTATTGAGCAGTGTTATGAATGCGCGGCGGCGTGTGATATCTGCGCCTCTTCTTGTCTGCGTGAAGATAACGTCGAAATGATGAAGCACTGCATCCAGTTAGATATGCAATGTGCGGCCATTTGTCGCCTGGCGGCGCAATTTATGGCATTGGAAAGCGAGTACTCACAAAAATTATGCCGCCTGTGCGCGGATATCTGCAAAGCCTGCGCCGAAGAGTGTGCAAGGCACGATCACGACCATTGCCAGAATTGCGCGCGGGCATGCAGCCAATGCGCAGACGCCTGCCTTAAAATGGCCGCGTAATTTTTCTTCCGCCATTAGCTCAACCGGATAGAGCATAGAGCTTCTACCTCTAAGGTTCGGGGTTCAATTCCTCGATGGCGGACCAGTTGATATCAAAAAAGGCCACCTGCGCGGTGGCCGCTGAGTTTCTGTTGAAATAAATGCAATGTTATAATATAACAATCATCTTTCTAAGAAAGATGAGGGTAACGTTTTGGTGATTCATTTAAAAAAACTGACAATGCTTCTGGGAATGCTGTTGGTAAATAGTCCTGCCTTCGCGCATGGTCATCATGCTCATGGCGCGCCGATGACGGAGGTTGAGCAAAAAGCGGCAGCGGGCGTGTTTGATGACGCTAATGTACGCGATCGCGCGCTCACCGACTGGGATGGTATGTGGCAATCCGTCTATCCTTATCTGGTCAGCGGCGAGCTGGACCCTGTCTTCAGGCAAAAGGCGAAGAAAGACCCGGAGAAAACGTTTGAGGATATTAAAGCGTATTATCGCAAAGGATACGTGACGAATGTTGAGACGATCGGCATTGAAAATGGCGTTATAGAATTCCATCGCGACAATAACGTTGCATCCTGTAAATACAATTATGCCGGCTATAAAATTCTGACTTACGCATCGGGTAAAAAAGGGGTGCGCTACCTGTTCGAATGTAAAGATGCGAATAGCAAAGCGCCTAAATATGTTCAGTTTAGCGATCATATCATTGCCCCGCGCAAATCGGCGCACTTCCATATCTTTATGGGAAATATCTCGCAGCAGGCATTGTTGCAAGAGATGGAAAACTGGCCTACCTATTATCCTTATCAGTTAAAGGCGAATGAGGTCGTTGACGAAATGCTACATCATTAAGTCTGATTGCAATGTTAAAAGCTCGCTATGAATAGCGAGCTTTTTTTCTGCCGTTATGCCATATTTCTGGCAATCAATATAAAAAATACCTGCGCCCCCGGAGCGATGATGACGCTGTCCATACCGCCCTCGATTCAATGCCAAACGGAAGCGGCATGTCGCCTGATTACTCGTGTCACAGGCGATACGTTGCGTGCTATTCATTTATATGGTTCCGCTGTCGCGGGCGGTCTGAAGCCAAACAGCGACATTGATCTACTGGTGACAATATGCCAGCCGCTGACGGAGGCCCAACGCGCAATGCTGATGCAGGAGTTGCTGGCGCTTTCATCGCCGCCGGGGGCGTCGGCAGAAAAACGCGCTCTGGAGGTCACTGTCGTGCTTTATTCGCAGCTGGTTCCCTGGTGTTTTCCACCTTCCCGGGAAATGCAATTTGGCGAGTGGCTAAGAGAGGACATTTGTCAGGGGATTTATGAACCAGCGCAACAGGACTGGGACATTGTGTTATTGATAACCCAGATTCTGGAAACCAGTATACCGCTAAAGGGAGAACGCGCGGAACGGCTGTTCACGCCAGCCCCTGCGGCGCAGTTGCTGAAGGCCTTGCGTTATCCCCTCGACCTTTGGCAATCCACGGCAGATGTGCAGGGAGATGAGTATCATATCGTTTTAACCCTGGCGCGTATCTGGTACACCCTTTCTACCGGGAGATTTACCTCTAAGGATGCGGCGGCTGACTGGCTGTTACCTCAGTTGCCAGAAGAGTATGCTGCTACGTTGCGTGCGGCGCAGCGTGAATATTTAGGTCTGGAGCAACAGGACTGGCATATTTTGCTGCCTGCGGTCGTACGCTTTGTGGATTTTGCGAAAGCGCACATCCCCACGCAGTTCACATAAGATGCCCCAGGACGTCTGTCAGGTTGCGCAAACGGCGTTCCTCAACTACTACTTAATAGGTTCTCATCGCTGAAGTAAGCAGATGATCTTATGCGGGCCATCGAATGGATATTCCCACATGGCTCTCGTTTTGTTGAGGTGGATATGACTGGTTCCGCATCATCTGTTTTAAAGACAGATACAAGACTATTGAGCGAAAACCTGTTTCTTAATTATGGTCTGGAGTCCTTATTTAAGGACGTCGCAATAATAGCTGGTAACGTAAATTATATTATTTTTGATATCGACGATTACTACACCGTACAGCAGTATATTACTTCCACATTTAAAACGGTACTCATTGGAATTGTTACCCATAATGAATATAACTTTATTGATGAACATCATGTCATATATCGAATAAAGGTCGATGCCTCTATTGCTGAGTGGCGTGAGTTACTGATTTTGGCCGCTGCTGGTCAATTTTTTCCCAGGTCAGAGAAAGTCAGATTAACGGCGAATGAAAGAAATGTTTTGGCGATGCTTGTTAAAGGAATGGATATCCGACAAATAAGCTGTGAGCTAAATGTACATTTAAAAACTATTTACTCAGTACGCTACCATGTTCTGACTAAATTAGGTTGTAGAACAGTTCTGGATTATCAAATACTGTCCGTCTCTAAAGCCTTTATGCACTGGCTTACAATAAATAATGTTGATAATGTAATTTCCCGTGTAAATAGTAAGGTCATTGCTTAATAATGATTTGCTTCTGATGGCGTTTAGGTTCACTATGCTTTCTTACATCATCATGAGGCCAGACAGGCATGGCTACTTTTAGTATTAGCGCAATGGCGGCGCAGTGTGGTGTCACAACAGCAAATATCAGGTCCTGGGAACGCTATGGCCTGCTTCAACCTACCAAAGATGAAGCTGGCAATCGTTTTTATTGCATAGAAGATGCTATCAGAATACAGCATATTATCGACGCGTTAAGCAAAGGCTTCTCATTAAAAGAGATTAAACCTGCCCTCTATGGTGAAGAAACGCATTGCCGCTCGGGATGGTTATTCTACCAGGAAGAGATTTTAGCGCAGTGTAGAAAATTCGAACCCGCCAAATTGCGAAAATTACTCTGGCGTTATGGTCGGGAAATTCCGCCGTGTATCGTCATTGAGTCAATACTGCGTCCTTTACGGCTGTGGTTGTCCGCAGGCGATGATGATGCACGCCGATTTGAAAAGGCATTACTGGATACTGCGATTATTGAATACGCCACGTTCCAGCTAAGTAGCGTACGAAAGGCGCCAGCAGGCACAATGCTTATTGCTGCGTTTTCGCTGAACGACCCCATTGAGCTATGGCTGGAAACGATTAAATATTGTAGTGAAGGTATGCGAGTTGAAGTCATCCCCTGGCAGGCGCCGATGCCCGATCTTTTATCAACGTCTTTCGAGCATATTGTTCTGTGGCATGATGAGACATTAACTCCCGCGCAGGAAAATCTTATTCAGGCTTTAAAAGAATCGGGTAAATTTAGTCTTCATGTGAAAAATGGCTCATGCTTAACATTACTGCCAGCCGTATATCGGCAGCATGAGATGCCGGAAAGCATGCAGCATGTTGCACCGCAAATCCATGCAAACGGCTACGAAAAATCAGGCACCGCACGTTGAGGCATCTGCATTATTAACGAACAGGGGAGGAGTAACCCCCTCCCTTGTTTATACCCTTCATACTCCAAGTTGCTTATGTGTTGGCTACGGATTACTCGGCCCATCCATGGGCCTCGCCCTGACGGGCCGTCGCACGCGACGTTCAAATCTGCTCCCGGCAGATTTGTCGTTCACCCCAGTCATATAGTTATCTATGCTTCTGGGGACTCACTCCCTTGCCGCCTTTAAGCAACTCGAATTATTTTGGGTATATATTAGATGTCGTCAGGTGTCTGAAACAAAACGGCTTCTAAGGCATTACGGTAAATATCAAGCTGCACTACGTCTTTTTCTGTTTCCAGTTTTTCAATAAGTTTGGCGATGATATCCTTATTTGAGACATGCTGCTGCGATTGCAATAGTTCGTAAGTAATTTCCTGAATAGCTCGCTGTTCACATAACATATGTGCAGAAAAAGGATTGCCAGTACTATTTTGTTCGTTGACTAGTGTAATGGTAGTCATATTTCACCATATTCGATGTAAATTGAAGCCGATCTCCCTGAGCGGGGGAGAGAAATTAGTGACTTATTAAAGTTAGACCTATATCATAAAACTGTAATAAAAAATCATAAAAACGTGATATGCATCACATTTGTGTGATTTGTTGTATATTTTATACACTTTAAATGAAGGTGAAGATTCCGCAGAATCAACGGCCTGTTCTTTTTATCACTCCAGTTTAAACGAATAAGCATTAATACCCATCTGTAATAATTACTTAATGTTATCTTAATAAAGGTAAATTACTGTCAGGCCTCCGTAAAAGGAGGTTGATTAATGATTCGTCATATCGCCATTTTTCTTTGTTCTTTATTGATGTGCAGCACCACTTTTGCCGATTCGGTAACGTCGGTATCGCTTGGCGCGCTCTTAACCGCGCTCAATGAACGCATGTTATTAATGAAAGATGTGGCTGCTTATAAAATGAAGCACCATCTGCCGATAGAGGATTTCACGCGTGAACAAAATGTTTTCGCCGAGGCTGAAGAAGAAGCGAAAAATAACGGTCTGGACCCGCATTCGATAACCCCTTTTATTCGTTCGCTAATGGATGCCAGTAAAGCGATACAGTACCGCTATTTAGCGCAGTGGCGAACCGGCTCAGAACCCTCCTTTCCGATACAAACCTTGTCGGTCACCCGGCAACGTATTCGACAACTTGATAATCAAATGTTGATCATTATCAGCCAGCGCTTGATGGTCGGCGCTTTCAGCCACGAGGATATGGTGTGGCTGAGAGCGAAGTTTAATGCGCCGAATCTGAATGAGAGCGATATCAGTGATGTGTTGGCAGCCCTGTCTTTGGTACGACGCGCGCGTTAATTCCCCATGAGGAAACGTGGGCCAATACCTGGTGATTACCTGCGGGGGGCGCGATACAAGAACGTTTTTGGGTGATGTGGATATAAGCGTGGCGGAATAGCGGCTGGAGAGACGTGGTTTCGCTTCCCATCTTCCGGTGCATTCGTTAGCATACTGTTTCGCAGCTAAGCGTAAATGTTTTCAGGAAGAGGTTAATGTGTTCGCGGAGTATGGTGTTCTGAATTATTGGACGTACCTGGTCGGGGCGATTTTTATCGTTCTGGTGCCGGGGCCGAATACGCTTTTTGTGCTTAAAAACAGCGTGGGACGCGGGGTTAAAGGAGGATATCTTGCCGCATGCGGCGTGTTTATCGGCGATGCGATATTAATGTTTCTGGCGTATGCGGGCGTGGCGACGCTGATCAAAACAACGCCGGTTCTGTTTAACATTGTTCGCTATCTCGGCGCGTTTTATCTGCTCTACCTTGGCGCAAAAATCCTTTACGCCACGCTGACCTCAAAAGGGCGTGCGGCGACGGAAACGGTAGTTCCTTTTGGCGCTATTTTTAAGCGTGCTTTAATTCTTAGCCTGACGAATCCTAAAGCCATACTTTTTTATGTTTCCTTTTTTGTGCAATTTATTGACGTTACTGCGCCGCATACTGGCGTGTCATTTTTTATTTTGGCCACCACCCTTGAAATCGTCAGTTTTTGCTATCTGAGCTTTTTAATTCTTTCTGGCGCTTTTGTAACCCACTATATTGGTACCAAAAAGAAACTGGCAAAAGTGGGCAATTCTTTGATTGGCCTTCTTTTCGTCGGATTTGCCGCCCGGCTGGCAACGCTCCAGTCTTAACCACCTGGACCCGTCGTCAACGGCGGGTCATTGCTCTCCTTTCGGTTTTATTGCGTGGAAAACAGCAAAATAGTAACCAATAAATGGTATTTAAAATGCTGTTTTTGGAGCGTAACCTTTTTACGACAGCGATGAGATTATCGCTGAGTAACCTGCGGGAAGAGGGAAGCAAATGCGGCAAATTCCACAAAATCATATCCATACACGTTCCACGCCCTTCTGGAACAAAGAGACGGCGCCTGCCGGAATTTTCGAACGCCACCTTGATAAGGGAACGCGACCCGGCGTTTATCCTCGTCTCTCGGTGATGCAGGGGGCGGTCAAATATCTCGGATACGCTGATGAACATTGCTCTGAGCCGGAAGAAATCATGGTGATCAATGCCGGCGAGTTTGGCGTGTTTCCTCCGGAAAAGTGGCACAATATTGAGGTCATGACGGATGATACCTATTTTAACATCGACTTTTTTGTCGCGCCGGAAGTACTGATGGAAGGGGCGACCTCACGAAAAGTCATTCATGCCGGGAGAGAATAATAATGGGAAAAGCTACTTATACTGTCACGGTCACGAATAATAGCAACGGCGTCTCTGTGGACTATGAAACGGAAGCACCGATGACGTTGCTGGTACCTGAAGTTGCAGCAGAAGTTGTGAAGGATTTGGTCAATACCGTGCGTTCCTACGATACCGAAAACGAACACGACGTTTGCGGTTGGTAAGGATCTTGTAGTATCTATTTGATATAAAGTGATTTTTTAAATCAGAAGCCGCATCGCGCGTCGCCAGCGTGATGCGGTTTTTGCGTATTGAAAAGCGCTGTTTATTTACATCAGACATGGGTTGAAAAGAAACATTAAGAAAACATTAAGAATATCGCATTGTTTGCTAATGAGAGCGTATTCATAAAACTTATGATTGGGTATTAAAAACCAGAAGAGTCTTATAATCATGAAACTCGATACCCGATTAACTTCGTCAGCACTTACTCTTGCGCTTGCCGCTGTGGTCATCCCGTTTACGGCGGACTGGCAATTGCCTTTGCTTAACGGCGTGGTGGTCCGATGGATTGAAAACGGACAAGCGTTATGGTTACTGTTTGGGGCGCTATTTACCGCCTGGTATATACGGCCACTTTCCCGTCCCGAAGGGGCAAAGCAGTTTTGGCTATGGGCTGTTGTCTGGTGGGTGGTGCTATTGGGTAGAAGCACCAGTTGGGGGCGTGACTATTTCCCTGACGAGCCGCGTATGCTGTTCAGAACGATTTCAGTGATATTAATTGCTGCGTTAGTCTTGCCAGTCCTGTTTTCTGCCGGGCTACGTAAGGAGATTGTTCGTCGCCTACGGGACGCTCCTCTGCCATTGTGGCTGTTTACCGTGACGGCATGTTCATATCTGATTTCCGACACTGTCGAGCATCATCGGTGGTTGTCGCCGATATTCCTGCATAACGCTCGTTACACAGATTTGATTGAAGAGCTTTATGAAGTGCCATTTATGATCGGTTTGTTTATGGTGACCGTGGTGTTTATGCAGCAGGACAAGCAGGATGAATGTACTGCGCTGGAGATGACCCCGTATCACGCAAAATAGCGCGGCTGAAAAAGACCATGAATTCGGCATGGGATAGATAGCGGTTAGCAAAAAAAGCCCGCACTCGGTGAGGCGGGCAAATAATACTGGAAGCAATGTGAGCAATGTCGTACCGAACAGGTGGGTTATAAACTCAACCACTCGGTATTGATAAAGATAATCGTTATCATTAATGATTGCAACCCTGATATTTATGCGCTTTTATCCACGACGCTAAAAGGTGATGGATATCACAAACTTCACTTTCCTGACGATGTGCTATTCTTTTTAACGGCAAATAAACCGCTAACGTTAAGACATAAGTGAGGAAAAAATGGGCATTCTTTCATGGATTATTTTTGGACTTATTGCGGGTATTTTGGCTAAGTGGATCATGCCAGGTAAAGATGGCGGCGGATTCTTTATGACGATCATTCTGGGGATCGTTGGTGCGGTAGTCGGAGGATGGATCAGTACGTTCTTTGGCTTTGGCAAAGTGGATGGTTTCAACTTCGGCAGCTTTGCAGTCGCGGTGATCGGTGCGATTGTCGTGCTGTTAATCTACAGAAAAATCAAAAGCTAAACGCAGAACTTTCAGAGATAATAAAGGCTACGACAGGTAGCCTTTATTATTCAAAATGAATTTACCACCAGCCCAGTTCGGTACCCGCCGCCGCAATTAGCGCGATGCCCATCAACACCATCGTTGTTTTCCTCATGGTTATGCTCCCGGCGCGGCGTAACCGCCAATAAAAAACCATGCCAAAAATAATATTGCCGTAATGAAAATGACGACAGGGAAGAGGATACCCACTCTCATGCTATTACCTTCACTGTTCAGGGGGCGCCAGAATAGCAGGGTTTTCTCAGCGACAAAAGGTCGGTTGCTTTGTGACAGGGCGTGGCTATTACTGACTTAACCCGGGATAAACACCCACTAAAGCGCTGACAGAAAGTATGGAAATAGCGTACCCGCCAGGTTATCCTGGACAAAATATCGCTTTAAGGAGTCGTTATGAAATTTACGTGGATTGCGTTGCCAGGCGTATTGCTGCTGAGCGCTTGTTCATCGTCGCAACCCAACGCCCCCCGGCCGCCGCGCATTGGGATGCCTAATCCGGCAGCCGTCTACTGTGAGCAACAGGGCGGTACGCTGATGCCGGTGCAGACCCCACAAGGCGTGCGTTCCGATTGCAAATTGCCCAATGGCGAAATCATTGATGAGTGGACGTTATGGCGCAGAGAGCACCCTGATACGAAAAAGTGACAACCTGTGGTCCGACGGGATATGATTAAGAACAATCTGATAATGAGTTTCATGCGGCGCAAGAAAATATGTTTCAGTTAAAGCCGGGCGCGTTGGCAATAGTTATTGGCGCTAAAACACCCGCCGGACGGCAGAATATTGGTAAATCGGTTGAGCTATTTTGCCTGTGTCAACCCGGAGATGAATTCATTAACCCGGTAAATGGACACGTCACCTTACTGCCGAAAGAAGCGCCTCGGGCGCTGTGGCTGGTCACGGGCGATGTAGCCTCCGCCGATGGCCAGCACGGTTTTGCCTGGGTGCGGGCAGAACATTTGATGCCGTTGTCCCCGGACAGACAACCAGGCCAGGCGGCGGCACGACAATCACAGCTCTCGTAGCCACTCTGCCAGCACAATGGCATGGTTCTGGCGAGTATCTTTAGCGGCGTATAGCAACGTTAGCGGCTGGTGTCGGGCAATATCCGCCAGACGTTTGCCTTCTTGATGCTGTTGCGCAAGTTCTGCCCGGTATTGCTGCGCGAAGTGGTTAAAATCAATCAGTTCGCTATGAAAGGCTTTGCGCAATTCGGTGGAGGGCGTAATGGCCTTATTCCATTCATCATAGACCAGCGCTGCTTTTTTAATGCCGCGCGGCCATAGCCTGTCAACCAATACCCGATAACCATCGTCTTTTTCCGCCGGGAAATAGACGCGCTTACACTGGATTCGCATTTTTCCCTCCTGTGTTGGTGTCGCTTACGGTACTTTTGTCGGATAGCGGTAATGATTTTAATGGATCAGGCCTGATAAACGAAGCGTCATCAGGCATTCAAGTGGGTATCAGGTTTATTTATGACGCTATCTCTCGATCGCGTCCGGCGTAGAGGCCGAAAATCGCCATGATGATAGCCAGAACCGTTACGCCTGACAGCGGTAGATACCAGCTACCGCTGGCATCATGAAGTTTTCCCATGACGGGCGGCCCACATGCCGCCAGTAAATACCCGACCGACTGCGCCATGCCGGAAAGCGCCGCCGCCTGATGCGCCGAACTGGCGCGCAGGCCGATAAACGTCAGGCCGAGGATCATCGTCGCGCCTGAACCGAAGCCGAACAGTAGCGTCCAGATGACAGCCTGGCCCGGCACAAACCAAAGCCCCGCCGCGCCCACCGCGCACAAGAGTGAGACCAGCGCGGCAATCCAGCGTTGATCGTTAAAGCGATGCAAAATAAGCGGAATGGCTAACCCAGGCGCCGCGGTCGCCAGTTGCAGCAGGCCATGTAGCGATCCTGCCTGTGCTTCGCTGTAACCGTGGCTGATGAGTATTGTTGGTAACCAGCCGATAATCACATAATAAATCAGTGAGTTAAGTCCCAGAAACAACGTAACTTGCCAGGCTAAAGGCGAACGCCAGATACCGCGTTCATGTAATGCCCGGGAGCTACTCAGGTTAGCTGAGCGGGTAGTGCGCCACTGCGGCAACCAGATAAGAAACGCCAACAGCGGAAACAGCATTAGCATTAACAGCGCGCCGCGCCAGCCAAAACCGTGCAACGCCAGCGGAACCACCAGCGCGGACCCCAACGCGGCGGCGGCGCCCATCGTCAATGAGTACGCGCCCGTCAGCCTGGCGACATGTTGTGAAAAATCGCGCTTAATCAATCCTGGTAGCAGCACATTACCCAGCGCGATCCCGCACCCAATAATGGCAGTTCCGGCAAATAACAATGCAGCGGAGGGCAGGGAGCGGAGGGCAATACCCGCGCAAATCAGCAGCATTGCGGCGAACAGACTACGTTCCATCCCGAACCGGCGCGCAATACCGGCCGCCAGTGGTGAAACCAGTGCAAACGCCAGAAGCGGCAAGGTTGTTAGCAGGCCCGTCTGGGCGGTGGAAAGACCGTAATCCGAACGGATTGTCTCCAGCAACGGCGCAGCGCCGGTAAATGTTACGCGCAGCGTAGTGGCTATCATCAAAATACCGGCAATCAGTAAAGCGCCCTGTTTGCCGCGTGGTGAAAGGGCTGTCGTCATCGTTTTCTCATCTCGTCAGGCGAGGCGATACCTTAACAGTTTTTACTGTTTGGATGAATCAAGCTAAAATGACAATTTATCGCTAAAATCGGACAATATAATGATTGGCCTGAGACTGGATGGTTACGATCCCGACCTTCACCACGATGCCGCTGTGGCCTTTTGTATTCGCGCCAGGGATGATGAACTGTTTAGCCCTCGCCATCAGCATCGCAAGGGACAGTTGATTCTCGCTCTGCACGGCGCGATTACCTGCGAGGTGGAAAATGCGATGTGGATGGTTCCGCCCCAGTATGCCGTCTGGCTCCCCGGCTCGCTGCCGCACAGTAATCATGTGACCGCAGGGGCGGAGCTGTGCTTTTTATTTATTGAACCTGCGGCGGTCGTCATGCCGGAGCGTTGCTGCACGCTGAAAATTTCGCCGTTATGCCGGGAGTTGATTTTGTCGCTGGCGCGCAGAACCGATCCCGAAAGAGCGCAAATGCCAACGCAGCGCCTTATTCAGGTGTTGTTTGATGAACTGCCGCAGCAGCCGCAGGAACAATTGCAATTACCGGTATCGGGGCATCCGAAAATCCGCCAAATGGTTGAGACAATGGCGCAGGAGCCCGCGCGATGGAATACATTAGGGCAGTGGGCCAGCGTATTCGCGATGAGCGAGCGTAACCTTGCCCGGTTGGTCGTCAAAGAGACGGGACTAAGCTTTCGTCGCTGGCGTCATCAGTTGCAATTAATTCTGGCGCTACAAGCGCTGATCGCGGGACGTAATGTACAGCAGACGGCGCAAATGCTGGGTTATGATTCCACCACGGCATTCATTACCATGTTTAAAAAAGGCCTGGGGCAGACGCCAGGCCAGTATCTGACGGGCGAGTTACTGTTTCCCCACAATTAAAGAGACCAACCCCGCCGCAATCAGTGGGCCGACCGGCACGCCGCGAAACAGCGCGACGCCAAGTACCGTACCGACCAGCAGCCCGGCGACGAGCTGCGGTTGGTTTCCCATCAGCGTAATGCCGCGGCCGCCCAGCCAGGAGACGAAAACGCCGACGGCAATCGCGACCAGCGATTTCCAGTTCACAAAAGAGTGGATCAATGTGGAGGGCGGTAGGGTTCCGCTGGCGATGGGAGCCATCACGCCGATGGTCAGAATGATAATCCCGACGGTGAGTCCCTGTTTTTCAATCCAGGGAAAAAAGGTATTCAACGGGGTTACGCGGACAATAATCAGCACCAGAATTGAGACGGCGACAGTGGTGTTGTGGCTGATAAATCCCAGAGCTGCCAGTCCGAGCAGGATCAGCAGAGTGACATCAAACATTATGGTTTCCTTGCCAAAAAGTAAGCCTGACTACTTTACGCCCAAACGGCAAAGCGCACAGGCCTTTTTAACGATTGATGCGGATTTCAGGCAACTGCCTGAAAGACAATCTCTACGTGAAAAACGGCGTTGTCATTAAATTGCCATCAACGCCGCGTATTGCTAACAGGTGAACCGTCATTGTTGTCTTCCTGAGGATACAATTATGTACGATCCACCGTTTCTTGAAGCGCTGATGATTACGGCGTCGTTTTTCGCCATTTTTATCATTATCGTTGTGTCGGTATTGCTCCTTGAAGGGGAAGGGGACTAAGAGCCTATCCCATTAGGGCTATTTTACTTGCCATTTTGGACCTGGGCAGTGCTCAAAATCCTCACGTACTACGTGTACGCTCCGGTTTTTGCGCGCTGTCCGTGTCCAAACTGGCTGCGCCAATAACGCCTGGTGGGATAGGCTCTAAGCCGTTGGCGATGACTGAAAGCGGCGGAAAACTGCCAGTTCTGGTCGGGCGATGCGCAGATAGTCCTGTGTATTCATAATGACTGATTTTTCCAGCAGGCCGGCATTAAAGGCAATTTCATCGAAACGCTCAAACAGGAGCGGATCGGCGATCAGTTTCAGATTGGGGTGAAAACTGAAAGGCGGGATCGCGCCAAAAACGCAGCCGGTCAACATATCGACTTCCGCCGGGCTGGCAAGGGAAGCGCGTAAGCCGCCCAGATGTGAAGCAAGCTGAGAGAGGTCGGCTTGCTGATCGGCCGCCAGAATAGCAAGAACGTGCTGGTTGACGCCGTTGCCTTTGACTTTACAGACCAGCGCTTTTGCGCCCTGGCCCAGCGCAGTACCGCGTATTTCAGATACCGCTTCGCATTTCCCTACCGCTTCATGGTTCACCACACGATAGCGCGCGTTCTCCTGGGTTAATAAAGCCACTAAACGTTGGTGTGTAGCGACACCCTTTGCGACTTCAGTCATTTCGGCCATTTCTTACTCCTGGTGCAATATGAACATTTACTGCGAAGCACTATGATGAACGATGTTGTTTTTGTTGTTTGTTCAGATAGAGCTGCGCATCGGAAGCCTGGTAGGCATCATTAATCGTATCATTGGGCTGCATATTATAAATCCCGGCAGAAAAATGGACTGTCTTATCCGGTGCGATAATTTGCAGGTTACGAATAATACGCTCCGGCAGATGGATAGCCAAATCCGCCGCGTAATCAACAAGAATAATACAGAACTCATCGCCGCCGAGGCGAATGGCGTAATCGCTTTTACGAATCGATGTTTTAATCGCTTTCGCCAACAGGGTTATAATTCGGTCGCCTTCCTGGTGCCCCTGGGTATCGTTGATCAGTTTTAACCTATCGCAATCAATAGCGACAAATGTCACCGGCGTCCCGGTATTGACCAGGCGTTGCAGTCGCTGTTCCAGCTCCGGTGTTAATATTTTACGGTTGTAAAGCCCGGTCATGGCATCGCTAATATTTTCGCGTGTGACGTTACGATAAAGCCGAAAGTGCATCCGTACCATATTAAGCAGGAGCGCCGTTGCCAGTAAGTAAAAGGCCAGCGCTTTCCAGGACGAGACAAGGAAATAGGTTAAATCAAGGGACAACGAAACGCGCAGTCCACCCGGGATATCATGGCTATAATTTACATATTGAAACAGATTATTTTTGCTTTGATTAATAATAATTTCTTTTCCGGAGTCCATATCCTTTAGTGTTACGTTAAGATAACGCCAAACCAGCGGACGGTCCTGGGTATAAAAAATATTTTTTAAATTATCCTGGTTAACATCCACCATCACGATACCTTTTAACGTTCCCGCCAGATAGACTGGCGTTAAAAAGCTCATGACGTTTTCCTGGGTAATATCATCCATGTAAATACTTGAAATAACCGTACGGCCGGTAAAAAGTTTATCTATATCTTTTCTGTTAATACCCATTGTGCCTTTTTGTAAAAAAGTCCAACGATGCATGGCGAAGCGCCGTGAGTTGATTAAATCATAGAAATAGACATAATGTTTATTTAAATCAACGTAATAACGGAATTTAAGCTCCAGTGTGCCCAGCCCGTGACTGTGGTCGTCCTGCGAACGGTTGATGCTTACCGCCTGATCA
Organism: Salmonella sp. SJTUF15570; assembly: GCF_043357055.1. NCBI lineage: Bacteria > Pseudomonadati > Pseudomonadota > Gammaproteobacteria > Enterobacterales > Enterobacteriaceae > Salmonella > Salmonella sp. SJTUF15570. Next base: position 215,516 of record NZ_JBEUKJ010000001.1, on the reverse strand, counting down.
AATGCAGGCAGTAAAAGGGCGTCATCAAGATTATCGGTACACTGTGTAGCGGCGGTTTGCAGGGTACCATGTAGCGCCGGGTAATTATGCCGGGTCAGGTTGACACCGTGCGTACCGTTAATAGCCTCAAAGGCGTCGCAAAAAGCGCGGCGTTTTTCTGCGGTGACGGGGTCTCCCGGCGCTTCAAAAGTTCGCATCAAATGTGCGGCGATGCTCTGATTCTGATACTTATCGTACAAAAACGACGAATCGGCTCTCTCCATGATATAACGCATATAGGCATTCATTGCCCTGTCGCTAGCAATAAGTTCGTAAATCAGGAAGGACGATGTCAAAACGATGACGCTTGCCGAGATAAAGTGCCTGAGCGCTTTATGATGCAAATTCATGATGAACTACAGCCCTGAAAGTCGGATGCGTTAGTTTACCATAGCGATGAGAATTCCTCTAATAGACTGTTTAAAAATAAAACGCGTTGATGTTATGGAATAAAAATCATTCTCGATTTAATAAACCAATTAATACGCTGTGTTTATATTTTCATGTGTGACTATTGTGATAAAAACTAAATTTTTAACCAACAATACTGATCTATTTGTGACAAAAAGAAAATAACCTTTATTATGATGATGAAAGGAGTGTGAAGTGGTAAGGATAATAATTTACTTCCGTTCTGAGGCTCTATGAAACGATTTAAAGAGATGGCTGTGATGTTATTTTTTGCATTACTGGCAGCAGGTTTTACGTCGTCGGCGATGGCGGATGATCCTTTTTCACATGTTTTGGATCATGTTTTTGATAAAGTCCCTGCCTGTCACATTGTTCCTCCTGGAGTGGGGCAACCAGGACATTTGGGGCCTTGGTCTTGGCCTTGGTGTTATTAACATGATGGAATTCTATTAATGGGTTAAATTACCCGATATGCCGGAATACCTTCATTCAGACTATTCGCGGGTAATTGCTTCAGTCATAAAAACCGAACACCAGGTTTATTAAAACCCGCCCGACATATGAACGGGCGGATTTATTTATGCACTTTGATTGGCGCTCTGTTTCTGAAACAATTCGCGGAATACCGGATAAATATCCTCCTGATCGCGAATATGCTGCATGGCGAAGTTATCGAACGTCGCCTGCAGATGTTCATACTCGCGCCATAAGGTCTGGTGGGCGCGGCGGGTAATCTCGATATAGCTGTAATAGCGCACTACCGGCAGCAGCTTTTTCGCCAGAATCTCATGGCACAGCGGTGAGTCGTCGGCCCAGTTATCACCGTCTGACGCTTGTGCCGCATAGATGTTCCACTGACCGGGGTCGTAGCGCTCTTTAACCACTTCATCCATGAGTTTAAGCGCGCTGGAGACAATCGTCCCCCCGGTCTCTTGCGAATAAAAGAACTCATGTTCGTCCACTTCCTTTGCCTGGGTATGGTGGCGGATATAAACCACTTCGACGTTCTTATATGTTCGGCTCAAAAACAGATAGAGCAGAATGTAAAAACGCTTGGCCATATCTTTGGTTGCCTGGTCCATCGAACCCGAGACGTCCATCAGACAGAACATCACCGCCTGGCTGGAGGGCTCAGGCCGTTTTTCATAATTTTTATAGCGTAAATCAAAGGTGTCGATAAACGGCACTCGCTCGATTTTAGCCCGTAGTTCGGCAATCTCCCGACGTAATCGCTCCTCTTCAAGCAGTTGCGCTGGTTCGCTGTGGCTGATGGTCTCCAGTTCCGTTTCCAGCGCGTGCAGTTCGCGGCGTTTTCCTGCCGTCATTGCTGTACGGCGCGCCAGAGAGTTTTGTAGCGAACGTACCACGCTGATATTGGCCGGCACGCCGTTTGAGGTGAAACCGGCGCGGTGAGTTTTATACTCGTTAAGCTGGCGATGTTGGTTTTTTTTCAGATTAGGCAGCGCTAAATCTTCAAAGAGCAGATCCAGATACTCATCTTTTGAAATCTGAAAAACAAACTCATCCTGGCCTTCGCCGTCCTGGCTGGCCTGACCTTGACCGCTGCCGGAACCGCCGCCGCCACCGCTTTGCGGACGCTCAATGCGATCATTCTGGATAAAGTGATCGTTACCCGGATGGACGCGATGGCGCAGACCGCCGCGCCCCTGATGAAACATCGGTTCGCTAATATCATCGGTTGGAATAGAGACGGACTCTCCGCTGTCGACATCGGTCACTGAGCGTTTATTAATCGCTTCGGAAATCGACTGCTTAATTTGTGCTTTATAACGACGCAAAAAGCGCTGGCGATTCACCGTGCTTTTATTTTTGCCGTTAAGACGTCGGTCTATGAACCAGGTCATATGCCCCCCGTACTGCCAACTGAGCGCCTGTTCTGTTAGTGCCGGATAGCGCTAACGCTTAGCCAGTCTACAGAACATTACTTTGTAGGCCCGGTAAGCGCAAGCGCCACCGGGCATTAACATCACGACGATTTACGCACGCGCAGGTACCACTCGCACAGCAAACGAACCTGCTTACGGGTATACCCTTTTTCCATCATCCGATCGACAAAGTCGTCATGCTTTTTCTGCTCGTCAGTCGACGTTTTGGCGTTAAAAGAAATGACCGGCAACAGCTCTTCAGTATTAGAGAACATTTTTTTCTCAATCACCGTGCGCAGCTTCTCGTAACTGGTCCAGTTTGGATTACGGCCGCTATTGTTGGCTCTGGCGCGCAGGACAAAGTTTACTATCTCATTACGGAAATCTTTCGGGTTACTGATACCCGCTGGTTTTTCAATTTTTTCCAGTTCGGCGTTCAGCGACTCGCGATCGAACAGTTGACCGGTATCTGGGTCGCGATACTCCTGATCCTGAATCCAGAAATCCGCATAAGTCACGTAACGATCAAAAATGTTCTGCCCGTACTCAGAGTAAGATTCGAGATAGGCCGTCTGGATCTCCTTGCCGATAAATTCGGCGTATTTCGGGATCAGGTAGCCTTTCAGGAACTCCAGATAACGCTCAGCCTGCTCCTGCGGGAACTGTTCACGCTCGATTTGTTGTTCCAGAACGTAGAACAGATGTACCGGGTTTGCCGCTACTTCCGCATGGTCGAAGTTGAATACGCGGGAGAGGATCTTAAAGGCGAATCGGGTGGAGAGACCGTTCATCCCTTCATCCACGCCCGCATAGTCGCGATACTCCTGGTACGATTTGGCTTTAGGGTCGGTATCTTTCAGGCTTTCACCGTCATAAACGCGCATTTTCGAGTAAATACTGGAATTTTCCGGCTCTTTCAGGCGGGAAAGAATCGAGAAGCGCGAAAGCGTTTCCAATGTGCCCGGCGCGCAGGGCGCATGAGCCAGCTCGCTATGATTAAGTAGTTTCTCGTAGATTTTGATCTCTTCGGAGATTCGCAGGCAATAAGGCACCTTCACAATATAGACACGGTCGAGGAACGCTTCGTTATTTTTATTGTTACGGAAAGTCACCCATTCAGATTCGTTTGAGTGGGCAAGTATGATGCCATTAAAGGGCAGGGCGGAAATACCTTCCGTACCATTGTAGTTACCTTCCTGAGTTGCGGTCAGCAAGGGGTGCAGCACCTTAATAGGCGCTTTAAACATCTCGACGAACTCCATGATCCCCTGGTTAGCGCGGCACAGCGCGCCAGAGTAACCATACGCATCCGGATCGTTCTGGGCGTGATGTTCGAGTTTACGAATATCCACCTTGCCGACCAGCGCCGAAATATCCTGGTTGTTTTCATCGCCGGGTTCCGTTTTGGCGATGGCAATTTGCTCCAGAATGGAGGGCCAGACTTTCACCACGCGGAATTTAGTAATATCGCCGCCAAACTCATGCAGGCGTTTGGCCGCCCACGGGGACATAATCGTACCGAGATAGCGGCGCGGAATACCGTACTCTTTTTCCAGAATCTGCGCGTCTTCCTGCGGATTAAACAGGCATAACGGATGATCGTTGACCGGACTACGCTCGCCGTTGGCGCTTAAAACATAAATTGGCACGCGCTGCATTAGCGATTTCAGCCGTTCAGCGAGCGATGATTTGCCACCCCCCACAGGTCCCAGCAAATAGAGAATTTGCTTCTTCTCTTCCAGCCCTTGCGCCGCATGTTTCAGATAAGAGACAATCTGTTCAATCGCGTCTTCCATGCCGTAAAACTCTTCAAACGCAGGATAGCGAGCAATAACCCGGTTGGAGAAGAGTCGGGAAAGTCGGGGTTCCTGGGCAGTGTCGACCATATTAGGCTCGCCGATAGCCATTAATAGCCGCTCTGCCGCGTTGGCATAAGCACTGCGATCTTGCCGACAAATGGTAAGAAAATCCTGCAGTGTGAACTCTTCGTCCTTGGCAGCTTCGTAACGCTGGCGATAGTGATCGAATATATTCATGATATGCCATCCTTTCGTTTTTTCGCACATGTTAAGAGCCGTTCATATGAATAGTAGAGGCTCCCGGAAGAGGTAGACTGAACGCCGTCTCTGCTAAGGAAAAAAAAGCAACTCTCATGCCATTTTATTGGTCAGAAGATCAACGTGTCCGGTGATACACCTTCTTAACATTAAGCGTAGATGGCATTTGCAAAACTTGCCTGTACGCGTCAGTGGATTTCGATGACATATCAATAACTCATCAGGTAGAAAAGGCTGGTGGATATCAGAAAAAGCGTTCCCGGTCACATAACGATCATCAGCCGATCATCTGAAAATAATCGGTGGTGGTGATATTAAACGGTTACATTGTGTAAAATAGTTGGGCTTACAGGTATTGGCGGTTACACTTTTGCCGCAGAACATTTGAATAAGGAATTATGGATTGTGACCAAACTTAAACTTCTGGCTCTTGGCGTGTTTATTGCAACATCCGCCAGCGTCGCGCACGCTGAAAGCAACCTGACGTTGGGCGCAGGCGTTGGTGTGGTTGAACACCCTTATAAAGATTACGATAGCGATGTTTATCCGATACCGGTCATCGCTTATGAAAGCGAAAACTTCTGGTTCCGTGGTCTGGGCGGCGGGTACTACTTGTGGAATGACAATGCCGATAAGTTGTCAATCATGGCATACTGGTCCCCGATGTACTTCAAACCGGGCGACAGCGATGACCATCAGTTGCGTCGTCTGGACAGGCGTAAAAGTACTATGATGGCGGGCGTTTCTTACGCGCATCACACCCAGTATGGATTCCTGCGTACCTCACTGGCAGGGGATACGTTGGATAACAGTAACGGTATTGTCTGGGATCTGGCCTGGCTGTATCGGTATACCAATGGCGGGCTGACCTTAACGCCTGGTATCGGGGTTGAATGGAATAGCGAGAACCAGAACGATTACTATTACGGCGTATCACGTAAAGAATCTTCGCGTAGCGGCCTGCGCGGCTATAACCCGAACGATAGCTGGAACCCGTATCTTGAACTTAGCGCTAACTATAATTTCGCCGGTAACTGGAGCGTATATGGTACTGCGCGCTACACCCGCCTGTCGGATGAAATTACCGACAGCCCGATGGTGGATAAATCCTGGACCGGTATCCTTTCTACTGGCGTGACCTATAGATTCTGATTGATTGAATTTGCCGGAAAAACCATGACAAAGCCTGCGTTATGCGGGCTTTGTGCTGTCTGAAACGCGAACATGGCGGCTTGCATAAATGCGCTGTTGACCGGGTATGGCGCAGCCTTACGTGATTTATACTTTGTTACATCAATTTAAAAAACTAGCCTTTTATATGAAAAACCCAGGTGATTACAACTGCGCTAACAATTAGCGTAATAATTGTTGCAATGCTGGCTGATATCGCCCTGTCACGTCCCGCTTATGCTATACCCATTCTTCACAGCGAGTAAGACGAATGAGCATAGTATTCAATACCGTAGCCAAGCCCAGCGGCAGTCTGTGTAACTTATCCTGCAAGTACTGTTTCTATCTTGATAAACCCCGGGGCCAGCGCGTCATGTCTGACGATGTGCTGGAGATGTATATCCGCCGGGTAATTGATGATACGCCATCATCAGAGGTCTCGTTTTGCTGGCAGGGGGGAGAGCCGACGCTATGCGGTCTTTCTTTTTACCAAAAAGTGGTGCGCTTGCAGCAACGCTATGCCAACGGCAAAACTATCTACAACAGTCTGCAAACCAATGGCGTATTAATCAATGAAGAGTGGGCGGCTTTCTTTGCGCAGCACCAGTTCCTGATTGGTATATCGATTGATGGGCCGCAAGTCGTTCATGATAATTACCGGAAAACGCCGTCAGGGCGGGCGTCTTTTTCCCGGGTCGTTAATGCTATCCGCCTTCTGCAGGCAAATGATGTCGAGTTCAACACGCTCACTGTCGTGAATGATGCGTCATGCCGTCATGGCAACGCTATTTATCATTTTTTGACGCAGGAACTGGAAAGTAAACATCTGCAATTTATTCCCATTGTTGAGCCGCTCGCACAAAAAGCGCAGCGTTCTTTGACGTTATCTGACAATGAGGATTCGCCTTCGCTGATGCCCTTTTCCGTTACGCCTGAAGGGTGGGGCGCCTTTATGTGCGATGTTTTTGATCAATGGATACGTCACGATGTCGGACGCATATTCGTACAGCTTTTTGACAACTTACTTGGCGTCTGGATGGGGGAGCCCGCCACGCTTTGTACGATGCAGTCGACCTGCGGGCAAAGTTTGCTGGTGGAGCAGAATGGCGACGTGTTTAGCTGTGACCATTTTGTTTTTCCCGCCTATAAACTGGGCAATCTGCAGCAACACTCTTTAGAAGAAATGGCGGCCTCTCCTTTTCAGCAGCAGTTTGGCGCGGCTAAAGCAAACCTTTCTTCACGCTGCCAGAACTGTACGTGGCGCTTTGCCTGTCACGGCGGTTGTCCGAAACATCGAATTTGTATGGACGGCGGCGAACGGCAAAATTATCTCTGTAAAGGATATCTGGAGTTCTTTCAACATGTGACGCCCTATATGAATGTGATGCGTCAATTATTACTGAATCAGCGACCCGCCGCGCATATTACCCGCATCGTCGACATGATTGCAGATGACGTTCGTCAGTGACAAGAAAATCGCCCCCCTTGCGCGGTATGATGCCGGACATTACCGTAGGGTCTAAGAGTCCTGTATTGTTTTACCGTCGAGTGACATTGAAAAGGAAATGAAATCAGTGAAAAACGTAACGTTTTGCGGGCAGGTGACGCTTCCTGCCATCGGACAGGGAACATGGTATATGGGCGAGCGCGCGGATCAACGTCAGCGCGAGGTTTCGGCGCTGCGCGCGGGGCTGGATTTGGGGTTACGCCTTATTGATACGGCGGAAATGTATGCCGACGGCGGGGCGGAAAAGGTCGTGGGCGAGGCGTTAGCAGGGCGACGCGATGAGGCATTTCTGGTGTCAAAAGTGTACCCGTGGAACGCTGGCGGCCAGAAGATAGTTGCCGCCTGTGAGGAAAGCCTGCGTCGTCTGAAAACAGATTATCTCGATCTCTATCTATTGCACTGGGCCGGAAGCTTTTCATTCGAAGAGACCGTTGAAGGTATGGAGCGGCTAATCGCGCAGGGAAAAATTCGCCGTTGGGGAGTCTCTAATCTTGATTATGACGATATGCAGGCGCTGTGGCGCATCCCTGGGGGACAGCAATGCGCGACAAATCAGGTGCTCTATCATCTGGCGTCACGCGGTATTGAGTATGATTTATTGCCGTGGTGTCAACAACAGCGAATGCCAGTGATGGCCTATAGCCCGCTGGCGCAGGCTGGCCGGTTACGTAGCGGTTTACTGAATCATCCGGTGGTGAGTGAAATTGCGCAAGCGCATAACGCTACGGCGGCGCAAATCTTACTGACGTGGGTGATTGCGCATCCGGGCGTGATGGCGATCCCGAAAGCCGGAAGTACAGAACACGTGAAGCAAAATGCGGCGGCGCTTGAGATCGCCTTGTCAGCAAACGAACTTGCCTTACTGGACAACGCCTGGCCTGCGCCAAAAGGGAAAACCTCGTTGGATATGGTGTGACGCCGGATAAAATGTGTAAGCGCCGCCATCCGGCAGGTCATGCCTGATGGCGGCTGACGCCTTTCAGATCCTATAGCAACGCCGTTATCCATTCACTTTTAGCGTTTAGCGACGCAGATAGTCTGCGCCAGACGAGAGGGTTTTTCTTCTGTGGCTTGTTGCGGCGCAGTAGCGTAAACCGTTTCAACGCAGACAAACGTTTTATAGCCGTCATCCGGCATGTCGCCCATGCTGACGGACAACGCCGGGCCAGGGTTCCAGCCTACGACGTTAAGGTGATGGTGGTGGACCACATCAATCGTGCGGTTTAATGTCGCATCGTGGATCACGCTACATGCTTCAGGATTGAGGTAAACGCGATCGGTACGGTCCGGAAAGGTTTGTATACCGTCGGCCAGGACACCTTCTTTAGCGTCGTTAACTTTATCAATAAACCGATCGCCGAGTCCGCTGACCTTAACGTTGGCGATGTCGCCAACGTTAAAATAGCTGTGGAGCGCGGATGTGGTTGCAAATTCGCCATGCGCTTCCAGTTCAATTTCACAGGTTTTACCCACTTTAAAACGTGCCAGCAGCGTGAAATCGTGCGGCCAGTATTTCCGGGTGGCCTCACTGCTTTGCAGCTCAAATGTCAGCATTACGCCATTATCATCTTCATTATGCGCTTTTAGCGCCCACGGAAGATTACGCGCAAAGCCGTGTGACGGCAGACCCTGTTGAGCCGCAGGTCCAAACCAGGGCCAGCAGATCGGTACGCCGCCGCGTAGCGCCACGCCGGTTTTGAAAGGCGTATTATTACTGAGCCACAATACCTCTTCCTCGCCAACGGGTTTCCAGGAGAGAAGGTGCGCGCCCTGTAATGCAAAAGAGGCTTTAACCTGCGGATGGTCAACGACGATCAGATCCAGGTCATCAAGCTGACGACGGGAAAGGACAGGGGTAAGCTGTTCGATAACCGGGAGGGCAAAAATTTTATTAATCATTACGCAATCCTCTTAACCCTAAATAATTCGAGTTGCATGACAAGGCGCTTGTGCCTTGACCAGTGCTTGCGCTGGCCCGTAGAGGCGAGGCCGCAGGCCGAGTAACGCGGCAAGTGAACGACAAATTCATCGGGAACGAACTTGAACAACCGTAGGTCATCTCCGGCCAGGGACATGGACATCCCTGATTCATCCCGATAAGTTCGACTTCCGTCAGTGATTCGGGTGAGAAAGCATAGCCAACACACCTGCAACTTGAAGTATGACGGGTATATCTTTAAGCAAAAAAAAGAGCGACCTGAGTCGCTCTTACCAATGACTGTGTCATCTCAACTTATTTGGAGATGTGAGCAATCAGGTCCAGTACTTTGTTGGAGTAACCGGTTTCGTTATCGTACCAGGAGACCAGTTTCACGAAGTTGTCGTTCAGCGCGATGCCTGCTTTAGCATCGAACACGGAAGTGCATACTTCGCCGTTGAAATCGGTAGATACAACGTCGTCTTCGGTGTAACCCAGAACGCCTTTCATTTCGCCTTCGGCAGCAGCTTTAACAGCAGCTTTGATCTGCTCGTAGGTAGCCGCTTTTTCCAGACGAACGGTCAGGTCAACAACGGATACGTTCGGAGTAGGAACGCGGAACGCCATACCAGTCAGTTTGCCATTCAGTTCCGGCAGTACTTTACCTACCGCTTTAGCAGCGCCAGTAGAGGACGGGATGATGTTCTGAGATGCGCCGCGGCCGCCGCGCCAGTCTTTGTGAGACGGGCCGTCAACGGTTTTCTGGGTTGCGGTAGTCGCGTGAACAGTGGTCATCAGACCTTCGATGATGCCGAAGTTGTCGTTGATAACTTTAGCCAGCGGCGCCAGGCAGTTGGTGGTGCAGGAAGCGTTGGAAACGATGTCCTGGCCTTCGTATTTGTCAAAGTTAGCGCCTTTAACAAACATTGGGGTGTTGTCTTTAGACGGACCCGTCAGAACCACTTTTTTCGCGCCAGCGGTGATGTGTTTACGCGCGGTTTCGTCAGTCAGGAAGATACCGGTAGCTTCAGCCACTACGTCAACACCAACTTCGTCCCATTTCAGGTTAGCCGGATCGCGTTCAGCGGTAACACGGATTTTTTTACCGTTAACGATCAGATGACCGTCTTTCACTTCAACAGTACCGTCGAAACGGCCGTGAGTGGAGTCATATTTCAGCATGTATGCCATGTACTCTGCGTCTAACAGGTCGTTGATTGCAACGATCTCGATGTCAGAACGTTTCTGAGCAGCACGGAAAACAATGCGACCGATACGGCCAAAACCGTTGATACCTACTTTGATAGTCATATATTCCACCAGCTATTTGTTAGTGAATAAAAGGTTGCCTGTAAAATTACAAAAACCTTACGCAGCGTCAAGCGGAATCGTGTCAATCATTGCGACAAATCAATCCTCTGCACAACCTTTGCGCGGCTGATTTGCCTCACTCTTCCTTTCGGCTTGAAACCACATGGGGGCGCCGCCCCGAATTTTAAAGGGCAACCGAGATAATAATGTGACATCAGTCACGATTCGTGAGCCGCCATTTCGCAATGATCAAGTTTAGAACAAAAGTTGGTACTGAGGTGTTAATGTTTTGTTAGAATCGGTCAGGCAATGTGAGCACGTTTAAAGTGAGATGTGAGCAAATGGCTAACCAACCTTCAGCAGAAGAACTCAAGAAAAAATTGTCCGAAATGCAATTCTATGTGACGCAGGATCGTGGCACAGAACCGCCATTTACCGGACGCCTGCTACATAATAAACGCGATGGGGTTTATCACTGCCTGGTCTGTGATACGCCGCTTTTTCACTCCCACACCAAATACGATTCAGGCTGCGGCTGGCCTAGCTTTTACCAGCCCGTCAGCGAAGAGGCGATTCGTTACATAGACGATTTTTCTCATGGCATGCAGCGTGTCGAAATTCGTTGCGGTAACTGCGATGCGCATCTCGGACACGTTTTCCCGGACGGGCCGCAGCCAACCGGTGAGCGCTATTGCGTTAACTCGGCCTCGCTGGCCTTTTCTGACGAGAAAAACGGCGATCAACTGAAAGGCTGAAAAAACGATTCAGCAAATTATTCCACAGGAGCGGACACATCATGAATCTTGATGAGATCATTAACAGCATGACGCCGGAAGTGTATCAACGTTTATCCACCGCCGTTGAGCTGGGTAAGTGGCCGGATGGCGTGGCGTTGACGCCGGAACAGAAAGAAAACAGCCTGCAACTGGTGATGCTATGGCAGGCGCGGCACAATACCGAAGCGCAACATATGACGATCGATACTCACGGTCAGATGGTGATGAAAAGCAAGGAGCAGCTCAAAGCGGATTTCGGTATTACGTCAAAGCCGATTGCGACATTGAAAATGCAGTAACGGCAGCCGGATAAGAGGTAGCCGCCATCCGGCGGTTTCATTGCCAATGCGTTGTGCTTACCGGGCCTGCTCATTGCTGCCAGGCACAGGCCCGCCATATTTTTACCCATTAACGCTTAATGTACAGCGAGTCCGCCAACTGTTTCGCTAACTGATTATTGTCATCGGCGGCCTATTCCCAGAACATTGCGCCAGCCAGCCCGCGCTTTTTAATCTGTTTCGTTAGAAGCGCTCTCCAGCCTGCGTTGAGCTTTGCCTGGTAGCGACGCTGACGTGACGTATCCGGCCCAAAGATCTATGCAATGGTCTCACCGTTGCGTGATGTATTGACCGGATACGATACCTGCTCCGCTACCTGGCGACAGCCTGGCCCTGCGTTTCTTCCCAGTCTGCCAGCGTATACAGCGTCGCGCCTGCCGACGCCATCTCCATAAACGCGTGTGCGCTATCCTGCGGGTGAATATTCACGCCGCGACAGCCATCGGTGATAACGTTAACGGCATAGCCCAACTCTAGCGCATCCAGCACCGTAAATTTTACGCAGTAATCGGTCGCCAACCCCATCACGATAAGCTCGGTAACGTCATGCTCGCGAAGCCAGGTATCAAGGGTAGTTTTCTGCCGATGTTCGTTGTCAAAAAACGCGCTGTAGCTATCAATCAGCGGGTTTTCACCCTTATAGATGCAGGCGTCAATCGCATGTTGGTTAAGCAGGGGATGTAACGCCGCGCCGTCGGTATGTTGAACGCAGTGATCCGGCCAGAGCGTTTGCGGCAGCCCGTCCAGCTTTCCCTGACTATAGGGTTCCGCCTGATGCTGGCTGGCGAAGCTGCCATGCTGCGCGGGATGCCAGTCCTGGCTGGCCAGCACCGGAATCTGCCGGGGCTGGCACCAGTCAATAAGAGCGTTGGCGATGTCGATGGTGCTGTCGCCTTCCGCTACAGCCAGCGCGCCGCCGGCGCAAAAGTCATTTTGCAAGTCGACCAGTAATAAGGCCCGGTTTGTCATTATCTTCTCCTTGTCGTCGGGATTTTTTAATCATCCGGCGTCAATTCACCACGCAAGTTTTGCGCCATCGCGCTACGAATCGCCTGAGTGTCCAGACCCTGGCTTAACAAATAATGCAGTTTGGTTAAGGTAGCTTCGACGGTCATATCGGCACCGCCAATCACGCCAGCGTGCGCCAGCGCATTACCGGTAGCGTACCCGCCCATATTGACTCGCCCTGACATGCATTGCGTCAGGTTAACCACCACGATGCCGCGCGAACTGGCCTCTTTCAGCTCCTGTAAAAACGCTTTATTTTGCGGCGCGTTGCCTACGCCATAAGAGCGCAGAATCAGCGCTTTTACCGGCTGACGCAGAAAGTTACGTACTACCTCGGCGGAAATCCCCGGATAAATCGTCACTACGCCTATCGGCTGCGGCGTAATAGGGTGAACGATTAATTCACCAGAACCGTAGGGCGCGGGAGGCGTATTTAAACGGCGAATGTGAATTCCTGCTTCCAGCAAGGGCGGCAGATTAGGAGAGGCAAAAGCGTCAAAACCATCCGCATGGGCTTTGGTCGTGCGATTGCCGCGGAACAGACGATTATTAAAAAACAGCGTTACTTCATTAATAGGATAGTTGGCGGCGACATAAAGCGCATTCAGCAAATTAATTTGCCCGTCGGAGCGCAGCTCAGCCAGCGGAATTTGTGACCCTGTCACAATAACCGGTTTACCCAGATTTTCCAGCATGAAAGAGAGCGCCGATGCGGTAAACGCCATCGTGTCGGTGCCGTGCAGAATAACAAAACCGTCATACTCATCGTAGTGCGCTTTGATATCTGCAGCGATATGCTGCCAGTCTTCCGGCGTCATATCTGATGAATCCATCAGCGGGGCATATTCATGGATGGTAAAATCCGGCATCTCCGGGCGGTGGAATTCCGGCATCAGCGCCAGCTGACGCTGAAGGTGCCCGGACACCGGGATATACCCTTTATCTGAGCGCTGCATACCGATAGTACCGCCGGTATAGGCAACGTAAATTGATTTCTTTTGCATGATAATGTTCAGTCGTGTCGCGAAGGACGTATTAATGATTATCGGATGGCGGCTATGAGCAGACGCCGCCATCCGATATGGCTATTGATGAAGCATTAGCGAACGTTCGCGCAAGTCAAACAGAACGCATAACGGTTTTGCGGATCGTTAAATGCCGCCAGTTTATCCCCCTCGGCCTTCACCGTGTTGGCGGCGGAAACGAGCGGCGCCGGGAGCATCGCCTGAATGGCCTCCGGCAGCATGGCGCGTACTGATCCGGTCATACTGTCCATGACCATATCAAGGACCGTCGGTTCGTCCTGATAGTAATCAAGATGCCACTGTTTCAGTTTCGCCAGCTCCGCCGCTTTGGCGACGGCGTCGTCAAAGTCGCCGAGACTGTCCACCAGACCATTGGCTTTCGCGTCTTCTCCGGTCCAGACATGGCCTTGTGCGATTTTATCAATCTGCTCCGGCGTACGCTTACGCGCGTCTGCCACCAGCGTGATAAAGCGTTTGTAGCCGTACTCAATACTGAGTTGCATCATCTGCTGCACTTCCGGTGACAGCGCTTTGGTCATCGAAATATCCGCCAGCGGCGAGGTGGAAACGCCGTCGCTGTGTACGCCAATCGACGACAGGCTGTTTTCCACCGTATTGATGACGCCGAAGATGCCAATTGAACCCGTCAGCGTGCTGGGGCTGGCCACGATATAGTTTGCCGGCGTAGAGATCCAGTAACCGCCGGAGGCCGCCATGCCGCCCATTGAGACCACCACCGGTTTGCCAGCCGCTCTTGCTGCCGCCAGTTCGGCGCGGATAACTTCGGAGGCGTTGACGCTACCGCCTGGGCTATTGACGCGCAGCACAATCGCTTTCACTTTAGGATCAAGGCGTGCGTCGCGGATCTGCGATGCCGTAGTGTCGCCGCCGACATTCCCTGGCGTTTCTTCGCCATCCATAATCGCGCCATTGGCGAAAATAACCGCAATAGTACCGCCGGTATCCGCAGGCGTTTTCAGCGAATAATCGTAATAGCTGATCGCGCGATAGTTATTTTCGGTTTTGCTCCAGCCAAACTGCTTCGTCAGCGCTTTTTCAACATCTGCGCTGGAGGCGAGGGCGTCCACCAGTTTATGGTCGAGCGCATATTTGGCGGTGTCGCCGCCCACGCTGGTTAACCCGTCGATAATAGCCTGCGCGCCGGGGAAGAGTTGTTGCGGCGAAATCTGGCGATTGGCAGAAACGGTATGCAGGTAGTTCTGCCACAGTTCGCCTATCCAGCGGCTGTCGGCCTCGCGGGCGGCGGGCGACATATCGTCGCGGATAAACGGCTCGACGGCGGATTTATAGGTGCCGACCCGGAAAACGTGGGTAGAGACTTTCAGTTTATCCAGCAGCGTTTTGTAGTACAGGCCATTCGTAGCGAAGCCGTGAAGATCTACCTGACCCTGTGGGGAAAGCCAAATTTTATTGGCGAAACTGGCGAGGTAATACTGACCCTGGCTGTAGTTTTCACCCACGGCGAAAACCGGTTTGCCGCTATCGCGGAATTCGCGCAGCGCTTTACCGATATAGCGCATTGACGGCTGATCGGCACCGGTGAAGTTTTTCAGATCCAGAACGATACCCGTGATGTTACGGTCATCTTTCGCCTGACGAATAGCGTTGACGATGTCAAACAGGGAGTTTTCCTGCAGACGGTCGGAGCTGGCGCCAAATAACTGGCGTCCCAGCGCGCCCAGACGGTGATTGGTGGAGGGTTTATCCACAATGACGCCGGAAATATCCAGCAGCAAAGCGCCGCGCGCCGTTTGCTCACTGTTGCTGCCGTTACCGATCTGCATCCAGATCCCAACGCCCACCAGAACCAAAAAAATAAAGAACAGGTTGAGTACCATTTCACGGACGAGGTTCAACACTCGCCACGTCCATTTAAAAAATCCGGCAATAAATCGCCACAGGGTTCGCATGTATTCTCCCTATCTGAGTAACAACGCTTATACCTTGGTGAGGATAAAGCATTAAGATGTGGCTATCGTAATGACCCATCAGGCAGTTGTCAGCAGGAATCACTGCCTGCGCTGTAACAAAATCCGCTCCCGTGTTAATTTTGTGAATAAATATCATTGCTGGAGTTAATCAAATGGATGCACTAGAACTGCTGGTCAACCGTCGTAGCGCCTCTCGTCTCGCAGAACCGGCGCCTGTCGGAGAGCAATTACAGAACATTCTGCGGGCGGGAATGCGTGTTCCCGATCATAAATCTCTACAGCCGTGGCGTTTTTTTGTGATTGAAGGAGAGGGGCGCGACCGCTTCAGCGCCGTGCTTGAACAAGGCGCTGTCGCTGCCGGGGGCGATGAGAAAGCGATCGAAAAAGCGCGTAATGCGCCGTTTCGCGCACCGCTGATCATTACCGTGGTGGCGAAATGCGAAGAAAACCATAAGGTTCCAGTGTGGGAGCAGGAGATGTCTGCCGGATGCGCGGTGATGGCGATGCAAATGGCGGCGATTGCGCAAGGGTTTAATGGTATCTGGCGTAGCGGCGCATTAACGGAGAGCGCTATCGTGCGGGAAGCCTTTGAGTGCCGCCCGCAGGATAAAATTGTTGGTTTTCTCTATCTCGGCACGCCGCAGCTCAAAGCGTCAACGACGATCAGTACCCCCGACCCCACGCCGTTTGTGCGTTATTTGTGACGCTGAGGGATAAAACTGTCTGGATTCTGAGCAAAGGCGCGGTAATTCAGACAGTGATACTTACCACATCAGGGAATGAGCGCTACCATAGCGCGAATGCAATGACAGGAGATGTCCATGAGCGAGCAAGCCATTCGTTTAACGCAATACAGCCACGGCGCTGGTTGCGGTTGTAAAATTTCCCCTAAAGTGCTGGAGACTATCCTGCATAGCGAGCAGGCGAAGTTCGTCGACCCGAATCTGCTGGTGGGTAATGAAACCCGCGATGATGCGGCGGTTTACGATCTGGGTAATGGCACCAGTATTATCAGCACCACCGACTTCTTTATGCCGATAGTCGATAACCCGTTTGATTTTGGCCGCATTGCGGCAACAAACGCCATCAGCGATATTTTTGCGATGGGCGGCAAACCGATTATGGCGATCGCGATCCTTGGCTGGCCGATTAATACCCTGTCGCCCGATATTGCGCGTGAAGTGACCGAGGGGGGGCGCTTTGCCTGCCGTCAGGCCGGTATCGCGCTGGCGGGCGGACACTCTATTGACGCCCCGGAGCCGATCTTTGGTCTCGCGGTCACAGGCGTAGTGCCGACCGAACGGGTGAAGAAAAACAGTACCGCGCAGGCGGGATGCAAACTCTTTCTGACCAAACCGTTGGGGATTGGCGTGTTGACCACCGCCGAGAAAAAATCGCTGCTTAAGCCTGAACATCAGGGGCTGGCGACGGAAGTCATGTGTCGGATGAACGTTGCTGGCGCGGCGTTTGCCAATATCGATGGCGTAAAAGCTATGACTGACGTTACCGGTTTTGGCCTGCTGGGGCACCTGAGCGAGATGTGCCAGGGCGCAGGCGTGCAGGCGCTGCTTTGCTATCAGGACATCCCTAAACTGCCGGGCGTGGAAGAGTATATTGCCCTGGGCGCCGTACCGGGCGGCACAGAGCGCAACTTCGCCAGCTATGGTCATTTGATGGGCGACATGTCGCGTGAAGTTCGTAGCCTGCTGTGCGATCCGCAAACGTCAGGCGGTCTGTTGTTGGCGGTAACGCCGGACGCCGAAGACGATGTTAAAGCCACCGCGGCGGAATTTGGTATCGATCTGACCGCGATTGGCGAACTGGTCGAGGCCCGCGGCGGTCGCGCTATGGTTGAGATTCGTTAACCTGATGCGGTTGTTTATTGCCGAAAAACCGAGTCTGGGGCGCGCCATTGCGGATGTGCTGCCAAAACCGCACCGTAAAGGCGATGGTTTTATTGAGTGCGGAAACGGGCAGGTCGTCACCTGGTGTATTGGTCATTTGCTGGAACAGGCGCAGCCGGATGCGTATGACAGCCGTTATGCGCGCTGGAATCTGGCTGACCTGCCTATCGTGCCGGAAAAATGGCAGCTTCAGCCTCGTCCTTCCGTCACCAAACAACTCAATGTGATTAAGCGCTTTTTGCATCAAGCCGGTGAAATTATTCACGCTGGCGACCCGGATCGCGAAGGACAGCTTCTGGTTGATGAAGTGCTGGATTATCTCCAGCTTCCTGCCGAAAAGCGCCAGCAGGTGCGGCGTTGTCTGATAAACGACCTTAATCCGCAGGCGGTCGAGCGTGCTATCGACAGGCTGCGGGCGAACAGTGACTTCGTGCCGCTGTGCGTCTCCGCGCTGGCGCGAGCGCGAGCGGACTGGCTGTATGGCATTAATATGACCCGCGCTTACACGATCCTGGGCCGTAATGCTGGCTATCAGGGCGTGTTATCCGTGGGACGCGTACAGACGCCGGTACTGGGGCTGGTGGTGCGGCGAGACGAAGAGATTGAGAACTTCGTCGCCAAAGACTTCTTTGAAGTGAAGGCGCACATCGTTACGCCTGCCGACGAGCGTTTTACCGCTATCTGGCAGCCGAGCGAGGCGTGTGAACCTTATCAGGATGAAGAAGGGCGCTTGCTGCATCGTCCGCTGGCGGAGCATGTAGTGAACCGAATCAACGGTCAGCCCGCGCTGGTAACCAGTTATAATGATAAACGGGAATCAGAATCCGCGCCGCTGCCGTTTTCGCTCTCGACGCTACAGATTGAAGCCGCCAAACGCTTTGGCCTGAGCGCGCAAAACGTGCTTGATATTTGTCAGAAGCTATATGAAACCCACAAACTGATTACCTATCCGCGTTCCGACTGCCGTTATCTGCCGGAAGAACACTTTGCCGGACGGCAGGCGGTCATGAACGCGATTAGCGTCCACGCCCCGGATTTACTGCCGCAGTCTGTGGTTAATCCTGATACGCGCAATCGCTGCTGGGATGACAAAAAAGTGGATGCGCACCACGCGATTATCCCGACGGCGCGCAGTTCTTCTGTCCATCTGACGGAAAACGAAGCGAAAGTGTACACCCTGATTGCGCGTCAGTATCTGATGCAGTTCTGCCCGGACGCGGTGTTTCGTAAATGCGTTATTGAACTGGAAATCGCCAAAGGGAAATTTGTCGCCAAAGCGCGTTTTCTGGCGGAGGCCGGTTGGCGGACGTTACTGGGCAGTAAAGAGCGCGACGAGGAAAACGACGGTACGCCGCTGCCGGTTGTCGCCAAAGGTGATGAGTTGCTGTGTGAAAAGGGGGAAGTGGTCGAGCGCCAAACCCAGCCGCCGCGTCATTTCACCGATGCGACATTGCTTTCCGCGATGACCGGAATTGCCCGCTTCGTGCAGGATAAAGATCTGAAAAAGATTCTGCGCGCGACTGATGGGCTGGGGACGGAAGCCACGCGCGCCGGGATTATCGAGCTGCTGTTCAAACGTAGCTTTCTGACCAAAAAAGGGCGCTATATTCATTCTACCGATGCTGGCAAAGCGTTAATACATTCGCTGCCGGAAATGGCGGCCCGTCCAGATATGACCGCTCACTGGGAATCTGTTTTGACGCAAATCAGCGAAAAACAGTGCCGTTACCAGGATTTTATGCAACCGCTGGTCGGCACGTTATATCAGCTGATCGAGCAGGCTAAGCGCACGCCGGTGAAGCGCTTCAGAGGGATAGTCGCGCCAGGCGGTGGAGACAAGAAAAAGAGCGCGCCGCGTAAGCGAGCGGGCAAAAAAAGCCCGCCTGCTGAGGAGACAGGCCGTCAGACCGAATAAGCGTAAAGCCATCTGGCCTGACGACGGGATTAAATGACGCCCAGCGCCAGCATGGCGTCGGCGACTTTCACGAAACCGGCGATGTTGGCGCCCTGAACGTAGTTGGTATGCTTATTATCGCCGCCGTACTCGACACAGGCGTGATGGATATCCAGCATAATGTGATGCAGACGGGCGTCCACTTTCTCGGCTTTCCAGCTCAACCGCGCGGCGTTCTGCGCCATTTCCAGCCCCGATGTCGCCACGCCGCCCGCGTTGGCGGCTTTACCCGGCGCAAACAGTACGCCTGCCTCAAGGAAGAGATCGGTCGCTTCAATCGTGGTTGGCATATTTGCCCCTTCCGCCACGGCTTTTACGCCATTGGCAATCAGTACGCGCGCGGCGTCAACGTCCAGTTCGTTCTGCGTCGCGCATGGCAGGGCGATATCCACCGGTACGCTCCAGGGCTGCTGGCCTTCCAGATAGGTTAAGCCAAACTCACGGGCGTAGTCAGCGACGCGACCGTCACGGCTGGCTTTAATTTCACACAGACGCGCCAGCTTCTCTGGCGTGAAGCCACTTTCATCGACCACTGTCCCGCTCGAATCCGACGCGGTAACCACGCGCGCGCCAAAGGCCATCGCTTTCTCAATGGCGTATTGCGCTACGTTGCCGGAGCCGGACACGGCGACGCGCATCCCTTCGAAACCAAGACCATGACGTTTAAGCATCGCTTCAGTGAAGTAGACCAGGCCATAGCCCGTCGCCTCCGGGCGAATCAGGCTGCCGCCGAAGGAAAGCCCTTTGCCGGTGAAGACGCAGGCGCTGTTATTGGAAAGCTTGCGCATCATTCCCGCCATAAAGCCCACTTCGCGCCCGCCCACGCCGATATCCCCGGCAGGTACGTCGGTATCCGGCCCTAAATGGCGATACAGTTCAGTCATCAGCGCCTGGCAGAAACGCATCACTTCGCCTTCGCTTTTCCCTTTCGGATCGAAATCACTGCCGCCTTTACCGCCGCCCATCGGCAACGTGGTGAGGGCATTTTTAAAGGTTTGCTCAAAGCCGAGGAACTTAAGGATGGAAAGGTTTACCGAAGGATGAAAGCGCATACCGCCTTTATAGGGGCCGATAGCAGAGTTGAACTGCACGCGCCAGGCGCGATTTACCTGCACCTGGTTTTTGTCGTCCAGCCACACTACGCGAAACTGAATTACGCGCTCTGGTTCAACCAAACGTTCCAGTAAAGACATGTGGCGGTAACGGGGGTTTTGTTCAAGAAACGGCCACAGGGTGGTCATGACTTCACGGACGGCTTGCGCGAACTCGGTTTGATGCGGGTCGCGCTTTTGTACATGGTTGAGGAACGATTCCAGAGAACATGTCTGATCCATAGATATAAAAACCTCTTATATATTAATGTGGTTGTATTTGCGTTTTATCAGAATATGTATTTGCAGTTTTCGACTATACCATCAGCAATGTGACGGTAAGCAAGAAAAAAATGACGCTGCTAAGTAAATTCATAACGGGGCGAGGGTCATAACTAAAAGCGATGACAAAAGAGGATTAAAGTTTTCACGGCGGCTTACCGTTATACTGAGAATATGCTTAGAAAAATAAGGAAATCCTATGCGCCGAAGCCTCGTGGTCGCCGTGATGGCGATAATGCCAATGGTCGGGCTGGCAAACCAGAACAGTCGTCCTGATATTCAGGTGAATGTCCCGCCGGAAGTTTTCAGCACGCGCGGTCAGTCGTCCCAGCCCTGCATTCAGTGCTGCGTTTACCAGGATCAGAATTACTCCGAAGGTGCGGTAATAAAAGTGGAAGGCGTCTTGCTCCAGTGCCAGCGTGACGAAAAAACCATCAGCACGAATCCGTTAGTCTGGCGTCGCGTAAAGCCATAAACGCCTGCAATAGCGGAATATCCGCCGGGGCGAGGGGGTACTCCAGCGCCTCTTCCGGCGTACACCAGGCTAATGCCTGATGTTCCAGCGCACGTATCAGACCGTTAAAAGCAGGCACATGCCAGGCGTGCAAATGAATTCGTCGGCCAGACACGTCGCGTTGATGGCTGGCGATATAGACGCCGGGCGTGGCGTCAATCCCTAACTCTTCGCGTAGCTCGCGGACAAGCGCCTGCGGCTGGGTTTCGCCGGGTTCGACTTTACCGCCGGCAAACTCCCATAAACCGGCTTGATCCGCATGATCTGGGCGCTGGGCCAGCAGAATTTTGCCGTCGCGTTCAATGATGGCGGCAACAACATCGAGTTTTTTTATCATTGTCGTTAAGGTCGTTATTCCTGCCGGGAAGCGTCGCGCTATCCCGGCCTTACGGTTAATCAGAAAGCGGAATCAAACACGAAACGTCGCCCAGACCGGCGCATGGTCGGAGGGTTTTTCCATACTGCGAATGTCGTAGTCTATACCGGTTTCTGCGCAACGTTCCGCCAGCGGAGCGCTTGCCAGCAAGAGGTCGATACGCAGTCCGCGATTATCCACGAAACCTTTTGAGCGGTAATCAAACCACGAAAATTTATCCATCGTTTGCGGATTCGCCTGACGGAACGTGTCTACTAATCCCCACTTCAGTAACCGTGACATCCATTCACGCTCCTCCGGCAGGAAGGAGCATTTACCGGTACGCAGCCAGCGTTTGCGGTTTTCTTCGCCGATGCCAATATCCAGATCGGTCGGGCTGATATTCATGTCGCCCATAATTAATACCGGATTATCGCACTTGAGTTCCGTTTCAAGATAGTTTTGCAAGTTCTGATAAAACTGCGCTTTCGCGGGGAACTTCAACGGATGATCCCGGCTTTCCCCCTGCGGGAAATAGCCGTTAATGACGGTAATATTACCCAGCGGCGAGGGGATTTCCGCCATGATAATGCGGCGTTGCGCCTCTTCGCCATCATCCGGGAAACCGCGTCTGACGGAAATGGGCGTGGCTTTTGTTAGCAGCGCGACGCCGTAATGGCCTTTTTGTCCATGATAGAAAACGTTATAGCCCAGCTTCGCGACCTCTTCGAGCGGGAACATTTCGTCGTGGACTTTTGTCTCCTGTAGACCGATCACATCGGGCTGGTGTTTTTCGACAATCGCTTCAAGCTGATGGGGACGGGCGCGCAGGCCGTTGATATTAAAAGAGACAAATTTCATAGTCACTGCCACTTTGCAAGGTGAATCGTGTTGGGATGGTAGCAGAAATTTTACCGGGTGGCTGCCACTCATCGTCAGATTCGGCCAATGGAAGCGTATGGTGTTTTCTATAGCGCGAAAATGGCACAGTTTGCGTGCAGATGCGCCAGAACGGGGCGGTAATTTCCAGTAAATTTCGTATAAGATCACAATTCCAGAATTATATTTGGCAACTGAATAATATTTCGCTTTTTCCTCTTTTTGGCCGCCGATTATGCGGGGATATTCACTTTTCATGCAGTAAAAGTGAATATCGCTACGCTGTAACCCATTGATTTACCGTTTATCACTTCTGTTTATGCAATGTTAACGCTGGCTGGCACGAATGCTGCAATCTACATTTACAGCGCAAACACTCATATTAATTAACATATAAATAACTTTATTTTTACCAAAAGAGGTCGCTATGTCTCTGTCAGTTACGCGCGAAAAGTTTGATGAATGGATGGTGCCGGTATATGTTCCCGCGCCTTTTATTCCTGTACGCGGAGAAGGCTCACGCCTGTGGGATCAGCAGGGGAAAGAGTACATTGATTTTGCTGGCGGGATCGCGGTCAACGCATTGGGACATGCGCATCCGGCGCTGCGCGAGGCGTTAAATGAACAGGCGAATCGCTTCTGGCATACCGGGAACGGTTACACCAATGAACCGGCGCTGCGACTGGCGAAAAAACTGATCGACGCGACCTTCGCCGAACGCGTTTTCTTTTGTAATTCAGGCGCTGAAGCAAATGAAGCAGCATTAAAACTGGCGCGCAAATATGCCCACGATCGTGTCGGCAATCATAAAAGCGGCATTGTGGCCTTTAAAAACGCGTTCCATGGCCGCACGCTCTTTACCGTCAGCGCTGGCGGTCAACCCACCTATTCACAGGACTTTGCGCCGCTGCCGCCGGATATTCGTCATGCAGCCTATAACGATCTGAACTCCGCCAGCGCGCTAATTGATGACAATACCTGCGCCGTGATCGTAGAACCTGTGCAGGGCGAGGGCGGCGTGATCCCCGCCACGAAAGCTTTTTTGCAGGGGCTGCGTGAATTGTGCGACCGGCATCAGGCGTTACTGATTTTTGATGAGGTGCAGACGGGCGTCGGACGTACCGGCGAACTGTATGCATATATGCATTATGGCGTTACGCCCGATATCCTGACGACCGCTAAAGCGTTGGGCGGCGGCTTCCCGATCGGCGCGATGCTGACCACGCAAGACTATGCCAGCGTTATGACGCCAGGCACGCATGGCACCACCTACGGCGGTAATCCGCTGGCGACGGCAGTTGCCGGAAAAGTACTGGATATCATCAATACGCCGGAGATGCAAAACGGCGTCAGACAGCGCCACGATGCGTTTATTGAACGTCTAAATACCCTTAATGTGCGTTTTGGCATGTTCAGTGAAATTCGCGGTCTGGGGCTACTGCTTGGTTGTGTGCTACAGACGGAGTTTGCCGGAAAAGCCAAACTCATCGCCCAGGAAGCGGCAAAAGCAGGCGTGATGGTGCTCATCGCCGGTGGCGACGTGGTGCGTTTTGCGCCAGCGTTAAATGTGAGCGACGAGGAGATAGCCACCGGGCTTGATCGTTTTGCCATGGCGTGCGAACGCCTTCAGACGGGAGGCGCATCATGCGGGTGATTCGTCCTGTCGAACATGCGGATATCGCCGCGCTGATGCAGCTTGCAGGCAAAACGGGCGGCGGCTTAACCTCGCTACCGGCAAATGAAGCGACGCTGGCGGCCCGCATTGAACGCGCGCTAAAAACCTGGTCCGGCGAGCTGCCAAAAGGCGAACAAGGGTATGTATTCGTTCTCGAAGACAGTGAAACGGGTGAGGTCGGCGGGATCTGCGCCATTGAGGTCGCGGTCGGCCTTAACGACCCCTGGTATAACTATCGTGTCGGTACGCTGGTTCATGCCTCCAAAGAGCTGAATGTATATAACGCGTTGCCAACATTATTCCTGAGTAATGATCACACTGGCAGCAGTGAGCTTTGCACGCTGTTTCTCGATCCCGAATGGCGTAAAGAGGGTAACGGCTACCTGTTGTCAAAATCGCGCTTTATGTTTATGGCCGCGTTTCGCGATAAATTCAATGAGAAAGTGGTGGCGGAAATGCGCGGCGTCATTGACGAGCACGGTTATTCTCCCTTCTGGCAAAGTCTCGGCAAACGCTTTTTCTCTATGGATTTCAGCCGGGCGGATTTTTTATGCGGTACCGGGCAAAAAGCGTTTATCGCCGAGCTGATGCCCAAACATCCTATTTATACCCACTTCTTATCTGAAGAGGCACAGGCCGTAATTGGCGAAGTCCACCCGCAAACGGCGCCAGCCCGCGCGGTGCTGGAAAAGGAAGGTTTTCGCTATCGCCACTATATCGACATCTTCGACGGCGGGCCGACGCTGGAGTGTGATATTGACCGCGTGCGGGCCATTCGTAAAAGCTGGCTGGTGGAAGTCGCGGAAGGGCAACCCGCGCCTGGCGACTATCCGGCATGTCTGGTCGCCAATGAAAACTATCACCACTTTCGGGCCGCGCTGGTGCGTGCCGATCCGCAGACTTCACGACTTGTACTTACCGCCGCGCAGTTGGATGCGCTGAAATGTCGCGCGGGCGACCACGTTCGGCTGGTACGCCTTTGCGCTGAGGAGAAAACCGTATGACGCTATGGATAAACGGCGACTGGATAACCGGTCAGGGCGAACGCCGCCGCAAAACGAACCCGGTGAGCGCGGAGATACTTTGGCAGGGGAATGACGCTAATGCGGCACAGGTCGCCGAGGCCTGTCAGGCGGCGCGCGCGGCGTTTCCTCGTTGGGCCAGACAGCCTTTTGCGGCACGACAGGCTATCGTAGAGAAATTTGCCGCCCTGCTGGAGGCGCATAAAGCCGAGCTCACGGAGGTCATCGCGCGTGAAACCGGTAAACCGCGCTGGGAGGCGGCAACGGAAGTGACGGCGATGATCAATAAGATTGCCATCTCGATTAAGGCTTACCATGCCAGAACAGGCGAACAAAAAAGCGAACTTGTCGATGGCGCCGCGACGTTGCGCCATCGTCCTCACGGTGTGCTGGCGGTATTCGGCCCTTATAACTTTCCCGGCCATTTACCGAATGGCCATATTGTGCCCGCGTTGCTGGCAGGCAATACGCTGATTTTCAAACCTAGCGAGCTAACGCCATGGACCGGGGAAACGGTAATAAAATTCTGGGAACGGGCCGGGCTACCGGCAGGCGTTCTTAATCTGGTGTAGGGCGGCCGGGAGACCGGACAAGCGCTGAGTTCGCTCGACGATCTCGACGGACTGCTGTTTACCGGCAGCGCCAGTACCGGATATCAGCTTCATCGCCAGCTATCCGGCCAGCCGGAAAAAATCCTGGCCCTTGAAATGGGCGGAAACAATCCGCTCATTATTGAGGATGCGGCAAATATAGATGCGGCGGTACATCTGACGCTGCAATCGGCGTTTATTACCGCCGGACAGCGCTGTACCTGCGCGCGACGCCTTCTGGTAAAACAGGGTGCGCAGGGAGATGCATTTCTGGCGCGGCTGGTTGACGTCGCCGGACGTCTGCAGCCCGGCAGATGGGACGATGATCCGCAGCCGTTTATCGGCGGACTGATTTCAGCGCAGGCGGCACAGCATGTGATGGAGGCCTGGCGTCAACGAGAGGCATTAGGTGGTCGCACGCTACTGGCGCCGCGGAAGGTCAAAGAGGGAACCTCTCTGCTGACGCCTGGCATCATTGAGCTGACGGGCGTCGCGGATGTGCCGGATGAAGAGGTGTTTGGTCCGCTGCTGAGCGTCTGGCGTTATGCGCATTTCGATGAGGCGATTCGTCTGGCGAATAATACCCGTTTCGGTCTGTCGTGTGGGCTGGTGTCGACGGATCGCGCGCAGTTCGAACAGCTCTTGCTGGAGGCACGGGCAGGGATCGTTAACTGGAATAAACCGCTCACCGGGGCAGCGAGTACTGCGCCGTTTGGTGGTGTCGGCGCGTCTGGCAACCATCGACCCAGTGCCTGGTATGCCGCCGATTATTGCGCCTGGCCGATGGCCAGTCTGGAATCTCCCGAACTGACGTTGCCTGCGACATTAAGCCCCGGCCTCGACTTTTCTCGCAGGGAGGCGGTATGACGGCGCATGAAGTTAATTTTGACGGGCTGGTGGGGCTTACGCACCATTATGCCGGGCTATCCTTCGGCAATGAGGCATCGACCCGCCACCGTTTTCAGATGTCGAATCCTCGTCTGGCGGTAAAGCAGGGGCTGCTAAAGATGAAGGCTTTGGCGGATGCCGGCTTTCCCCAGGCGGTGATCCCGCCGCATGAGCGGCCTTTTATTCCGGCGTTGCGTCAGCTCGGCTTCACGGGTAGCGATGAGCAGATTCTGGATAAGGTTGCGCGTCAGGCGCCACGCTGGCTTTCTAGCGTGAGTTCCGCGTCGCCAATGTGGGTTGCGAATGCGGCGACGGTTTGCCCATCGGCAGACGCGCTGGACGGGAAAGTTCACCTGACGGTGGCGAATTTAAACAATAAATTTCATCGCGCTCTTGAGGCGCCTGTTACCGAAGCGCTGCTACGCGCCATATTTCGCGATGAAAGTCAGTTTTCAGTGCATAGCGCGTTACCGCAGGTCGCATTATTGGGAGATGAAGGCGCGGCGAATCATAACCGTCTTGGCGGCGAGTATGGTTCGGCAGGCGTGCAGCTTTTTGTCTATGGGCGCGAAGAGGAGAATGAAATACGACCCGCTCGTTATCCGGCGCGCCAGAGCCGCGAAGCCAGCGAGGCCGTGGCGCGTCTTAATCAGGTGAATCCGCAACAGGTTATCTTCGCTCAGCAAAACCCGGAGGTCATCGATCAAGGCGTATTCCATAATGATGTCATCGCCGTTTCGAATCGACAGGTATTGTTTTGTCACGAAGCGGCGTTTGCCCGTCAGAAAGTGCTCATTAATCATTTGCGTACGCGCGTTGACGGTTTTATGGCGATAGAGGTGCCCGCCGGCGAGGTTTCTGTATCAGATGCTGTGGCGACCTACCTGTTTAATAGTCAGTTGTTAAGCCGTGACGACGGCTCAATGCTGTTAGTGTTGCCGCGGGAATGTCAGGACCATGCCGGCGTCTGGCGCTATCTGAATAAGCTGGTGGCGGAGGATAACCCCATCAGCGCGATGCAGGTGTTTGATTTGCGAGAAAGTATGGCCAACGGCGGCGGCCCGGCCTGTCTGCGATTACGCGTGGTGTTAACAGAAGAAGAACGACGGGCGGTGAATCCAGCGGTAATGATGAATGACGCTCTGTTTACGGCCCTTAACGCGTGGGCGGATCGTTATTATCGCGATCGCCTGACCGCTGCCGATCTGGCCGATCCGTTATTATTGCGAGAAGGCCGGGAGGCGCTGGATGTGTTAACGCGTCTGCTGGATTTGGGGTCGGTTTATCCTTTCCAGCAAACGGGGGCGGCTGATGGATAACTTTCTGGCGTTGACGCTAAGCGGCACGACACCACGGGTGACGCAGGGGAAGGGCGCGGGTTTTCGCTGGCGCTGGTTAGGCCATGGTCTGCTTGAACTCACGCCCGATGCGCCGGTCGACCGCGCGTTAATTCTTTCTGCGGGGATACACGGTAATGAAACCGCGCCGGTAGAGATGCTGGATAGGCTGCTGTCGGCGCTGTTCTCAGGCAGCTTGACGTTAACGTGGCGAGTGCTGGTGGTACTCGGCAATCCGCAGGCGCTGGCGGCGGGAATACGCTATTGTCACAGCGATATGAACCGTATGTTTGGCGGGCGTTGGCAGTCCTTTGCCGAAAGCGATGAAACGCGGCGGGCGCGTGAGCTGGAGCTAAGTCTGGAGACCTTCTTTTCATCTGGCCAGGCGCGGGTACGCTGGCATCTGGATCTGCATACCGCCATTCGTGGCTCGCATCATTTGCGTTTTGGCGTATTGCCGCAGCGCGACCGCCCGTGGGAGGCGGATTTTCTGGCGTGGCTGGGCGCGGCAGGACTGGAGGCGTTGGTATTTCATCAGGCGCCCGGCGGTACGTTTACGCACTTTAGCTCTGAACATTTCGGCGCGCTTTCCTGTACGCTGGAGTTGGGAAAGGCGTTGCCGTTTGGGCAAAACGATCTGACGCAGTTCAGTGTAACCTCGCAGGCGTTGTCGGCGCTGCTGAGCGGTGTCGAAACGTCAACCTCGTTTTCGCCGCCGCTACGCTATCGGGTGGTGTCGCAAATCACGCGTCACAGCGACAAGTTCGCGCTTTATATGGATGCGCAAACGCTGAATTTTACTGCCTTTGCGAAGGGAACGTTGCTGGCCGAGGAGGGGGATAAGCGCGTGACGGTGACGCATGACGTTGAATATGTTCTCTTTCCTAATCCCTCTGTCGCCTGCGGATTGCGGGCTGGATTAATGCTGGAAAGACTTCCCTGATAAATGTCCCTGTAAGCTCACGTTAGGATTACAGGGATGATTTGGGACACAGTTTCATGCTATTACGGATTATTCCTGGAGAATTGCTTTATTAATAAGCGTTGCTGCGTTATAGTTCTGCATAATTTCTGCTATATCATGCTGTTGTATATTTCTCTTTCAACTCTGCGCAATTTATTCTTTTTTTCTTCACAATTGGCGAAAAAGTGTTTTTTATACTTTCATTGTTTTACCGTTGTTATGACTAATTGACGCTAAGACGGTTAAAGTTAATCACGACAACACGGCGCTGTTTTAAATATGCCGTAAAAATAACTGAAAGGAAGGATGGAAATATGCGTAAACTGACTGCTCTATTTGTTGCCTCTACCCTGGCGATGGGTGCTGCGAATCTGGCTCATGCCGCTGAGACTACCACCGCCGCGCCAGCGGATGCGAAGCCAATGATGCAGCATAAAGGTAAATTTGGCCCACATCACGATATGATGTTTAAAAACCTGAACCTGACGGACGCACAGAAGCAACAAATTCGCGACATTATGAAAGCGCAGCGCGAGCAAATGAAACGTCCGCCGCTGGAAGAGCGTCGCGCCATGCATGATATTATCGCCAGCGATACCTTCGATAAAGCTAAAGCCGAAGCGCAAATTACGAAAATGGAAGCGCAGCGCAAGGCCAATATGCTGGCGCATATGGAAACCCAGAATAAAATTTATAACGTTCTGACGCCGGAGCAGAAAAAGCAATATAACGCTAATTTTGAGAAGCGTCTGACAGAACGCCCGGCGCAAGAAGGTAAAATGCCTGCTGCGGCAGAATAACTTTCCGCATAATTTAAGACCGCCGGTCTTGTCGACAACACAATCGTTGAGGTGGACAGGATCGGCGGTTTTCTTTATGACTGACGACAGTCGGTGTGCAGTTCAATGATCTCATATTGACCTGACATTAGTGGCTTACAGAGAATTTTATAGCCATCCTGATCAAAGCCCGCAGGGGTGCGCACCAGGGTGGCGGCCTCATCCAGCGAGGGTACCGCCCCCAGCCATAACCAGTTGTTGATAATGTGGAACTGGGTCATTTGTGGGCGGCTCTCTTTTAACGCGATAGCGCCATTCCAGGGCCAGCAAACCACACGTAACCGTTCCAGTGAGGCCTGCAGGCGAAGAAAATGCGCCTGCGGGGTTTCTTGCCCACAACACGCGCCAGCGCAGCGCTTCAGCGCGAAACGAAAACAGGCGCGCCCACGGCTTACCGGTTCAAGCCCCAGCAGGCCATAACACAATTTTTGTTCATCGGCGAGGTTCTGTAAGCTTTGCAGCGCTGCCCGACGGTTGGCGAAGAGCCCAAACAGGTTCGGCTCATGGGAAAAATCGACGCTGCGGGCGGAAACGACCTCAATCTTTTGTTCGCTCAACTGTAGAGAGCAAAGCTGGCGATTGCGCCGTAACCGCTTGTTAAACAGCGGCTGTTGTTCTTTGATCAGCCGCGCCTCCAGCAGCAACGCGCCCATTTCCCCAGCGGTGCAGATCCAGCTTATCCGCCGCGCCTGTCGCAGCATAGCGGCCTCGTCAGGCGTTCGCAGATGTGAGAGCACCCGGCTGCGAATATTTACGCTTTTACCGATATAAAGCGGCAGCGTCTCGCTTTCGCTATGAAATATATAGACGCCCGGTAAGGCTGGCGCTTCGCTGAGGAAAGGACGTAAATGTTCTGGATATTCGTAAATGGCCGCTGCTTCAAACTCAAGGCGGGGGGCTGATTGACGCCGTACCACAGTGATCTCCGTTAACTGGTTATTCATCCAGTATAACAGCGGATGGGTGATTAAAAAAGAGGCTGGGAAGAGAGGAGGCCGGATAGACGAGCGATATCCGGCACAACAGTAGAAGTACGCTTACTTTTTCCAAAAGTCGTCGAATACCGTAATCGGCAAACGGCGCTTATGTTCAGTTTTTACATACCAGCCTTCGATAGTTTTAGCGATGGCGGAGTCCAGCGTTTTGCCTTCCAGGTAATCGTCAATATTGTCATACGTTACGCCCAGCGCGGCTTCATCAGGCAGTGAAGGGCGGTCGTCTTCCAAATCGGCGGTGGGGACTTTTTTATACAGATGCTCAGGACAGCCCAGCGCTGCGAGAAGCTGTTTGCCCTGGCGTTTGTTAAGGCGATGAAGCGGGTTAATATCGGTACCGCCATCGCCATATTTGGTGAAGAACCCGGTTATCGCTTCCGCCGCATGGTCGGTGCCCACCACGACGCCGTGAGTCATACCGGCGATGCTATATTGCGCTTTCATTCGCTCACGCGCTTTTTCATTGCCGCGAACAAAATCGCTCAGCTCAATTCCCGCTTCGCGCAGCGCCTGTTCGCTGGCGAGGACGGCGCCTTTAATATTGACGGTGAGTACTCTGTCCGGCTGAATAAAAGCGATGGCGTCCTGGCAATCCTGTTCATCGGCCTGTACGCCATAAGGCAGACGAACGGCGATAAACTGCAGCGCATTATCACCAGTCTCTTCCCGCAATTCGGCGATAGCCATCTGGCTAAGTTTCCCGGCCAGCGTCGAATCCTGCCCGCCGCTGATGCCTAACACCAGCGATTTCAAAAAGGGATAGGTTTTCAGGTACGCTTTAAGAAAATCCACGCTGCGGCGAATTTCTTCTTCAGGGTTGATATGCGGTTTCGCGCCAAGCGCCTGGATTATCTCTTGCTGCAGAGTCATTTAACCCCCTTCGACATTAAAAAAATGAATCTTTACCCTGTTAAAGCTAACCCTTCGCCGCTGAAACGACAAGGTTTGGCGGGCTAAGCGGTGTTTAAAACAACATATCGCTGCGTTAGAGAATTTTCCGAAAGACTTTTTGTGGCGAGGCGCGGCTTGAAAAATGTTCTGATGTATTCCAGGCTTACATAACACGCTGATAAACAAGAGGACGGAAAATGAACAAGAACGTAGCAGGAATTTTAAGCGCAGCGGCGGTAATGACTATGCTGGCAGGCTGTACGGCGTATGATCGTACAAAAGACCAATTTGTTGAGCCTGTCGTTAAAGATGTTAAAAAAGGAATGAGCAGGGCGCAAGTTGCGCAGATTGCGGGCAAACCGTCATCTGAAGTGAGCATGATTCATGCGCGTGGTACCTGTCAGACCTACATCCTGGGTCAACGTGATGGTAAAGCGGAAACCTACTTTGTTGCGCTGGATGATACCGGGCACGTGATTAACTCCGGCTACCAGACCTGTGCGGAGTACGACACTGACCCACAGGCGCCGAAGCAGTAACAACTGTACATTGCCTGAACATTCAAGGAAACCGGCCTGCGAGCCGGTTTTTTTGTGCCTGCCATAACCTTATTTATTATCGCGAATTATTTGCCCGAAATGTGAGGGGGGTCATAACGCCAGGTCAATGAGAGACAATTTAGTGGGTCAAGGAAATACCATCCGGCGGTCCGATCCCGTATACTCATTTCAGCCACCTAAAAAAGTAAATCCGGTTACGCAAGTCGCCCAGAGTATGGATGCAGGTTGAGGCTTGCGGCGTATCTGGTTGACAGATAATCGCACATGAGGAAGGTTTTTATGGAAAAGAAACACATTTATCTGTTTTGTTCTGCGGGCATGTCAACATCGTTACTGGTATCAAAAATGCGCGCTCAGGCTGAAAAATATGAAGTGCCGGTGATTATTGAAGCATTCCCTGAAACCCTGGCCGGTGAAAAAGGCCCGGCAGCGGACGTCGTGTTATTAGGCCCGCAAATTGCTTATATGCTCCCCGAAATTCAGCGTTTATTACCCGGTAAACCGGTAGAAGTCATTGATTCAATGTTGTACGGCAAGGTAGATGGCTTAGGCGTGCTTAAAGCTGCGGTAGCGGCAATTAAAAAAGCCGCCGCGAATTAATTATTTTTTAATTTTTCCCGTCAAAGAGTTATTTCATACACTAACCGCAATATTTTATTGCGGTATTTAAGGGTATTTTTCTATGAGTAACGTTATTGCTTCACTTGAAAAGGTACTCCTTCCTTTTGCTGTAAAAATAGGAAAGCAGCCACACGTTAATGCAATCAAGAACGGCTTTATTCGTTTAATGCCATTAACCCTTGCGGGGGCGATGTTTGTATTAATTAATAACGTTTTCCTGAGCTTTGGGGAGGGGTCGTTTTTTTATTCCATGGGCATTCGGCTTGATGCCTCAACCATTGAAACTCTTAATGGATTGAAAGGCATCGGCGGGAACGTCTATAACGGCACATTGGGCATTATGTCGCTCATGGCGCCATTTTTTATCGGCATGGCGCTGGCGGAAGAGCGCAAGGTTGATGCGCTGGCCGCCGGACTGCTCTCCGTGGCGGCATTTATGACCGTAACGCCGTATAGTGTCGGCGAGGCCTATGCCGTAGGCGCTAACTGGCTGGGCGGCGCGAATATTATCTCCGGTATTATTATTGGCCTGGTGGTCGCGGAAATGTTTACATTTGTTGTCCGGCGCAACTGGGTGATTAAACTACCGGACAGCGTACCGGCTTCTGTGTCTCGTTCATTCTCAGCATTAATTCCCGGCTTTATTATTCTCTCTATTATGGGGATTATTGCCTGGGCGCTGTCTAATTACGGTTCTAACTTCCATCAGATTATTATGGACACTATCTCTACGCCGCTGGCATCGCTGGGTAGCGTGGTAGGGTGGGCATATGTCATTTTTGTACCGCTGCTGTGGTTCTTTGGTATTCATGGTTCGCTGGCGCTGACCGCGCTGGATAGCGGCATCATGACGCCCTGGGCGCTGGAAAATATCTCTATTTACCAGCAGTATGGCTCCGTCGATGCGGCGCTGGAAGCCGGTAAAACGTTCCATATCTGGGCGAAACCGATGCTGGATTCTTATATCTTCCTCGGTGGCAGCGGCGCAACGCTGGGTCTGATCATCGCTATCTTCCTGGCATCCCGTCGCGCGGACTATCGCCAGGTGGCAAAACTGGCGCTGCCGTCAGGTATCTTCCAGATTAACGAACCCATCCTGTTTGGCCTGCCGATTATTATGAACCCGGTGATGTTTATCCCCTTCATTCTGGTACAGCCGATTCTGGCGGCGATTACGCTGGTGGCTTACTATTTGGGTATTATTCCGCCGATTACCAATATTGCGCCGTGGACCATGCCAACCGGGCTGGGGGCGTTCTTTAACACCAACGGCAGCGTTGCCGCATTACTGGTTGCGCTATTTAACCTGGCGGTCGCTACCCTGATTTATCTCCCCTTCGTGGTGGTGGCTAACAAAGCGCAGAACGCCATTGAGCAGGAAGAAAGCGAAGAAGATATCGCTAACGCACTGAAATTCTAAACTCCGCGTCGGCATGGGATGCCATGCCGGGCTGAATCAGAGGAAAGACTATGTTTGATCTTGAAAATGTTGTAGATAACCAGACAGCGGCTGAGGAACTCGAAGAAGTCGTTATGGGGCTTATCATCAATTCTGGTCAGGCGCGCAGCCTGGCATATGGCGCGCTCAGAAAAGCGAAAGAAGGCGATTTTGAGGCGGCGAAAGCGATGATGGACCAGTCGCGCATAGCGCTCAATGAAGCGCATCTTGTGCAGACAAAACTCATCGAAGGCGATCAGGGCGAAGGCAAAATGAAAGTCAGTCTGGTCCTGGTTCACGCTCAGGATCATTTGATGACATCAATGCTGGCTCGTGAACTGATCGCCGAGTTGATTGAGCTCCATGAGAAACTGAAATAACAGGGGGCGGATGATGCAGCTACAGGTTAACGCAACGGAAATCAAAACGGTTTATGAGCAGCAGCTCTTCAATGGCAAAAATTTCCATGTGTTTATCTATAACAAGACGGAAAGCGTCACCGGGCTGCATCAGCACGACTACTATGAATTTACCCTGGTATTAACCGGACGTTATTACCAGGAGATTAACGGGAAGCGTGTGCTGCTGGAACGTGGAGATTTTGTTTTTATCCCGGTGGGGTCGAATCACCAAAGTTTCTATGAGTTTGGCGCAACGCGTATTCTGAACGTAGGAATTAGTAAACGTTTTTTTGAACAGCATTATCTTCCGTTACTGCCGTTTTGTTTTGTGGCATCGCAGGTATACAGGGCGAATAGCACCTTCCTTACCTATATTGAAACGGTGATTGCGTCGTTGAATTTTCGCGGCAATGGACTCGACGAATTTATCGAAGTGGTGACATTTTATATTATAAACCGCTTACGTCATTACCGCGAAGAGCAGGTTTATGATGATATTCCACAATGGCTGAAAGCAACCGTGGAGATAATGCATGATAAAACGCAGTTTGGCGAACATGCGCTGGAAAATATGGTGCGCCTGTCGGCAAAATCCCAGGAGTATCTGACGCGCGCCACCCGACGTTATTACAGCAAAACGCCGATGCAAATCATTAATGAGATTCGCATTAACTTTGCCAAGAAACAGTTGGAAATGACCAACTATTCGGTTACGGATATTGCTTATGAAGCCGGGTATAGTAGTCCAAGTCTGTTTATTAAAACGTTTAAGAAGATGACCTCATTTACGCCGAATAGTTATCGGAAACGATTGACGGAAATTAATGAGTAACGGTTTGCATTGCTCGATTAATTACATTTCACGCTTGCCCCAATAGCGCGGGGAACGTCACGCTATTTCTTACGAGCGGGCATAGCGTAATACATATCAGTGTCATACACTGAAGGGAGATATTATGAGCCAGAAATTAAAAGTCGTCACTATTGGTGGCGGGAGCAGCTACACCCCTGAATTACTTGAAGGCTTTATTAAGCGCTACCATGAATTACCTGTCACCGAATTATGGCTGGTTGATGTTGAAGACGGGAAAGAGAAGCTGGACATTATTTATGATCTCTGCCAGCGAATGATTAATAAAGCAGGCGTTCCGCTAAAATTGTATAAAACGCTGGATCGCCGGGAAGCGCTGAAAGACGCTAATTTTGTCACTACCCAGCTACGCGTTGGTCAACTCAAAGCCCGTGAACTGGACGAGCGTATCCCGCTTAGCCACGGCTATCTGGGGCAAGAAACCAACGGCGCTGGCGGTTTATTTAAAGGGTTGCGTACCATTCCGGTTATTTTTGACATCATTAAGGATGTTGAAGAATTATGTCCGAATGCGTGGGTCATTAACTTTACTAACCCGGCGGGGATGGTGACGGAAGCGGTTTATCGTCATACCAACTTTAAAAAATTCATCGGCGTATGTAATATTCCTGTCGGCATGAAAATGTTTATTCATGACGTGCTGGCGCTGAATGAGAATGACGATCTTTCCATTGACCTGTTTGGTCTAAACCATATGGTCTTTATTAAAGATGTGCTGGTGAATGGCACCTCACGGTTCGCAGAATTACTGGATGGCGTGGCGTCCGGTCAGTTGAAAGCGTCAACCGTAAAAAATATCTTTGATCTGCCGTTTAGTGAAGGATTGATTCGCTCGCTGAACATGCTGCCGTGCTCTTATTTGTTGTATTACTTCAAGCAAAAAGAGATGTTGGCGATTGAAATGGGCGAATATTACAAAGGCGGCGCGCGCGCTCAGGTCGTACAGAAAGTGGAGAAACAACTCTTCGACTTGTACAAAAATCCTGAGCTAAACGTGAAGCCGAAAGAGCTTGAGCAACGCGGCGGCGCTTATTATTCTGATGCCGCTTGTGAAGTCATTAACGCTATTTATAATGACAAGCAGACTGAGCATTACGTTAATATTCCACATCATGGGCATGTCGAGAATATCCCGGCGGACTGGGCGGTGGAAATGACCTGCATTCTGGGACGCAATGGCGCGACGCCGCACCCGCGTATCACCCGTTTTGACGAAAAAGTGCTGGGGCTTATCCACACGATTAAAGGATTTGAGGTCGCGGCCAGCAATGCGGCGCTGAGCGGAAACTTTAATGATGTGCTGCTGGCGCTTAACCTG
This sequence comes from Salmonella sp. SJTUF15570, assembly GCF_043357055.1. Taxonomy (NCBI): domain Bacteria; kingdom Pseudomonadati; phylum Pseudomonadota; class Gammaproteobacteria; order Enterobacterales; family Enterobacteriaceae; genus Salmonella; species Salmonella sp. SJTUF15570. The sequence continues at coordinate 178,729 of NZ_JBEUKJ010000001.1, read as the reverse complement.
AGTCCGCTGGTGCATTCCGACCGCGACGCAGAAGTCCTGGCGCGTGAGCTCATTCTGGCGCATGAAAAATGGCTGCCTAATTTTGCCGCTTGCATCGAAGCGCTGAAAGGTAAGCACCACTGACAGAGGTAGGCTATGGAACGCGTGTTGATTGTGAATGCCGATGATTTTGGCCTGAGTAAAGGGCAAAATTACGGCATTGTTGAAGCATATCGCAACGGCGTTGTGACCTCCACGACGGCGCTGGTCAATGGCGAGGCTATTGACCATGCGGCGCAGCTTAGCCGCGAGCTGCCTGCGCTTGGGGTGGGAATGCATTTTGTTTTGACGTTAGGCAAACCGGTGTCAGAGATGCCGGGCCTGACGCGAGACGGCCTGTTGGGGAAATGGATCTGGCAAATGGCGGAGGAGGATACGCTTCCGCTGGATGAAATTGCGCATGAACTGGCGTGTCAGTATCAGCGTTTCATCGACGTATTTGGCCGCGAGCCAACGCATCTCGACAGTCACCATCATGTGCATATGTTCCCGCAAATTTTCCCCATCGTCGCCCGCTTTGCGGCGCAGCGCGGGATTGCGTTACGTATTGACCGCCAGACGGTGTTGAACGCCGACGATCTGCCGTCGGATTTGCGCAGCACTCAAGGATTTAGTAGTGAATTTTACGGCGAGGAGATCACCGAAGCGTGCTTTTTACGCATTCTGGATGCCTCGGCGCATCGAGGAGAAGCCTCTCTGGAGGTGATGTGTCATCCGGCGTTTGTGGATAACATTATTCGCCAGAGCGCCTATTGTTACCCCCGCTTAACTGAACTGGAGGTGTTGACGTCTGCGTCACTCAAGGCAGCGATTGCGGAACGTGGATATCGTCCTGGCAGTTTTCTTGATATTTAGCTCCTGAGTTTGCGGCGCAAGAATGCGCCGCATTTTTTGCCGTTTATGCAGGAATCGCGTTAATTTTCCCCGCACGCGACCAGACACGGTGTGCCGCCATCAGCGTCAGCAGAGTGTCCATAAAGTGGTGGTCAACGTTATCTGCCTCAACAAGTCCTTCTTCCCCCTGGCTATCAATGTTTAAAAGCGCCTTAAACCGTCGGGCGTCGCCTGCCAGTGCGATGGGCTTCAGATGTTTGTAGGCTTCCAGAAGGTAGTAACGGGCATCGCCGCAACTTTCGATATCGGCAATATTGCCGCACGGTACTATTACCGCATCGACCGTTAGCGACGGCGCGCCGGCAAAGGTTGCCGCAATAGTTAATGTTGAACCGTCATCAGCCGTTACTTCACCCATCCGTGAATAGAGCAGTTTTGCGTGGACGCCTTTAGCTTTTAAAGCCTGCAAAATGGTCAGCAGATCGGCGGCGTTAACCTTGTCGTTCAGCAGGATAGCGACCACGCGGCCTTTAACATCGCCGTCCGGCACCGCATACAGGCTGAGCGCCGGATCTTTTTTCAGACCGTTGACATCAGGAGGCGGGGCAATTTGCGTTTGCTCTTGGGTGAGTGCAAAACCGAGATTATGCGCGACGCCCTCAGCCAGCGTAACATCAATATGCGCTAACTGATCGACCACCCGCTCCCGAATATACGCGCGGGCGACTTTACCCAGTTCAAAGCTGAACGCGTCAATAATATGCTGCTGTTCTATCGGCGTCTGACTGAGCCAGAACAGGCGAGGATGCGAGTAATATTCACCGAAAGAGGGGCTGCGTTCGCGGATTTTATTGCCATCCACGCGTTCCTGGTATGATTCGAAGCCGCCGCGTTTTGGCGCTGGCGGCGTTTCGCGCGGCCAGTTGTCATTAATGGAGTTCGGTTCATAGTTCGCCGGATTGGTGTCGATATCCATCCGGTGCATACCGTCACGCTGGAAGTTATGGTAGGGGCAGGTAGGGCGGTTAATCGGAATTTCGTGGAAGTTTGGCCCGCCCAGGCGACTGATTTGCGTGTCGGTATAAGAGAACAGACGCCCCTGTAACAGCGGATCGTTGGTAAAATCAATGCCGGGAACAATATGTCCTGGATGAAATGCCGCCTGTTCGTTTTCAGCGAAAAAGTTATCCGGATTACGGTTTAACACCATTTTGCCGACGCGTTGTACTGGCACCAACTCTTCCGGAATCAGTTTGGTCGGATCGAGCAGATCAAAATCGAATTTAAATTCATCCTCTTCGGCAATGAGTTGTAGGCCCAGCTCGTATTCCGGGAAATCGCCCGCTTCGATGGCCTCCCACAGATCCCGGCGGTGAAAATCCGGATCGCGACCGGTCAGTTTTTGTGACTCATCCCACACCAGCGAGGCTTTACCTGCCAACGGTTTCCAGTGGAAACGGACAAAGGTCGCTTTCCCTTGCGCATTGATCAGACGGAAGGTGTGAATGCCGAACCCTTCCATCGTCCGATAACTCCGTGGAATACCGCGATCCGACATTGCCCATATGACGTTGTGCAGCGTCTCAGGCTGTAAGGAAACATAGTCCCAGAAGGTGTCGTGCGCGCTCTGCCCTTGCGGAATAGCCCAATGTGGTTCGGGCTTAACGGCGTGCACAAAATCCGGAAACTTATGCGCATCCTGGATAAAAAAGATCGGCGTGTTATTACCGACGAGATCGAAAATTCCCTCTTCGGTATAAAATTTGGTCGCAAAACCGCGGATATCACGTACGGTATCAGCAGACCCCGCGCCGCCCTGTACTGTCGAAAAGCGAACAAAGACCGGGGTAATTTTCTGTGGATCGCACAGAAACGCGGCTTTCGTGATGTCGCTCAGGTCTTTATATGGCTGAAAATAGCCGTGCGCTGCTGATCCGCGGGCGTGAACGATCCTCTCCGGGATACGCTCATGGTCAAAGTGGGTAATTTTCTCGCGCAGGATAAAATCTTCCAACAGCGTAGGGCCACGGCTGCCGGCGCGAAGAGAATTTTGATCGTCGGCGATGCGCACGCCCTGATTGGTGGTCAGCGCATAATTTTCGCTGCCTTTACGAAAGGCGTCGAGGGCAGTGAGCTTATCATTCGCGGTCTCGGGCGCTTTTAAGCTGCCGGGGGCCGTTGGTTGCGCGCCCGGCGGCGTCGGTTCTGGCGTGGGGCGATGTGAACCGTCTGACGGCGCCAGGGAGTCCAGGCCGGGCTGTGATTCACGGGTATCATGCACGGGGGACTGATGGGGGGATTTCTCATTATGCGACATTGAACTCGTCTCCTGCTTTCATCACTGAAATGGGCGTGGTAGTAGTCAAAATCACTCTAACTATAGAACATTTCAGCAATTATGCCGGGGGAGAGCGGAACGGCAGACAAGGCTCAATAGGGAAATCGCACGCGCGGAACAGGACGTCGGGGGCGAAGATCGGCTAAAATAGTGTTTTTCTGATTTTTAGCCTTAGAGCCTATCCCAGTAGGCGTTATTGGCGCAGCCAGTTTGGACACGGACAGCGCGCAAAAACCGGAGCGTACACGTAGTACGTGAGGATTTTGAGCACTGCCCAGGACCAAAATGGCAAGTAAAATAGCCCTAATGGGATAGGCTCTTAGCCTCTTTTAGTGAAGCATTAATGATGAAACCTCTTCGCCAGCAAAATCGCCAGATTATTAGCTATATTCCGCGTGTTGAACCCGCGCCGCCGGAACATGCGATAAAAATGGATACGTTTCGCGACGTCTGGATACTGCGCGGTAAATATGTTGCCTTTGTTCTGACGGGGGAGTCATTTCAACGGTCGCCCGCCTTTAGCGTGCCAGAATCGGCGCAGCGTTGGGCGAATCAGGTTCGCCAGGAAAACGAAATCGCTGACTAAGAAAAAAACAAAACGCCGGTACTGGAGACCGGCGTTTTTAGTGACAGACATTTTGAGTTGCTGATCGTCGTGTCTCAGACGATGTGAACTCCCGATAATGTATTATCGATGCGCCAGTTCAGCGTCTTCTTCGCTATCGAGAATGGTTTTATCGGTCTGTTTCAGCCACTGGCTGGTCAGCGTACCCGCGGTCATTGAGCCACTCACGTTCAGTGCGGTACGGCCCATATCAATCAACGGTTCGACGGAGATTAACAGCGCGACCAGCGTGACCGGTAAGCCCATGGCAGGCAGCACAATCAGCGCGGCGAAGGTCGCGCCGCCGCCAACGCCGGCAACACCCGCCGAACTTACGGTAACGATACCCACCAGCGTGGCTATCCATACGGGGTCTAAGGGGTTGATGCCGACCGTCGGCGCAACCATTACCGCCAACATCGCAGGATAAAGACCGGCACAACCGTTTTGGCCGATGGTCGCGCCAAAAGAGGCAGCAAAGCTGGCGATGGACTCCGGCACGCCCAGGCGGCGGGTTTGCGCTTCCACATTAAGTGGAATGGAGGCGGCGCTGGAGCGGCTGGTAAAGGCAAATGTCAGCACCGGCCACACCTTGCGGAAATATTTCAGCGGGCTAATCCCGTTCACGCCCAATAGTATGCCGTGAACCACAAACATTATCGCCAGACCAAGATATGACGCTACCACGAAGCTTCCAAGCTTAATGATGTCCTGCAGATTAGAGCCGGCAACCACTTTCGTCATCAGCGCCAGTACGCCATAAGGCGTAAGTTGCATCACCAGACGCACCAGCTTCATCACCCAGCTTTGCAGGGTATCGATAGCAACAAGCACACGCTCGCCTTTTGGCGCATCATCTTTCAGCAGTTTAAGCGCGGCCACGCCCAGGAATGCGGCGAAAATCACCACGCTGATAATAGACGTAGGATTTGCGCCAGTCAGATCCGCAAACGGATTTTTCGGTACAAAAGACAGCACCAGTTGCGGCACGCTGAGATCGGCCACTTTGCCGACATAGCTCGTCTCAATGGCATTCAGACGCGCGGTTTCCGCGCCGCCCTGAACCAGACCTTCCGCCGTCAGTCCGAACAGATTGGTGACCAGCACGCCCACCAGCGCTGCGATAAGGGTAGTAAACAGCAGCGTGCCGATAGTCAGAAAACTGATTTTCCCCAATTGAGAGGCGTTATGCAGTCGTGCCACGGCGCTTAAAATAGAGGCGAATACCAGCGGCATCACAATCATTTGTAGCAATTGCACATAGCCGTTGCCGACAATATTGAACCACTGAATGGAGTCTTTTAACACCTGACTGTCAGCGCCATAAATGGTGTGCAGGGCCAGACCAAAGACCACGCCCATCACAAGGCCGACAAGCACTTTTTTAGCCAGACTCCACTGTTTATGACGGGCCTGCGCCAGTACAAACAGCAGAATGACGAACACCGCAATGTTCGCAATTAATGGAAAATTCATCCCCGTTCTCCTGATTTTTTTATTATGAAGCGCTGTGTTTTAGCGATTCTGTTCGCGCAAGATTAGCAGAACTGTGAGCTGGCTCTTATATTCAAATGGAATGGTTTATGCCAAAAATGACTTTGGCGTTGATTTACTAATCAATCTGGTGATTTATAAAACGATTGAACTGCATTTGCAGGATAGTGATCATCTGCGAAGACCAGCGTATGACGTTGTTTTCCGGCATGGACTGCGGCATCCACACCGCCCAGGCAAACAACGCCATACATAAAAATCGCTCCAGTTGATTGCCTTTGCGCGGCGCCAGAATAGGCAGGCGGAAACGCCAGCGGCACGGCCACAGTAAGGGAACGCCTGCGGGGGTGAGCATATCCGCGACGATATGGCTTAAATAGCCGAGTACCATGCCTTGCAGCGCATCCGCCGGGATAATCCACGTATCCGGAACCTTGAGATAAAAGGTCGCCAGTAGGGCAAAGACCGCCAGCAGACTATGGGTAAACCCCCGGTGACCGAATGCGCGGGCGATCGGTTTCGATACCCATTTCAGGCGCTGACCAAGAAAAGATTTGGGGTGGTCGATATCCGGCAGCAGACAGGTCAAAATAGCCGAAGGAATAATATGCCACCAGTCGCCGTGTGCAAGGACGGGCGTTAACTCGGCATTCTTGGCGAAAACCGCGCTGGCTATAGAAAAAAGAAGATGTCCTTCCGCCGTCATGATAAAACCCATTAAACTGTCAATTCATACAGTATAGGGTTTTTATACAGTAGGCGGAAGTGGTGACGTTGTAACTCTTTGTCTCTGTCAAAGCCGCTTGCCGTCTGGCTCAGCGGCTAATTGCCCGTTGACTTTGTTTCGGAAACATCTTAACCGAGTAGATGCGCCGCCGTCAGCTCTGTCAGTGAGTTAAGTTTGACATTCGCCAGCGCAAAGCGCGGATCATGCTGGTTTTCTTCTGCTGGCACCACAATGGCGCGCATTCGCGCCGCCTTTGCCGCGATTAAACCATTCACCGAATCTTCCAGCGCCACGCAGGTTAATGGATCAACGCCTAATTTGGCCGCACAATCCAGATAGACCTGCGGGTGCGGTTTGCTGTAGGGCAATTTTTCCGCAGAAGCCAGCGCGTCAAAACTGTCGCGCAGTTCAAACATGGTGAGCACTTTTTCCAGCATATGCAGCGGCGATGCCGAGGCAAGCCCCACTAATAACCCCTGCGCTTTACACAGTGCCACGGCCTCGCGCACACCCGGCAAAAGAGGGCGCGTCTCTTCGATAAGCGTAATCGCGCGGGCAATAACACGGTTTGTCACTTCCTGGCGATCGGGGCCGCTCCACGGTTGCTGCGCAAACCAGAGATCGACAACCATATCAATGCGTAGCCCAAGCGTGTCTGGTAACTCATGGCGCCGAGTAATATCTACGCCTAAACTTGCCATCACGTCCAGTTCAGCGCGATCCCAGAGCGGTTCGGAATCGATCAGTAGTCCATCCATATCGAAAATTGCAGCAAGAATTTGACGTGGGGTTGACATCACAACCTCTCCTGTTGAGATTAAAAAATAACGAATTAAGCGTTCATTATGACCATGTTCTTAGTATATCGCCCTTAAAGATCAGGCGAAAACGGGAATTAACAGGTAGACTTAGGCCAAAACGACGCGTCTTTATCAAGGGGAACTCATGACGTATCAACAAGCTGGACGCATTGCAATCCTAAAAAGAGTTGTTGGGTGGGTTATTTTTATTCCGGCACTGCTTTCCACGCTCATCTCAGTCCTTAAATTTATGTATGCGCACAGTGAAAAGCAGGAGGGGATAAATGCGGTAATGCTGGATTTTACCCACGTAATGATAGACATGATGCGCGTGAATACGCCGTTTCTGAATGTTTTTTGGTACAACTCGCCGACGCCGAATTTTCAGGGAAACCTGAATATCGGTTTCTGGCTCATTTTTATTCTGATTTTTGTCGGGCTGGCGATGCAGGATTCCGGCGCCAGAATGAGCCGCCAGTCACGTTTTTTACGTGAAGGCGTGGAAGATCAGTTGATCCTGGAAAAAGCAAAAGGCGCGGAAGGACTAACGCGTGAGCAGATAGAGTCACGTATCGTGGTGCCGCACCATACCATCTTTTTACAGTTTTTCCCGCTCTATATTTTGCCGGTCATTATTATCGTGCTCGGCTACTTTTTCTTTTCCTTGTTAGGCTTCATGTAAACTGAAAAATGCCGGATAGCCCGTATCCGGCATGGGCTGTACCTATACCGCAAGCAGCCGATCCATCGCTTTTTGCGCAGTAGCCAGGTGCTGACCGCCAAACAGCCTTGCCCGATTAAGCAGGGTGTAGAGCTGGTAAATCGGCTGCCTGTCGAGAAAATCCAGCGGTAGCGGCGAAACGGACTGATAGCCGTCATAAATCTGCGGTGGCTGATCGGTATGCAGCGGCAGCATCGCCAGATCGCATTCTCTGTCGCCCCAATAGCAGGCTGGATCGAAGATATAGGGGCCGTCAGGGCCAAGCGCGCAGTTCGCCGACCATAGATCGCCATGCAAAAGAGAAGGCTGCGGTTGATGCGACGCCAGACGTTGCTGAACATGTTCAACAATGGCGTCAATATTACCAAAGGTAATGCCTTTTTCCGCGGCGAGTTCAAGCTGCCAGCCAATGCGCTGTTCGGCGAAAAAAGTCGACCAACGGCGTTGCCAGGTATTCGGCTGCGGTGTGGTAGAGAGCGCGTTATCAAAATCGAGGCCGAATTGAGGTTGGTCGCTCCATTGGTGCAGGCGCGCCAGCTGTTGCCCAAGAATAAACGCATTATGGGCATCCAGCGGGCGGGGCGAGAGGTAGTCCATGACTAAAAAGCTGTAATCCCGATCCGAACCTACCGCCCATACCTTAGGCACAACAACGGTTTTACTGCGGGAGAGCAGCTCCAGCTGATCGGCTTCTGCGGTAAAACCGCGGAGCATTTCTCGTTCATCGCACTTCACGAAAAAATCATGGCCTGCATAACGTAAATGCCATGCGGCATGAACTTCTCCGCCTGGCAGTTCATTACGCAGTTCGATTTCGCCTTCACCGACTTGCTCGCTTAAAAGACGACTGATAGCTTGCCACATAATGTCTCTCCCCACGTTGTCTGCCAGATCATAAGGTTAGCGCAAAAATGCGGTTGAAAAATACGAACTAACGCACATCGCGGACGCGCCGCGGCGGGAATGGCACTTATTGTGCGTTTTTACTCCACGCCTCCCAGGTCGCCACGGTAATGTCGACATCCTTATCTAACGCGCTTTTCGCAAGTCCGGCGACAAGCGCTTTGATTTCATCAGCGCTCTGAGCGCTAACAAAGCCAAACGTATTGGTGCCGAGCTCATGCACATTCCCTTCATCGTCCGTTAATGTCAGCAAAAAACCGCTACGCGTCAGATGGTTATTGAGTTCGTTAATCTCGGTCAGGGAATCTTCATGGAAGGTTACGGTAATAACATAACGGGTAATATCGCCACTGGCCATCGTTCACCTCGTTGGGAGCAACTGTGTTTTTAACAGCGGCGGATGCGCCGCCCGTTAACCGATTTTCCGGTATCCCCCTCGGCGAGGGGGAAACGATTATTGCGCGGAAAGATAGGCGTATATTTTTTGGGTATCGTCACGAGAACACAAACGCGTACCTTGATTGAGCGTAGCGGCGCTGCCTGCCGCCACACCGAAGCGCACCATCTCTTCCAGCGACGCGTCTTGCGCCAGTTTTAACGTCATCGCGCCCACCATACTGTCGCCTGCGCCGACAGTACTTTGACTTTTCACCGGGGGAGGAACAACCTGGATGCAATTCTCACTGTCTATGCCCAGCGCCCCTTGCGGCCCCAGAGAGACCACTACCCGGCGAGCCTTGCCGCTTTGCACTAATTCCTGGGCCGCTTTACGCACATCATCAGGCTGCGTCAGATCGCGATTGACTAACGCGCTCAATTCTTTCAGGTTAGGTTTCACCAGTTCGATATCGCCAAGCGCCAACGCAGCGGTGAGCGCGTCGCCAGAGCTATCAATAATGCAGCGAATGCCTTGCTTCTGCGCGGCGGAAATCAGTTGCGTGAGTTTCTCGACCTTAACGCCGGGCGGAAGGCTGCCGCTGATAACCAGAATTGCCCCGGATTCAATTTCCAGTACCTGTTCTTCAAGCTGGCGAAATTCGTCATCGTCCAGCGTGGCACCGGGCATAACAAAACGATATTGTTCGCCGCTGGACTCGACGTGGACGTGCAGGTTCTGACGCGTCCAGTCCTTCGCATCGACGGTAGACACGGGGACATTTTCGTCAGCCAGTAGTGCGACCAGATGTTCGCCGGTAGCGCCGCCAGCCGGGAAAATTGCGGTCGCGGCGCCGCCAAGATGCGCAATGGCGCGAGCGACATTAATACCCCCGCCGCCGGGTTCGAATACCGGCGCGGAGCACCGCAGTTTACCTTCGGGATAAATTTGCGGCGTGATTGTTGCGCTATCGAGAGAGGGCGCAAGCGTCAACGTATAGATACGTACCATCGTTACCTCCTGTTAGGCTGATTTCAGTCTGGCACTTAATCCCCGGAAAGTGAAGGAATTAACAATATGATTTTCCGGATCTTTATTTAAAGAAGTACGATGTAAAGTTATATAAATAAATGAATGCTTCGGGAGGGTTCTTATTCAAAAAATGAAATAGTAATTGATTGCTATGTTATTCGGGGCTTCTTATAATTCGCTACCTTTCCAGGGGCGTTTGTCATTGATCCCTATGAAAGTTTCCGGGACCGTCGTGGTCTCTTTTTTAGTTGTACGGACTCTATATAAATGAAGCTTTTGAAGGCAGTACCCGCTGTAGTTATGCTGGCGGGTGGCGTGTTCGCGTCTCTGTATGCCGCCGCCGATGATTCCGTTTTTACTGTCATGGATGATCCCTCCACCGCGAAAAAACCTTTTGAAGGTAATCTGAATGCGGGCTACCTTGCTCAGTCAGGCAATACTAAAAGTTCTTCCTTAACGGCTGACACGGCGATGACCTGGTATGGACAACGTACCGCCTGGTCATTATGGGGCAATGCCAGCAATACCTCCTCTAATGATGAGCGCTCTTCAGAAAAATATGCGATAGGCGCGCGTAACCGTTTTAATATGACGGATTATGATTATACCTTTGGCCAGGCCAGTTGGCTGACAGACCGTTTCAACGGTTATCGTCAGCGCGACGTACTGACCGCCGGTTACGGGCGGCAGTTCCTTAATGGTCCAGTGCACAGCTTCCGTTTTGAATTCGGTCCTGGGGTTCGCTATGACGAACATACGGACGATACTACTGAAACGCAGCCGTTGGGTTATGCTTCCGGCAGCTATGCCTGGCAGTTAACTGACAATGCTAAGTTTACACAGGGGGTGTCAGTATTTGGCGCAGAAGACACCACACTAAATTCGGAAACAGCCCTCAATGTCGCCATTAACGAACATTTTGGTCTAAAGGTGGGGTATAATTTAACGTGGAACTCGCAGCCGCCTGAATCAGCGCCTGAACATACCGATCGCCGCACTACGGTAACGCTGGGCTATAAGATGTAATATTGCGCCGGGTTACGTTACGTAACCCGGTTATTCCGTGGTGACGCCTCAGAAGAAGAAGGTGATGTCGCCGTTGATATAAGAATAGTCGTCTCCGGTGCGAAATTCCGACGTGACTTTGTTTAAAGAAAGAGAAAATGCGACGGGAGAATAGCCGATGGTGGCACCGACGCGATATTCATCCACGGTTTTATTAATATCCACCGTTTCCATTTTTGTTTGCAGCGTTTTCCCCTGTAACGTGTAGTTTTTATCAACTTCCCTGCGCTCAACGCCAGCAAATACTTTATAGATCAATCCCTCTTTTTGAGTGTGTATTAACCCTCGGCGGGACAGTAACCCAAACCCATTATCAGAGTTGAAGGTCTTATCATTTCCCAGCGCAACGGTTGCGCCGTACCCCAAATACTGGAAGAGATTGCCGCCGACAGCAGAGACTTCTGGATAGAAGCCCACATTGACACCCAGAATATCAATAGCTGGCGTAAGGGAGACCATTCCTTTTGCCGTGTAACCATAACGGTTTTCAATTTGATCCTGCCAGGCAGGGTATTTTTCTGCGCCTATTATTCGATGCGCCCGATTCTGAACCTCCTGACCGCCTGCGTCAGGACCAATAACGCCAATATCGGTACCTAAACGATAACGTAACCAATTGGTGGCTAATGAATTCCACTCCAGTCCGGTATGAAGAAAGGCGCTGAACGCGCGGTCGCCTTTGACGGCTTCAGGCTTTCTCTTATTGGCGCCTGATGGAGAATAAATATCTTGCGCGATATGAAAAGAGAGTTGACTGTCGTCAGTGAGATCGTGGCTGTAGCCTAAAAAGAGCCCGGCAGTATAATCACCCCGGTCTGCAGCCGGGTGCCCATAAAGGGCATTTAAGGATGGTTGAAATATACCTGCATCATCATTCGCCACTGAAATAGCAAGGCTACTGGCATTGGCCATTGTGGTCGTACTGAGTATGGCGGCAATCATCGTTGCGCAATAGCTGTATTTGTTCACTTTTTACCCCTGAATATGAAAGTGAATACTCTTATTTTTACAAAGTAATAAGCACAGCAGCATGATGCGCAGTGCCTATTAAACCTTTAAATATAACTAAACTCCTGCCAGCAGCGAGTCATTGAGAGGATACGTTGCCTTAATGTTGAAAAATGGTGTTAAAAAACATGCGCCAGATATTATTGAATATCCATTTTTCATTCGCTATCTGAGTGCGAGAAATTATTGGCTTCACGATTATGCATATAATACGATGTTTTTTGGTATCAATATGGATATCACGTTGTATTCTTTTGAGCTCATTTTCTTTGATGGCTTCGATGTTTATCTGTTATTAATTTTTACCGTGATAGTGTTGTCTTTAATGATGAGCGCATCTAACGGCTGGCAGGGTAATATAACCAAATTATTGCTACCTGAATTATTAGGGCAGTTATTATTAAGGAAGAAAAAATGAATAAAACCATTAATCTGCTAAAATTACTGCCCGTAGTATTATTAAGCGCATGTACTACATCGTATCCTCCCCAGGATACAACATCGGCACCCGAGTTACCCCATCGTAACGTACTCGTTCAGCAACCTGATAACTGTAGCGTTGGCTGTCCTCAAGGAGGAAGTCAACAAACAATCTATCGCCATGTCTATACGCTCAATAATAATAGCGCCACGAAATTTGCCAACTGGGTTGCCTATAGCGTGACAAAGACCAGCCAGGCAAGCGGTCGCCCGCGGAACTGGGCGCAGGACCCCGATTTACCGCCCTCGGATACGTTGGCCCCTTCGGCCTATAAAAATGCCCATACGCTATTAAAAGTCGACAGGGGACACCAGGCGCCGTTGGCAGGATTGGGCGGCGTTTCGGACTGGCCGTCGTTAAATTATTTATCGAATATTACGCCGCAGAAATCCGCCCTGAACCAGGGAGCATGGGCTGCACTGGAAAACCGGGTGCGCGAACTTGCCAAACAGGCTGATGTATCTGTAGTGCACGTAGTGACCGGCCCCCTTTTTGAGCGGCATATCGCCACATTGCCAGAAGATGCGACGGTAGAGATTCCCAGCGGGTACTGGAAGGTTTTATTCACCGGAACGGCGCCGTCAAAAAGTGAAGGAAATTACGCTGCGTTTATTATGGATCAGAATACGCCCCGTTCGGCGAATTTTTGCGACTATCAGGTTACCGTGGACGCTATCGAACATAAAATGAAGCCAGTGCTGACGCTGTGGTCTGCCTTGCCTGAAGCGGTAGCCAGCGAGGTGAAAACAACAAAGGGGAGTCTGGCGCAGAAGTTAGGTTGTCGATGAGAAGCGCTATACGGCGCGTGGAAAGATAATGGAAAAACTCTGTCAAGGGCCTTGATTTGCTACAGAGTGATGCAATCTCCCTTTTTTTAGTGTTACCATCGTCATGCCGGACGAAAATAGCGATTTTCGTCTGTGTCGAAGGTTGTGCGCCAATTTAGCAATGGTTGGCTAGATGGATACACAACTCACTGTCAATAAATTCATTTTCTCTTTGTATGTGATCTTGCGTATAAGTACTATCCTTCATTCACATCCATTCACGTTCGTTTAAACCTGTTTCACCAGTTCCGCGTTATTACTAGTAATAACGCATATATATGTTTCATACCGTTTCACATTGATCCCTTTCGTGCCGTAAGATGTGTGTACCTAATCTAACTTAAGCAGGGAACTGTCATTCATAACACAGCGTTTATTGGTATCAATGGTAGATTATATTACGGTGATAATCATCGGGATGATCCGCATATGAGTAGATGTGGATTAGGGCGGAGTAGCGGCAGGACTAATAATAACCGGCGGCGAGAAATACATAATTGAGGGGCTATTCATAAATCATTATTAGGAAACTCAAGCACTATCATGAATGCATCAAAAGTAATTTACGTTGGTAATGCTGTTCAGCAAACCCAACAAGATTTACGCTCCAAAACTAAATAAAACGGCGGCATTGCCGCCGTATAAATTATTTATCGCTTCTTAGTAAAACGAATCTTATATGCGCTGAAAAAACAAAGGAAGATGCAATGTATACCATAAAGGCAATCATCAAATGCTCAGGGAACAACCATCCCATGCTAACAGGAATCACACTTATTCCAATGCAAAATAGGAACATTATGAAATAATGCGCTGACTTTGTTTCCTGAGTTTTATTGGAGAAATACTTAGCCAGGACGCCTTTAAATACTCCAGATATAACTAACCAAACTGGTGTAAAAAGCCCGAAATCTGCGTATAGTTCACCATACCCGAAAGCAGGAGCGCCCTGATTTCTGTAGAATGCATCAGGGAAAAATACTTTTGCCAGATACAATGCGCCAAAATCTTCAGGCTTATCAGGCCAAATAGCCCTCGGAATCCTCGAGTAAACCTCGCTCTCCATTAGTAATTTTCCATACATAAAGTCAAAGTTTGAGGAAGCAACAAGAACAGCATTACGGGTATAATCCGAGTAATTCGCCATATTTTCTATCGGATTCCCATCAGTAAACGTATATGCAAAGAATGCCGTTACAATGACTGCTATAACAGCAAACGATTTCACCAGGAACATAAATTTAATTTTTTTATTTTCAATATATGAAAGGTAAAGGATGAATGCTATAAATATACTAAATATTGGTCCTTTGTTACCATGCAAGAAAATAAGTATACAGTTAAATAAAACTATGGAAATACAAAATAACTTTGATTTTTTGTATGTAAAGAACGCGCAAATAGAAGCGACAAGAGAAAACATTAATGAAGGATAGAAGTATATACCATACCCTGTTCTGGTTAATTCGTATATTCTTCTTGGGCTAAGTATGTACTCTCTGAACTCCATCAACACTGGAAGGTAAATGATAAAAGCAAGGAAGGTGAATAACAATGAAGTAAACACATACCTTGGTTTATTTTTTGTGTTTGATTTGTTGTATATGGGTTTTCTTTGTGTGTAAAGATAAGAAATAACAAATGATGCTATGTATGTTATATAGCAAGTATAGAAAAACAAATATTCCACTGTATACTTCCGCACCTCTGAGAGGTATACAAATATACCTTCAAACACGTACAGTGTAGGCACTGTTATTATCAGGTATGGGACCATTACATTTATTATTTTCCCCTCAATTCTTACGGAAAGAGTATAGAGATAAACTATAAATAATAAGCATAATACAATGTATGAAATTATAAGCATATAGAGCCTTTAGAAAAAATGCTTAGTATTGAAAATATTAATAATATTGCCATCAGGCAAACAAGGTGTGGTACGGAAAATCTTCTGGCAAGATATTCTGAATCTGGTAGTCTATAATCATTACTCATCACTATCTTCCCGATATCAAAACCGTGTTATTGACATATTAACACTCATTAACACTCCTATCTACTGCGCCTCCGATAGCATGAAGCTATCAAGCGTTTGCAGCACAAACATCAAGCAATGTAAATGCTTTTGATAATTACGCATGATTGTTACTGTGTTTATATACAGCAGTATTCGAAGGTTCATCATGAGGTTCCCGAGTCCTGTAAAAGGCTATACAGAGAAAGGGCTATCACTCGACGAGTAACTCATCTCACATCGTGCCGCGACATACTTCAAGCAACACAGACGAATTACAAGTACGGCATCATAAGGGAGACGTTGCTAGTTATAGAAGCTTCATAGCAGCATGTAATGGCTCTTTGCTGGTATGTGCTTTGGAAAGTGGGTTTCGTATTGTGCGTTATCGCATGCTGCCAGGTCCCCATCTGAAGAATATAGATAGCGGTCGTCGAAAGCTATCTGATGTGAATGACTCATACGGTGGCAGTAAGTCGAGACTCAGAGTGACCATGTACATCATTAACGATACGCGTGCTGGGTAGTGTGTTGGGATTCAGGTTCTGTAGAACAGAAAGATGCAATCTCCCTTTTTTTAGTGTTACCATCGTCATGCCGGACGAAAATAGCGATTTTCGTCTGTGTCGAAGGTTGTGCGCCAATTTAGCAATGGTTGGCTAGATGGATACACAACTCACTGTCAATAAATTCATTTTCTCTTTGTATGTGATCTTGCGTATGGGTCACCACTGCAAATAAGGATATTACATGCCTGTTATTACTCTTCCTGATGGCAGCCAACGCCATTATGACCACCCTGTAAGCCCGATGGATGTTGCTCTGGACATTGGTCCTGGCCTGGCGAAAGCCACCATTGCGGGCCGTGTGAATGGCGAGCTGGTTGATGCTTCCGATCTGATTGAAAATGATGCGACGCTTTCCATCATCACCGCAAAAGATGAAGAGGGTCTGGAGATCATTCGTCACTCTTGCGCGCATCTGTTAGGTCACGCTATCAAGCAACTTTGGCCGCACACGAAAATGGCGATCGGCCCGGTTGTCGACAACGGTTTTTACTATGACGTTGATCTTGACCGCACGCTAACTCAGGAAGATGTCGAAGCGCTCGAAAAGCGGATGCATGAGCTCGCCGAGAAAAATTACGACGTTATCAAGAAGAAAGTCAGCTGGCACGAAGCGCGTGAAACCTTCGTGAAGCGTGGTGAAAGCTACAAAGTTTCCATTCTTGATGAAAACATTGCTCATGATGACAAGCCAGGCTTGTACCATCATGAAGAATATGTCGACATGTGTCGTGGTCCGCACGTGCCGAATATGCGTTTCTGCCATCACTTTAAACTGATGAAAACTGCCGGCGCATACTGGCGCGGTGACAGCAATAATAAGATGTTGCAACGTATTTACGGTACGGCATGGGCAGATAAAAAAGCCCTGAACGCTTATCTGCAGCGCCTGGAAGAGGCCGCAAAACGCGACCACCGTAAAATTGGTAAGCAGCTCGACCTGTATCATATGCAGGAAGAAGCGCCGGGCATGGTGTTCTGGCATAACGACGGCTGGACTATCTTCCGCGAGCTGGAGGTCTTTGTTCGTTCTAAACTCAAAGAGTACCAGTATCAAGAAGTTAAAGGCCCGTTCATGATGGACCGTGTGCTGTGGGAAAAAACCGGGCACTGGGACAACTATAAAGATGCGATGTTCACCACATCTTCAGAAAACCGCGAATATTGCATCAAGCCGATGAACTGCCCGGGCCACGTTCAGATCTTTAACCAGGGTCTGAAATCCTATCGTGATTTGCCGCTGCGTATGGCGGAATTCGGTAGCTGCCACCGTAACGAGCCATCAGGCGCGCTGCATGGTCTGATGCGCGTACGCGGCTTTACGCAGGATGATGCGCATATCTTCTGCACCGAAGAGCAGATCCGCGATGAAGTTAACGCTTGTATTCGTATGGTCTACGATATGTACAGCACCTTTGGCTTCGAGAAGATCGTCGTCAAGCTTTCCACTCGTCCTGACAAGCGTATCGGCAGCGATGAGATGTGGGATCGTGCTGAGGCGGATCTGGCGGTTGCGCTGGAAGAAAATAATATCCCGTTTGAGTATCAACTGGGTGAAGGCGCATTCTACGGTCCGAAAATTGAATTTACCTTATATGACTGCCTCGATCGTGCATGGCAGTGCGGTACAGTACAGCTGGACTTCTCCTTACCGTCTCGTCTGAGCGCCTCCTATGTAGGCGAAGACAACGAGCGTAAGGTGCCGGTAATGATTCACCGTGCGATTCTTGGGTCGATGGAACGCTTCATCGGTATCCTGACCGAAGAGTTCGCTGGTTTCTTCCCGACATGGCTCGCGCCTGTTCAGGTAGTCGTGATGAATATTACCGATTCGCAGTCTGAATACGTTAACGAATTGACGCAGAAACTACAAAATGCGGGCATTCGTGTAAAAGCAGACTTGAGAAATGAGAAGATTGGCTTTAAAATCCGCGAGCACACTTTACGTCGTGTCCCTTATATGTTGGTCTGTGGTGATAAAGAGGTGGAAGCAGGCAAAGTTGCCGTTCGCACCCGCCGCGGTAAAGACCTGGGCAGTCTGGACGTAAATGACGTGATTGAGAAGCTGCAACAAGAGATTCGCAGCCGCAGTCTTCAACAACTGGAGGAATAAAGTATTAAAGGCGGAAAACGAGTTCAAACGGCGCGTCCGAATCGTATTAATAGCGAAATTCGCGCGCAAGAAGTTCGCTTAACAGGTCTGGAAGGCGAGCAGCTTGGTATTGTGAGTCTGAGAGAAGCTCTGGAAAAAGCTGAAGAAGCCGGAGTAGACTTAGTCGAAATCAGCCCTAACGCCGAGCCGCCGGTTTGTCGTATAATGGATTACGGCAAATTCCTCTATGAAAAGAGTAAGTCTTCTAAGGAACAGAAGAAAAAGCAAAAAGTTATCCAGGTGAAGGAAATTAAATTCCGTCCTGGGACAGATGAAGGCGACTATCAGGTAAAACTCCGCAGCCTGATTCGCTTTCTCGAAGAGGGCGATAAGGCCAAAATCACGCTGCGTTTCCGCGGCCGTGAGATGGCCCACCAGCAAATCGGTATGGAAGTGCTTAATCGCGTGAAAGACGATTTGCAAGAACTGGCAGTGGTCGAATCCTTCCCAACGAAGATCGAAGGCCGTCAGATGATCATGGTGCTTGCTCCTAAGAAGAAACAGTAAGGCCTTCAAGTAACAATTCTGTGAAGCCTTCGGGCTTCACAGGTTTTGTTCGCCTATGTTTCGTTTATTAACAATGCGAAGTGGAAGTTATTAAAATGCCAAAAATTAAGACCGTACGCGGTGCTGCTAAGCGCTTCAAAAAAACCGGTAAAGGTGGTTTTAAGCACAAGCACGCTAACCTGCGTCACATTCTGACCAAAAAAGCGACTAAACGTAAACGTCACCTGCGTCCGAAAGCCATGGTTTCTAAAGGCGATCTGGGCCTGGTTATCGCGTGCCTGCCGTACGCATAAGCCGTTAACGTTTTTAACTTTTTAATTAGAATAGATACAGGAGAGCACATATGGCTCGCGTAAAACGTGGTGTAATTGCACGCGCACGTCACAAGAAAATTTTGAAACAAGCCAAAGGCTACTACGGTGCGCGTTCTCGCGTATACCGCGTTGCCTTCCAGGCAGTTATCAAAGCTGGTCAGTATGCTTACCGTGACCGTCGTCAACGTAAGCGTCAGTTCCGTCAACTGTGGATTGCGCGTATCAACGCAGCAGCACGTCAGAACGGTATTTCTTACAGCAAATTCATCAACGGCCTGAAAAAAGCCTCTGTTGAAATCGACCGTAAGATCCTGGCTGATATCGCCGTATTCGACAAAGTCGCGTTCACCGCGCTGGTTGAAAAAGCGAAAGCAGCTCTGGCATAAGCCAGTGAAAAGAGGGAGCCTGGCTCCCTCTCTTTTATTTACTGTTCAGTGAGTTGACAATTGACCTGTAACCCTTTTCAATAAAGGATATTCGGTTTTACCACATAAGGTAACGCAAGCATGAACGCTGCTATTTTCCGTTTCTTTTTTTACTTTAGCACCTGATCCCAGGAGGCTAGCGCGTGAAAAACGAAACGAAAAACAGCGCAAAAAAGCCTCCTGATGGAGGCTTTTTTTGTATCTGAAATCGAGAGATTACGTCCAATGAACCGGTGTCTTCACCGACACAATGAGGAAAACCATGTCACATCTCGCAGAGCTGGTTGCCAATGCAGCGGCCGCCATTAACCAGGCGTCAGATGTTGCCGCGTTAGACAATGTACGCGTCGAATATTTGGGCAAGAAAGGGCATTTAACCCTTCAGATGACGACCCTACGCGATCTGCCGCCGGAAGAGCGTCCGGCAGCCGGGGCAGTCATTAACGCCGCGAAAGAGCAGGTACAACAGGCTCTTAACGCGCGTAAAGCCGAGCTGGAAAGCGCAGCGCTTAACGCCCGTCTGGCCGCTGAAACCATCGATATCTCCCTGCCGGGGCGCCGTATTGAGAACGGCGGTCTGCATCCGGTCACGCGTACCATTGACCGTATTGAAAGTTTCTTCGGCGAGCTTGGTTTTACCGTGGCGACTGGCCCGGAAATCGAAGATGACTACCATAACTTCGATGCGTTAAACATTCCGGGTCATCATCCGGCCCGCGCCGATCATGATACCTTCTGGTTTGACGCGACCCGTCTGCTGCGGACCCAGACGTCTGGCGTCCAGATCCGGACGATGAAAGCGCAGCAACCGCCGATCCGTATTATTGCGCCGGGCCGTGTATACCGTAATGACTACGACCAGACGCATACTCCGATGTTCCATCAGATGGAAGGTCTGATTGTTGATACCAACATCAGCTTCACCAACCTCAAAGGTACGCTGCACGACTTCCTGCGTAATTTCTTTGAGGAGGATCTGCAGATTCGCTTCCGTCCTTCTTATTTTCCGTTTACCGAACCTTCTGCGGAAGTGGATGTGATGGGTAAAAACGGTAAATGGCTGGAGGTGCTGGGCTGCGGGATGGTGCATCCGAATGTGCTGCGTAATGTCGGTATCGATCCGGAAATCTATTCTGGCTTCGCTTTTGGTATGGGGATGGAACGTCTGACCATGTTGCGTTACGGCGTCACCGACCTGCGTTCATTCTTCGAAAACGATCTGCGTTTCCTTAAACAGTTTAAATAAAGGCAGGATAAAACAATGAAATTCAGCGAACTGTGGTTACGCGAGTGGGTTAACCCGGCAATTGATAGCGATGCGTTGGCTAACCAGATTACGATGGCTGGCCTGGAAGTAGACGGCGTTGAGCCGGTCGCGGGAAGCTTCAATGGCGTTGTGGTTGGGGAAGTGGTTGAGTGCGCCCAGCATCCGAACGCTGACAAATTGCGTGTAACGAAAGTCAACGTTGGCGGAGAACGCCTGTTGGATATCGTCTGCGGCGCGCCAAACTGTCGTCAGGGGCTGAAAGTAGCGGTGGCCACCATTGGCGCCATCCTGCCGGGCGATTTCAAAATTAAAGCGGCGAAACTGCGCGGCGAACCGTCTGAAGGGATGCTGTGCTCCTTCTCCGAACTGGGGATTTCCGACGATCACAGCGGCATTATCGAACTGCCGGCGGATGCGCCGCTGGGTACCGATATCCGTGAATACCTGAAGCTTGACGACAATACCATCGAAATTAGCGTCACGCCGAACCGTGCGGATTGCTTAGGTATCATCGGCGTTGCGCGCGATGTGGCGGTACTGAACAAAGCGCCGCTCCAGGAGCCTGAAATGGCGCCGGTTACGGCAACCATCAGCGATACGCTGCCGATTACAGTAGAGGCCGCTGATGCGTGTCCACGCTATCTGGGCCGGGTGGTAAAAGGCATCAATGTTAACGCGCCGACGCCGCTGTGGATGAAAGAGAAACTGCGTCGCTGCGGTATTCGCTCCATCGATGCGGTGGTTGACGTCACGAACTATGTGCTGCTCGAACTGGGTCAGCCAATGCATGCTTTCGATAAAGATCGCATTGATGGCGGTATTGTCGTGCGGATGGCAAAAGAGGGTGAAACCGTCGTCCTGCTGGACGGTAGCGAAGCGACGTTAAATGCGGACACGCTGGTGATCGCCGATCACCATAAGGCGCTGGGGATAGCCGGTATTTTTGGCGGCGAACATTCCGGCGTGAACGGCGAAACGCAAAATGTGCTGCTGGAGTGTGCGTACTTTAATCCGCTGTCTATCACCGGTCGCGCTCGCCGCCACGGTCTGCATACCGATGCGTCTCACCGCTACGAGCGCGGGGTGGACCCAGCGCTGCAATATAAAGCGATAGAGCGCGCTACTCGTCTGCTTCTTGATATCTGTGGCGGTGATGCGGGTCCGATAATTGATGTGAGCAACGAAGCAACGTTGCCGAAACGCGCCACCATTACTCTGCGTCGCAGTAAACTGGATCGCCTGATCGGGCATCATATTGCGGATGAGCAGGTCAGTGATATTCTGCGTCGTCTGGGCTGTGAAGTGACCGAAGGGCAGGACGAGTGGAAAGCCGTAGCGCCGACCTGGCGTTTCGATATGGAAATTGAAGAAGATCTGGTGGAAGAGGTTGCCCGCGTTTACGGCTATAACAATATTCCGGACGAGCCAATCCAGGCCGGTTTAATCATGGGGACGCACCGTGAAGCCGATCTGTCGTTGAAGCGGGTTAAAACCATGCTGAACGACAAAGGCTATCAGGAAGTGATTACCTATAGCTTTGTCGATCCTAAAGTACAACAGCTCATCCATCCAGGCGCAGAAGCGCTGCTGCTGCCAAACCCTATCTCCGTTGAGATGTCGGCGATGCGTCTGTCTCTGTGGAGCGGATTGTTGGCGACGGTGGTCTATAACCAAAACCGTCAGCAGAATCGCGTGCGTATTTTTGAAACCGGTTTACGTTTCGTTCCGGATACACAAGCCAATCTGGGTATTCGACAGGATCTGATGCTGGCTGGCGTGATTTGCGGTAACCGCTATGATGAGCACTGGAACCTGGCAAAAGAGACCGTTGATTTCTATGATTTGAAAGGCGATCTGGAAGCAGTACTGGATTTAACCGGCAAACTGGGTGATATCCAGTTTAAGGCGGAGATGAATCCGGCTCTGCATCCGGGACAGTCTGCGGCGATTTATCTGAAAGATGAACGTATTGGTTTTATTGGGGTTGTTCACCCTGAACTGGAACGTAAACTGGATCTGAATGGTCGTACGCTGGTGTTTGAACTGGAATGGAATAAGCTCGCAGACCGTATCGTGCCGCAGGCGCGGGAGATTTCACGCTTCCCGGCTAACCGTCGCGATATTGCGGTTGTTGTTGCAGAAAACGTTCCCGCAGCGGATATTTTATCCGAATGTAAGAAAGTTGGCGTAAATCAGGTAGTTGGCGTAAACTTATTTGACGTGTACCGCGGTAAGGGTGTTGCGGAGGGTTATAAGAGCCTCGCTATCAGCCTGATCCTTCAGGATACCAACCGTACACTCGAAGAAGAGGAGATTGCCGCTACCGTCGCCAAATGTGTAGAGGCATTAAAAGAGCGATTCCAGGCATCATTGAGGGATTGAACCTATGGCGCTTACAAAAGCTGAAATGTCAGAATATCTGTTTGATAAGCTTGGGCTTAGCAAGCGGGATGCCAAAGAACTGGTTGAACTGTTTTTCGAAGAGATCCGTCGTGCTCTGGAAAACGGTGAGCAGGTGAAACTCTCTGGTTTTGGTAACTTCGATCTGCGTGATAAAAATCAACGTCCGGGGCGTAACCCGAAAACGGGTGAAGATATTCCTATTACAGCACGGCGCGTGGTGACCTTCAGACCCGGGCAGAAGTTAAAGAGCCGGGTCGAAAACGCTTCGCCCAAAGAAGAGTAATCAGATCCAGGCATAACATCCATCAGGGTGTATTGCGGCAGATACGCTGCCATCCCGAAAGTAGATCAGCGGGATGACAGCGTATCTGTCAGCCTGAAAGATGACCCGTATAACTAAAAAGGCCGCATTGCGGCCTTTTTTCTTTCAAGTAAAGGATACCCACCGTAAAATCACGCTACCTCTTTTCAGCTGAATGGATAACATGCTGACTTTTGCCCGCCAACAACAGCGACGAAACGTTCGCTGGCTTCTGAGCCTGTCACTGCTGGTGCTACTGGCTACACTTCTGAGCTTATGCGCAGGCGAACAGTGGATTGCCCCCGGTGACTGGTTAAGCGCCCGGGGGGAACTGTTTGTCTGGCAAATTCGCCTTCCCCGCACGCTTGCGGTATTGCTGGTTGGCGCTGCGCTGGCGCTATCTGGCGCCGTGATGCAGGCGCTGTTTGAAAACCCACTTGCTGAACCGGGTCTGCTCGGCGTTTCGAATGGGGCCGGTGTTGGGCTTATTGCCGCCGTCTTACTGGGGCAGGGGCAACTGCCAGGATGGGCGCTGGGGCTGTGCGCTATAGCCGGCGCGCTCATTATTACGTTAATCCTGCTGCGTTTTGCGCGTCGCCATCTTTCTACCAGCCGCTTGTTGTTGGCGGGCGTCGCGCTAGGCATTATCTGTAGCGCGCTGATGACGTGGGCTATCTATTTTTCCACCTCTTTCGATCTGCGGCAATTAATGTACTGGATGATGGGAGGATTTGGCGGCGTTGACTGGCAGCAGAGCTGGCTAATGATTGCGCTCATCCCGGTACTGATCTGGATATGTTGCCAGTCGCAACCGCTGAATATGCTGGCACTAGGGGAAACCTCGGCGCGGCAGCTTGGCCTGCCGCTGTGGTTCTGGCGCAATTTGTTGGTCGTCGCCACCGGCTGGATGGTGGGCGTCAGCGTGGCGATGGCGGGGGCGATTGGTTTTATCGGTCTGGTTATTCCGCACATCCTGCGCTTATGTGGTTTAACCGATCACCGGGTTTTACTTCCCGGCTGCGCGCTGGCCGGGGCTATCGCCCTGCTATTGGCAGATGTGGTCGCCCGACTGGCGCTGGCGTCGGCTGAACTGCCTATCGGGGTGGTCACCGCCACATTGGGGGCACCAGTGTTTATCTGGCTGCTACTCAAATCCGCGCGTTAGCGCATCGGTAAACAACTGCTTTCATCATTCGCAGTCTATGATTAAAGGCTAACGATGAAACCCGCTATTCTACCGACATCAGGGAGACACCATGCAAAACTCGCTTCTTAATACTCACGTTACGACGATTGATGGAGAGGTCACTACACTTGAAAAATACGCCGGAAAAGTGCTGCTCATTGTAAACGTCGCCTCCAGATGTGGCCTGACGCCGCAATATGAACAGTTGGAAAATATCCAGAAGGCGTGGGCAGATCAGGGGTTTGTCGTGTTGGGTTTTCCCTGCAACCAGTTTATGGGGCAGGAGCCAGGCAGCGAAGAGGAGATTAAAACCTATTGTGCCAGCACCTGGGGCGTCACGTTCCCGATGTTCAGTAAAATTGATGTGAATGGCGACGCGCGCCATCCGCTGTATCAAAAACTGATAGCCGCTGCGCCAACGGCAGTCGCGCCGGAGAAGAGCGGCTTTTACGAACGGATGGTAAGCAAAGGCCGTACGCCACTCTATCCGGATGATATTCTGTGGAATTTTGAAAAATTTTTGGTAGGCCGGGATGGTCAGGTGGTACAGCGTTTTTCGCCGGATATGACGCCTGAAGATCCTATTGTGATGGAAAGCATAAAAATCGCGTTGGCAAAATAATGTCTCAATTGATGCAATTAAAGGATGTCGCCGAGAGCACCCGCCTGGGGCCGCTTTCCGGCGAAGTAAGCGCAGGAGAGATCCTTCATCTTGTCGGGCCGAACGGTGCCGGGAAAAGCACGCTACTGGCGCGTATGGCGGGGTTAACCTCCGGCGAGGGGAGCATCAGGTTTGGCGGAGCGCCGCTGGAGGCATGGGCGACGGCAACGCTTGCCCAACATCGCGCTTATCTTGCGCAACAGCAAAATCCGCCGTTCGCCATGCCGGTCTGGCATTACCTGACATTGCATCAACCTGATAAAACGCGAACCGGGCAGCTTAACGAGGTAGCCGATATGCTTGGATTGGGCGACAAACTGGGGCGAAGCGTGAATCAGCTTTCCGGTGGCGAGTGGCAGCGTGTTCGCCTTGCTGCCGTTGTACTACAAATTCATCCCGACGCTAATCCGGTCGGTCAATTATTGCTGCTTGATGAGCCGATGAACAGTCTCGATGTTGCGCAACAAAACGCTCTGGATCGGGTATTACATCATTTGTGTCAGGCAGGAATCGCGATTGTGATGAGTAGTCACGATCTGAACCACACGCTGCGCCATGCGCATAAAGCCTGGTTACTAAAGCGCGGTAAACTCATTGCCTGCGGCCGCCGGGAAGAGGTGCTCACCCCCTCTTATCTGGCGCAAGCCTACGGTCTGCGCTTTCGACGACTCGACGTCGAGGGGCATCCAATGCTCATTTCGGCCACTTAAGTAAAATCGTTTCTTGAAAAGCAGGTAATTTCGACGCTAAATTAATACCAAAATAAAAACAGAGGATTGTTGCGGCATGCGTTTTTGGCTTCTTGTTATCACAGCATTGTTCCTGGCAGGATGCAGTACTCATCGGGCACCGGCGCCAAATGCCAGATTATCAGACTCCATTACCGTCATTGCGGGTCTGAACGATCAGTTGCAGTCCTGGCGCGGTACGCCATACCGTTACGGCGGCATGAGTCGCAGAGGCGTGGACTGTTCCGGCTTTGTGGTAGTCACTATGCGCGACAAGTTTGATTTGCAGTTGCCTCGTGATACGCGTGAACAATCAAAAATCGGCACCAGAATCGATAAAGATGAATTGCTGCCCGGAGATTTGGTTTTCTTTAAAACCGGTTCGGGCGAAAGTGGTTTACATGTTGGTATTTACGATACAAATAATGAGTTTATTCATGCCTCTACCAGTCGTGGCGTGATGCGTTCATCGCTGGATAATGTGTACTGGCGAAAAAACTTCTGGCAGGCACGGCGAATTTAACCTCGCAGACGATATAAATTTTATAGTCTATTTTTAACATATCGCCGGTTGAACTTATGACATCTGTTGTCATCATATATAATGATATAACCGTAGCATTTACAAACGTACTTTTATTAAAAACGGGCGTGCTCACGCCCTGTTAAAAGTACAACATTGGATATTGGTTTATAATCAGAGTAAGTTAAAAAAAGGAACCGGTTCACCGGTAAACAAGAAAAATGATGACGCTTCAATTAGTATCTGAAGTTACGTCTGTTTCCGTCCGTAGTGACTGGATGGCGAATAGCGCCCTAACCATGGGACTGGCGTAATGATTGCTTCACTTGATGAGCTTTACCATTCCGAACTCTTTTTCCTTCCCGTCATGGATGAAAACGCTCGGCTTGTTGGTTTAGAGATTATTGCAACGTTTGCCGCTGAAGACGGCGCCGTGCGGATGCCGACTGAGTTGGTATCGCCTCGCCTTTCGGTGGAGGAACAATACTGTCTGTTTGTTGAAAAACTGGCGTTGTTAGAAACCTGTCAGCACTTTTTTATTCAGCATAAACTTATTGCATGGCTTAATTTACCGCCTGCAATTAGTGACTTATTATTATTAGATAGCGAACTTTTTTCCCGGGCAGCGCGCTTTCCGTTTCTTGAATTAGCTATAAATGAGAATTATCCTGGGTTAAACCAGGGCAAAAACAATGAAACGTTAGCTAATCTGGCAATGCATTTCCCATTAATGCTGGCAAATTTTGGGGCAGGCGAGGCGTCGACTAAAGCTATTTTCGATGGGCTTTTCAAACGAGTCATGTTGGATAAAAATTTTATTCAGCAGCGAGCTGAAATGATCTCATTCGAACCATTCATGCACGCTATTGTTGCCCAGATCTCCTCCAGCTGCGAGTCGCTGATGATTGCCGGTATTGATACTGAGGCGATGTTTGCGCGCGCAGCGCCATTGGGGTTTAGCGCATTCCAGGGCGGACTATGGCCTTCGGTGCCGGTAAGCCAGCTCATTAAACTCGTTCAGCGATAACCTTTCTGTTTGCCGGTGTTTAACCGGTGATTAACCGTCTACACTGAAGACAGGAGGCCCTATGACCCTGTCTTTTACTGCCCGTTGGCGCGATGAATTGCCAGCAACGTATACCGCGCTTTTACCCACACCGTTAAAAAATGCGCGACTGATTTGGTATAACGACGAACTGGTGCAGCAGTTAGCCATTCCCGCTTCGTTATTTGACGCTACCAATGGCGCTGGCGTTTGGGGCGGCGAAACCTTATTACCCGGTATGTCGCCTGTCGCGCAGGTATATAGCGGGCATCAGTTCGGCGTCTGGGCGGGGCAACTCGGCGACGGACGCGGTATTTTGCTGGGCGAACAGCTCCTGGCGGATGGCTCGACCCTCGACTGGCATCTGAAAGGCGCCGGATTAACACCCTATTCGCGAATGGGGGATGGGCGCGCCGTCCTGCGTTCAACCATACGAGAAAGTCTTGCCAGCGAAGCCATGCATTATCTGGGTATTCCCACGACGCGCGCGTTATCTATCGTAGCCAGCGATACGCCGGTTCAGCGAGAGACGCAGGAAACGGGCGCGATGTTAATGCGTCTGGCGCAAAGTCATATGCGTTTTGGTCATTTCGAACATTTCTACTACCGCCGTGAGCCGGAAAAAGTTCAGCAACTGGCTGATTTCGCTATTCGTCATTACTGGCCGCAATGGCAGGATGTCCCGGAAAAATATGCTTTGTGGTTTGAAGAGGTGGCGGCGCGTACCGGAAGACTCATCGCCGAGTGGCAAACCGTCGGTTTTTCGCACGGCGTTATGAATACGGATAACATGTCGATTCTGGGGCTGACCATCGACTATGGTCCCTTTGGTTTTCTCGATGACTACGATCCCGGCTTCATTGGTAACCATTCCGATCATCAGGGACGTTACCGCTTCGATAATCAACCGTCGGTGGCGCTGTGGAATTTACAACGTCTGGCGCAGACGTTAACCCCTTTTATTGAGATCGACGCGTTAAACAGAGCGCTGGATCGCTACCAGGACGCGTTGTTAACGCACTATGGGCAGCGAATGCGCCAGAAGCTGGGCTTCTTTACCGAGCAAAAAGACGATAACGCTTTACTGAATGAATTATTTAGTCTGATGGCGCACGAAGGGAGTGACTATACCCGTACATTTCGGATGTTAAGCCATACGGAGCAACAGAGCGCTTCCTCGCCGTTGCGGGATACGTTTATCGATCGCGCGGCGTTCGATGCCTGGTTCGACCGCTACCGGGCGCGATTGCGCACAGAGGCGGTGGATGACGCGCTGCGCCAGCAGCAGATGCAACGCGTGAATCCTGCGGTTGTGTTGCGCAACTGGCTGGCGCAACGCGCGATAGATGCGGCTGAACAGGGAGACATGGCGGAACTGCATCGGTTGCATGAAGTTTTACGTCAACCTTTTACCGATCGAGATGATGACTATGCCAGCCGACCGCCGGAGTGGGGAAAGCGGCTGGAGGTCAGTTGTTCAAGTTAGCCTGACGCCAGCAGCATCGTCTGCTGGCGGGAGCGCTATTTGGTTAACAGTAGCTTCCCGGCCTGAGTTTTGCGCAACAGATACTCCTGACCGTTGTGATCGATAATGACTTTGCCGTCCGGACCTAATAGCGCCTGACTGTTGACGCGCCGTTCAGCGGCAGGGAGAAGCGTTTCATTGTCCATTTCCTTAGGGTGAGGCAGCTCGGTGTTATCCATACGCGACATGTTATTTATTAATAATCAAACTCACAATGATTATTATTATCAATAATTAATGCGATAACAGCAAGTGCTAATTCTGCGGAGTGATATACGCGCGGGGAGAGAAAAGGGCGGGTAACGCATCGAAGAAACGCCCATCCCGGCAGGATGGGCGAGCTATTAAAAGCGGCTGTCTACCGCTGCGGCCAGTTTTTCCAACAGAACTTCCGTATCTTCCCAGTTCAGGCAAGGATCGGTAATGGACTGACCATAGATTAATGGTTGACCGCTGATAATTTTTTGCGTGCCTTCCCGTAAAAAACTCTCGGCCATAATCCCGGCAATTGCCGTGGAGCCATTACGAATCTGCTGGCAAATATCATCACATACCTCCAACTGGCGGCGATGCTGTTTTTGACAGTTGCCGTGGCTGAAGTCGACGACCAGATGTTCCGGCAGATCAAATTCATGCAACGTGTCGCAGGCGGCGGCAATATCTTCAGCGTGGTAGTTCGGTTTTTTACCGCCGCGCATGATGATGTGCCCATACGGGTTGCCACTCGTCTGGTAGATGGTCATCTGTCCGTCTTTATCCGGCGAGAGAAACATATGGCTGGCGCGGGAGGCGCGAATAGCGTCAACGGCAATGCGAGTATTGCCATCCGTACCATTTTTAAAGCCGACCGGACAAGAGAGCGCAGAAGCCATTTCCCGATGGATTTGGCTTTCGGTGGTACGCGCGCCAATCGCTCCCCAACTGATCAGATCGGCAATAAACTGGCCGGTGACCATATCAAGAAATTCTGTGGCGGTCGGTACTCCCAGTTCGTTCACCTGCAATAGCAAGCGACGCGCCAGTTCAAGCCCATAATTGACGCGGTAACTTCCATTCAAGTCGGGATCGGAAATCAGGCCTTTCCATCCCACAACGGTGCGCGGTTTTTCAAAATAGGTGCGCATGACGATCTCCAGACGCGCCTGATGCTTTTGGCGTTGTGCCTGGAGCTGCGTCGCGTATTCCATGGCGGCATTCAGATCGTGAATCGAACAGGGGCCAATGACGACCAGTAGCCGTGGATCTTCACCATTTAAAATCTTTTCTATCCGGCGTCGGGAGTCGGTAACGTGACTGGCGACGGAGGACGATACAGGATACCGCTGCGCGAGTTCGGTCGGTGTTACCAGGCTGTCGATACGCGCAGTACGGAGTTCGTCGGTTCTGTTCATTACAAGTCTCAGAAATTTGTTGCTTCAACGGCAGGACTACCGGGAAGTGATGGGCATCACGATAAACCAATCCCTGCTGATTTCAAGTGCGAGGCGTGTCACACCTCGCAGGCAGAACGGCATGATAACAAAAACCAACCCATTAAACTAGTTTGCTAGTACATCCTGCGGTTAAGCCCCATAATGTCGAGAATCTTGGTGGCTATCTCTTCAACGGAATAATTGGTGCTGTTCAGGCAGGGGATCTGATTCTTACGATACAGCGCTTCGACCTCCGCCACTTCCATGCGGCACTGACGCAACGAGGCATAGCGACTGTTTTCACGGCGTTCTTCGCGAATTGCCGCCAGGCGTTCAGGGTCAATTGTCAGGCCGAACAGTTTATGTTGTAGCGGTTTTAACGATGTGGGCAGCGTCAAATTATCCATATCATCGGCGATGAAAGGGTAGTTAGCCGCACGAATACCGAATTGCATCGCCAGATAGAGGCTGGTGGGCGTTTTTCCACAGCGCGAAACGCCAAGCAAAATGACCTGAGCCTGATCGAGGTTGCGCAATGAAATGCCATCATCATGCGCCAGGGTATAATCGATAGCGGCAATACGGGCGTCATACTTGTTCAGGTTACCCGGATTAAGCCCATGAGTACGATGAGCGATCGGCGTCGGATCCAGTTTCATCTCCTGCTGAAGCGGCGCCACCAGCGCCTGGACGATATCCTGGCAGAAACCTTCGCTCTGTAAGATGATGGCGCGAATTTCAGGTAAAACAATCGAGTAAAACACCAGCGGGCGAACGCCGGTTTGCTGATAAATGGCGTCAATTTGGTCTTTGACGGCGCGGGCGCGACTTTCGTTTTCCACGAATGGCAGCGTGATGCTGCTGATCGTCACCGGAAACTGCGACATGACCGCGTGACCCAGGACCTCGGCGGTGATGGCGGTACCATCAGAAATATAGAAAACATGGCGATCAACAACATTATCCATTCTGTTCATCCTGAAGAGTAAACATAATTATCTGAAAGCATAAATTAAAAGTAACGGGAAACGTATAACTTGTCGCTTATTTTATAAAATGACAGGCGCTTTTTATAATTAATGAAAAGTGTGTTTCATTTCCTGGAAACGCAGTTTATACCGGGGGTTATTCAGGGAATGCCGTGCTATGCGCGGGTTTGCGCAACTACGTAAACAATCTGAAAAAATGAAAAAATAAATTTGCTTGAACGATTCACCGTTTTTTTCGCGGGTTTAAGTATGCCAGGATAAATACGCAACTATGTGTTTCTTAAACTCGTTCATTTATCACAAAAGGATTGTTCGATGTCCAACAATGGCTCGTCACCGCTGGTGCTTTGGTATAACCAACTCGGCATGAATGATGTAGACAGAGTTGGGGGCAAAAATGCCTCCCTGGGTGAAATGATTACTAACCTTTCCGGCATGGGCGTATCCGTTCCGAATGGTTTTGCAACCACTGCCGATGCGTTTAACCAGTTTTTGGATCAAAGCGGCGTAAACCAGCGCATTTATGAGCTGCTGGATAAGACAGATATTGATGATGTCTCCCAGCTGGCGAAAGCGGGCGCGCAGATCCGCCAGTGGATTATCGACACTCCTTTCCAGCCGGCGCTGGAAAACGCCATCCGCGATGCCTATGCGCAGCTTTCGTCGGATGATGAAAATGCCTCTTTTGCCGTGCGTTCCTCCGCCACGGCGGAAGACATGCCAGATGCTTCGTTTGCGGGTCAACAGGAAACGTTTCTTAACGTTCAGGGCTTCGATGCGGTACTGGTGGCAGTGAAACACGTATTTGCTTCTCTGTTTAACGATCGCGCCATCTCTTATCGCGTTCACCAGGGATATGATCATCGCGGCGTAGCGCTTTCCGCTGGCGTGCAGCGGATGGTTCGCTCCGATCTCGCCTCGTCAGGGGTGATGTTCTCTATCGATACCGAATCCGGCTTTGACCAGGTGGTCTTTATCACCTCGGCATGGGGACTGGGTGAAATGGTGGTGCAGGGCGCGGTTAACCCGGATGAATTTTATGTCCATAAGCCAACCCTGGCGGCAGGCCGTCCGGCCATCGTACGCCGCACCATGGGGTCGAAAAAAATCCGCATGGTTTACGCCGCCACCCAGGAGCACGGCAAGCAAGTGAAGATTGAAGATGTGCCGCAGGAACAGCGCGACATTTTCTCGCTCACCAACGAAGAAGTGCAGGAACTGGCGAAACAAGCGGTGCAGATTGAGCAGCACTATGGTCGTCCGATGGATATCGAATGGGCGAAAGACGGTCATACCGGTAAGCTCTTTATTGTGCAGGCACGTCCGGAAACCGTGCGCTCCCGTGGCCAGGTGATGGAGCGTTATACGCTACATGCGCAGGGGAAAATCATTGCCGAAGGTCGCGCCATTGGTCATCGTATCGGCGCAGGTACGGTAAAAGTTATTCACGATATCGGCGAAATGAACCGTATTGAGCCTGGCGATGTGCTTGTCACCGATATGACCGACCCGGACTGGGAACCGATCATGAAAAAAGCGGCGGCGATTGTCACTAACCGTGGCGGGCGCACCTGTCACGCGGCGATTATCGCCCGCGAATTGGGCATTCCGGCGGTAGTCGGCTGCGGCGACGCCACCGAACGCATGAAAGATGGCGAAAAAGTAACCGTCTCCTGTGCAGAAGGTGATACCGGTTATGTGTATGCCGACATGCTGGATTTCAGCGTAAAAAGCTCCAGCGTAGATACCATGCCAGAGCTACCGCTGAAGGTCATGATGAACGTCGGCAACCCGGACAGGGCATTTGACTTTGCCTGCCTGCCGAATGAAGGTGTAGGTCTGGCGCGACTGGAATTCATCATTAACCGTATGATTGGCGTTCACCCGCGTGCGCTGCTGGAGTTTGACGACCAGGATGCCGCGCTGCAAAACGACATTCGTGAGATGATGAAAGGGTTTGACTCGCCGCGTGAATTTTACGTTGGTCGACTGACGGAAGGGATCGCGACGTTAGGCGCCGCCTTCTACCCGAAACGCGTTATCGTTCGCCTGTCTGACTTTAAGTCCAACGAATACGCCAACCTGGTCGGCGGCGAACGTTATGAGCCGCATGAAGAAAACCCGATGCTGGGCTTCCGCGGCGCGGGTCGTTACGTCGCAGAAAGTTTCCGCGATTGTTTTGCGCTGGAATGCGAAGCGGTGAAACGCGTGCGCAACGATATGGGCCTTACCAACGTCGAAATCATGATCCCATTCGTGCGGACGGTCGACCAGGCGAAAGCGGTCATCGAAGAGCTGGCGCGCCAGGGGCTTAAACGCGGCGAGAACGGGCTGAAGATCATCATGATGTGCGAGATCCCGTCCAATGCCTTGCTGGCTGAACAGTTCCTCGAGTATTTTGATGGCTTCTCGATTGGTTCTAACGACATGACGCAGCTGGCGCTGGGGCTGGATCGCGATTCCGGCGTGGTGTCTGAACTGTTTGACGAGCGTAACGACGCGGTGAAAGCGCTGCTGTCGATGGCGATCCGCGCGGCGAAAAAACAGGGCAAATATGTTGGAATTTGCGGTCAGGGTCCGTCCGACCATGAAGACTTTGCCGCCTGGCTGATGGAAGAGGGGATCGACAGCCTGTCGCTGAACCCGGACACCGTGGTTCAGACCTGGCTGAGTCTGGCGGAACTGAAGAAGTAATGTGATACCGGATGGCGGCGTTAACGTCGCCATCCGGCAATTTATACCGCGGTGTGCTCCTGGCGCAGCCGCTCAATAATATCCTGCCGCAACAGAAACTTCTGCACTTTGCCAGAGGCGGTTCTGGGCAGTTTTTCTACGATGACGATCCGTTCCGGATATTTATACTTCGCTACCCGTTTTCGACTGAAAAAAGCGATCACCTCTTCCAGCGTCAGCGAAAGGTGCGGCGGTTTTAAGACTACATACGCGCATGAACGTTCGCCTAAGCGTTCATCAGGCATAGCAACGACGCAAGCATCGTGTATGCGGGGGTGTTGCAATAAAATATCCTCCACCTCGCGACTGCTGATATTTTCACCTCCACGTATAATTATATCCTTTTTGCGCCCGGTAATTTTGATATAACCGTCTTCATCCATGCGGCAGAGGTCGCCGCTGTAATACCAGCCCTCGTTATCCAGTGCGCGGGCGGTAAGTTCCGGCTCGTCCAGGTATCCCATAAAAACGTTCGGCCCGCGCGAGGCTTCTTCGCCTTCGTGGCCTGCTGGAAGCGTATTGCGATCTTCATCCACGATTTTAATTTCTACACCGGTGGCGGCATAACCATCGGTATTCATCATGCGTGAAGTCGAATCACCCAGATTAACCATCGAGTGTGGAGAACTTTCTGTAGAACCGTAAATACTCAATAATTTGATACCGCGCTGCTGGCAGTCGCGGGCAACCTTTTTGGGAATAGTCGTGCCGCCGCATAAGAAGAATCGCAGTGAGGAGAGGTCGGCAGGCTGTTGCTCAACGGCACAAAGCAGATCGTAAATAAACGGCGTCGCGCCTGACATACAGGTACAGCGTTGCTGCGCTAATAAGGTAAGGCAGGCTTCTGGGGTAAAGATGTCCAGCAATACGCTACGCGCCCCGATTAAAAAGGGCGCGGTGACGCCGTGTAAAAATCCGGTGGCGTGGCCCAGTGGCGCAGGCATCAGGAACACATCTTGCCAGGTTAAATTCAACCGCGCGCAATACGCCCGTTCGCTGGCAAGAATATTATTGTGGGTCAACATCACCCCTTTCGGCATTCCTTCTGTGCCGGAGGTAAACAGCACTGCCGCCAGTTCATCACCGTGAATGTTAATGTCTGACTGCAACGGTTCGCTGCGGTCGATGATTTGACTAAGCGCAAGCGCTGTGGTGGCAGGCGCCAGTTTATCCACGCCGACAATATGCGTCAGATGGCGCAGTTGATTTTGTAGCGGAAGGATAAGATCGACCGGACGATTCTGTTTGAATACGGTGGGGGCGAAGAATATTTTAGCCTGACATTTGTTCAGCACCCAAACCAGCTCTGCTTCTCGCCAGGCGGGAAGCAGCGGGACAGATACCGCGCCCGTTTTCAGGCAGGCCAGATAAATGAGGGTAAACTCACACCAGCCCGGAAGCTGAAAGGCCACGCGATCGCCCGGTTGAATCCCCTGAGACAGTAACCAGTTTGCCAGGCGGCTTGCCGCGCAGTCGAGCGCGGCGTAGGTCCAGGACGCGCCATGATTATCGACCACGGCGATTTTATCGGGTACGGCGCGTGCGGTTTGCCGCCAGTAGTCGCCCAGTGAAGCATCGCCCCAGTAGCCGGACTCGCGATAGGTTTTCCGCCTTGCGGCGTCAAACGTTAATGTAACACTCATTGACTTGTTCTCTATTAATACAAATGACGTAATCTCCGGGGGCAAACCGAATAAGACGCCGTAGCGTCGTTATCCGGTGTTTCAGAGCGTCAGCCGTAGCGAAACTCAACGCCGAACGTTCCCGCCGGGTATTCCCATTTTTCGAGAAGAGTATTGCCGCAGAGAACCCTGCAGGTCCCGCATTCCAGGCAGCCCGCGGAGTCAAAATGAATATTTCCCGCATCGTCCAGCTTATAGAGTCCGGCAGGGCAGGCTTTTATTAATTTATTAAACTCCAGCATGTCAGGCGAGGAGCGCAAAATGATATGTGGGTGTCCTTCATCTACGTAAAATTTATTTACGCCCAATTTGACGTCAACATTCACCTTATTGTCCGAACTCATAATGCCGTAGCCCCTTTTATGCCGTCTTTTAATAGATTCACCAGTCCAATTTTTTTCGCATGTGACAGGATAGTTTTACGCAACGGTGGGACTGGACCGCCATCAACGGTGAACAGATCGCCCACAATGTTTGCCGCCATTCGCGGGTACTCGGTAAAAAGCCGTGGGTTTTCCATTAATCCGGGGAGTTTGCGGAAATGCCGCATATCGCGTAACACGCCGTTTTTCTCCAGCGCGCGTTTGTAACCGGCAAGACTCGCGGCGGAAAAATCTTGCCGCGCTTTAGCGTCAATGGCGGTTTGAGCGGCCGCTTGCGCGGACGCGATGGCTAAATCCATGCCGCGGACGGTATAGCCGAGATTCAGACAAAGACCGGCGGCGTCGCCGACAATCATCACGCCGTCATTTACCAGCTCCGGCATCATTGCTATGCCGCCTTCGGGCACCATATGAGCGGAGTATTCGAGCAGCGTTCCCCCCTGAATCAAAGGGCGTATCGCCGGATGCTGTTTAAAATCTTCCAGCATTTGCGGTACGCTTTTGGTCGCGTGAGCAATGTCGCCCAGGCCACATACCAGCCCCAGAGAAACCGAATCGCGGTTGGTATAAAGAAATCCGCCGCCCATGAGCCCGTTGGAGGGCGCGCCAGCGAATAACCAGGCGGCGCCTTCATGGGACGCCAGATTAAAGCGCTCTTCAATAAGTGCCGGAGAGAGCCCAATCAACTCTTTTACGCCGACGGCATAGTGATGCGCAGAAGAGGCAGGCACCATGTCCAGTGAACGGCCCAGCATGGAATTCACGCCGTCCGCGAGAATCACAATATTCGCATCAAGAATATCATCCCCGGCCTGAACGCCAGTGACGCGATTGCCTTCACGTACCAGAGCGTCGACCCGTACACCTGGGATAAACTGCGCGCCAGCCTGCTCCGCCTGCGCCATTAGCCACGGGTCCAGTTTGTTGCGCAGTACGGTATATGACGTAAGGGGCGGAGTAGGGGGCGCGCGGTGAAAATCAAGTGTGACGGCGCTTTCTTCGGTTAAAAAGGAGATTTTTTCACGGGTAACGACACGTTCGATGGGGGCGGACGTTGCGAATCCCGGCATAATACTTTCGATACTGTGAGCGTAGAGCCGCCCACCGGTCATATTTTTGCTGCCCGCGCTGTTTCCGCGTTCAATAACCAGTACATCCAGTCCCGCTTTTGCCATCACATACGCGGCGACCGTTCCTGCTACGCCTGCGCCCACCACAATAGCGTCAAATTTATCATCCGACATGCTTTATGCTCCTTTCCCGCCGTATCGACGACGGGAGATGTGCGTTGAAAAAGGAATTAGCGGCTTAACTGGTCGATGAGGGCAGGAACAACCTTATAGATATCGCCCACCAGACCATAATCGGCATAATTGAAAATGGGCGCGTTTTTATCTTTGTTAATTGCGACAATAATTTTTGCGCCGTTTCCACCCACCATATGTTGAATTTGGCCGGAAATGCCCAGCGTCAGATAGAGATCGGATTTCAACAGAACGCCGGATACGCCAATATAACGCTCGCGTTCCATCCAGTTTTCACCTTCCGCAATGGGGCGGGAACAGCCCACTTCTGCGCCGAGGACGGTCGCCAGTTTATGCACCATATCCAGATCGCTTTGCGCCGCCAGGCCTCGTCCTACGCCGATGACCCGTTTGGCTTTGCTCAAATCGACGCTGCTTAACGATTTCGCGCGCCGCTGCTGGCACAATACCTCGTGGCGTGGGGCAATATATGCCAGCGTGGTCTGCGGGCAAGTATGACCGGGGAGAGGGGCGGCGGGTTCCAGCACGCCGGGTGCCAGCGTAATAATCGCCTGCGGGCTGTTTAATTTCTCTTTGCCGAAAGCAAGTCCGCCGTACATGCGATGCTCTGCGTGTAGCGTCCCGTCGAGGAGGTCAATAGACGTCGCGTCGTTCACCATCACGGCGTCAAGCTGGATGCTCAGCCGGGCGCCCAGCGCTTTACAGCGCTTGGTCGCCGCCATGAGCAGCAGCCCATTTTGGTCGCCTAATAACGAGGCCAGCGTTTCGGCATAGTTTTCCACGCGCTGCAAATCCGTATGCGATTCAAGAATGACTATCTCATCAGCGCCAAGCGCTTTCACGTAGTCGATCTCCGTGTTTCCTTGCACGATGGCGTAAACTTTTTCTCCCCACTGCCGCGCGCCGGTCATTAATTCGGCATAACGCTCTACGTTATCGCTAAATACCCATACGTTAGCTAAATGATTCATGATAATTTTTCTCCGTTGGGTTTAGTTCAGGGATTTTTTCAAATGGTCGGCCAGTGCGGTAATGGCTTCCGGCGAATCGTTATCGAGAATGATATGCTTGCGTTCTGTCTGCGGCGGTACCGAGATGGCGACCAGTTCCGCCATTGGCGTGGTTGGGGTCCAGTGGATATCGCTCGCCAGCCACGACGTAACGGCTTTTTTCCCGGCGCCGAGAATGGCTTTCATTGACGGGATGCGTGGAACGTTAATATCTGAGGTCACGCAAAGCACCGCGGGCAGCGTGAGCTCGATAATTTCAACGTCTTCTTCCAGTGTGCGTTCAACGATGATTTTGTCGCCGTCGCGTTGAATATGGCTTACTGCGTTGATGACGGGGAGTTTCAGGAGTTCGCCAGTCAGCAGGCCCACTTGTTGGGCATAAATATCGCCGGAGCCCTCTTCAAAGAGCAGCAGGTCAAAGCCGATTTTCTCCGCCGCGGATGCTAGCGCCAGCGCGGTTTCTTTGGGCAGGGCGTGCTCCAGTTGCGCATCCTGAACCATAAAAAGCGCATCTGGCCCGCGGGATAACACATCTTTGCGGACTTTTGAATTTTGTAACAGAGAGCCGCCGACGGTGAGCGCGGCGATCTCGTCGCCATCGCCAGCTAACTGCGCGGCGGCCTCAATTGCATTTAAATCAAACTGGCTGATTTTGGCCTCGGCACGATCAAAATTGAGCGAATGCTCCGGGGTCACGGTAATGTCCTGTTCTTCAGGCACCAACTTAAAGCAGGTTATTATTTTCATTGCATCTCCAGTGAGTCGCGTGCGGATAAGTAACGTAAATCTGACTGAAAATAGTCTGCGGCAGTCTGAAGAGGTTTTCGATGGGTCAATCTGTTTTCCTTGCCAACAATCTTGCACGAAAAATCTGCGAACAGAGAATCGTTAGCAACCATCTGAAAAAGGCGTCATAAAAATATAAATACGGTAGTGAGAATAATAAGTGCGAAGCATATCATCATTTTTTAACATGAAACGTGCGATGTTGTTTCTGTGAGGTTAAAAGAAAACATCAAAGATATGTCGGCTATGTATTTTTGTCTGATAATACGCTATCGACAGGTAATCTGAGCTGTCTGCAAAAGAACATAATATCTTGCATTCGGAACGAATAATCTTGTTTTGCTGGTAATCTCCACGGTTGTACAACACTGACGCTCGCTTTATTTTATCTTGGTTATCTTTTTAAACCTGACAGAGGTTATTATGTATCAGCGCTGTTTTGACTCCGCCGCGGAGACGATTTTTGAACAGGACAAGACCCCTCGATTTTCACGTTTTGTCATTAGCGATGATCCAAACTGGGAGTCTGGCCATCATATGCATGATAATGAAACAGAGCTTATTTACGTCAAAAAAGGGATAGCCAGGTTAATTATTGACTCTTCACTCTACGTCGCGCATGCGGACGATATTGTCGTCGTTGAGCGGGGGCGGCTACACGCTGTAGCATCCGACAGCAATTCGCCGGCTACCACCTATACCTGTGCGCTGTATGGGTTTTGTTTTCCAGGTTGGGAAGAAAACCAACTATTGCAGAGTCATTCCTGTCCGGTGGTTTCCGTGGTTCAGGGGAAAGAGGTCATTAAAAGTATCTTTAATGAATTAAGCGTGTTACTTCCGCAGGGGAAAAACGTATTGGCTTCCTCTGTATACGATGCATTTGCTTACACTCTGACCGCACTTTACTATGAAAATTTTAAAAATGCCTATCGTTCTGAACAAGGCTACATTAAAAAAGATGTATTAATTAAGGATGTGCTTGTTTATCTCAATAATAATTATCGTGAAAAAATCACGCTTGACCAGCTATCGAAAAAATTTCGCGCCAGCGTCAGTTATATATGCCATGAATTTGCCAAAGAATATCATATATCCCCTATCAACTATGTTATTCAACGACGTATGACCGAGGCCAAGTTTGCGCTGACAAACACTGAGTCGCCACTGGCAGAAATTTCATGGCGGGTAGGATATGAAAATGTGGACCATTTTGCCAAATTGTTTATGCGGCATGTAGGATGTTCTCCCAACGATTATCGTAAGCAATTTAAAAATAGTCTGGTTGAGCAGGCGTATTTGCTGCCAAATACCTGACGGCGAAATTTATCTGATTTATTCGGCCTGATGCCGTAAAGCAGTCAGGCCGAATAAGACGTTCCGGTACGATCCTTACTTGTTCTGATAGTCTTTCAGAATTTGGCGTCCTGCCACATAGATCATAATTTCATCCGTGCCGCCACCGATACGTTCGCAGCGAACATCGCGCCAGAAGCGGGAGACACGGGCTTCGTCAGTATAACCAAGCCCACCCATAATCTGAATCGCATCGTCAATCACTTCCATCGCTGTGCGTGCGCAGTACAGCTTAGCCAGCGCGGCGCTGGTACGCAGTGACTCTTCCCGATCGGCCTGCCAGGCGACTTTCAACACCATATTGCGCATGTTTTCGATTTTGATGGCCATTAACGCCAGCTTTTCCTGGATCATCTGGTTATGGCCGATGGGTTTACCAAAGGCGATACGCTGGTTGGCGTAACGGGCGGCATCTTCAAATGCGCATTCGGCGAAACCTGTACTGCGCGCCGCATTAATCAAACGCTCCATCTCAAAATTGTACATGACATTGAGGAAACCCATGCCTTCTTCACCGACCCGGTCGCTTTCGTCCACCTCGACATTATCGAGATAAACTTCGCATGTACTCAACATGTGCCAGCCAATTTTGTGCAGCGGATTAATCTTTATGCCCGGTTTATTTGAGTCCACCCACCAAAGCGTGAACGCTTTTTTAGGATCTTTTGGCTCCGTATCGCGCGCCAGAACCAGCATGTAAGGATATTCTTTTGCACCGGTGATAAATGTTTTTTGGCCGTTAAGATAAACCTTGCCGTTTTTACGCGTCCAGGTTGTTGTGGCGCTATTATTATCAGAGCCCGCGCCAGGTTCTGTTAAGGCTAGCGCATATGCTGGATCGCCGGTGGCCAGAGTACTTTCTGCTGTTTTACGCAGTTGTTCTGCGGAACCAAAACGGCGCATACTGTGAATGCATTGGCCGTTGGTAATCAAAAAGGCCGGAGCGCCGCATTTTGAGATTTCCATCAGCGCCAGCATTTGCGTTACATAGTCAGCCGGAATGCCGCCGAATTCTTCCGGGACGCCCAGCATCGAAATACCGTTTTCCGCCAGCGCCTGCATAAATTCTTTGGGATAGGTGCCCGTTTGATCGCAGGTACGGAAATACTCTTCCGGAAAATTGCTGGTGATTAACTCGCGAATACTGGCCAGTAATAGTTCTTGTTCTTCAGTTAATGAAAAATCCATATTTGTACTCCTTTTAATGTGTTGCGTCAGGAAGCGTGAATCCCATAGTGCTATCGGTAAATAATCTTGTGTCCATCAGTTTTAAATCTGGTGAGATAACCGGTGAAAAATCCATCTTGTCAAGAATATCCCGTTGCAGATCGACGCCAGGCGCAATTTCAATTAAATGCAGGCCATCTTGTTTGAGAGTGAAAACCGCACGTTCAGTGATGTAACGCACGTCTAACCCGCGCTCAAGCGCAATTTTTCCACTGAACGTAATTTCCGGCAGTTCGCTGACGAATTTTTTCACGCGACCTTCCTGCAGAATATTTAATTTGCCATCGGTAATTTCAGTTTTTAAACTTCCGGCCGTCAGAGTTCCGCAGAAAATAATTTTTTGCGACGTTGCGCTAATATCGATAAACCCGCCGGTGCCCATAATTTTGCCGTTGAATTTATGTACACCGACATTACCGTGTTGATCCACTTCGGCAAAACTTAAATAGCAGACATCGAGCCCACCGCCGTGATAAAAATCAAATTGTGAGGTCATATCAAGGATCGCGCGGGTGTTGACATTAGCGCCGAAGGCCACGCCCTGAGAGGTAATACCGCCCACCGGGCCAGTTTCTACGGTCAGCACGAAGTCATCGGCGCAGCCTTCCTCGCGAGCGACCAGACCAATACCGTCGGCAATGCCTACGCCCACATTGCCTACCGCGCCTTTACGCATTTCAAACAGCGCGCGTCGGGCTACCAGCTTGCGCTGATTAAGAGGCAGGGTAAGCTGGGTACTATCATCAAGAGTAAAATCTCCGGAGATAAATCGGTTCACCGGCGCGCCGCCATAGAGTTGCGTCTGGTCGGCGTCGACAACCACAATATCCACCAGATAGCCGGGAATACGCACGGATTTTGGATGCAGCGTGGCTTTTTTTACCATTTTCTGCACCTGCATCATTACAATACCGCCATTATTGTGAACGGCCTGGGCGATCACCAGCGCATCAAGATACATCACCTCATCTTCAAATGATGCATAGCCTTCGCTGTCGCAGGTGGTGGCGCGGATAAAAGCCACATTAGGCGCTATCGCTTTATAATAGAGATATTCTTTATTATCGATCTCTACCAGCTTAATGAGATCTTCTTTAGTCACGTCGTTTAATTTTCCGCCCTGTTGGCGAGGGTCGACAAAGGTACCAATACCGATATCGCTCAGAATACCCGGCTGGTGTGCGGCGCTGGCGCGCAGCGTCTGGGTTAATACGCCTTGTGGGTAGTTATAGGCGGCGATTTTATTTTGTTCAGCCAGTTCAGAAATACGGGGAGATTGCCCCCAATGTCCGCATAGCGCCCATTTTACCAATCCCTCCTGCGCCAGCGGGCTGATGCCGCGATCGGCGCGGTCACCTAATCCGGTAGGGCTAATAATAGATAAATCTCGTGGTGACTGGGTTGTTTGATATTTATCTGCCAGTGCGGTAATTAATGTTGTCGCTTCGAGAATACCGCCGCCTGCGCCCAGAATACATAAAGTGGCCTCATCTGGAATATAATTTACTGCTTCTTGTGCAGAGAGCACGGGAACGCGGCCATTAATGCGTGATGGCTTATTGATTTTCATATTTACTCCACTATTATCCCTGAAAGCAATATCGATATAACCGTGTTAAGGTAATAAAGACAGCGGCTTTCAATGAATATGGAACATATTCATATCAGATAACTATTTATTTTATTGTGGCAGAAAGAGAATATTCCGCCACACGATAAAGTATTACGCCTGGTGCAATATAGTTAATACGGTACGCAGATCGGCTACCGATATTTGTCCCGGCGCAGATGCTTTTTTCACCGCGCCAAACGTTGCTGCAGAACCGAACACTTCGCCGGCAAGACGAGATATTACCCCGGTTTTCGACATCGACATGGTAATAATCGGACGATCCGCATAGCGCTCCTGCATTTCTACAGTGGCGGTAAGTAAGGTCAGGACATCGGCTTTAGTCTGCGGCATGACGGCGATCTTCGGAATATCGGCGCCCAGTTCCTGCATTTTACGCAGACGCTGAACAATCTCTTCCGCTGCGGGCGTTTTATGAAAATCATGGTTAGACATGATCACCGCAACATTGTGTTGATGAGCATAGCCGACGGTGGCTTTCACCTCATCGTCGCCGGTAAAAAGCTCAAGATCGATCATATCGACCAGACCGCTGTCAACCGCTGCACGATTCAGAGCGATATACTGTCCGGAGGTTAGCGCCTGTTCGCCGCCTTCTTTCGCGCTGCGGAAGGTAAATAGCAAGGGTTTATCGGTAATAATCTCCCGGATGGCGCCGGCGGCCTCAAGTACGCTTTCTGCCGTCGTCACGTTGGCAAAATGGTCAACGCGCCACTCCAGAATATCGAAATCCGCTTCACGGTAGGCGAGTGCTTCCGATTTCACATCGGTAATGGTTTTTCCCATTAGCGACACAATGATCTTTGGCGCGCCTTCGCCAACCACGAGATCTCTTACAGTTACGGTTTTCATTTGGTACCCTTCATTGTCATTCGTCGCAATTATAATTTTACCGGTCAGGCTG
Source organism: Salmonella sp. SJTUF15570 (assembly GCF_043357055.1). Taxonomy (NCBI): domain Bacteria; kingdom Pseudomonadati; phylum Pseudomonadota; class Gammaproteobacteria; order Enterobacterales; family Enterobacteriaceae; genus Salmonella; species Salmonella sp. SJTUF15570. The sequence goes on along the minus strand of NZ_JBEUKJ010000001.1, from coordinate 134,486 downwards.
TGAATCCCATCACCTGCTTCACATAGTCCAATGGAAATGCTTTTCCTGTCCACAGTTCAAACTGTTCGGCTCCTTGCCATAACAACATGCCGTAACCATCAATTGTTTTGCAACCAGCTTGTTGCGCCTGCTGCAATAACTTTGTCATATGCGGATTATAAACACATTCGGTGACCAGCAATTCAGGGCGGAGCAGGGAAACATCGCCGATCAGGGATTCGTTCTCCAATGGTTTCATGCCAACTTTGGTGCCGTTCGTCAGAATATCTGCGCTGGCAAGCGCTTCAGTAAAAGCGTGCTGATCGGCAAGATCGGTGACGGTAACGACGCAATCGGTGTTTTCATTCACCCGCTTCGCAAAGGCAACCGCTTTTTCGAAAAAGTCATCTTTACGGTTAAACAGTTTAATTTCCTTAATGCCTTCAATGGCTGCCTGGGCGCCAATGGCGGTAGCCGCGCCTCCCGCGCCGAGCAGCACCATGGTTTTTCCCCGAATATCGAAACCGCTTTCTTTAATTGCCCGAATATGGCCCGTACCATCCGTGTTGTAGCCGCGTAGATAGCCGTCATCGTTAACAATGGTGTTGATAGCGCCAACCAGTTTTGCTGCTGGCGTTAATTCATCGACATACTCACACGCGAGCTGTTTGTTTGGCATGGAGACGCCCGTACCGCGCATTTTTAATGCTTTCAGTCCTTCAATGGCGCTGGCAAACGTCGTGTTATCCACTTCGAAAGCCATATAGGTATACGGTAGCCCCGCTTTTTCTAACGCTTTGTTTTGCATTTCGGGCGATAAGCTATGACGGATAGGATACGCCATAAGACCAATTAATTCATATTTTGCGGTAACATCCATTTTATACTCCTTAATAAGTGGACAGTGCAGAGCAGGGCGCATGCCTGTTGCGCATCGTTAACATTTTTACTGGAAATAATGCTCGCCAAATCGGACATCGTTTTGCGGGATCTTAAATACGCGATAATAGCGAATAAATACAATAATGGCGGTGATAAATGTCAGTAGTGCAAAGGCAAAATCTAACAAAATGATATATTGCAGGCCAATAGTAGAGAGATAACCGGTAATCAGTGGGATAAGAAAGTTAGCAACGCCCCCCATCATCATATATATACTGGTGACTTTAGCTTTACTCTTAGGGAAAAATTCCGACATTACCGATACACCTAATTGTAAAATACCTCCAGCAGCGGAAAAACCAATCACGAAGGCGCCAGCATTACAGATCAGTGGAGAGGGATACAGATAAATTGCCGCAGCGGTGAGTGTCGCCAGCCCGGCATTGAAAACATTGGCCCAGATGGGGCGAACCATTTTTTTCAGCAATGCGGCAAAAATAAACACGCAAACCAACGATCCCATACTGTAATAAGAGATGGTTTTCAGCGCGTCGGATTCCGCCATTCCGGCGAAGGCCATCGCATATTTAGGCATCCAGACCACAATCACATAGAAGGTTGAGAACGCGGCGACGCCAAATAAAACGGAAGCTACGCCTTCCAGCCAGACGAGGGGAGTACTGTTCATCTGGGGTAATTCCTTCGCAATACTGGCATCGACAAGTTGGCTGGGAAAGCGGCTTTTCAACAGCATCAACGTGATGAGGACGAAAAGGATACCGGGGATTACCACCGCGTAGCCGTACCAGATATGGTTGACTAGCAAGGCGCTGACGATAAGGGGATAAATCATTTGCCCAAAAGAGACCATCGCTTTAACCAGAATAACTGCCGAGCCCGATGCTTTGGGAAAACACTCCATTAATGCAGGGTATCCGCCAGTATCCAGCGCGGAGTTCGCCACGCCGACACACACCGCTAATATGAAAGCGATCATCAGGCTAGGACTGGCGGGAATACCGAAGAAAAATAGCATATATAGTACGGCGCCAAGCAGTATTATTGCCCGACGGCCAAATTTATCGGACAGTACGCCAAAGAATAAAATACTGACCAGACGACCAAGACCAATGCCAGAGATTAAATAGGCGATACCGGCACTATCCGTGGAGAATTTCTGTGCAAGGGAGGTCATGTTCTGGGCTAGTGTAATAACACTCATGCCGTGGAGAAAATAACTAAAATAAATGCAGATAACAGCCAGCAAATATGGCATGTTGCGAGCCTTGTTCTGAGACATTTGTTCACAGCTCCTTGCTGATGGTTTGATTCAATGTCCTGCTTATTACTGCTTTACTACATGCAGCGATTGTTCAGTAACACTATAAGTCGGTACTGTCGTTATATGTACATAACATGGCGTTTAAAATGCCAGGTTTATTGCATTGATAGCATTTCATTTGTTAGCCAGGAAATATAAAAATTGCTGCGAATTTGTTGTTTAACACATATAACTCGTGATGCTCATCGCAATTTTTCTGATAAGTGTGAAGATAATGAATAATAATTAACACGAAAATTACATTTTTTGTTTCCCGGTGATAATGGCTAACGTTTTATTTTGCATAGCAAGGCAATAATATTGCAACTGGCACGCTAACATTTATTGCGCGGTTGACGCTGCTTCAGCGTGATGTTGTGATTCAGCCCGACTTCGGTAACCGATGAACAGTGCGAGGAGAAATCCCGCTGCGGCGATACCGGTATCAAACCACATAATATGTGCAATGCTCATTTCTGAAATCCGCGCTGTGATCAACGGAATAGTGAACGTCGCGATACTGCCGGCGCTGTAATAAATGCCGGTCGCTTTACCTTTCTCCTGTGGAAAACGGGCCGCCATCAGCGTCAGGCCGATTTGTACTACGCCACCGGCGGAAGAGAATCCAATGACGAATGCGAAGATCATAACAACATAGGCCTGAGGATGCAGGCAGACCGTCAGAAGCGCAATAAAAGAGATAAAGGTATAAAACATCAATAATGTGGTAGAGCGAATTGTTTTTCTGACCAGCGGGGCGGTTATAAAAACGCACAGTAGCGAGCCGCAGGTATAAATACTTAACAGTTTGATGGATTGGGTATACGACATTCCTGCGACGAACTGTCCATACTGCGCCAGCCACTGGCTGATAAGGTAAAAGGTTGCCATCGAGATATAGCCATAAAGGGTGTAGCTGATCAGATCGATGAGGGAGCAATGATGTACGCCTGCAACAGGCGCTTGCGAGATTTTGGGTTTCAATATCCGACCAGGATAGGGTGGAAAAGGGCAGCGTAATAAAAACAGAGCATTAATAAGCATGATCGCCCCGGCAAGCAGGAAGGACCAGCCAAACCACATATTAGCCCAGACTAATAAACTGATAATAATGGGCAACAAGAATTGCCCGCCAGAGACAAATGCTTTGATCAGAATATTTGCCGTACTGGGGGAGCGAGGGAAGGCTTCCATCAAACTGGGATAGGTACCTGCATCTAAAAAACTGTTGGCCATACCCGCTAAAAAGCCACAGGCATAAGCGACAAAAATCGTCTGAGCATAAAGAATGCCAATGAAAAAAATCAGGTAACAGGCGGTCCCCAGAATGATAAAAGGACGGCGACCAAAGCGATCGGAAAGCATACCGGCGATTAACAAAACGCTTAGCCGGCCAATACCAAGCGAAGAGATCACAATAGATACGCCTGCGGCACTGGTATGCCATTGCTGTTCAAGCGATGACATGTTCAGGCTCATCAGGATAACCCCCATGCCATGTACAAAGTAATTAAAATACAACCCTACAGCGGTAGGGAAATAACGATTTTTCATATTATCTGACTCAGAGATGCCGCCTGAACGTTACAGTGGTATACACAGGCAGGAAGCATATTGGATAGGGTGACAAGTCAATGTCGTGATTGTGTGGTTTTCTATCCGGTATCAATACGATGCGGCGATAAAGTTTACGTCTAACACAGCCGCTCCAGATCATGTGCGAAAAGTTCGGCAGCAACAGATTGATAAATTTTCCACTCGATAAAATCCCCCTCTGTATAAATGGACTGAAAAGAAGATAAATCAGGGAAGTAACGCATTGTATTATTGCCGATGCGGTTATTTATTTTGTCAACAATGGCGTTAATTCGTCGCTGTCTCCTGGCTTTCATTTCCTTTAACCTGGCAATGATTTCTGGAGAGATGGGAGTGTCGCCAGCTTCCCATCGTTGCCAGGTTGCCGAATTATTATCCTGGGTGATATAGATTGTGCATTCTTCAATCGTCATATCAAAAATACGCCGTAGTGCTTGTAGTTCTAACGCGTTCATCATTTTTTAGGCTTTTATATAAAAAAAGTGATGCTATAAATAGCACCACCGACACCGTTTCGACTTGAACAGAATCACACTATTTTGTGCAATATTATTTGTTCGTTGCAGATATCGCGGTGTTGAAGGAAAACGGGAGCTGGCTTATGTAACAATGCGGCGAAAAAAGTTAAAAAAAAAGCCCATCGTAGGAGACGGGCAAAGACTACACACAGCAATTCGTTGTTTCACTCAGGGGATTTCCATGCTTATAAATCAATGTGTTGATTTATAACCGTGTGCTAATAGTAGGCATGAGCACTTTTTGCGTCGATCAGATTCGTCTCAATAGTTTAAAAACTGTAACGGATTTGCGACAGAAATGAGATGCGGCGGGGAACAGACGGGCGAATCAAAATGGGGTGTGCGTTGAATTTATAAACGTCGCTAAAGCATCGGGCGGCAATGCCGCCCGACGGGATTATGACTGCTTGTTGGCTTCCTCGATGTCATCCAGCTCTTCAAGGATCTCCTCTGGTTCATTCGTCGGCGCCGGAACTTCATGTACCCATGCGGAGAACAAACGCCAGGTCACGGCCAGAAGCACCGGTCCAATAAACAGACCAATCATACCGAATGCAATCAGGCCGCCGATTACCCCGGAAAGGATCAGAAGCAGCGGTAAATCGGCGCCCATGCGGATGAGTACCGGGCGAATCACGTTATCCAGAGTGCCGACGACGGCGCTCCAAACCAGCAGCACGGTGCCCCAGGTGGTGTCGCCTGTCCAGTAAAGCCAGATAATGGCTGGAATCAATACCGGCAACGGCCCCAACTGAACCAGACACGAAAGGATCATCACTACCGTCAACAGGGTAGCGTAAGGCACGCCGGAAATCGCCAGCCCGACGCCGCCAAGTACCGCCTGTACCAGCGCGGTGACCACCACGCCAAGCGCCACGGCGCGGATCGCCTGGGCAGCCAGCAGAACCGCCGCATCGCCGCGTTTAGCCGCGAGACGACAGGCAAAATGGCGTATTCCCATCGCCACTTGTTCGCCGCGCCAGTAAAGCAGGGCGCTAAACAACAGCATCAGGGCGCAGTGCATCATAAAGCGTCCGATATGCGCCGCCTGACCGACAAACCAGGTCGTGGTTGTGCCGATATAAGGCCGCACTTTTGCCATAATAGCGCTACCGCCCATATCCAGCAGGCTATGCCATCCGGCATACAGTTTGGCGCCAACCAACGGAATATTATTTAACCATGCCAGATCGGGTAGCGTCATATCGCCGCCGGTCACTGCATGGATGAGCGGGCCGCTACCGTCGACAATGCTGTTCACCAGCAAGGCGACGGGAATAACGAAGAGCAGCACTAACAGCAGCGTCATGACCAGTACGGCAAGCGAGCGGCGGCCCCACAATATTTTTTGTAATTTCAGCAAAACGGGCCAGGTCGCGATAACAATCGTACCTGCCCATGCAAACCCCAAAATAAAAGGCTGTACTATCCACAAACAGGCCACAATCATGATGGCTAAAAACAGCACCGATAGCAGCACTTGCGCAATATCCCTGGGCTGACGAACATTTACCATAAATACTTTTCACCTTTGTCTTTGCGCCAGAACGTTGGCGCGACGTGAACATGCAAACCACACCCTATAATGATGAGCAATTTCAGCGGTTTTTAACAGGCCGATTCTGCATGTAATTCTGTTGGGCGCACAGGAAAAAAATGTGATACAACAAATAACGCAACACGCAAACGATTAAGCATCCCTTCCTGTGCGTAGACCGCTCGCGCTCGCCGGGTTGGGCGCCACCGTTCACAACATAGACCGCAGGAAAAGGTCAATATAATGATTCCACAAATTTCTCAGGCACCCGGCGTCGTTCAGCTGGTGCTCAATTTTTTGCAGGCGCTGGAGCAGCAAGGGTTTACGGGCGATACGGCAACCAGCTATGCCGACCGTCTGACAATGTCGACCGATAACAGTATCTACCAGCTTCTTCCCGATGCTGTTGTGTTTCCCCGTTCTACGGCGGATGTCGCGCTTCTTGCCCGTCTGGCGGCGGAGCCGCGCTTTACGTCGCTGATATTTACCCCGCGAGGCGGCGGTACTGGCACGAATGGCCAGGCGCTAAACCAGGGCATTATTGTTGATATGTCCCGCTATATGAACCGCATTATTGAAATTAATCCTGAAGAGGGATGGGTGCGGGTAGAGGCGGGGGTGATAAAAGATCAGCTTAATCAGGCGTTAAAGCCGTATGGCTATTTTTTTGCGCCGGAACTTTCCACCAGTAATCGCGCCACGCTTGGCGGTATGATTAATACCGATGCCTCTGGTCAGGGTTCGCTGGTCTATGGGAAAACGTCAGATCACGTCTTAGGCATACGGGCCGTATTGTTGGGGGGCGATATCCTTGACACGCAATCGATGCCCGTAGAGCTTGCCCGGACGCTGGGTGAAAACACGACGATGCCAGGCCGCATCTATCAGACCGTCTATCAGTCCTGCCTGGAAAACCGTCAACTTATCCTCGATAGCTTTCCAAAGCTCAATCGCTTCCTGACAGGCTACGATTTACGCCACGTCTTTAACGATGACATGACCCGCTTCGATCTTACCCGCATCTTAACGGGGTCGGAAGGGACGCTGGCGTTTATTACTGAAGCCCGGCTGGATATTACCCCGATACCCAAAGTCCGCCGTCTGGTAAATGTAAAATACGACTCCTTTGATTCCGCGCTGCGTAACGCCCCTTTTATGGTTGATGCGCGCGCCTTATCCGTCGAGACGGTCGATTCCAAAGTCCTTAACCTCGCGCGGGAAGATATTGTCTGGCACTCCGTTAGCGAATTGATTACCGATGTGCCGGATAAAGAGATGCTTGGCCTGAATATCGTGGAATTCGCGGGTGACGATGAAGCGCTTATTGACGGACAGGTCGAGGCGCTGTGCCACCGGCTGGATGGCCTGATGGCGCGAGCGGAAGCGGGCGTGATCGGCTGGCAACTTTGTACCGATTTGACGGGTATTGAGCGTATTTACGCGATGCGTAAAAAAGCGGTAGGGCTGCTGGGTAATGCGAAAGGCGCTGCCAAACCGATTCCTTTTGCGGAAGATACCTGCGTGCCGCCTGAACATCTGGCCGATTACATCGCCGAATTTCGCGCCCTGCTGGATGGTCATGGCTTAAGTTACGGCATGTTCGGCCACGTGGATGCCGGGGTGCTGCATGTGCGTCCGGCGCTGGATATGTGCGATCCGCAGCAGGAACTGTTGATGAAACAGATCTCCGATGAGGTCGTCGCGCTGACCGCCAGATACGGTGGGCTGTTGTGGGGCGAGCATGGAAAAGGTTTCCGTGCGGAATACAGCCCGGCCTTTTTCGGCGAAGTCCTGTATGGCGAGCTGCGCAAAATAAAAGCGGCTTTTGATCCGCATAATCGACTTAACCCGGGTAAAATCTGTCCGCCGCAGGGGATAGAGGCGCCGATGATGAAGGTGGATGCGGTAAAACGCGGCACCTGGGATCGGCAAATCCCGCTGGCGGTACGGCAGACCTGGCGCGGCGCTATGGAGTGTAATGGTAACGGCCTGTGCTTTAATTTCGATGCGAAAAGCCCGATGTGCCCGTCGATGAAAATTAGCCTTAACCGGATCCACTCGCCGAAAGGGCGGGCGACGCTGGTGCGGGAATGGCTCCGTCTATTGGCCGATCGCGGCGTCGATCCGTTGAAGCTGGAAAAGGAGTTGCCAGAAAAACGCGCCAGCTTACGCACGCTGATTGCCCGCACCCGGAATAGTTGGCACAAACGCAAAGGCGAGTATGACTTTTCCCATGAAGTTAAAGAGGCCATGTCCGGCTGTCTGGCGTGTAAAGCCTGTACGACCCAGTGTCCGATTAAAATCGATGTTCCGGAGTTTCGTTCACGTTTCTTACAGCTTTACCATACGCGTTATCTGCGTCCGGTACGCGATCATCTGGTGGCGACGGTCGAGACCTACGCGCCGCTGATGGCGCGTGCGCCAAAGACCTTTAACTTTTTTATTAACCAACCGGTAGTTCGTAATCTGGCGAAAAAACATATCGGTATGGTGGATTTACCTCTGCTTTCTGCCCCTTCATTGCAACAGCAACTGGTGGGCCATCCGTCCGCTAATATGACGCTTGAGCAACTGGAGCGCATGAGCGCCGAGCAAAAAGCGAAAACGGTACTGGTGGTTCAGGATCCGTTTACCAGCTACTACGACGCCCGGGTCGTGGCGGACTTTATCCGCCTGGCGGAAAAACTGGGCAGGAGGCCGGTATTGTTACCGTTCTCGCCGAATGGTAAGGCGCAGCATATTAAAGGTTTTCTTAATCGCTTTGCGAAAACGGCGAAAAAAACCTCTGAATTCCTTAATCGGATCGCCGCGTTGGGGATGCCAATGGTGGGCGTCGATCCGGCGCTGGTCCTGTGTTATCGCGACGAATACAAACTGGCTCTGGGCGAACAGCGCGGCGATTTTCATGTGTTGCTGGTGAATGAATGGCTGGCGCAGGAAATAAATGCAAGACTGTCCGTCGAGGTGAGCGGCGAACCGTGGTACTTTTTTGGTCATTGTACGGAAGTCACGGCTTTACCCGGCGCGCCTGCGCAGTGGGCCGCCATCTTTGCCCATTTTGGCGCGAAGCTGGAAAATGTCAGCGTAGGCTGCTGCGGTATGGCGGGCACTTATGGACATGAACTCACCAATCATAAAAATTCGCTGGGAATTTATGAGCTATCCTGGCATCAGGCGATGCAACGTCTACCGCGAAACCGCTGCCTGGCAACCGGCTATTCCTGCCGAAGCCAGGTTAAACGCATTGAAGGTACGGGCGTGCGTCACCCGTTGCAGGCATTACTGGAGATTATAGGTTGATCTGGAAACGTGAAGTGACCCTCGATGCGCTTAATGCGATGGGGGAAGGGAATATGGTTGGCCTGCTTGATATCCGCTTTGAGCGTATTGGGGACGATACGCTGGAAGCGACAATGCCCGTCGATCATCGCACCAAACAGCCGTTCGGCTTGCTGCATGGCGGAGCGTCTGTGGTGCTGGCGGAAAGTATCGGCTCGGTCGCAGGCTATCTGTGTACGCAGGGGGAGCAAAAGGTGGTGGGGCTGGAGGTGAATGCCAACCATGTACGGTCGGCGCGTCAGGGGCGCGTACGAGGCGTCTGTAAAGCGTTGCATACCGGGGCTCGCCATCAGGTCTGGCAGATAGAGATCTTTGATGAACAGGGACGTCTGTGCTGTTCTTCGCGCCTTACTACGGCGATTGTGTGACGTTGTCACCATAAAAGTGTGATGCATATTGCTTTTGGTCAAAATGTGCGCAGAAAAAGGTGATATACTGTGCACGTTTACACATAAGCGAGGATGATATGTCTACTGATTTAGACCCAACCCAACTGGCGATTGAATTTTTACGCCGTGATAAAACCGAACTTTCTCCCGCGCAGTATTTGAAGCGTTTAAAACAGCTGGAGTTAGAGTTTGCCGATCTCCTCACCCTCTCTGCAACCGAACTGAAAGAAGAGATCTATTTCGCCTGGCGGTTGGGCGTGCATTAATAAAGTCTGTGTAGGCCGGATAAGGCGTTAGCCGCCATCCGGCTATGTTACCAGGCAATCTCACCAGACCCTGTCCCCAGGTAATAGATAACCCCCTTGATTTTGTTTAAAAAAAATACAGATCGCCATTTGTGCTAAAAAGGCGCGCGCTCTTTATGAGATTATTCTTATGCCCCTTCAAGAGCTAAGCCATTAAGAGTGCCGGAGATAAGCGCCGGATGGGGCCGGAACCCTTAAGCCTGTATTGAACAGACTTAAGGGTTTTTCTTTTCCGGGCGCGTAAAAAACTAAGGTCTGTCAATAACCGCTGGCATGTCGTCAGCCGTATGATTATTCAAAATACGGTTAGCCAGCACACCTGACATCATCGATCCGTTAACGTTCAGTGCCGTGCGGGCCATATCAACGATAGGTTCGATGGCAATAAAAATACCGACCAGCGCAACGGGAAAATTCAACGTCGACAGGACAATCAGCGCCGCGAACGTACCACCGCCGCCGACGCCGGCTACGCCAATAGACCCTAGCGCAATGGCAGGCAACATCGCGGCCAGAAAATGCAGCGAGAGCGGATCAATGCCGATGGTGGGCGCAATCATCGCTACCATAATAGCCGGATAAATCCCGGCGCAGCCATTTTGCCCCATACTGGAGCCAAACGAGGCGGAAATATTGGCAATGGTGCTTTGTACGCCAAATTTTTCCTGGGCGGAAATGGCCAGCGGGATAGAGGCTGCGCTGCTGCGGGAAACAAACGCAAAGGTTAAGACGGGCCACACCATTCTGAAATAACGCGCTGGATTATTACCGCTGAGGATCAGCAAGATGGCATGCACGATAAACATCATGAAAATCGCGATATAACAGGCGCAGATAAAACCAAGTAAGCTGGCGAATTGTTCAAGGCGGTATGATGAAAATACGGTAGTCATTAATGCCATGACGCCATAGGGCGTTAATGCAATAACGATACGTACCATCTTCATGACCCAGATCTGAATAGCGTTAATGCCCGCGCTTAATTTCTGACCTTCTTCCGGCGCCTCTTTTTTGACCTTTAACAGGGCGATCCCCGCTATTAGCGTGAAGATAACGATGCCGATAACGGAAACACTTCTGGCCCCCGTAAGATCAAGAAAAATATTAGTCGGAATCAGCGATGTCACTAACTGGGGAATCGACACCGCGGCAGTCTTATTGACTTCTTCTGTAGTTAACATTGACGGCATGTGCACAAAAGCGCTGGCGTCAAGCCCCAGCACATGAGCGGTCAGTAATCCGATAAAACCGGCAACCATCACCAGGCATAACATGCATCCGACGATCGTCAGCGACATTTTTCCGATGCCGGCGCTATTTTCCAGTTTATTGATGGCGGAAAGAATAGAAATAAAAATTAGCGGTATAGCGACCAGTTTCAACAGATGGACGTAACCATTGCCGACGATGCTGTACCATTCGATAATAGTTTTAGTGTGATTTGCTGAAATAAAATGCAGGGATAAACCAATAACAGCCCCTAAAAAGATAGCGATAAAAACGCTTTTCGACAGGGAATCGCTTTTTTGATTAATTCTCAAGATGACCCACGAGAAAACCAAAAAAAGTGCGATATACGCGAGCGTAACAACCATATTTTAAGCCTCTTGCCTCATTCAGCACCTGAAATGCCGGAAAGAGTTTACATAAACCTATAGCTCAAACTGAGTTATAGAACCGCAGCGGATTATAAAGAGCGCAACGCCAGGTATCCATACAAAAAATGGGGTTCTGACCTCGCCGCCCGGCAATGTCGACAGCCTATTAATTAAATAGTCATTTTCTATACATCTTTTCGTTTTTGACCTGTCAGAACGGTTAATATCTTATAAATCATTACTTATCAAAAAGTTAAGTTGTTTTTTGTCTGTCGTATGACCTGGCGGACAGGGTCTATGCTTAATAAAAGGCGCTCAATATGACCATTTGTTGGAAAGCCCCTGCGGTTAAGGGGTTGAAGTGATAATCATTATCACTAACATGCTGTTATATCCTGGTGATTTAGAACGCGAGGTAACTCTATGGAATTGCATTCAGACACGTTTAACCCGGAGGACTTCCCCTGGCAAGGGCTGACGCTAACGCCAGCGGCGGCAGCGCACATACGTGAGCTGGCAGAAAAGCAGCCGGGCATGTTGGGCGTGCGGTTAAGCGTAAAACAGACGGGATGTGCCGGATTTGGCTATGTTCTGGATACCGTTCGGGAGCCGGATAAAGACGATCTGGTTTTTGAAGCCGAAGGCGCAAAGCTTTTCGCACCGTTACAGGCGATGCCTTTTATTGACGGAACAGAAGTGGATTACGTACAGGAAGGGCTGAACCAGTTATTTAAATTTCATAACCCCAAAGCCCAGAATGAATGCGGCTGCGGCGAAAGTTTTGGGGTATAGGCGGTACTATGTCTCGTAACACTGAAGCAACGGAAGAGGTCGGCATCTGGACAGGCGGACGCCTTAATTACAAAGAAGGATTTTTCACGCAACTACCCACTGATGAACTGGCAAAAGGCATCAGCGAAGAGGTGGTGCGCGCGATTTCCGCAAAGCGTAACGAACCTGAGTGGATGCTGGAATTTCGTCTCAATGCCTATAGAGCCTGGCTGGACATGGATGAACCGCACTGGCTGAAGGCGCACTACGATAAACTGAACTATCAGGACTACAGCTATTACTCTGCGCCATCATGCGGAAACTGCGACGATAGCTGCGTTTCCCAGCCGGGAGCCGTACAGCAAACGGGCGCGAATACCTTTTTGAGTAAAGAGGTTGAAGACGCCTTCGAGCAGCTTGGCGTTCCGGTTCGCGAAGGGAAAGAGGTCGCCGTCGATGCGATTTTTGACTCGGTCTCCGTAGCGACCACATACCGTGAAAAACTGGCGGAACAGGGCATTATTTTCTGTTCTTTTGGCGAAGCGATACACGATCACCCTGACCTGGTCAGGAAATATCTTGGCACCGTCGTGCCGGGGAACGATAACTTTTTTGCCGCGCTGAATGCGGCAGTCGCTTCCGATGGGACATTTATCTATGTTCCCAAAGGCGTGCGTTGCCCGATGGAGTTATCCACCTATTTTCGCATTAACGCCGAGAAAACCGGTCAGTTTGAGCGCACGATTCTGGTGGCGGATGAAGGCAGCTATGTGAGTTATATCGAAGGCTGCTCCGCGCCCGTACGCGACAGTTATCAGCTCCACGCCGCGGTAGTGGAAGTCATCATCCATAAAGATGCTGAAGTAAAATATTCCACCGTACAAAACTGGTTCCCGGGCGACAACAACACGGGCGGCATTCTGAACTTTGTGACCAAGCGGGCGTTGTGCGAAGGGGAAAACAGCAAGATGTCGTGGACCCAGTCGGAAACCGGTTCGGCGATTACCTGGAAATACCCGAGCTGTATCCTGCGCGGTGATAATTCTATCGGCGAGTTCTATTCCGTTGCGCTGACCAGTGGACATCAGCAGGCTGACACCGGCACCAAAATGATCCATATCGGTAAAAACACGCGCTCAACCATTATCTCAAAAGGCATTTCTGCCGGCCACAGCCAGAACAGCTACCGTGGGCTGGTAAAAATTATGCCGACGGCAACCAACGCCCGAAATTTCACCCAATGCGACTCCATGTTGATTGGCGCGGACTGCGGCGCGCATACGTTCCCGTATGTTGAATGCCGCAATAACAGCGCGCAGCTGGAGCACGAGGCGACAACATCACGCATCGGTGAAGATCAGCTTTTCTATTGTCTGCAACGCGGTATCAGCGAAGAAGACGCTATTTCGATGATCGTCAACGGTTTCTGCAAAGACGTTTTCTCGGAACTACCGCTGGAGTTCGCCGTTGAAGCGCAAAAACTGCTGGCGATTAGCCTTGAGCACAGCGTCGGTTAATGATGAAGGAAAAACCATGTTAAGCATTAAAGATTTACAGGTCAGTGTGGAAGAAAAAGCGATTTTGCGTGGCCTGAATCTGGAGATTCGCCCCGGCGAAGTTCATGCCATTATGGGGCCGAACGGTTCCGGGAAAAGCACGCTCTCCGCCACTCTGGCGGGACGTGAAGATTATGAGGTCACCGGCGGCTCGGTTACGTTCAAAGGTAAAGATCTGCTTGAACTGTCGCCGGAGGAACGGGCGGGCGAAGGGATTTTTATGGCCTTCCAGTACCCGGTAGAAATCCCCGGCGTCAGTAACCAGTTTTTCCTGCAAACCGCGCTGAATGCCGTGCGCGCCTACCGCGGGCAGGCGTCGTTGGATCGCTTTGATTTTCAGGATCTGATGGAAGAGAAGATCGCATTGCTGAAAATGCCGGAAGATTTGCTGACCCGTTCGGTAAACGTCGGTTTTTCCGGCGGGGAGAAAAAGCGCAATGATATTTTGCAAATGGCGGTGCTGGAGCCGGAACTGTGCATCCTTGATGAGTCGGACTCCGGACTGGATATCGATGCGTTGAAAATTGTGGCGGAAGGCGTCAACGCGTTACGCGACGATAAACGCGCTTTTATTATCGTGACCCACTATCAGCGCATACTGGACTACATCAAGCCTGATTACGTCCATGTCCTCTATCAGGGGCGAATTGTCCGTTCCGGCGATTTTACTCTGGTCAAACAACTGGAGGAGCAGGGTTATGGCTGGCTTACCGAACAGCAGTAAAGCGCTACAGCAATGGCAACATCTCTTTGAAGAAAAAGGAGAAAGTCGAACTGAGCAGGCAAGACAACATTTACAACAGATGTTACGTCTGGGATTGCCGACGCGTAAACATGAAGACTGGAAATACACGCCGCTGGAGGGCTTAACCCATAGCCAGTTTATCCAGCAGTGTGCGACTATCAGCGCCGCACAGCGTGATGCGTTGGCGCTGCAAATCGATGCCGTGCGGCTGGTGTTTGTCGATGGTCGGTTTATGCCAGAGCTCAGTGATAGCACGCAAAACAGCGGATTTGACGTAAGAGTCAGGGATGAGCGCCAGACGCTTGCCGCGCCGGTACATCCCGAGGTTTTTCTGCATCTGACGGAAAGCCTGGCACAATGTGTCACGTATATACAGGTACGGCGAAATCAGCGTCCGACCAGGCCGCTACTGTTAATGCATATCACGCAGGGCGTGGATGGCGACGAGCTGAACACCGCGCATTATCGCCACCATCTGGCGCTGGCGGAAGGCGCGGAAGCGACGGTTATTGAGCATTATGTCAGCCTTACAGCGGCAAAACATTTTACCGGCGCGCGTCTGACGATGAACGTTGCAGACAATGCGCAACTGCGTCATATCAAACTGGCGTTTGAAAATGCGTCCAGCTATCACTTTGCGCATAACGATCTTCTGCTGGCGACAGACGCCTCGGCGTTTAGCCACAGTTTTCTGCTGGGCGCCGCAGTACTACGTCACCACAGCAGCTCACAACTGAATGGTGAAAACGCGACGCTTCGACTGAATAGTCTGGCGATGCCGGTGAAAAATGAAGTTTGCGATACGCGGACATGGCTGGAACATAACAAAGGCTACTGTAACAGCCGCCAGTTGCACAAGACCATCGTCAGCGACAAAGGACGCGCGGTCTTTAATGGCCTGATTAACGTGGCGCAACACGCCATTAAAACCGACGGCCAGATGACCAATAATAACCTGTTGTTGGGGAAACTGGCTGAAGTCGATACCAAACCGCAATTAGAGATCTATGCCGATGACGTGAAGTGCAGCCACGGCGCGACGATCGGGCGTATTGACGATGAGCAGATGTTTTATCTGCAATCACGCGGCATCAGACAGCAGGAGGCGCGGCACATGATTCTTTACGCGTTTGCCGCAGAGTTAACGGAAGCTATCCATGATAGCGCCCTTAAACAGCAGGTGCTGGCGCGAATCGGCCAGCGACTGCCCGGAGGCCTGGTATGACATTTCCTGTAGAAAAAGTACGGGCGGATTTTCCCATACTGCAGCGTGAAGTTAACGGCCTGCCGCTGGCTTACCTGGACAGCGCAGCCAGCGCTCAAAAACCTAATCAGGTGATTGATGCTGAATCTGCCTTCTACCGTCACGGCTATGCTGCGGTACATCGGGGTATCCATACGTTAAGCGCGCAGGCGACCGAAAGCATGGAGAATGTGCGTAAGCAGGCGTCGCGGTTTATTAACGCCCGCTCCGCAGAAGAACTGGTGTTCGTGCGCGGTACGACGGAGGGCATTAACCTTGTCGCCAACAGTTGGGGAACGGAAAATATTCGCGCCGGGGATAACATTATTATCAGCGAGATGGAGCATCACGCCAACATCGTTCCCTGGCAGATGCTGTGCGAGCGCAAAGGCGCCGAACTGCGCGTGATCCCATTGCATCCTGACGGTACGCTGCGGCTGGAGACCTTAGCTGCGCTGTTCGATGACCGGACCCGACTGCTGGCCATTACCCATGTTTCCAATGTGCTGGGGACGGAAAACCCACTGCCGGACATGATTGCGCTGGCGCGCCAGCATGGGGCGAAAGTGCTGGTGGATGGCGCCCAGGCCGTGATGCACCATGCTGTTGACGTCCAGGCGCTGGACTGCGATTTTTACGTTTTCTCCGGCCATAAACTTTACGGGCCGACCGGCATCGGCATTCTGTATGTTAAAGAGGCGTTGCTGCAAGAAATGCCGCCGTGGGAAGGGGGCGGGTCGATGATCTCGACCGTCAGCCTGACACAGGGAACGACATGGGCGAAAGCGCCCTGGCGTTTTGAGGCGGGAACGCCGAATACTGGCGGCATCATCGGTCTCGGCGCGGCGATTGACTATGTGACGTCGCTGGGACTGGATAAGATTGGCGATTATGAGCAGATGCTGATGCGCTATGCGCTGGAGCAACTGGCGCAGGTGCCTGATATCACGCTGTATGGTCCGGCGCAGCGGTTGGGCGTCATCGCGTTTAATCTGGGTAAACACCATGCTTACGACGTCGGCAGCTTTCTTGATAATTACGGTATCGCGGTACGAACGGGACATCACTGCGCAATGCCGCTCATGGCCTGGTATGGCGTGCCGGCAATGTGCCGGGCTTCGCTGGCGATGTATAACACCCATGAAGAAGTGGACCGACTGGTGGCAGGATTAACGCGTATCCACCGCTTGTTGGGATAACAGTGAGGTTTTATGGCTGCGTTACCGGATAAAGAAAAATTGCTGCGTAACTTTACGCGTTGCGCTAATTGGGAAGAGAAATATTTATATATTATTGAGTTGGGGCAGCGCCTGGCGGAGTTAAATCCGCAGGATCGCAATCCGCAAAATACGATTCATGGCTGTCAGAGCCAGGTGTGGATCGTGATGCGGCGAAACGCCAACGGCATTATCGAATTGCAGGGCGACAGCGACGCGGCGATCGTTAAAGGCCTTATGGCGGTGGTATTTATTTTGTACCACCAGATGACGGCGCAGGATATTGTACATTTTGATGTCCGGCCATGGTTCGAAAAAATGGCGCTTACGCAGCACCTCACGCCTTCTCGTTCTCAGGGGCTGGAAGCAATGATTCGCGCAATTCGCGCTAAGGCCGCCACTCTTAGCTAAACTGTACAGACAGCGTTCTACCTGATGTCAAATCCTTTGTCGGACGGCGACGTCGCTTTATCCAGAGTGGACAGAGCGTATATTTTGTTGTTCTGATAAGCGAAGCGCTACCAGTCGTCGCAGAGGGCATCACCAGGAATACAGGAGGTTTGGTATGAAACGTGCGTCTTTCATTACGCTAACTATTATCGGCGCGTATAGCGCGTTACAGGCAGCCTGGGCGGTTGATTATCCATTACCGCCCGAAGGCAGCCGTCTTATTGGTCAGAATCAAACCTATACCGTACAGGAAGGTGATAAAAACCTGCAGGCTATCGCCCGGCGTTTTGATACGGCGGCGATGCTCATTCTTGAAGCGAACAATACGATTGCGCCGGTGCCTAAGCCCGGTACGCTAATTACCATTCCCTCGCAGATGCTATTGCCGGATGCGCCCAGGGAAGGCGTTATCGTCAACCTCGCGGAGCTACGGTTGTATTATTACCCGCCGGGAGAAAACCGCGTTCAGGTGTATCCCATCGGCATCGGTTTGCAGGGACTGGAAACTCCCGTCATGGACACCCGGATAGGGCAAAAGATCCCCAACCCGACGTGGACGCCGACGGCGGGCATACGCCAACGTTCGCTTGAGCGGGGGATCACGCTGCCACCGGTGATCCCTGCCGGGCCAAATAACCCGCTGGGACGCTATGCGCTGCGTCTGGCGCACGGTAATGGGGAATATCTCATTCATGGCACCAGCGCGCCGGATAGCGTGGGTCTGCGCGTGAGTTCCGGTTGCATTCGCATGAACGCGCCGGACATCAAGGCGTTATTTGCGCAGGTCAGAACGGGGACGCCGGTAAAAGTGATTAACCAGCCGGTGAAATTCTCTGTCGAGCCGAATGGCATTCGTTATGTAGAGGTACACAGGCCGCTATCGCCGGAAGAAGAGCAAAACGTGCAGACAATGCCCTATGTGTTGCCTGCGGAATTTACCGCGTTCAGAAACGCACAAGGGGTGGATAGTCGCCTGGTCGATAAGGCGCTATACCGGCGAGCCGGGTATCCAGTCAGCGTGAGCGCCGGGCAGACGCCAGCGGTAAATACGACCGCAGTCGAATCCGCTCAGAACGGTTTTGTCGGGGAAGAGGGGCAAACGCGCGTCACGCAGTAGCCTTCGCGCAAACGACGGACAAAAAAATGGCGCACGATGTGCGCCATTTTATATCGTGCGTCAAATTACTAACGGACGTGGGATACTACTTTGTTGTCCAGACGCTGGTTTGCGCGAGCTGCGTCGTCTTTAGCAGCCTGAACGTCGGAACGCATTGCATTTACGTCATTACTCAGTTGCTCAACTTTAGCGCTCAGCGTCTGTACATCGGAAGACAACTGATCGATTTTAGCGTTGCTGGAACAACCTGCCAGTAACGTGGAACCCAGAACTACTGCACCTAAGATCAGTTTGTTAGTGCGGTTCATAACAATAACCTTGTATTTTGTGTGGTTATATAGGTAAAAAAAATGGCGCACGATGTGCGCCATTTTTATTACGCAGGTACTATTACTTACGGTATTTAGTAGCCTGGTTGTCCAGACGCTGGTTAGCGCGAGCTGCGTCGTCTTTAGCAGCCTGAACGTCGGAACGCATTGCGTTCACGTCGTTGCTCAGCTGGTCAACTTTAGCGTTCAGAGTCTGAACGTCAGAAGACAGCTGATCGATTTTAGCGTTGCTGGAGCAACCAGCCAGCAGAGTAGAACCCAGGATTACCGCGCCCAGTACCAGTTTAGTACGATTCATTATTAATACCCTCTAGATTGAGTTAATCTCCATGTAGCGTTACAAGTATTACACAAACTTTTTTATGTTGAGAATATTTTTTTGATGGGAATGCACTTATTTTTGATCGTTCGCTCAAAGAAGCATCGAAATGCATGAAAGTCCCTAAAAAACCGAAAGAAAACAGGGGGCTTCCATCGGATTCTTCTTAGATAATCCGCAATTAGATAGTAAAATCCGATTTGATTTTTTTATTAATAGTGGCTATCGATTAAATAAAAAAAGCGCCGGAAGGGCGCTTTTTTAAACAAATTAATTCACACAACAATTATTACAGTACGTGAACAGAGGCGGTGTTAGTGGTGCCGCTTGGAACCAGCGCGCCGGAGACCATCACTACGACGTCGCCTTTCTGGGCGAGGCCGCTTTGCAGGGCGACATCTTTGCCCAGACGGTAGAAATCATCAGTAGAATTGATTTCTTTCACCAGCTGCGATACCACGCCTTTGCTCAGTACTAACTGACGGGCGGTCACTTCATTGGTGGTCAATGCCAGGATGGTGGCGTCCGGGAAGTATTTGCGCACGGCGCGAGCGGATTTACCGCCCTGGGTCGCTACCACGATCAGCGGCGCTTCCAGTTTTTCGGCGGTTTCTACCGCGCCGCGGCATACTGCTTCCGTAATGCGCAGTTTACGGCTGTCGTTGTTGTAGTCCAGACGGCTGTTCATGACGCGGTCGGTACGTTCGCAGATGGTCGCCATGATAGAAACGGCTTCCAGCGGGTATTTCCCTTTTGCGGATTCGCCGGACAGCATAACCGCATCCGTACCGTCGAGGATGGCGTTCGCAACGTCGCCTGCTTCTGCACGGGTCGGACGCGGATTTTTGATCATAGAATCCAGCATCTGAGTCGCGGTGATCACGACTTTACGTGCGCGGATACATTTTTCGATCATCATTTTCTGCGCAAAAATCACTTCTTCAACCGGGATTTCTACGCCCAGGTCGCCACGCGCAACCATGATGCCGTCGGAAGCTTCGAGAATTTCATCGAAGTTGTTCAGGCCTTCCTGGTTTTCGATCTTAGAGATAATCTGGATGTTTTCGCCGCCGTGGGCTTTCAGATGCTCGCGAATTTCGACAACGTCAGAACGTTTACGGATAAAGGATGCCGCAACAAAGTCAACGCCCTGTTCGCAACCGAAGATCAGATCCTGTTTGTCTTTTTCAGCCAGCGCCGGCAGAGCAATAGAAACGCCCGGCAGGTTAACGCCTTTGTTCTCGCCCAGATCGCCGTTGTTCAGCACCTTACAAATGACTTTATTGCCTTCGATGGCGGTCACTTCCATACCGATCAGACCATCGTCAACCAGGACGGTGTTGCCAACGCTCAGGTCGCTGGTGAAGCCTTCATAGGTGACGGCAACGATTTCATTATTACCGACCACGGATTTGTCGGTGGTAAAAGTGAAGGTTTGGCCCGCTTTCAGCGAAACGTCGTTACCGCCTTCCAGTTTAATGGTGCGGATTTCTGGTCCTTTAGTATCAAGCAGAATAGCGGCTTTTTTACCAGTTTTGCTCATCACGTTGCGCAAGTTCTGGATACGCTGACCGTGTTCTGCATAATCGCCATGAGAGAAGTTCAGACGCATCACGTTCATGCCCGCGTCCAGCATTTTGCTTAACATCTCTTCGGATTCGGTTTTCGGACCGATAGTACAAACAATTTTCGTCTTTTTCATGACAGTCTTAGTCTTTAAGTTGAGGAGGATATGGAAATCTGGCTTCGGGCGCGCACGGCCCGGAAGCTAAGCCTGTGTTGCTAAAGTGATGATGCCTCGCTCTAAGGATAGGTGACATCGAAAGAGCGTGCAGAGGAATGTGTGCTCGCGTTTCAGCCCAACGGGAAGGGGATAATTTTAGTCGTTGAGTTTTACAGTCCAATGCGCTGAAACCATTCAAGAGACAATTGGCGCGCATTATACGCTGAAATTTACAAAAAAGGAAAATGAAAACCCTGTTTCAAAAGACATCTGTGCAGATCCACAACGGTTTGTTATTACGCTGTTTACGATGTCGCTGGCGATAACGCCGCCCGAACAGGGGCGGCGTTGCGCAACAGTGGGTGTTGTTGCGCATAATGTCAATCGAGCAACTTTTTGCCTTCCAGGTCGATGGCGATGTTTTGGTTGTGTGCTTTTCGATAGCACAGAATCGCTATCCCGATCGCCGCCCAGCTAATTCCGAGTATCAGAGCGTGAATGTTCATGTTTAAACAGACGTAGCCGATGACGATCATCCCCATGATCGGCGAAATGACATGGGCGAAAATGCGCCGCTGGGCTTTCATCCGGAAATTGAACAGGATAAACACACACAGGTTCACGACAAAAAAAGCGAAAAGCGCGCCAAAGTTCACCAGCGTGGAGATAGATTCAATCTTGCCGGAAAACAGGTAGCTGAGCAGCAGGGTGACGCCGCCGGTAAACAGAATGGCATAATCCGGCGTTTTACGCGTGGTATGGACGTGAGCGAGGAAGGCGGGCAACATTCGGTCGCGCCCCATTGAAAATAGCACTCTGGACACCGCCGTTTGCGCGGTAATAATGTTGCCGACGGCGCACACAAACGCCACAATGATGGAAAATGCCACTTTGAGCCAGATACCGCCAACGTTGCCGGCAATGGTGAAAAATGCTTCATTCGTCGCATTGCCTTCCGCGAAGCGGTCGACATTACCGGTGGCGAACGCCGCAAACGCCACAACGATAATAAACAGTACCGTCGCCAAAACTAACGCCAACAGCGTTGCTTTACTGACGGCGCGTCCCCCGCCTTCGCTTTCTTCACTTAATGTACTGATAGCGTCAAAGCCGAGAAAGTTCAGCGCAGCCACCGAAATCGCCGTCGCGATGAGCCCTGGGGTGAACCACTGTGAATCGAAAAAAGGCCGGAAGGAAAGCGTTATCTGACTACTGTCCAGCAGCATCAGACGGACAATGAGTAGCACGAAAATCGCCAGAATACCGAGTTGAATAAAGACCAGTAACTTATCGAATTTCGCCGTTTGCTGTATCCCGAGATAGTTGACTCCGGTGCCAATAGCCACATAAATCAACGGCCAGACCCAGACCGGGATTTGCGGTAAAATAGCGTGGACCGCGACGCCGCCCAGCACTGCCACGAGCGTAGGGAACAAAAGATAATCCAGCAGTAATATCCATCCGGTCAGAAACCCTACGGCGGGATTAATGCATACGCCAGCATACGCATAGGCCGAACCCGACGAGGAGATATGCTGCGATAAGGTAGAGTAGCTGTACGCGGTAAAAAACATCGCGATCGCGCCAATAATATAAACCAGCGCAACCATACCGTGCGAAAGATTATAAACGACGCCATAAAGAGAGACTGGCGCGATAGGCACCATAAACACCAGACCATAAAGCACTAAATCGGTAAGAGACAATTTTTTGACTTTTTTCATGATAAATACCTTAATGGCTTTTTATGCCAGATCGCGTAAAAACGCGCTTACCGCTGCGAGGCAGGGCGCGATATTTTCTTCATGCGGGTTATGGCTGCTGCCGGGAATAGTGACCGCGCGGCAGTCTGAAATGTGAGAGAGCAGCGGAGAGACGACGCGCTCGGTTGCCTGATCGTTTTCGCCGCGCAGTACCAGAACAGGACAGCGTATCTGGCACAAATGGGGCGTAATATCCCAGTCGGCAAGTTTGCCATTTGCCGCCAGTTCATTGGTTCCCCATAAAATGTGATAACCCGTAGGGTCGGCGGCGAACTGCGCATTAGATCGCTGAACATGAACGGCTTCTTCCGCGAGGGTATAAACGTGCCTGGCATAATAAGCGACCAGCTGTTCCGGTGGGTTTTGATAAATGACGGCGGGCATAATGACGTTTTTGATATCGTCATCGGACATTGGCGTCAGAGCGTTAAAGAGCCGTATGGCTTCCTGTTGCCACAGGGCGATACTGGCCGGCGAACTGGCCAGTATCGTCCCGCGAAGCCCGGCAGGCTGTAAGCAGGCGTGCTCTGCGGCAAGCATTCCGCCCCAGGAATGTCCCAGTATCGAATACCCGTGTCCAATACCCAGGTGATGAATTAATTGGGTTAATTGACGGAGATAACGCGCAATAGTCCAGAAAGACGCGTCAGCATGAGGAAAATGCGTTGAACGACCGCAGCCATATTGATCGTAAAATATTACCATGCGCCCGTCATCAGCCAGACGGCGATAATTTAATAAATAATCAAAGCCGCCAGAAGGGCCGCCATGAAGGATAATGAGCGGCGTGAGTAATGATTTTCTGTCTCCATAAATCCGATAGCTTGTCAATATGTTTTCAGAAAACATTTCGCCATAGAGATAAGTATCATTCATATTCTTAATGACTCAGTGTGTGGCAGGGCAGGCGAAATTTATATTCGCCTGGGTAATATTATTTTTTTATTGTGTGTAAAACATTACACCAGAAGGTGGCGTACTGTTCCCATTGCAGAAACTGCGGGCTTCCCCAGTGCGGTGAACAATCACTGGCAAAGCAACATACTTTCCCTTTATGGTAAGTACCCATAACTAACAGTGGATCGCCATTAATTTCAGCAAGGACCTGACTATTTTCTTTGGCGATAAGCTTGTTATAGCCCAACAGCGGCGGCCATTCGCTAAATGGCTGGGTAATAATATGCTCTACCGCAGTATTTACTGCTTTACATCCTTGCGGTAGTTCTACGCGGTCATCTACATCCAGCATATCAACCGGCAATACTTCCGCCAGAACCGTATTTTTATAATTGGCTTTTGCTTCTATTCCCGTAAAGGATAAATACCCGCCGATCATTAACAGACCGCCGCCCTCAGCAACATAATCGGCGATAAGTTGTAATGCATCAGGAATAATGTCCATATTATAAAACGTTCTGTTTTGTAGCAGGAACGTATTGCTACCGATATCACTGATGACGATCGCATCATAGCAGGCTAATGCTTCGGCGGTTTGTGGAAAACGAGTTTGCACAATATGGGCAGGCATGTAGTCCACATCGATATTACCCTGGCGTAAGCAGGATAATAAATAGTCTGCACCTTCTTCATATTTGCTCGATGTAAAGCTATCAAAACCTTTAGAGTGAATCATATGAATGTGCCAGGATTCGCCAATAAATAAAATTTTCATTATGTCACCTGTTAATTAATGTGAATGACTTTATTAGATTGGGTACGCATTCGATGTAAAACCTGCAAGTGCTGAGGCATACTCGACGCACCGACTTGTTCCACCGCCAGAGAAGCGAAAGCGGAGGCATATTGAATGGCTGCGACCATATCTGCTTGTCGCGCCAGCGCGGCGGCTAAGGCGCCATTAAAAGCGTCACCGGCCCCGGCGGCATCTTTTACCACGGCGCTCCACGCAGGAATATACAACGTGCGGGCGTGCTCACAGAGCAGAGAACCACGGGCGCCAAGGGTAATAATGACTTTTTTCACCCCGGATTGCAGAATAATATTTCCGGCTTTTTTCGCATCATTAATATCAGTAATGGTTACGCCGGATAAAAAAGAGGCTTCAGTTTCATTCGGCGTGATGATGTCAATATCAGATAATAAATGCGTCACCTGTTTCGTATAGGGGGCAGGATTCAGCATGATCATTTTATTTTCTTGTTTGCCCAGGCGAATAAATTCAGTCAACGCTTCAATGTTCGTTTCGAGCTGCATTAACATAACGTCAGACTCGGCGATATAACGGTGTTGCTCGTTAATCTCTTGTGTGGTGAGCATCATATTGGCGCCAGGGTAGATGGCGATAATATTATCGCCATCTACGGCGGAGACATAGATCAATGCGCTACCGGTGGGTGCTTTATCTGTTTGATACGCGCTGTATGAGGTGATGCCTGATTGAATAATATGATTCATAGCAAATGCGCTGAACTGATCTTTGCCCACTTTAAAAATAAAATGTGCCGCAGCGCCAGCGTTGTTTGCCGCTAAAGCCTGGTTGGCTCCTTTACCGCCAGGATAGAATCCAAATTGACTGGCCAGAATGGATTCTCCGCTTTGTGGAAACCACGGCACGGTTGCTGAAACATCAATATTGAATGAGCCTAAAACACACACCTTGCCTGCTTTTTTTGTGTTTTCCCGGCGCAGTTTTGCATCCTGATGGATTGGCGTGGCGATAGTGCTGGAAATATCAATCTTATTTTCAGTGATAAGCTTACTCAGCGCGTCACGGTTTAAAATTCCTCCGCCATAGCAACGCTGAAGCATACCTGATTTCTGGAAATAGCGTAGATCGGAACGAATAGTCTCCTGGCTAACCTTATAAAGGTCTGAAAGTTTACTGACGCTAACACTATTATCCTTTATCAGTAAATTGATGATGGCATGACGTCTTTCTTCTTTAAACATATTGCCTCCGGGTAGTGAGTTGAATTGTATTTATGGCAATGTTGTCATGCGGTGAATTCAATCACAGATTATGCGGTCAACCGGAAGTAACCCCAAATGAATGTCAATAATCAGAAGCGCAGCCAATGTGTTAAATATTAATTGCTTACAGAAGGGGAAAATAGTTTTGTGAGTGTTGTCATATATTTTCTATGTAATATGACAGGGTGAACGTAAAATAGTTGGGCTTGCACGATTCAGTGAGTATATGCAGCCGGACAGCGTTCGCTTATCAGTCGCTACCCTCGACGAAATAAGACGATATCGCTCTCCGGCCCTGGGGTTATATACGCTCGATTTTTGCCGGCAGCCCCTGACGTACCGCCGCGCCAGAAACCCAGTCGAGCCAGGTGTTGGTAATGGTTCTTGTCGGATCGGCAAAGCCCAGATCGTTAAGATTTATGCCTGCCCTGATTTGTGGATCATACGGCATAGGCACGCCATCCAGAGAGTGCTGCGTTGCGCCCATCTCGCGGTGGCCATATCCGTGTTCGATGGCGATGACGCCTGGCATCACGCCATTTAACAAACTGATTTGCGCCACGACCTGACCGCCCGGCGTAATGATCCGTACCCGATCGCCATGTTGCAGTCCATAACGCTCGCCGTCTTGCGGATTCAGCGCCACCAGGTTTGCTGGCTTCACATGGTGTAAGCGCGGGATGACGGCTGTTGAGCTGGACATGGTATTTGATTTAAATGAAATCAGTTTCAGCGGCCATTGCCCAATGGGAAACTGGTCGTCAATCGCACGACCATCTGACAAACGCGCCGGATACCAGACCGGGCAACCGCTGAAGCGCTCCCCGGTGATGGCGTGACGGTGGGCGGCGACATCTGCATTCCAGATCTGTAAGGGTTTTTTCCACGCGTTACCTAACCGTTGCTCCGTATAGCCGCTATCCTCGGGCGCAAACCGGCCGCCACGCGAGTAGATAAACGCCACGCGACCGACCTCATCAGCTTTAAGCGTGTGCTGAATTGCTGGCAGAATGCGGCTGACGCCGGTAAGCGAAATATCTTCCTGATTTGCCAGCGCGACCGGCGTCTTGCCCATAAAGGCGATATTAGCGGCTACGCGCAGATAGAAATCTTCCGCCCGGTTCAGTGGAAAAGTATTGCCCTGCGGATCGGTTATCGCCCGGTCGCCGAAGCCGGGCAGACGGAGCCGTTTTGCTACCGCAATACAAAATGCTTCCATTGAGACAGGTTGCCCGTCCACCGTTCGGCGAGTGGCGGGGGCGACAACCGGCCAGCGGGCGGTAGTGGCTTTACTGGCTACGCCGCCCCAGGGCGCCGTAAAGCCCCAGCTCTCAAAATTGTGCGTATCCGGCACAATGTAATCCGCCAGCGCCGTCGTTTCATTCATAAAGGCGTCAATCGCGATAAAGAGCGGCAGTCGGCGAGGGTCTTTTAGCTTTTCTTCCGCCACGGCGCGTAGACCGGGAACACCGTAAAACGGGTTGCTCATATTGGAAATCCAGGCTTTAAGCGGATAAGGATAGCCTTCGAGCGCGGAGGTCAACAGTTCGGTAAGCTGGCCTGCCACAAAGGGATACCACGGCGCTTTGGCTGGATAAGGGGATTGCCCGCCGGCAATTTTGTCGCGGTATTCTTCCGATGCTTCATAAGCGGTTTTGCTACGGGCAATACTTAACCCGGACGGTTTCACTTTTCCGGCAAAACTGTTCATGTTGTAGCGGGGGCCGTCGCTAACGCCGTTGAATTTGCCGCCGCCGACAAAGACGCCGCCGGACAAGCTGAGGTTGCCGATCAGCGCGTTAAGCATCATGACCGACCAGGCGTTATAAAACCCATTGCCGGCCATCATGCCGCCGTGACTGATGACCGCGGCTTTACGTCCGTGACTGGTAAAGGTTTCCGCCAGCGCGATAATTTGCGCTTCCGGTACGCCGCACTGTTCGCTGTATTGCGCCAACGAGAGCTTTTCTGCCGCCTCTTTCAGGCGTTGCAACCCGCTCTTCACCGTGACCCGTTGGCCGTCGGCGAGCGTAACGTACTGCGTCACGAAAAGCCGTGCCTGTCGGCAAGTGGACGCATCGACCAACTCGCCGTCGGTATTCAGCACGACGGGGGTCTCTTCGCCATCGGGCGTAAGATGGCGCAGCGTCAGGTGTTGTCCGGCAAGCGTCGGCAGTTCATCCGCAATGACCAGGTGCGTGGCGTTGGTCCAACTTTGCTCGCCGGCCTGCTGCATCGCCTGTACGCCGGGAATCGCCAGATAATCAGCATTATAACGTTGATTATCCATGATCCAGCGGATCATCCCCATTGCCAGCGCCGAATCGCTGCCGGGCATGACCGGTTGCCAGCGACCGCGAGGATCGGCGAGCACCGTTGATAAGGGGAGGGCGGGGGCGACCACGACGTATTGAAAATTCTCACGCAGTCGGGCGCTCGCCAACTGACGTGCCTGGCGTTTAAACGGATTGCCGGACTGTGCCGGGGAGGTGCCCATAAAGAGCGCAAACTCCACGTTTTCCCAGTCGGGTTTGACATGCGGGTTTTTATCCAGATCGCCCATCAATGCCCCGGAGCCGGCCCGGTAAGCCAGTCCACAGTAGGCGCCATGCGCGCCGAAATTCTTGCTGCCGAAGCTATTTAGCGCAAAACGACGCAGAAACGCATCGCGGCCTTCGTCGCTGGTATTCGTGACCAGTAACTGATTGGTTTTGGGCCCGAAACTGGGGTGCTTTGCGTCAATTGGCGTATCCGGCGCATGAATAGCGCGCAGTCCGTCCACATGACCTTCGCCAAACAGATCGCCGCCTTCCACGACTTCTTCAATAAGTTGCTCAAAGCTGATGCGCTGCCATTTCCCTTCGCCGCGTTTACCCACGCGTTTCATCGGTTCAAGCAGTCGTAGCGGACTGTACAGGCTTTCCAGCAGCGTGGCGCCGCGCGCGCAGGCGGTTGAGCGGGCGTCAAGACCGCTTTCTCCCGCCAGTTGCTCCATGGCTTCGCTAAAAGGGACGGACGAGTCAATCGGGTGTTCCTGCGACAAGGGGTGATAGGGATTGCCGGCGATGCGTATCACTTTGCCATCGGCATTAACCCGGGCGCGGATACCGCACTGTGTCCAACAGCCGAAGCATTGCGTCATGGCGATGGTTTGTTGTGGATTTTGCTGCCAGTGTGTTTGCGCCTGCGCCTCCGGAATTAACGCGTTGCCAAAGATGCGGTCGCGCGTTACCTTGCCGGACGTCCCGTTTAACAGGCCATCAATTGCGCGTTTCGCCACATCACGGTAGCTCAGACCAAAAGTGACCATCCCACCGACGGCGAGACCGACTTTTAGCCACTGACGACGGGTTAAATTAGCCATGTTGTAATCTCCTGGTGAGTCCGTTCAGCGTTTCACGAATAATAATCAGTAGCGCTATCCACAGGCCGAAGGTGCCGAGAATAGCCAGCCAGCCATCCGTTCCGCCTGGTAACGAGTAAGGGTTAAATTGCGCGTTGAACTTGGGGACGGTTTGTACCTGAATCAACAATGTCCAGCGCATCAGCCAACATAGCGCCAGCGCGCTCAGAACCAGCAGGACGCGTCTTAGCTGCGATAACGGATGGCGTAGCGCCAGGCTACAGAACAGCAGTGTGAATACCCACAGCGCCACCCAGCCGACAGCGTAATATTTGGCTGACAGGGCGACGGTAATCCACTGACGGATTGCCGTGCCGGAAAGCGTATCGCCGCTAACCCACATAGCCACCACCAGTCCCAGCGCCGCCAGCGTCCAGAGTTGTCCCCACAATATTTTTGGCAGCCTTACCGAGTCGCGTCGGGCGGCGACAATCATCAGCGCGAAGAACGCCTGTAAGGCGCTAAGAAACATCGCCACGGGGAAGGCGTAGCTAAACCAGATTGGGCGCGCCAGCACAATGGAGACTTCGCGGCCGGTATAAATCAACAGGCCCACCGCGCAAAGCGCGCTGGCTAACGCCAACCATTTAGTGACGTTGTAACTTTTATTGAGTAATCGTTTTATTTGCTGCGCCAGGAACCACAGAGCGAGAAATCCGGTAAACAGCGGCAGGAACAACGCTCCCCAGGGCATCCACGACCAGGGCGTCGGCCAGGCATAGAAATGCCAGACGCGGGCGGTCTGGTGCAGATCCGCCGTCAACGCCAGCGGTGCGGTAATCGCACAGGTAATGGCAATCAGTAATGCCCGATTTTCTTCTGTTGCGGCGTCTTTTTTCCGCCAGTGAAGATAACAGGCAAACAGTGCGGCGCAGGCGGCAATGCCAATAAAAAAGAAATATTGTACCGCCCACGGCAGCCAGCTAATGTCCTGCGGGTGAGCCAGCACTTCTTCAATGATGAGTGAATGCGTCATTCAGACCTCCTGCCAAAGCGCGGGCTGCGCACGGCCCATTAATGGGGTGACAAAGGCGTCGTCCAGACCCAGGTAGAAAACATGGGGCGACGTGCCGTTTTCCGGCTTTAATACCTTGATAGCGTCGCGATGTTGATGAAGCAGGGTGGAGATGCGGCTATGGGGATCTTTGATATCGCCAATAATACGCGCGCCGCCGACGCAGGACTCTACGCAAGCGGGTAACAGCCCGGCTTCCAGACGATGGACGCAAAACGTGCATTTATCGGCAGTTTGCGTTTCATGATTGATAAATCGGGCGTCGTAAGGACACGCCTGGACACAATAGGCGCAGCCGACGCAGCGTTTGTTATCCACCACCACAATGCCATCTTCCCGCTGAAAGGTGGCTTGTACCGGGCAGACCGGCACACAGGGGGGGTTATCGCAATGGTTGCACAGACGCGGCAATAGCACATTCGTGACTTCCTGACTACCTTCACGCTGGACCTGGTATTGGTTCACCGTCGTACGAAACGCGCCCTGCGGCGTTTGGTTTTCAATAGTGCAACTTACGGTACAGGACTGACAGCCGATACAACGCCGCAGGTCGATAAGCATGGCGTAACGGTGTCGGGGAGAGCCTTCATGCCGCTCCGGCGAAAAAGGAAATTTCGCTTCAGCCAGCGGAACCAGCGAGGCGCCAGCGGTCAGGACGCCGAGCTGCTGGAGAAATTGCCGTTTACTGCTGTCCATATTGACTCCCGTCCACATTGCCAACAATGAAACATTTGTCACGATGTTGGTTCATGTGTAATGAATAAAAAATGTCGATGATTTACAGTGTAAAAATCGAGGCGGGGTGCGCTCTATTGTGGTTAACCACATACCCGGCTTGTTGTTGATCTAAAACAACATAATTGACAGGGATATTGGGGTGAGAGGTAAAACCGTAAGGCGCCTGGCGGTGTTGGCGGCAGTAGGGCTACTTTGTCATGGCGCGTGGGCAGGGACGTGGAATATCGGTATTTTGGCCATGCGCGGCGAGGCGTCTACGCGTAGCCACTGGCAACCGTTGGCAAAGACATTAAGCCAACAGCTTCCAGGCGAAACCTTTCACATCCAGCCGCTGGATCTGCATCAAATGCAGGAGGCCGTTAACCAGGGAACCGTGCAGTTTGTGATAACCAACCCGGCGCAATTTGTCCAACTGAACAGCCATGCGCCGCTCCGCTGGTTAGCTTCCCTGCGCTCCACGCGCGATGGGAAAGCGGTGAGTAATGTTATTGGCAGCGTGATTTTGACCCGGCGCGATAGCGGCATCACCACGGCGCATGATCTCATCGGTAAGACAGTCGGCGCGATTGATGCTCAGGCGTTTGGCGGCTATTTATTAGGCTATAAAGCGCTCAGCGACGCGGGCTTACGCCCGGAGCGCGATTTTCATCTTCGTTTTACCGGATTTCCTGGCGATGCCTTAATCTATATGCTGCGCGAAAAAGCGGTGCAGGCGGCAATTGTGCCAGTGTGCCTGTTAGAAAATATGGATCAGGAAGGATTGATTAATAAAAAGGACTTTATCGCGCTGCTTGCCCGACCGACGCCCCTGCCTTGCTTAACCAGTACGCCGTTATATCCTGACTGGTCGTTCGCGGCGCTACCTGCGGTAAGCGATGCGCTGGCGGATCGCGTAACGCGAGCGCTATTCAACGCGCCCGCCGCCGCGTCATTTCACTGGGGCGCGCCAGCGTCGACCAGTCAGGTAGAAGCGTTGCTGCGTGATGTTCGTCAGCACCCTCAGCAGCGTCGACTGTGGCTGGATGTCAAAAGTTGGTTAATCCAGCACCAGCTAATGGTCGGCGGCGTGATTCTGGCGTTCCTGTTGCTCACGCTCAATTATATTTGGGTCATGCTGCTGGTGCGTCGACGTGGAAAGCAACTGGAACGTAATAGCGTAGTTCTTCATCAGCATGAGCGGGCGCTGGAAACCGCCCGGCAAATGAGCGTGTTGGGTGAAATGACCTCCGGGTTTGCCCATGAGCTTAATCAGCCGCTTTCCGCGATTCGACATTATGCCCAGGGGTGCCTGATTCGACTGCGCGCTGCAGATGAACAGCATCCCTTGCTGCCGGCGCTGGAGCAGATTGACCAGCAGGCGCAACGCGGTGCGGATACTCTGCGTAACCTGCGTCACTGGGTTAGCCAGGCGCAGGGCAACCCGGTGCTAACCGAAGCGTGGAAGGCCATAGCCATTCGCGAGGCGATTGATCATGTCTGGCAATTGTTGCGTATGGCGCAACAGTTTCCGACAGTGACTCTGCATACCGAGGTTAGCGCTGCGCTGCGCGTAACGCTGCCGTCAATGCTGCTGGAACAGGTGCTGGCGAATATCATTCTTAATGCGGCTCAGGCGGGCGCCACCCATTTATGGGTCGTTGCTGAACGCACTGAAAACGGCATCAGTATTGTTTTACAGGATAACGCCGGGGGAATCGATGAGGCACTATTACGTCAGGCGTTTCAGCCGTTTATGACCACCCGTAAAGAGGGGATGGGCTTAGGGCTGGCGATTTGCCAGCGGCTGGTGCGGTATGGGCGGGGCGATATCAGCATCAGGAACCAGACCGCGCCGGACGGTCTGTCGGGAACGGTGGTCACGATACATTTCTTACATGAACATGGGGGCAGGGATGGCGACAATTCATCTACTGGATGATGATACGGCGGTCACTAACGCGTGCGCGTTTTTACTGGAAAGTCTGGGATATGACGTAAAATGCTGGACGCAGGGGGCGGATTTTTTGGCGCAGGCCAGTCTGTATCAGGCCGGAGTCGTATTACTGGATATGCGAATGCCGGTACTGGATGGGCAGGGCGTTCATGATGCGTTGCGCCAGTGCGGAAGTACCCTGGCGGTTGTTTTTCTTACCGGGCATGGCGATGTACCGATGGCCGTGGAGCAGATGAAACGCGGCGCCGTCGATTTTCTGCAAAAACCGGTATCGGTAAAACCGCTACAGGCGGCGCTGGAGCGTGCGCTGACGGTTTCATCGGCAGCGGTGGCGCGCCGTGAGATTATACTGTGTTACCAGCAGTTGACGCCGAAAGAGCGTGAGCTGGCCAGCCTGGTGGCAAAAGGATTTATGAACCGTGAAATTGCGGAAGCGATGAATATCGCGGTGCGCACCGTAGAGGTGCACCGCGCCAGAGTCATGGAAAAAATGCAGGCCGGTAGCCTGGCGGAACTGATTAGGCGTTTCGAAAAAATGGCCTCGCCAGAGACCAGAATACGAACAACGTATGAGCCATGAATAATAAACTGCGTTATTTCTTTGATTTGCATCAAATTTTGTTTAATTGAGAAGACTGTTATATTCTGTTGGTTTGAGCTGGCGACGAGTAAAACGTATGACAAAACCGACAAAAGATGACGAACTGTACCGCGAGATGTGCCGGGTGGTGGGCAAGGTCGTGCTGGAAATGCGCGATCTGGGGCAGGAGCCTAAATATATTGTTATTGCGGGCGTGTTAAGAACCGCGCTGGCGAATCAACGCATCCAACGTAGCGCGTTAGAAAAACAGGCTATGGAAACCGTGATTAACGCTCTGGCGCGGTCATAGCCGCTATCAGGGTGGCAATAACGACATCGCCTTTGAATTGTCGCGATTGTCACCATGGCGGGCGGGTTGCCCGCCGTTAGCGATGCGCAGGGTTATCAGGTGATGGCTAAGCGCAGCCCTAATGTATCAGGGTACGGCTCAAAATAATTCTGGCTGCGTAGATAGTCATCGGGATGTTCCGCCAGATAGTGCTTCAGCAGCGTTAACGGTGCCAGGATAGGTAGTCGGCCCGCCCGGTAGCCGAGAATCACCTCGCGTAATTCCGCGCGTTGCCTGCTGTTCAACGCGCGGTGAAAATAGCCCTGGATATGCATCAGCACATTGGTGTGATTTTTACGTGAAGCGGGGTGTCGCAGGATAGCCATCAGTTTTTCTCTGTATCGGACAAAGAAGGCATCCAGATCGTCCCACTCATGCAGACGCGCGACGAAAGGGCCAATTTCGCGGTAGCCGGCCTGGTGGTGGGCGAGAAGCTGAAGTTTGTATCGGCTATGAAACGCGAGCAAACTGTGACGACTCAAGCCCTGCGCGCGTAGCGCATTTAATTCATGTAGCGCGAAGATACGTGCGATGAAATTCTCGCGTAGTACCGGATCGTGCAGGCGACCATCTTCCTCTATCGGCAGCCAGGGATATTTGTCCATCATCGCGGCGGTAAACAGCCCCGTGCCAGCTTTGCGGCCCCTGTTACCCTTTTCATCATACAGGCGAACGCGCTCCATTCCGCAACTGGGCGATTTTGCACACACAATAAACCCCGCCAGTTCGCCTATTGTTGGCAGAAACCGATCGGCAAAGGCATTCATTCGCTCGGTGACGTCATCGTGCGGGGCATGGCTATAGCGCATCCGAATGTCGCCACAGGTCGTCTGGATAAGACGCAGCGCAGGGCGAGGAACGGGCAGGCCGATCGCCACCTCCGGGCAGATCGGTTTGTAGTCCACCCACGGCGCCAGAGAGTTCATGACAAAATCCATACGCTTATGTCCGCCATCAAAGCGTACCGCGGCGCCAGTCAGACATCCGCTAATGCCGACTACGGGTTTGTTATTCATGATTCCCCCTTATTGAAAGTACGACGACTGACGCCAATGGCGCAAAATGTTATCTCACGCTGATTTAAAACTTACACAACTTTGTTTTTTTGTCTAAGTTTTCGCGGAGATTTTTTTGACGTAGTTAAATATCAATAAGATAGAATGAGGGGAAGAAATCTATTTCAGCGCTTATAGTGTGATAACCTCCAGCGAAGCGACCACGTTGCGCCACTGGGCAAGCTGTTTTTTCTGCCCGGCAGTGAGCTTTCCGGTGGTCACCAGGAACCATTTTCTCTGGGCGAACAGCTCGGGCGCCAGCATGGCTGGTGGAGAGGGAAGCACATTGAGCCGCAGCTCTTGTCCGGTACGAGTCAACGCTTCCAGCCAGATTTCACAGTGATCCGAGAGATGCCATCCGCTAATAAAGGCATTGTTGCCAGGCGCTTTTCTGTCGCCTTCAAGGCAAAAAGAGGTGTAGGCAATAATGATGCCATCCAGTATTTCGCGCAGCGTCATCACGGCGGGAAGATGCGCGGACACTTTGCTGCGCAACGGACGCAATAAATGGGTCACCAGTTCTGCGCGGGGATATTCCCGGCCACAGTCATAAATCAACTGCCGCAGCGCGTCAATTCGCCCTTCGTGGAGATGTTGAAGCATCGTCTCCTGAATCGTTATCCAGTTATCGCCCAGGCGAATGACCGGACGCGACAGTAAGGGTTTGACCTGACTTATCGGTACGCCTTTTCTCACCCAGTCGAGGATGCTAAGCGCTTGTCGAATATCGTCATCGCTGTATAAGCGATGCCCGCCATCAGTACGCTGCGGTTTCAATAAACCATAGCGTCGCTGCCATGCCCTTAGCGTGGCGGCATTGATACCGCATAGTCTGGCAAATTCGCCGATAGAATACGACATGGTAAAGCCCGTTAAATAAGGGGATTCTACTATATCATGATTAAATGAAGACTAAGGTAGTGATAAATGGTGCGGCATACCAGGGCATCCGTATGGATTTTGTCGATGATGAGCAATACTGCGTGGCGTAAGGCTCATCAAAATATGACCAATGCTTAATACCATCGGATGCCCCTGGTTAATACTCTATTAACCTCATTCTTCGGGCGCAGTTAAGTAACTCTGTCACTTTATGAACCTGTAGCTTTCTCATCATATTCATCCGATGTGTTTCGACGGTTTTTATACTGATATGTAGCTTTTCGCTGATCCCATGATTGGTATACCCCTCGTCAATAAGTTTAAGAACCTGACGCTCGCGCAAAGTAAGCAGTTGATGATTGGTCGTGTCAGCCTTTAATTCAGCCAGGATAGCTTCCCGATTCAACGTCGGGTCAATGTAACGCTTGTTTACTGCGACTGTTTGCAATGCCGCTAACAGAACTTGCTGACTACTGCTTTTTAAAACATAGCCATTAGCACCTGCGGCTAAAGTTTTAATGGTCATATACTCTTGTTGGTATGCTGTGTAAACCAGAATATTCATTGCTGGCCAACGCTGATGTAATTGAGGAATGATATCCAGGCCATTGATGCCAGGTAAGCTAAGATCAAGGATAAGTATGTCAGGCTCGTATGCGCAACAGGCATTATAAACCTCAAGACCATTTTTAACATGCTCTACAATTTTAAAATGAGGCCAGGGTAATAAGGCATTCATAATGCCGTTAATGATGATTTCATGATCGTCTACTAATAAGATCTTATATTCTTTCATTTTGCTGCCCTCGCGAAAATTAAGATAATATTAAGTAATGGTGTAGTTTTTGAAGATCATACGTATTTTCTGGCGTAAGTCGGTTAGTTCCTCCAGCGCGATGATTTTCCCCATTTTTACGCGATTCTCAATGTCTATGACATAGCTTACCAATTCAGTCTGCCCTATTTGACCTAAACAGCCTTTTAATGTGTGAATTAACTGATCGATTTTTTGTCCAGCCGATACGGCATTTTCAATATCAGCCAGCAAGAGGTCCAGTGATTGGAAAATCTTGCTATTAATGACCATATCATCTGTCGCCAGTAGCGCTGAGCAGCGACTTGGATCCTGCTCCTGTAGCTCTATATTTCGTAAAAGTTGGTATTCTGCGGCAATACTGATATAGCGAGCTAAGGTAGCCAACGTCACTGGTTTGGTAATGTAATGATGAATCCCATTTTTTTTACAACGATGAATATCTTCTGTCGCTACGCTAGCGGATAGCGCCACAAACATGCAGTCAGGATCTAAATTATTCGGCTCATCGTGCCATAATTGTACACATTCAATACCATCTATTTCTGGCATTCTAATGTCAATCAGTACTAAATCGAATCGTTGCTGGTGTGATAAAGTCAGAGCCTCGTTACTACTGGCGGCAATAGTGACGTGTTGGCCCAGGCTGATAAGCATTTTGCCGATGATGTCCCGATTAATATCGGCATCATCAACCAAAAGAATCTGCAACTGCCAGGGTGGTAACAAATTATTTATTACTGGCATATTTGGTGTACACAATATTAACTGTTGCGCCAGGTCGTAGAGTTTTCCGGGGAAATACAAAAGCTCTGCGTTGAGAAGCGCATTTTGCTGGTGGGGTGGCTCGCCGCGTATTCCCCAGCAAGCCAGTTGCCGATGCAGGCAGAACGGCGCTGACAGTGTCCCTTTAATTGGTTGAGGCGGCTGGTATTCTTGTAAGGGTAATACTAGCGAGACACAGGTTCCAACCCCGGGGACACTTTTTAGTGTCAGATTACCGCCCATCATTTTAGCCAGGCTTGACGCAATAGTCAGTCCAATTCCTGTACCTTGCGAATTTGTGTCTGCTTGATAAAAAGCAGTAAAGATTTGAGACTGCTGCTGTATTTCAATCCCTTTACCGCTATCGCTAACCAGAAATATTAATTGTTCCTCATGACGCTTGACCGTCAGACGTATCCCTCCGGTTTCGGTAAATTTTACCGCGTTCCCGAGTAAATTAACCAAAATTTGCCGTAAACGGATACTGTCGGTATGAAAATAGAGAGGGACATGTTGACCGACAAAAGTACGTAATGACAGTTTTTTGCTTTGCGCCGGCCCCTGGATGGTTTGCATTGCCTGGTCCAGTAACGGCAGTAACGCTGTTTCTTCCATATGTAATGTGAAATGACCAGACTCGATGCGTGAAAAATCCAGCAGATTATTAATAATAGCTAACAAAGACAGTGTACAATTCCTGGCGGTATCAGCTAATCCTTGCTGCTCTATGTTTAAAGGGGTGGTTTGTAATAATTCAATCGCACCGAGTACGCCATTCATCGGAGTACGTAACTCATGACTTATTACCGTAAGATGAATGCTTTTACGTTTGTTAGCTTGCTCAGCGCGTTTTTTTGCTTCATTTAGCGCCTGGGTGCGCTCTGCGACTTTGTTTTCCAGATTGTCGTATTGGACTTGTAGAGTATCAAGCAGTTGGTTAAAAGCACCGGCAATACTATCTAATTCATCCAGTCGTTGTGCTGGTAAACGTGTGCTCAGCGGTGCAGTTGCGGTTTTATTAATGACATCGACAAAACGCCATAACGGTTTGGCCAGTGAGCGATGTAGTAACCAGCAAAAAGCCGACGTCATCAACACCAATGCTGTTAATGTAAAGGGGATTTGTTGAAGGATAATTTTTAAGATGCGATTATGTAGATTACCGTATGGGTACAGCGTAACCAGACTCCATCCGGGGCCATGCAAGGTTGTGCGTAATATCAGAAATCCGGGAATTTGCTGCCATCCATCATGCAGCGTTACATTTTCTAACTGTGTACGTATTTTTTGCGGGATGTATGAAAACGGCAATAAGTGGTTGTTTTGATCCAGCCATACTCGAATACTATCATCTAATGGTAGGTGGCTCTTAGTAATGAGATCGGGAAGTTTAACCGTCACCCCAAAAAATACGCCTTGCTGATCGGCAACCGCAACGGAAGCGTGCCATCCTTTGCCGTTTATGTATTCTGGTTCACTCCAGTAAAACCCGGCATGGGTTGGGTATAAAGGAAAGCTTTTTCGCGTTAAAGGCTGTAGAGTTGAATAATCTGAAGGGTTATCAGTAGATAATAACGAAATCTCATTTTTATGGTTAAGAATAAAACTATCGCGACGAAAGCTTTTTTCATCGATATCAGAGGACTGCAGAAAGAGACGATGCTTCTCTCCGTTTAGCGTCGGCGTGCAATTTGAAAGACCGACAGATAGAAGCCGGCTCACCTCAGGGAAAATATCGTTATGATGAATCTCAGTCGCTAATGAGCATTGATACATTAAATTTTTAGCGTCACGTTCAGCTTCTTCAAACCGTTGATTGCTTAGTACAATATTCATCTCGGATAGAACGGATAAATCCTCTATTATATGCTGCCGTTTCTGAACCATTGATATATAAGCTGCGGTAAGCACAGATAGCAGCCAAATAATTATTGTTGTTAATAAAAATAAAAAAGTTAGCCTGATTACTAAAGATGTTTGCAGCGTATTCTTGAGATTGAGCAAATTCATAATGCTTTCCTCCAGTTGCCTGTTGCAAAATCTTTGGCACTTGATCACTATCGCAGTACATATAGTTTCATCAGAAGATTAATCGATGGTGTTATCATTAGGAAGATAAATTTCTTCATATATAACCCAGTCGATGACTACAATTACTTTTTAATAAGGTGGCGATGTAAAAACATCGTAACAGTTTATTTAATAAATAATTTTTCAAATTGTAATTTTTTATGTCAATGCTGAAAGTGTAATTGTGAATTTATCGGAAAATCCGAATGATAGAATCGCCTGTGACAAGGTATATGTAGACAGCATCCTGATATTGTACAAGAAGAGTATAGTCGAAATAAATGTGAATCAGGCTTTTTACGGATGTGGTTGTGAGCGAATTTGATAGAAACTCCCATTTATGTCTGAGGAGGGATTCATGCTGGCAGTTTTAAAAGGTATTCCATTAATTCAGGATATCAAGGCCGAAGGTAATAGCCGATCCTGGATAATGACTATTGATGGGCATCCTGCCAGAGGAGAAATTTTCTCAGAAGCATTTTCTATTTCTTTGTTCTTAAATGACCTGGAAAGCTTACCTAAGCCTTGTCTTGCCTATGTGACACTACTGCTTGCAGCACACCCGGACGTCCATGATTATGCTATACAGCTCACAGCGGATGGGGGATGGTTAAACGGTTATTATACCACAAGTAGTAGCTCTGAGCTTATTGCTATTGAGATAGAAAAACACCTGGCTTTAACTTGCATTTTAAAAAATGTAATACGCAATCACCATAAACTTTATTCGGGTGGGGTATAAAATGGTAGTAAATAAACGTTTAATCTTAATTTTACTATTTATACTCAATACAGCAAAGAGTGATGAGTTATCATGGAAAGGTAATGACTTCACCCTTTATGCCAGACAAATGCCATTAGCAGAGGTTTTACATCTGCTCTCAGAGAACTATGATACGGCTATTACTATTAGCCCATTGATAACAGCTACATTTAGTGGAAAAATTCCGCCTGGACCACCGGTCGATATTTTGAATAACCTGGCAGCACAATATGATTTGCTAACCTGGTTTGATGGTAGCATGTTATATGTATATCCTGCATCGTTATTAAAACATCAGGTTATCACTTTCAATATTTTATCTACTGGACGGTTCATTCATTACTTACGCAGCCAGAATATCCTTTCATCACCGGGATGCGAGGTTAAAGAAATTACCGGTACCAGAGCTGTGGAGGTGAGTGGTGTTCCCAGCTGTCTGACTCGTATTAGTCAATTAGCTTCAGTGCTGGATAATGCGTTAATCAAACGAAAAGACAGTGCGGTGAGTGTAAGTATATACACGCTTAAGTATGCCACTGCGATGGATACCCAATACCAATATCGCGATCAGTCCGTCGTGGTTCCAGGGGGCGTGAGTGTATTGCGTGAGATGAGTAAAACCAGCGTACCGGCGTCATCGACGACCAATGGTTCACCCGCTACACAGGCATTGCCCATGTTTGCTGCCGACCCACGCCAGAATGCAGTGATCGTTCGTGATTATGCGGCCAATATGGCCGGGTATCGGAAACTCATCACAGAATTAGATCAACGCCAGCAGATGATAGAGATTTCGGTGAAAATTATCGATGTTAATGCTGGAGATATTAACCAGTTAGGCATCGACTGGGGAACGGCAGTGTCGCTGGGTGGCAAGAAAATTGCGTTCAATACAGGTTTGAATGAC
This sequence comes from Salmonella sp. SJTUF15570, assembly GCF_043357055.1. NCBI lineage: Bacteria > Pseudomonadati > Pseudomonadota > Gammaproteobacteria > Enterobacterales > Enterobacteriaceae > Salmonella > Salmonella sp. SJTUF15570. Next base: position 93,584 of record NZ_JBEUKJ010000001.1, on the reverse strand, counting down.
GGCGCTGCTAGCGGTTTTTCAACGGTAATCAGCGATACCTCAAACTTTATGGTGCGTTTGAATGCCCTGGAAAAAAGCTCTCAGGCTTATGTACTTTCCCAGCCATCTGTGGTGACTTTAAATAATATCCAGGCTGTGCTGGATAAAAATATTACTTTCTATACCAAACTGCAGGGAGAAAAAGTGGCTAAACTTGAATCCATCACTACGGGTTCTTTGTTGCGCATTACACCTCGCTTGTTAAATGACAATGGCACGCAAAAAATAATGCTTAATCTTAATATTCAGGATGGACAACAAAGTGATACGCAAAGCGAAACAGATCCGCTACCCGAAGTGCAAAATTCTGAAATTGCTTCGCAAGCCACATTATTAGCCGGACAGAGTCTATTGCTGGGAGGATTTAAACAAGGTAAACAAATCCACTCGCAAAACAAAATCCCTTTATTGGGCGATATTCCTGTCGTAGGCCATTTGTTTCGCAATGATACGACTCAAGTACATAGTGTAATCAGGCTGTTTTTGATTAAAGCCTCAGTAGTAAATAATGGCATATCTCATGGTTAATCCAAAGAGCTCCTGGAAAATACGTTTTTTAGGTCACGTTTTACAAGGCCGGGAAGTATGGCTGAATGAAGGTAACCTGTCACTGGGGGAGAAAGGATGCGATATTTGTATTCCGCTTACTATAAATGAAAAAATTATTCTGAGAGAACAGGCAGATAGTTTATTTGTTGATGCCGGGAAAGCCAGAGTTAGAGTTAATGGCCGCAGATTTAATCCAAATAAGCCGCTACCATCCAGTGGGGTTTTGCAGGTTGCGGGAGTGGCTATCGCGTTTGGTAAACAGGATTGTGAACTTGCTGATTATCAAATACCCGTTTCCAGATCAGGGTACTGGTGGTTGGCTGGCGTATTCTTGATTTTCATCGGTGGAATGGGTGTCCTGTTAAGTATTGGCGGTCAGCCTGAAACGGTAAATGATTTACCTTTGCGGGTTAAGTTTTTATTAGACAAAAGCAATATTCATTATGTGCGGGCGCAATGGAAAGAAGATGGAAGCCTGCAGTTGTCCGGTTATTGCTCGTCAAGCGAACAGATGCAAAAGGTGAGAGCGACTCTCGAATCATGGGGGGTCATGTATCGGGATGGTGTAATCTGTGATGACTTATTGATACGAGAAGTGCAGGATGTTTTGATAAAAATGGGTTACCCGCATGCTGAAGTATCCAGCGAAGGGCCGGGAAGCGTGTTAATTCATGATGATATACAAATGGATCAGCAATGGCGTAAGGTTCAACCATTACTTGCAGATATTCCCGGGTTATTGCACTGGCAGATTAGTCATTCTCATCAGTCTCAGGGGGATGATATTATTTCTGCGATAATAGAGAACGGTTTAGTGGGCCTTGTCAATGTTACGCCAATGCGGCGCTCTTTTGTTATCAGTGGTGTACTGGATGAATCTCATCAACGCATTTTGCAAGAAACGTTAGCAGCATTAAAGAAAAAGGACCCCGCTCTTTCTTTAATTTATCAGGATATTGCGCCTTCTCATGATGAAAGCAAGTATCTGCCTGCGCCAGTGGCTGGCTTTGTACAGAGTCGCCATGGTAATTACTTATTACTGACGAATAAAGAGCGTTTACGTGTAGGGGCATTGTTACCCAATGGGGGAGAAATTGTCCATCTGAGTGCCGATGTGGTAACGATTAAACATTATGATACTTTGATTAACTATCCATTAGATTTTAAGTGAGTGGAAAATGACAACTCTGACCCGGTTAGAAGATTTGCTGCTTCATTCGCATGAAGAGGCCAAAGGCATAATTTTACAATTAAGGGCTGCCCGGAAACAGTTAGAAGAGAACAACGGTAGGTTACAGGATCCGCAGCAATATCAGCAAAACACCTTATTGCTTGAAGCGATCGAGCAGGCCGAAAATATCATCAACATTATTTATTATCGTTACCATAACAGCGCACTTGTAGTGAGTGAGCAAGAGTAAAGTAAAAATATCTTAGAGCCTATCCCACCAGGCGTTATTGGCGCAGCCAGCCTGGACACGGACAGCGCGCAAAAACCGGAGCGTACACGTAGCACGTGAGGTTTGACTCGCTACGCTCGCCCTTCGGGCCGCCGCTAGCGGCGTTCAAAACGCTAACGCGTTTTGGCGAGCACTGCCCAGGACCAAAATGGCAAGTAAAATAGCCCTAATGGGATAGGCTCTTAGTTAGCACGTTAATTATCTATCGTGTATATGGAGGGGAATGATGATAAAGAAAAAGGCTGCGTTTAGTGAATATCGTGATTTAGAGCAAAGTTACATGCAGCTAAATCACTGTCTTAAAAAATTTCACCAAATCCGGGCTAAGGTGAGTCAACAGCTTGCTGAAAGGGCAGAGAGCCCCAAAAAAAGCAGAGAGACAGAGAGTATTCTTCATAACCTATTTCCACAAGGCGTTGCCGGGGTTAACCAGGAGGCCGAGAAGGATTTAAAGAAAATAGTAAGTTTGTTTAAACAACTTGAAGTACGACTGAAACAACTTAATGCTCAAGCCCCGATGGAGATACCGTCAGGAAAAACAAAAAGGTAAAGCATAATGTCTTCAGGAAACATCTTATGGGGAAGTCAAAACCCTATTGTGTTTAAAAATAGTTTCGGCGTTAGCAACACTGATACCGGGGGGCAGGATGACTTATCCCAGCAAAATCCGTTTGCCGAAGGGTATGGTGTTTTGCTTATTCTCCTTATGGTTATTCAGGCTATTGCAAACGATAAATTTATTGAAGTCCAGAAGAACGCTGAACGTGCCAGAAATACCCAGGAAAAGTCAAATGAGATGGATGAGGTGATTGCTAAAGCAGCCAAAGGGGATGCTAAAACCAAAGAGGAGGTACCTGAGGATGTAATTAAATACATGCGTGATAATGGTATTCTCATCGATGGTCTGACCATTGATGAATACATGGCTAAATATGGCGATCATGGGAAGCTGGATAAAGGTGGCCTACAGGCGATCAAAGCGGCTTTGGATAATGACGCCAACCGGAATACCGATCTTATGAGTCAGGGGCAGATAATAATTCAAAAAATGTCTCAGGAGCTTAACGCTGTCCTTACCCAACTGACGGGGCTTATCAGTAAGTGGGGGGAGATTTCCAGTATGATAGCGCAGAAAACGTATTCATGAAAAAAGACCCGACCCTACAACAGGCACATGACACGATGCGGTTTTTCCGGCGTGGCGGCTCGCTGCGTATGTTGTTGGATGACGATGTTACACAGCCGCTTAATACTCTGTATCGCTATGCCATGCAGCTTATGGAGGTAAAAGAATTCGCTGGCGCAGCGCGACTTTTTCAATTGCTGACGATATATGATGCCTGGTCATTTGACTACTGGTTTCGGTTAGGGGAATGCTGCCAGGCTCAAAAACATTGGGGGGAAGCGATATACGCTTATGGACGCGCGGCACAAATTAAGATTGATGCGCCGCAGGCGCCATGGGCCGCAGCGGAATGCTACCTCGCGTGTGATAACGTTTGTTATGCAATAAAAGCGTTAAAGGCCGTGGTGCGTATTTGCGGCGAGGTCAGTGAACATCAAATCCTCCGATTGCGTGCAGAAAAGATGTTACAGCAACTTTCTGACAGGAGCTAAAAATGAATCGAATTCACAGTAATAGCGATAGCGCCGCAGGAGTAACCGCCTTAACACATCATCACTTAAGCAATGTCAGTTGCGTTTCCTCAGGTTCGCTGGGAAAGCGCCAGCATCGTGTGAATTCTACTTTTGGCGATGGCAACGCCACGTCTCTGCTATCAGGGAAAATTAGTCTTCAGGAGGCAAGCAATGCGTTGAAGCAACTGCTTGATGCCGTACCCGGAAATCATAAGCGTCCATCATTGCCTGACTTTTTGCATATCAATCCCACTGTTTTATCAATGATGATGACGACATTAATACTCAACGTCTTTGGTAATAACGCCCAATCGTTATGCCAACAGCTTGAGCGGGCAACTGAGGTGCAAAATGCATTGCGTAATAAGCAGGTAAAGGAGTATCAGGAGCAGATCCAGAAAGCGATAGAGCAGGAGGATAAAGCGCGTAAAGCGGGCATTTTTGGCGCTATTTTTGACTGGCTTACCGGCATATTTGAAACCGTGATTGGCGCCTTAAAAGTTGTGGAAGGTTTTCTGTCCGGTAATCCCGCAGAAATGGCTAGCGGCGTAGCTTATATAGCCGCAGGTTGTGCAGGAATGGTTAAAGCCGGAGCTGAAACGGCAATGATGTGCGGTGCTGACCACGATACCTGTCAGGCGATTATTGACGTGGCAAGTAAAATTCAAGTTGGTTGTGAAGTCGTCGCGATGGCACTGGATGTTTTCCAGATTGGTCGTGCTTTTATGGCGACGAGAGGCTTATCTGGCGCAGCTGAAAAAGTGCTTGACTCCGGCTTAGGCGAAGAAATGGTTGAGCGTATGGTAGGTGCAGGGGAAGCAGAAATAGAGGAGTTGGCTGAAAAGTTTGGCGAAGAGGTGAGCGAAAATTTTTCCAAACAATTTGAGGCGATTGAACGTGAAATGGTTTCGCCGGGTGAGATGGAAGAGGAGTCTGCCGAATTTTCTCGTAACGTAGAAAAAAATATGACAAAAAATGCGGGAAAAAGTTTTACGAAAGCGGGGGTGAAAGCCATGGCAAAAGAAGCGGCAAAAGAAGCCCTGGAAAAATATGCGCAGGAAGGGGGAAAGTTTCTGTTAAAAAATTTTCGTAATAAAGTTCTCTGGAATATGTTCAAAAAAATCCTGTATGCCTTACTGAGTGATTGTTCATTTAAAGGCTTACAGGCTATCAGATGTGCAACCGAGGGTGCCAATCAGATGAATACTGGCATGGTTAACGCAGATAAAGCGAAGCTCGAAAAGAAAATAGAGCAATTAATAACTCAGCAACGGTTTCTGGATTTCATAATGCAACAAACGGAAGACCAAAAAAAGTTAGAACAAAAACGCTTAGAGGAGCTTTATAAGAGTAGCGGTGCCGCGCTTAGAGATGTATTAGATACCATTGATCACTATAGTAGCGTTCAGTCGAGAATAGCTGGCTGTCGCGCTTAATCTGAGGATAAAAATATGGAAGCGAGTAACGTAGCACTGGTATTACCAGCACCTTCCTTGTTAACGCCTTCTTCCACTCCATCTCCCTCCGGGGAGGGAATGGGTACTGAATCAATGCTTCTGTTATTTGATGATATCTGGATGAAGCTAATGGAGCTTGCCAAAAAGCTGCGCAATATCATGCGCGACTATAACGTAGTAAAACAACAGCTGGCCTGGGGGCTACAGGTCAATGTTTTACAGACGCAAATGAAAACAATTGATGAAGCGTTTAGAGCATCAATGATTACTGCGGGTGGCGCAATATTGTCGGGCGTGCTGACGATAGGATTAGGGGCCGTAGGCGGGGAGACCGGTCTTATAGCGGGTCAAGCCGTAGGCCACACAGCTGGGGGAGTCATGGGCCTGGGGGCCGGTGCAGCGCAACGTCAAAGTGATCAGGATAAAGCGATTGCCGACCTGCAACAAAATGGGGCCCAATCTTATAATAAATCCCTGACGGAAATTATGGAGAAAGCAGCTGAAATTATGCAGCAAATCATGGGCGTGGGGTCGTCAATGGTCGCGGTTCTTGCTGAAATACTCCGGGCATTAACGAGGTAAACATGGTGCAAGAAATAGAGCAATGGTTGCGTCGGCATCAGGTGTTTACTGAGCCTGCATATTTAGGGGAGACCGCCATATTACTTGGGCAACAGTTTATATTATCGCCTTACCTGGTGATCTATCGTATTGAGGCAAAAGAAATGATTATTTGTGAGTTCAGGCGCCTGACGCCCGGGCAACCTCGACCACAGCAATTGTTTCACTTACTGGGACTTTTACGCGGGATATTTGTGCATCACCCGCAGTTAACATGTTTAAAGATGTTGATAATCACCGACGTTCTGGATGAAAAAAAAGCCATGCTACGCAGGAAATTATTGCGCATCCTGACAGTAATGGGAGCGACCTTTACACAGCTTGATGGCGATAACTGGACAGTTTTATCCGCCGAGCATCTTATCCAGCGACGTTTTTAAATAACCTTCCTGACGTAAATCATTATCACGTGAAAATAACAATCAATAGGTATGATGATGAAAGAAGATCAGAAAAATAAAATACCCGAAGACATTCTGAAACAGCTCTTATCCGTTGATCCGGAAAGCGTTTATGCCAGTGGTTACGCCTCATGGCAGGAGGGGGATTATTCGCGCGCCGTAATCGATTTTAGTTGGCTGGTGATGGCCCAGCCATGGAGTTGGCGTGCCCATATTGCATTGGCTGGCACCTGGATGATGCTTAAAGAATACACGACAGCCATTAATTTCTATGGACATGCCTTGATGCTGGATGCCAGCCATCCAGAACCGGTTTACCAAACGGGCGTCTGTCTCAAAATGATGGGGGAACCCGGGTTGGCGAGAGAGGCTTTTCAAACCGCAATCAAGATGAGTTATGCGGATGCCTCATGGAGTGAGATTCGCCAGAATGCGCAAATAATGGTTGATACTCTTATTGCTTAAATAACAGAACGAAATATGAAAATTCATATTCCGTCAGCGGCAAGCAATATAGTCGATGGTAATAGTCCTCCTTCCGATATACAAGCGAAGGAGGCATCGTTTCCTCCCCCTGAAATTCCAGCCCCTGGCACCCCCGCAGCCCCAGTACTGCTTACGCCTGAACAAATAAGGCAGCAGAGGGATTATGCGATACATTTTATGCAATACACTATTCGTGCGCTGGGTGCGACAGTCGTGTTTGGATTATCGGTTGCTGCAGCGGTAATTTCTGGCGGAGCAGGATTACCCATTGCTATCCTTGCGGGGGCGGCGCTCGTGATTGCTATTGGGGATGCTTGCTGTGCGTATCATAATTATCAATTGATATGTCAGCAAAAGGAGCCGTTACAAACCGCCAGTGATAGCGTTGCTCTTGTGGTCAGTGCGCTGGCCTTAAAATGTGGGGCAAGTCTTAACTGCGCTAACACCCTTGCTAATTGTCTTTCTTTATTAATACGTTCAGGAATCGCTATTTCTTCGTTGGTTATACACCTACAGTTTCCGCTGCCCGCCGCTGAAAATATTGCGGCCTCTTTGGACATGGGGAGTGTAATTACCTCCGTTAGCCTGACGGCGATAGGTGCGGTACTGGATTATTGCCTTGCCCGCCCCTCTGGCGACGATCAGGAAAATTCTGTTGATGAACTTCATACCGATTCCAGTGTGTTATTGGCAGAACAAATGGCAGCGCTCTGTCAATCTGCTACTGCACCTGCATTAATGGACAGTTCTGGTCATACATCTCGGGGAGAACCATGAAACCTGTTAGCCCAAATGCTCAGGTAGCAGGGCAACGTCCTGTTAACGCGCCTGAGGAATCACCTCCATGTCCTTCATTGCCACATCCGGAAACCAATATGGAGAGTGGTAGAATAGGTCCTCAACAAGGAAAAGAGCGGTTATTGGCCGGACTTGCGAAACGAGTGATAGAGTGTTTTCCAAAAGAAATTTTTAGTTGGCAAACGGTTATTTTGGGCGGACAGATTTTATGCTGTTCCGCTGGAATAGCATTAACAGTGCTAAGTGGTGGAGGCGCGCCGCTCGTAGCCCTGGCAGGGATTGGCCTTGCTATTGCCATCGCGGATGTCGCCTGTCTTATCTACCATCATAAACATCATTTGCCTATGGCTCACGACAGTATAGGCAATGCCGTTTTTTATATTGCTAATTGTTTCGCCAATCAACGCAAAAGTATGGCGATTGCTAAAGCCGTCTCCCTGGGCGGTAGATTAGCCTTAACCGCGACGGTAATGACGCATTCATACTGGAGTGGTAGTTTGGGATTACAGCCTCATTTATTAGAGCGTCTTAATGATATTACCTATGGACTAATGAGTTTTACTCGCTTCGGTATGGATGGGATGGCAATGACCGGTATGCAGGTCAGCAGCCCATTATATCGTTTGCTGGCTCAGGTGACGCCAGAACAACGTGCGCCGGAGTAATCGTTTTCAGGTATATACCGGATGTTCATTGCTTTCAAAATTTTGCTATGTTGCCAGTATCCTTACGATGTATTTATTTTAAGGAAAAGCATTATGGATATTGCACAATTAGTGGATATGCTCTCCCATATGGCGCACCAGGCAGGTCAGGCCATTAATGACAAAATGAATGGTAATGATTTGCTAAACCCAGAATCGATGATTAAAGCGCAATTTGCCTTACAGCAGTATTCTACATTTATTAATTACGAAAGTTCACTGATCAAAATGATCAAGGATATGCTTAGTGGAATCATTGCTAAAATCTGAAGTTATTAGCGACGATGTTCGACGGTTGCTGCTGGAAATCATGTTTGCGGGCGTTAACCATAGCCTGATTTCCCAGGTACATGCGATGTTACCAGCGCTAACGGTTATTGTTCCGGATAAAAAATTACAGTTGGTATGTCTGGCATTATTATTGGCGGGTTTAAATGAGCCGCTAAAAGCCGCGAAAATTTTATCGGATATTGATTTGCCAGAGGCTATGGCGCTGCGTCTGTTATTTCCTGCACCGAATGAGGGGTTTGAAAATTGAATATTTCTGATATGAGCGTAGTGCCTGTAAGCACTCAATCTTATGTAAAGTCCTCTGCAGAACCGAGCCAGGAGCAAATTAATTTTTTTGAACAATTGCTGAAAGATGATGCATCCACCAGTAACGCCAGTGCTTTATTACCGCAGGTTATGTTGACCAGACAAATGGATTATATGCAGTTAACGGTAGGCGTCGATTATCTTGCCAGAATATCAGGCGCAGCATCGCAAGCGCTTAATAAGCTGGATAATATGACATGAAGGTTCATCGTATAGTATTTCTTACTGTCCTTACGTTCTTTCTTACGGCATGTGATGTGGATCTTTATCGCTCATTGCCAGAAGATGAGGCGAATCAAATGCTGGCATTACTTATGCAGCATCATATTGATGCGGAAAAAAAACAGGAAGAGGATGGTGTAACCTTACGTGTCGAGCAGTCGCAGTTTATTAATGCGGTTGAGCTACTTAGACTTAACGGTTATCCGCATAGGCAGTTTACAACGGCGGATAAGATGTTTCCGGCTAATCAGTTAGTGGTATCACCCCAGGAAGAACAGCAGAAGATTAATTTTTTAAAAGAACAAAGAATTGAAGGAATGCTGAGTCAGATGGAGGGCGTGATTAATGCAAAAGTGACCATTGCGCTACCGACTTATGATGAGGGAAGTAACGCTTCTCCGAGCTCAGTTGCCGTATTTATAAAATATTCACCTCAGGTCAATATGGAGGCCTTTCGGGTAAAAATTAAAGATTTAATAGAGATGTCAATCCCTGGGTTGCAATACAGTAAGATTAGTATCTTGATGCAGCCTGCTGAATTCAGAATGGTACCTGATGTACCCGCGAGACAAACATTCTGGATTATGGACGTGATCAACGCCAATAAAGGGAAGGTGGAGAAGTGGTTGATGAAATACCCTTATCAGTTGATGTTATCGTTGACAGGACTGTTATTAGGAGTGGGCATCCTGATCGGCTATTTTTGCCTGAGACGCCGTTTTTGAGCCGACCTGATCCCGAGGTGTTGCAACTTTATCGTTATTTCTGGCAACCTGCTCGTTACGCTGTACCGGAATGGCTGGATAAGCTGGGCTTTCATCTTTCAAACTGCTGGCGTTATGGCGATCGGCCCGAGTTGGATCGTCTTCTTGACAGAGCGTTAAATAGACTAAGAGGAAGCTCTGTTATTCCAGCCTGTTTAAATGACAGGCAAAAAAGGCAGGTTCGTCTTGCGCCGCGTATATCGGCATTTGCCTTTGGGCTGGGATTATTCAAACTCAGGTGTAGTGACTATTTTATGCTACCAGAGTATCGGCAATTGCTTCTACAGTGGTTTAGCGAGGATGAGATCTGGCAGCTATATGGTTGGTTGGGGCAAAAAGATGGCAAATTACTTCCTCCGCAAGTGATGCAACAAACTGCATTGCAGATCGGTACCGCCATTCTTAATCGGGAAGCGCATGATGATGCGGTTTTACATGCGCTATTAGTATTATTACCCCCTCCGCAGCGTATACTTTGGCCGAAGACTTCTCTTACCGAGATTATCTTCATGGAGCATTTGCTATGAGTTTTACTTCACTTCCGCTGACGGAAATTAACCATAAGCTACCCGCTCGAAATATTATTGAGTCACCGTGGATAACATTACAATTAACTTTATTTGCACAAGAGCAACAAGCTAAGAGAGTTTCACATGCTATTGTGAGCTCCGCTTACCGTAAGGCTGAAAAAATCATCCGAGACGCCTATCGTTATCAGCGTGAACAGAAAGTTGAGCAGCAACAAGAACTAGCGTGGTTGCGTAAAAATACGCTGGAAAAAATGGAAGTGGAATGGCTGGAACAGCATGTAAAACATTTACAAGACGATGAAAATCAATTTCGTTCATTGGTCGATCACGCCGCGCATCATATTAAAAATAGTATAGAACAGGTTCTGTTGGCCTGGTTCGACCAACAGTCGGTAGACAGTGTTATGTGCCATCGTCTGGCACGCCAGGCCACGGCTATGGCGGAAGAGGGAGCGCTTTATTTGCGTATTCATCCTGAAAAAGAGGCATTGATGCGTGAAACTTTTGGCAAGCGGTTTACGTTGATTATCGAGCCTGGTTTCTCTCCCGATCAGGCTGAACTTTCCTCAACACGATATGCCGTTGAATTTTCACTTTCTCGTCATTTCAACGCGTTACTGAAATGGTTACGTAATGGTGAAGATAAAAGAGGTAGCGATGAATATTAAAATTAATGAGATAAAAATGACGCCCCCTACAGCATTTACCCCTGGTCAGGTTATAGAGGAACAAGAGGTTATTTCGCCTTCAATGTTAGCTCTCCAGGAGTTACAGGAAACGACGGGGGCAGCGCTCTATGAGACGATGGAAGAAATAGGAATGGCGTTGAGTGGTAAACTGCGCGAAAGTTATAAATTCACGGATGCTGAGAAACTGGAGCGCAGACAGCAGGCTTTGCTGCGTTTGATAAAACAAATACAGGAGGATAATGGGGCAACGTTGCGTCCGCTTACTGAAGAGAATAGTGATCCTGATTTACAGAATGCGTATCAAATTATCGCTCTTGCAATGGCGCTTACTGCCGGCGGGTTGTCAAAAAAGAAAAAACGCGATTTGCAATCGCAACTGGATACGCTTACAGCGGAGGAGGGATGGGAACTTGCCGTTTTTAGTTTACTGGAACTTGGCGAAGTGGATACCGCTACGCTGTCCTCGCTGAAGCGTTTTATGCAACAGGCGATAGACAACGATGAAATGCCCTTATCGCAGTGGTTCAGACGAGTGGCAGACTGGCCGGATCGCTGTGAACGGGTCCGTATTTTGCTAAGAGCAATAGCCTTTGAACTTAGCATATGCATCGAACCCTCGGAGCAAAGTCGTTTGGCCGCAGCATTAGTACGTTTGCGTCGTTTGTTGTTATTCCTTGGCCTTGAAAAAGAGTGCCAGCGTGAGGAGTGGATTTGCCAGTTGCCGCCTAATACATTACTGCCGCTACTACTCGATATCATTTGTGAGCGTTGGCTTTTCAGTGATTGGTTGCTTGATAGACTTACCGCTATAGTTTCTTCATCGAAGATGTTCAATCGGTTACTCCAACAACTTGATGCGCAGTTTATGCTGATACCCGATAACTGTTTTAACGACGAAGATCAACGTGAACAAATTCTCGAAACGCTTCGTGAAGTAAAGGTAAATCAGGTTTTATTCTGATACCTGGCTTTCAATATTTAGGTAAATTGGCGTTCTGGCTCATCATGAGGCGGCAGGATGGATTGGGATCTCATTACTGAACGTAATATTCAGCTTTTTATTCAATTAGCAGGATTAGCTCAACGGCCTTTAGCAACCAATATGTTCTGGCGGCAAGGACAATATGAAACCTATCTAAACTATCATAACGGTCGTATTCACTTATGTCAGATACTCAAGCAAACCTTCTTAGACGAAGATCTGCTTTTTAAAGCCTTAACTCACTGGAAACCTGCAGCGTTCCAGGGTATTCCTCAGCGATTATTTTTGTTGCGCGATGGGCTTGCAATGAGCTGTTCTCCTCCTCTTTCCAGCTCCGCCGAGCTCTGGTTACGATTACATCATCGACAAATAAAATTTCTGGAGTCGCAATGCGTTCATGGTTAGGTGAGGGAATCAGGGCGCAACAGTGGCTCAGTGTATGCGCGGGTCGGCAGGATATGGTTCTGGCGACGGTGTTATTAATCGCTATTGTGATGATGCTGTTACCTTTACCGACCTGGATGGTTGATATCCTGATTACTATCAACCTTATGTTTTCAGTGATCCTGCTCTTAATTGCTATTTATCTTAGTGACCCTCTCGATTTATCGGTATTCCCGTCTTTATTACTTATTACTACATTATATCGTTTGTCACTCACAATCAGCACATCACGGCTGGTACTGTTACAACATAATGCCGGTAATATTGTGGATGCCTTCGGTAAGTTTGTCGTAGGAGGAAATCTCACCGTTGGGTTGGTCGTATTTACCATCATTACTATCGTGCAGTTTATTGTCATTACAAAAGGTATCGAGAGGGTGGCGGAAGTTAGCGCACGTTTCTCGCTTGATGGGATGCCAGGCAAACAAATGAGTATCGATGGCGATTTGCGTGCCGGAGTTATCGATGCAGACCATGCCCGTACATTAAGACAGCACGTCCAGCAGGAAAGCCGCTTTCTCGGTGCGATGGACGGTGCGATGAAATTCGTTAAAGGCGATACGATTGCCGGTATTATTGTTGTTCTGGTGAACATTATCGGCGGTATCATTATCGCTATCGTGCAATATGATATGTCGATGAGTGAGGCTATTCACACTTATAGCGTACTGTCAATCGGAGATGGTTTATGTGGGCAAATTCCATCGCTGCTGATTTCCCTTAGCGCGGGAATTATTGTCACCCGTGTTCCGGGTGAGAAACGCCAGAACCTGGCGACAGAGTTGAGTTCTCAAATTGCCAGACAACCTCAGTCGCTCATATTAACCGCTGTTGTTTTAATGCTCCTCGCTTTAATTCCTGGCTTTCCTTTTATCACTCTCGCTTTCTTTTCAGCGTTGTTAGCATTGCCAATTATCCTCATTCGCCGCAAAAAGTCTGTGGTTTCCGCAAATGGCGTCGAAGCGCCGGAAAAAGATAGTATGGTTCCCGGCGCATGTCCTCTAATCTTACGTCTTACCCCGACGTTACATTCTGCCGACCTGATTCGTGATATTGACGCCATGCGATGGTTTTTATTTGAGGATACCGGCGTTCCTCTCCCTGAGGTGAATATTGAAGTTTTGCCTGAACCCACCGAAAAATTAACGGTACTGCTATATCAGGAACCCGTATTTAGTTTATCTATTCCCGCCCAGGCGGATTATTTATTGATAGGCGCGGACGCTAGTGTGGTGGGTGACAGCCAGACGTTACCGAACGGGATGGGACAGATCTGTTGGCTTACAAAAGATATGGCCCATAAGGCGCAAGGTTTTGGACTGGACGTTTTCGCAGGCAGCCAACGTATCTCTGTCTTATTAAAATGTGTCCTGCTTCGGCATATGGGAGAGTTTATTGGTGTTCAGGAAACGCGTTATCTAATGAATGCGATGGAAAAAAACTACTCTGAGCTGGTGAAAGAGCTTCAGCGCCAGTTACCCATTAATAAAATCGCTGAAACTTTGCAACGGCTTGTATCAGAGCGGGTTTCTATTAGAGATTTACGTCTTATTTTCGGCACCTTAATTGATTGGGCGCCACGTGAAAAAGATGTCCTGATGTTGACAGAATATGTCCGTATCGCGCTTCGCCGTCATATTCTGCGTCGTCTTAATCCGGAAGGAAAACCGCTGCCGATTTTGCGGATCGGCGAAGGTATTGAGAACCTCGTGCGTGAATCCATTCGCCAGACGGCAATGGGGACCTATACTGCGCTGTCGTCTCGTCATAAGACGCAGATCCTGCAACTTATCGAGCAGGCGCTGAAGCAGTCAGCCAAATTATTCATTGTCACTTCTGTCGACACCCGACGTTTCTTGCGAAAAATTACAGAAGCCACCTTGTTCGACGTACCGATTTTGTCATGGCAGGAATTAGGAGAGGAGAGCCTTATACAAGTGGTAGAAAGTATTGACCTTAGCGAAGAGGAGTTGGCGGACAATGAAGAATGAATTGATGCAACGTCTGAGGCTGAAATATCCGCCCCCCGATGGTTATTGTCGATGGGGCCGAATTCAGGATGTCAGCGCAACGTTGTTAAATGCGTGGTTGCCTGGGGTATTTATGGGCGAGTTGTGCTGTATAAAGCCTGGAGAAGAACTTGCTGAAGTCGTGGGGATTAATGGCAGCAAAGCTTTGCTATCTCCTTTTACGAGTACTATCGGGCTTCACTGCAGGCAGCAAGTGATGGCCTTAAGGCGACGCCATCAGGTTCCCGTGGGCGAAGCGTTATTAGGGCGAGTCATTGATGGTTTTGGGCGTCCCCTTGATGGCTGCGAACTGCCCGACGTCTGCTGGAAAGACTATGATGCAATGCCTCCTCCCGCAATGGTTCGACAGCCTATCACTCAACCATTAATGACGGGGATTCGCGCTATTGATAGCGTTGCGACCTGTGGCGAAGGGCAACGAGTGGGTATTTTTTCTGCTCCTGGCGTGGGGAAAAGCACGCTTCTGGCGATGCTGTGTAATGCTCCAGACGCAGACAGCAATGTTCTGGTGTTAATTGGTGAGCGTGGACGAGAAGTCCGCGAATTCATCGATTTTACACTGTCTGAAGAGACCCGAAAACGTTGTGTCATTGTTGTCGCAACCTCTGACAGACCCGCCTTAGAGCGCGTGAGGGCGCTGTTTGTGGCCACCACGATAGCAGAATTTTTTCGCGATAATGGAAAGCGAGTCGTCTTGCTTGCCGACTCACTGACGCGTTATGCCAGGGCCGCGCGGGAAATCGCTCTGGCCGCCGGAGAGACCGCAGTTTCTGGAGAATATCCGCCAGGCGTATTTAGTGCATTGCCACGACTTTTAGAACGTACAGGAATGGGGGAAAAAGGCAGTATTACCGCATTTTATACGGTACTGGTGGAAGGCGATGATATGAATGAGCCGTTGGCGGATGAAGTCCGTTCACTGCTTGACGGACATATTGTGCTATCCCGACGGCTTGCAGAGAGGGGGCATTATCCTGCCATTGACGTGTTGGCAACGCTCAGCCGCGTTTTTCCAGTCGTTACCAGCCATGAGCATCGTCAACTGGCGGCGATATTGCGACGGTGCCTGGCGCTTTACCAGGAGGTTGAACTATTAATACGCATTGGGGAATACCAGCGAGGAGTTGATACTGATACTGACAAAGCCATTGATACCTATCCGGATATTTGCACATTTTTGCGACAAAGTAAGGATGAAGTATGCGGACCCGAGCTACTCATAGAAAAATTACACCAAATACTCACCGAGTGATCATGGAAACTTTGCTGGAGATAATCGCGCGGCGTGAAAAGCAATTATGCGGCAAACTTACCGTACTTGATCAGCAGCAACAGGCGATTATTACGGAACAGCAGATTTGCCAGACGCGCGCTTTAGCAGTGTCTACCAGACTGAAAGAATTAATGGGCTGGCAAGGTACGTTATCTTGTCATTTATTGTTGGATAAGAAACAACAAATGGCCGGGTTATTCACTCAGGCGCAGAGCTTTTTGACGCAACGGCAGCAGTTAGAGAATCAGTATCAGCAGCTTGTCTCCCGGCGAAGCGAATTACAGAAGAATTTTAATGCGCTTATGAAAAAGAAAGAAAAAATTACTATGGTATTAAGCGATGCGTATTACCAAAGTTGAGGGAAGTCTTGGGTTGCCATGCCAGTCTTATCAGGATGATAACGAGGCGGAGGCGGAACGTATGGACTTTGAACAACTCATGCACCAGGTATTGCCCATTGGTGAGAATAATCCTCCTGTAGCATTGAACAAGAACGTGGTTTTCACGCAACGTTATCGTGTTAGTGGTGGTTATCTTGACGGTGTAGAGTGTGAAGTATGTGAATCAGGGGGGCTAATCCAGTTAAGAGTCAATGTCCCTCATCATGAAATTTACCGTTCGATGAAAGCGCTAAAGCAGTGGCTGGAGTCTCAGTTGTTGCATATGGGGTATATAATTTCCCTGGAGATATTCTATGTTAAGAATAGCGAATGAAGAGCGTCCGTGGATGGAGATGCTTCCAACGCAAGGCGCTACCATTGGTGAGCTGACATTGAGTATGCAACAATATCCAGCACAGCAAGGGACATTATTTACCATACATTATCATAATGAGCTGGGTAGGGTGTGGATTGCAGAACAATGCTGGCAGCGCTGGTGTGAAGGGTTAATTGGCACCGCTAATCGATCGGTTATCGATCCTGAATTGCTATATGGAATAGCTGAATGGGGGCTGGCGCCGTTATTGCAAGCCAGTGATGCAACCCTCTGTCAGAACGAACCGCCAACATCCTGCAGTAATCTACCACATCAGCTAGCGTTGCATATTAAATGGATAGTTGAAGAACATGAGTTCCATAGCATTATTTTTACATGGCCAACGGGTTTTCTGCGCAATATAGTCGGAGAGCTTTCTGCTGAGCGTCAACAGATTTATCCTGCCCCTCCTGTGGTAGTCCCTGTATATTCAGGCTGGTGCCAGCTTACATTAATTGAACTTGAGTCTATCGAAATCGGCATGGGCGTTCGGATTCATTGCTTCGGCGACATCAGACTCGGTTTTTTTGCTATTCAACTACCTGGGGGAATCTACGCAAGGGTGTTGCTGACAGAGGATAACACGATGAAATTTGACGAATTAGTCCAGGATATCGAAACGCTACTTGCGTCAGGGAGCCCAATGTCAAAGAGTGACGGAACGTCTTCAGTCGAACTTGAGCAGATACCACAACAGGTGCTCTTTGAGGTCGGACGTGCGAGTCTGGAAATTGGACAATTACGACAACTTAAAACGGGGGACGTTTTGCCTGTAGGGGGATGTTTTGCGCCAGAGGTGACGATAAGAGTAAATGACCGTATTATTGGGCAAGGTGAGTTGATTGCCTGTGGCAATGAATTTATGGTGCGTATTACACGTTGGTATCTTTCCAAAAATACAGCGTAAACCTGATAAGAAAAATAATATGCGAACAATATAATAGCGTTCCAGGTCGTGTCATGAGAGATACAGTATGTCTTTACCCGATTCGCCTTTGCAACTGATTGGTATATTGTTTCTGCTTTCAATACTGCCTCTCATTATCGTCATGGGAACTTCTTTCCTTAAACTGGCGGTGGTATTTTCGATTTTACGAAATGCTCTGGGTATTCAACAAGTTCCCCCAAATATCGCACTGTATGGCCTTGCGCTTGTACTTTCCTTATTCATTATGGGGCCGACGCTATTAGCTGTAAAAGAGCGCTGGCATCCGGTTCAGGTCGCTGGCGCTCCTTTCTGGACGTCTGAGTGGGACAGTAAAGCATTAGCGCCTTATCGACAGTTTTTGCAAAAAAACTCTGAAGAGAAGGAAGCCAATTATTTTCGGAATTTGATAAAACGAACCTGGCCTGAAGACATAAAAAGAAAGATAAAACCTGATTCTTTGCTCATATTAATTCCGGCATTTACGGTGAGTCAGTTAACGCAGGCATTTCGGATTGGATTACTTATTTATCTTCCCTTTCTGGCTATTGACCTGCTTATTTCAAATATACTGCTGGCTATGGGGATGATGATGGTGTCGCCGATGACCATTTCATTACCGTTTAAGCTGCTAATATTTTTACTGGCAGGTGGTTGGGATCTGACACTGGCGCAATTGGTACAGAGCTTTTCATGAATGATTCTGAATTGACGCAATTTGTAACGCAACTTTTATGGATCGTCCTTTTTACGTCTATGCCGGTAGTGTTGGTGGCATCGGTAGTTGGTGTCATCGTAAGCCTTGTTCAGGCCTTGACTCAAATACAGGACCAAACGCTACAGTTTATGATTAAATTATTGGCAATTGCAATAACCTTAATGGTCAGCTACCCATGGCTTAGCGGTATCCTGTTGAATTATACCCGGCAGATAATGTTACGAATTGGAGAGCATGGTTGAATGGCACAACAGGTAAATGAGTGGCTTATTGCATTGGCTGTGGCTTTTATTCGACCATTGAGCCTTTCTTTATTACTTCCCTTATTAAAAAGTGGCAGTTTAGGGGCCGCACTTTTACGTAATGGCGTGCTTATGTCACTTACCTTTCCGATATTACCAATCATTTACCAGCAGAAGATTATGATGCATATTGGTAAAGATTACAGTTGGTTAGGGTTAGTTACCGGAGAGGTGATTATTGGTTTTTTAATTGGGTTTTGTGCGGCGGTTCCCTTTTGGGCCGTTGATATGGCGGGGTTTCTGCTTGATACTTTACGTGGCGCGACAATGGGTACGATATTCAATTCTACAATGGAAGCTGAAACCTCACTTTTTGGCTTGCTTTTCAGCCAGTTTTTGTGTGTTATTTTCTTTATAAGCGGCGGCATGGAGTTTATATTAAATATTCTGTATGGGTCATATCAATATTTACCACCAGGGCGTACTTTATTATTTGACCGGCAATTTTTAAAATATATCCAGGCAGAGTGGAGAACGCTTTATCAATTATGTGTCAGTTTCTCTGTTCCTGCCATAATATGTATGGTATTAGCCGATCTGGCTTTAGGTCTTTTAAATCGGTCGGCACAACAATTGAATGTGTTTTTCTTCTCAATGCCGCTCAAAAGTATATTAGTTCTACTCACGCTCCTGATCTCATTCCCTTATGCTCTTCATTACTATTTGGTTGAAAGTGATAAGTTTTATATTTATCTGAAAGACTGGTTCCCATCTGTATGAGCGAGAAAACAGAACAGCCTACAGAAAAGAAATTACGTGATGGTCGTAAGGAAGGGCAGGTCGTCAAAAGTATCGAAATAACATCATTATTTCAGCTGATTGCGCTTTATTTGTATTTTCATTTCTTTACTGAAAAGATGATTTTGATACTGATTGAGTCAATAACTTTCACATTACAATTAGTAAATAAACCATTTTCTTATGCATTAACGCAATTGAGTCATGCTTTAATAGAGTCATTGACTTCTGCACTGCTGTTTCTGGGCGCTGGGGTAATAGTTGCTACTGTGGGTAGCGTGTTTCTTCAGGTGGGGGTGGTTATTGCCAGCAAGGCCATTGGTTTTAAAAGCGAGCACATAAATCCGGTAAGTAATTTTAAGCAGATATTCTCTTTACATAGCGTAGTAGAATTATGTAAATCCAGCCTGAAAGTTATCATGTTATCTCTTATCTTTGCCTTTTTCTTTTATTATTATGCCAGTACTTTTCGGGCGCTACCGTACTGTGGGTTAGCCTGTGGCGTGCTTGTGGTTTCTTCTTTAATAAAATGGTTATGGGTAGGGGTGATGGCTTTTTATATCGTCGTTGGCATACTGGACTATTCTTTTCAATATTATAAGATTAGAAAAGATCTAAAAATGAGTAAAGATGACGTAAAACAGGAGCATAAAGATCTGGAGGGCGACCCTCAAATGAAGACACGGCGTCGGGAAATGCAGAGTGAAATACAAAGTGGGAGTTTAGCTCAATCTGTTAAACAATCTGTTGCGGTAGTGCGTAATCCAACGCATATTGCGGTTTGTCTTGGCTATCATCCCACCGATATGCCAATACCACGCGTCCTGGAAAAAGGCAGTGATGCTCAAGCTAACTATATTGTTAACATCGCTGAACGCAACTGCATCCCCGTTGTTGAAAATGTTGAGCTGGCCCGCTCATTATTTTTTGAAGTGGAACGCGGAGATAAAATTCCTGAAACGTTATTTGAACCCGTTGCAGCCTTGTTACGTATGGTGATGAAGATAGATTATGCGCATTCTACCGAAACACCATAAATGCTTTTGGTATGCTTCTTCAAGACACTGCGAAGGTTAAGAGGGGTAATAGCGTATAGAGCAGCGCTTGACGATAAAGGTGAGAGACTGAAAATAATCGCTTTTAGCCTGGCACAAGCGCCAGATAGCGTATTATAAAATTAAACAAAATAATGGATTGGTGCGTCTGAATGGACTCGAACCATCGACCCCCACCATGTCAAGGTGGTGCTCTAACCAACTGAGCTACAGACGCATTAAAATGATGGTGCGTTCAATTGGACTCGAACCAACGACCCCCACCATGTCAAGGTGGTGCTCTAACCAACTGAGCTATGAACGCAACGTTGTAGGTGACAACGGGGACGAATATTAGCGTCACAACTGCAATGAGGCAAGAGGGAAATCGCAATTTTCTTCCTGAAATCACCTGATTGCGGTGGAAATATGCAACATGTCGAGAAAATAGCCGCCATGCGACGGCTATCGTCGTATTATCGCGCAGCGCGCTGCAAAATGATGGCGGACGGCTGACGTTGTAGATAGCGCATCCGTAGCATCATTAACACCGCCGCCGAGGTCAGGCCGATGATGAACCCCATCCAGAAGCCTGCCGGTCCCATACGCTCCACCACCAGATCCGTTAACGCCAGGATATAACCGCTGGGTAAACCTAACACCCAGTAGGCGGTAAAGGTGATAAAAAAGATGGAACGCGTATCTTTATAACCGCGCAGAATACCGCTGCCGATAACCTGTATAGAGTCGGAAATCTGGTAAACCGCAGCGAGCAGCATTAATTGCGCGGCAAGCGCCACGACCTCAGGGTTGTCATTGTAGAGCAAAGCAATATGCTTACGCAGAGTAACGGTAAAGATCGCGGTAACCACAGCCATACAAATGCCGACGCCTAAACCGGTACGCGCTGCGGTTTGCGCATCCAGCGTTGAGCCCTGGCCCAGACGATAACCCACTCGAATTGTTACCGCCGCAGCCAGCGACATCGGCAGCACGAACATCAGCGAGCTAAAGTTAAGCGCAATCTGATGACCCGCGACATCCACAATACCTAATGGTGAAACCAGCAGCGCAACGACCGCAAACAACGTCACTTCAAAGAACAGCGCCAGCGCAATCGGCAACCCCAGTTGAATCAGGCGCTTCATGACGACGCTATCGGGTTTGCCAAAGCCTGTTTCATTACGAATATCACGCATTGAACGCGCGTGTTTAATGTAAGAAAGCATGGCGATAAACATCACCCAATAGACCGCCGCGGTCGCAACGCCGCAGCCGATACCGCCGAGTTCCGGCATACCAAAATGGCCATAGATAAAAATATAGTTCACCGGAATATTTACCAGCAGGCCCAAAAATCCCATCACCATACCCGGTTTGGTTTTGGCCAGACCTTCGCACTGGTTTCGCGCTACCTGAAAGAAAAGGTATCCTGGCGCGCCCCACAGCAGCGCGCGAAGATAACCCACGGCTTTATCGGCCAGCGCCGGATCAATATTATGCATAGAGCGGATAATGTATCCGGCATTCCACAGGACGATCATCACCAGCACGGAGACAAAGCCCGCCAGCCAGAACCCTTGTCGAACCTGATGCGCGATACGCTCACGACGGCCGGAGCCATTGAGTTGCGCAATCACAGGCGTCAAGGCCAGCAGTAAGCCGTGACCAAACAAAATGGCGGGAAGCCAGATAGAGGTGCCGATAGCGACGGCAGCCATGTCCGTAGCGCTATAGCCTCCCGCCATGACGGTATCGACGAATCCCATTGCGGTCTGTGCCACTTGCGCAAGGATCACCGGTATCGCTAACGCTAATAACTGACGCGCTTCACTGGTATACTTCTGCACGTATTCACCTTTTATTTTGTTGTTATATGAAAGACTAAAAAGCCGCCGTAGTGGCAGCCAAAAGAAATAGCAGGGGAAATTTCAGTCTATTGTAGCGGGGTATTACTATTTCTCCAGCGAAAAAACAGTTGTTAACGGCGCATTGCTGGCAAGCTGTTTTTCCACCTGCTATTGTGCTGAACAGTTCTGCTTTTATTTATTTCAGGAGTTGAAGATATGTTTACGGGGATCGTACAGGGTACCGCGAAACTGGTATCGATTGATGAAAAACCCAACTTTCGCACCCATGTGGTGACGTTACCGGACTACATGCTGGAGGGGCTGGAGACGGGGGCGTCGGTAGCGCATAACGGATGCTGTTTGACGGTGACTGAAATAAACGGCAACCAGATAAGCTTTGATCTGATGAAAGAAACGTTGCGCATCACCAATCTGGGCGCGTTGAGGGTAGGTGATGAGGTCAACGTAGAGCGCGCCGCCAAATTCAGCGATGAAATCGGTGGACATCTGATGTCGGGGCATATTATTACGACGGCGGAGATCGCGAAAATCCTGACCTCCGAAAATAACCATCAGGTGTGGTTTAAAGTGCAGGATGCGTCCCTGATGAAGTATATCCTGTACAAAGGCTTTATCGGCGTTGACGGTATCAGTTTGACCGTCGGCGAGGTAACGCCAACGCGCTTCTGCGTGCATCTCATTCCGGAAACGCTGGAACGTACTACGCTTGGCAGAAAAAAACTGGGTGAGCGTGTGAATATCGAGATCGATCCGCAAACGCAGGCGGTTGTCGATACCGTAGAACGCGTACTGGCTGCGCGAGAAAATGCGGTCAGAAATCAGGCCGACATTGGCTAACGGAAAATAAGATTCCCCCGCATGAAATGCGGGGGTGATGATTAGCGAGGAACGCGCAGACCGTTTTCAACGCCGCGCGTAAATACCACCTGCCAAAGCTGGATATCACGCGCGCGAAACGCACCCGCGCAGGCGTTGAGATAATAGCTGAACATACGTTTAAAGCGCTCGTTATAATTGCCCGCAATCTCTGGCCAGGCATTGATAAAGCGCTCATGCCACGCCATCAGAGTCGTGTCATAGTCGGCGCCAAAGTTATGCCAGTCTTCCATTACAAAGTGTGATTCGCTGGCCTCGGCGATTTGACGAACAGACGGCAAACAACCGTTGGGGAAAATATACTTATTGATCCACGGATCGACATTATGATCGGTTTTTTTAGAACCAATAGTATGGAGCAGGAAAAGACCATCCGGTTTTAAATTCCTGTCAACAACCTCAAAATAGGTGTTGTAGTTTTTTGGCCCGACATGTTCGAACATGCCGACGGAGACGATTCGGTCAAACTGATCGTTAAGGTCGCGATAATCTTCCAGGAGAATGGAGACATCCAGACCTTCGCAACGCGTCTGCGCCATTTTTTGTTGTTCAGCGGAGATCGTTACGCCCACCACGCTAACGCCATAATGGGTCGCCATATATTGCGACAGGCCGCCCCAGCCGCAGCCGATATCCAGCACACGCATCCCCGGTTGTAGCTGTAGCTTTTCGCAAATTAATTTCAGCTTGGCTTGCTGTGCCGCTTCCAGCGTATCGGCATCTTTCCAGTAGGCGCAAGAATATTGCATATAGGGATCGAGCATACGGGAAAAAAGGTCATTACCAAGATCGTAATGTTCCTTGCCGACAATCCAGGCGCGTTTTTTACTTTGTAGATTAATCAGACGCGCGCCGAGGATACGGAGCGTATCTTTAACATGGTGGGGGAGTTGATTTTCAAGACCGGCACGTAAGACTTTGCTGAAGAAAATATCCAGACGCTCGCATTCCCACCAGCCATCCATGTAACTCTCACCTAACCCCAACGATCCTTCCTGAAGGACGCGTTTAAAAAAATCGGGATTCTTAACACGAATGTCAGACGGGGCGGAACCATTAATTGTAATATCCGCGCGACTTAACAATTCGTTGGCGATTCGGTACCAGTTATCATCCGGTACGCTGACTTCTTCTATACACGATGAACTCATAGTTTCTCCATCACTGGACGGTGATCAGAACCTTAAAACAGCGTAGACGCTTTTTTGGCTTTGTGAGAAATCCCACGGGCAATTCCGTGAGCCAGTTATCCGACGTAGAACAGAGGAAGGGAGGAACCCTTGCCGAAAAGGCCATCCATGGTGAATCGGGAACGCTCCGGTTCCCGTTAATGCCTAATAATTATCGTAATATAAACAACCGTGAATCAGTATAGGCCGCAATTTTTGATGATTCAACCGAAAATTGTTAGCGTGCTAATTACCAGCGGTTAACAAGCTTTTAGTGAGACTTGTCGTGGGCGACATTGGCATGTGGAAACCCGGTCTCAGCGCACTCTGCATGAGACTGCATTTTGTAGCCTAACGCCGCCAGAACAACGGTAGAGAGCATTACGCTGGTGGTGGTCAGCAGCGGCGTGCTGATGAGCCATGAAACCACCAGGCTTGCCAGGAAACATAACCCCAGTTGCAGCGTATTTTGTAGCGCCGCAGCGCGCCCCGTGGCTTGAGGGAAAGGGCGTAACGCTTGCGCGACGACGATAGGGTAGATGGCGCCATTAGCAATCGCCATTACGCAGAAAGGAATCAGGATCTCCACCAGTGAGGCATTATTCAGAAGGCCCGCTCCCCAGGTGGCGATAACGCTCAGCGCGTACAGCCCTAACAGCCACGGAAGCAATTGGTAGCCCTGCCATTTTTGTAGCGCCGCGCGGCAACCATATCCGCCAATCAGAAAAGCGATGGTTTGCGGAACATAGCTCAGGCCAATCACTGCCGGGCTGTAACCCATCGCGCTGAGAATAAACGGGGACCCTGTTAGCCACGCAAAAAAGCTGGCGGAACAGGCGGCATAAATCAGCACATTACCGCGATAGGTTTTAGAGCGTAACAACGTCGCGAAAGTGAGTTTATCCTGTCCTTCGGTACGCGCTTTTACCGATGGTTTTAAGCGCAGCGCCGGCAACATCAGCAACAACGTAATCACGAACAGGGTGGCGAAAATCGCCTGCCATGAGAAATGCGTCAGTATCCAGCTTCCCAGTAAGGGCGCAAGCGCCGGGGATAATCCCACCAGTGGCATGATAGTGGCGAAGATACGGTTAATTTTTGGCGAAGGATAATAATCGGTCACCAGCGCTTGCCAGATTACCGTTGCCGCACAAACGCCGACGGCCTGCACAAAGCGCAGCGTCAGCAGTGCTGCCGCGCTTTCTACCCACAGCATCCCCAGACTTCCGAGCGCAAAGATAGATAACCCCAGCAGTAAAATCGGTTTACGGCCATAACGATCCGATAGCGGTCCCCAGAGGAGTTGCGCGACGGCAAAGCCAGCTAAAAAAAGGCTGAGGCTGGCGCTGACCGCGGCGGCAGGCGTTTGTAAATCCGCCTGTATGGCGGCAAACGCGGGCAGGTACATGTCCGTAGCCAGAAACCCCAGCACGCTAAGGCCGGCTAACCAGACTAAAAAACCTTTTCCAGGTTGCATATTTGTTTCTCTTTCTTATCAAACAGACATTGTCGCAGAGTGTAGGGAGTGAAATTACGGTTGTGAAACGTTAATATTTGTCCAGTGAATTCAAAATTTTTGTAGGCAAATTATGTGGTCGGAATACTCGCTTGAAGTGGTTGACGCCGTGGCGCGCAATGGCAGTTTTAGCGCGGCGGCGCAAGAACTGCACCGTGTGCCTTCAGCAGTCAGTTACACCGTTCGTCAGTTAGAGGAGTGGCTGGCCGTACCGCTTTTTGTACGACGTCACCGTGATGTTGAACTAACGCCTGCTGGCATCTGGTTTTTAAAAGAAGGGCGTTCTGTTATCAAAAAAATGCAGATCACTCGCCAGCAGTGTCAGCAAATTGCTAATGGCTGGCGCGGGCAGTTAGCTATTGCGGTGGACAATATCGTCAGACCAGAACGTACCCGGCAGATGATCGTCGATTTCTATCGTCATTTTGACGATGTTGAACTGCTGGTTTTTCAGGAGGTGTTTAACGGCGTCTGGGACGCGCTCTCCGACGGGCGTGTCGAACTGGCGATTGGGGCGACGCAGGCGATTCCGGTAGGGGGGCGTTACGCTTTTCGGGATATGGGGACCCTGAGCTGGAGCTGCGTAGTGGCAAGCGATCACCCGCTGGCGTCGATGCCTGGGCCGTTAAGCGATGATACCCTGCGCAACTGGCCGTCGCTGGTCAGGGAGGACACTTCGCGAACCTTACCGAAACGGATTACCTGGCTGCTGGATAACCAAAAAAGGGTCGTCGTACCGGACTGGGAGTCATCGGCAACCTGCCTGTCGGCAGGACTATGCGTGGGAATGGTGCCGACGCATTTTGCCCGACAGTGGATAGACAGCGGAAAATGGGTGGCGCTGACGTTAGAGAATCCGTTTCCCGATGCGGCCTGTTGCGTGACGTGGCAGCAAAACGAGGCCTCGCCCGCGCTGGCATGGCTGCTGGACTATTTGGGCGATAGCGAAACGTTGAATCGGGAGTGGCTGCGGGAGCCAGAAGAGGCTCCCGACAGCGGGGATTAACGCCGATAGTCGCGGAACGGGCCGTCAGCGACCGAGCGACGCTCAACCAGGCGTGGATGAACTTCAATAGACTGTGACTCTTCACGCTTATTGACGATGCGATCCAGTAGCATATTAAATGCGGTTTCGCCTAAAGAGTCTTTGGGCTGGTGAATCGTCGTCAGCGCCGGGGTAAAGAAACGGGCGTTACGCACATTGTCATAACCGATCACCGAAACGTCCTGCGGTACGCGAAGCCCCATTTCGTCAGCCGCGCAAAGCGCGCCCATCGCCATAATATCGCCGCCGCAGAAAACGGCGGTAGGGCGATGTGACTGCGATAAGATTTGCTGCATCGCGTGGTAACCGGATTCCGGCTCGAAGTCGCCCTGAACAATCCAGTTGTCCGGCACGTTGATCAGCGCCTCCTCCATGGCTTTCATAAAGCCTGCCAGCCGGCCCGCGCCGGTGTTGCGCTCCAGCGGGCCGGGAATAACGCCGATATCCCGGTGGCCGCGTTCAACCAGATAACGACCCGCCATATAGCCGCCTGCAAAGGCGTTATCAATCACCGTGTCGGTAAAATCGGCCTTCGCCTCACCCCAGTCCATCACCACCATCGGAATATGGCGGTACTCTTCCAGCATGGAAAGCAGAGGTTCTGGATACTCAGAACACATCACCAGCAGGCCATCCACGCGCTTTTGCGCCATCATGGACAGGTAGGCGCGCTGTTTTTCCAGGTTATTCCAGGCGTTGCCTAAAATCAGCGTATAGCCTTTCTGGAAACAGTTTTTTTCAACTGCCTCGATAATTTCGGCAAAATAGGCCGCTTCGCTGCTGGTCGCCAGTAAGCCTATCGACTTGGTATGGTTAACCTTCAGGCTACGCGCGACGGCGCTGGGAGAGTAGTGCAGCTCCTTAATTGCCGCCCAGACCGCGTTACGCGTTTCTTCAGCGACAAAACGCGTTTTGTTGATTACGTGTGATACAGTTGTAGTGGAAACGTTTGCTCGTTTCGCTACATCTTTAATTGTTGCCATTACATTTCACTCCAGACCCTCGCTAAGCTCCTGAGAAACGCCAGGTAAACGTTTGCCTACACACACCCTAATCGCAACATCAGGGTTGCGGCACGCCGGAAAAACGACACGGAACGTCAGGAAGGGGTCAATGGCCGTTACGCTAATTCAGTAAGCCTGGAATTTTGTCTGATCTTGAGGAAAAGGGGAAGCGTTAAAAACAGTTATCAATATAAAACATGAGAGATTTTTGGGCGGGAATGTGCAAAAATGCGCTATATCACTTTTTGTGTGGGAATAAAAAGGAGAAAACTTGATGAGTACCGACCTGAAATTTTCGTTGATTACTACGCTGATTGTTCTGGGCGTGATTGTCGCAGGTGGATTAACGGCCGCTCTGCACTGATTTCCTCTCTTCTGAGGGGGGCGTCTCCTCTATTCTATCCCTCTCTAAAACGCAGAAGGCGTACCTTCTGCGTACTCAGACTTATGCGGCGAGATTTTTCGCAACAAATTCCCAGTTAACCAGCGCCCAGAAATGCTCCAGATAGTTTGGACGGGCGTTGCGGTAGTCGATGTAATACGCGTGTTCCCACACATCAACCGTCAGCAACGGCGTTGCATCCGTAGTCAGCGGCGTACCGGCATTTGAGGTAGAAACGATAGCCAGTTTGCCATCAGCGCTTTTTACCAGCCATGTCCATCCGGAACCAAAGTTTTTGATAGCGGCATCGGTGAATTGCGCTTTAAATTCCGCGAAGCTGCCAAAAGATGCCGCGATAGCATCAGCCAGTTTCCCGGTCGGTTCGCCACCGGCGTTTGGCGCCAGGCAGTTCCAGTAGAAGGTGTGGTTCCACACCTGAGCGGCGTTATTAAAGATGCCGCCTTCGGAAGTGCGCACGATCTCTTCCAGCGATTTGCCTTCAAACGCCGTGCCTTTGATCAAATTGTTAAGATTGGTCACGTAAGTCTGATGATGTTTGCCATAGTGATATTCCAGCGTCTCAGCAGAAATATGCGGCGCCAGAGCATCTTTGGCATACGGTAATGCAGGTAATTCGAACGACATTGCTTCTCTCCTTATTATTAATATTGCGCACGCACAATAACCCTGGTGCGCGTAAGGATAGGGTAGCAAATTGAGAGGTGGCGCAAAAGAAGAAGTTATCCTGTCGTTAAACGACAGGATAAAATATTAGCGAATTGTTTTAGGCGTCATCACCCGGCGGGCGCCGACATAATGACGTTGCCAGTATTCTTCGTTCAGTGAGGTGATCTGAATTTCCTGACCGCTGCGCGGAGACTGGATAAACTTACCGTTGCCGACATAGACGCCAACGTGATCGGCGGTGCCGCGCCCCTGCGTACGGAAGAACACCAGATCGCCGTTTTTCAACTCGCTACGCTCAATGGGCGCCGCGTCACGCAGGTGATACATCTCATTCGCCGTTCGGGGGATACGGATCTTCACTAAATCTTTATAGGCATAATAAACCAGACCGCTGCAATCAAAACCGGTGCGCGGCGATGCGCCTCCCCAGTGATACGGTTTACCAATCTGATTCATGAGCTTGGACATCGCGGTTTTCGTCGCTTTTTGTACTTTTGCACGATGCGCATCGGCAATAGAGACCGGCAATGTTCCTTTCCCCTTCACGCAGTGCGGCTTACGGCCTTTACGCGTCGTGCATTTTTCCGTTACGTCGAGGGCGGCGATTGACGTGGGCGCGGTTCTGTTACGACGATGCGTCGTATGACGAGATTTTGTGGAGGCGGTGGTACGTTTTGGCGTAGAAGCGGAAGAAGAATGGCTGGTTTTTGAGGTTTTTTTTACGTTTTTTTTGCTGGTTTTACTGATCTTTTTAGTTGTGCTTTTCTTTTTATCTGCCGTTTTCGTGACATGAGAAACAGCAGGCGTCGCTTTGGCTTGCCTGGAAGCATGGGCCATTGGCGTAAAGGGGAGAGTAGTAAAAAGTAAAGCACAGAGCGTGATCGAGATTTTGTTTATCCGCGCCACTGAGCAATCCTCTGTTAAAGGCAGGCAATTCATGCCTGCGTATGATTTACAAAACCTGATAATTCTAATCTACAAAAGCACAGATTGGTAATTGCTTTTGGTTTCTGAAGCTATGTTTCGTTAACAGATGTAAAAAAATAGCAATTAATGCTAAACACGAACGCGTTATCTACAAATCACTGCGCGGCAACCCGCTTAAAAGATATTTTGTATACAACTTATTCCCGCAGACGGTAAAATAATAAGGCATGATGAAAATGTTATTTTCCGTTGCCAGCCTGACCCGTTACAATGACAGGCTTCAGTCGTAAAAGTAGTTTAAGGAAGCGAGACAATGAGCACCACTATCGAAAAAATTCAGCGCCAGATCGCTGAAAACCCGATTCTCCTGTATATGAAAGGTTCACCGAAACTGCCAAGCTGTGGTTTCTCTGCGCAGGCCGTTCAGGCGCTTTCAGCCTGCGGGGAACGTTTTGCCTATGTTGATATCCTGCAAAACCCGGATATTCGCGCTGAATTACCGAAATACGCCAACTGGCCGACATTCCCACAACTGTGGGTGGACGGCGAGCTGGTCGGCGGGTGTGATATTGTGATTGAAATGTATCAGCGTGGTGAGTTGCAGCAGCTTATTAAAGAAACTGCGGCAAAATATAAAACTCAGGAGCCGGACGCAGAGTAATCTGTGCAAGGAGAAAGCGACCTGTAAAGGTCGCTTTTTTACCGCCATCGTGAGCAAGAGCGGCGTTGTTAGCCTCGTTATTTGTCCGTCGGCAAAGGTAACGGCCAGCCGCCCAGGCGCTTCCAGCGATTGACAATTTCACAAAACAGCACCGCTGTCCGCTCGGTATCATACAAAGCGGAGTGGGCCTTTTCACCGTCAAACTCCATACCTGCCGCCAGGCACGCTTTTGATAACACCGTTTGTCCCAGCGCCAGTCCGCTCAATGCCGCAGTATCAAAGGTGACGAACGGATGAAACGGGTTACGTTTCAGCGAGGCGCGCTCTGCGGCGGCCATCATAAAACTGTGATCAAAAGTGGCGTTATGCGCGACCATAATGGCGCGGCTACAACCGCTGTCTTTGATACCTTTACGCACCATTTTGAAAATAGCGTGTAGCGCCTCATATTCACTCACCGCGCCGCGTAGCGGGTTAGAGGGATCGATACCGTTAAACGCAAGCGCTTCCGGCTGTAAGTTGGCTCCAGCGAACGGCTCCACATGGAAATGCAGCGTCGTGTCCGGCATCAGCCAGCCTTGTTCATCCATTTTCAGCGTGATGGCGGCGATTTCGAGCAGCGCATCGGTTTTAGCGTTAAATCCTGCAGTTTCAACGTCGATGACGACAGGATAAAAACCACGAAAACGGTCGCACAGACCGGAAAGTTGAGCGTTATCGGACATCTGAGTCTCTTAATACGAAAAAATGCAGCGCGTATTATGGCAAATTTTACGCCGGGATGCAGTAAAACAACGGGCGCAGTGACCTGCGCCCGGCGGGGGATCAGTTACCCAGACCGCGGCCTGCGTCTTTAGCTTCAATCAATTCGATTTTATAGCCATCCGGATCTTCAACGAAGGCGATGATGGTCGAACCGCCTTTTACCGGCCCCGCTTCACGGGTCACGTTACCGCCGTTCTGACGAATGCGTTCACAGGCTTCAGCAGCATTGTCAACGCTCAGCGCGATATGCCCGTACGCATTGCCCATGTCGTAGCTCTCAACGCCCCAGTTATAAGTTAGTTCGATGACCGCTTCTTCCGTTTCCGGACCATATCCCACAAAGGCCAGCGAGTATTTGTATTCCGGATTCTCACTGGTACGCAGCAATTTCATGCCCAGAACGTTAGTGTAAAAAGCGATGGAACGCTGCAAATCGCCGACGCGCAGCATAGTATGCAATAAACGCATTTTCGTTGTCCTTAAAATAGTCAAGATATTCAAAGTATAGCGGCGATGTGCGGCCGCTATCAATGAAATTACAGAGTAGGGTAGTCAGTGTAGCCTTCCGCGCCGCCGCCATAAAAACTTTCGGGACGCTGTGGATTGAGTTTCGCTTTACATTGCAGACGCGCTACCAGATCCGGGTTAGCGATGTAATCGCGACCAAACGCCACGGCGTCAATCAGCCCTTTTTCGATCAGATCTTCCGCTTTTTCTGGCGTATAGGCGCCCGCGCCGATGATGGGACCGTGGAAACGCGCGCGCACTTTTTCACGGAACGCGTCACTGTACGGTTCGCCGCCCGCCCAGTCTGGTTCAGACATATGCAGATAAGCAATGCCGCGTTTGCCTAACGCTTCAATCAGATAAAGGGCGTCAGCTTCTTCATTCGGGCCGTTATCGACATTCTGGAAAGTGCCGACAGGAGAAAGGCGGATGCCGATACGGTCCGCGCCCCATTCCTTAATGCCGGCATCAACCACCTCCAACACCAGACGGGCGCGATTCTCTACGCTGCCGCCGTACTGATCGGTACGGTGATTAGAAGACGGTGAGAGGAACTGGTGCAGCAGATAACCGTGCGCGGAGTGCAGCTCCACCAGATCGAAGCCTGCCTCTCGGGCATTGGCGATAGCCAGGCGGAAATCGTTGACGATCCCGGGGATCTCATGAGTATCCAGCGCGCGCGGCGTGGAAGTTTCTACGCGGATGGCCTGGCCGTTTTCGTCACGCAAAGAGGTGCGGGTTCCCGCATTGATAGCGGATGGCGCGACGGGCGCTTGTCCGCCTGGTTGCAGGCTGGCGTGTGAAATACGGCCCGTATGCCACAGTTGCACCGCCATATGGCCGCCCTGGGCATGGACTCCCTGAGTGATTTTTTTCCAGGCGGCGATCTGCTCATCGCTGTGTAATCCCGGTGCGCCGGCATAGCCTTTCGCCTGTGCGGAGATTTGTGTGGCTTCGCTGATGATCAATCCGGCGCTGGCGCGTTGACGGTAATATTCCGCCATTAACGGCGTAGGAATGTCGCCCGGTTCAATACTCCGCAAACGCGTCAAAGGCGCCATAAATACGCGATTTGTCGCCGTGATGGCACCCACCTTGAGGGGGGTAAACAGTTTTGCTGATGACATAGTGGCTCCTGATATAAGTAGACCGGTCGTCTTGTAATAAAGGAAATAAAAACGCCCGTTACTGCTCAGGCGTTGCAATGATGGTCTTAACATGCGCCAACGCATTTTCCAGCGGCGCGGCGCTACAGGATATTTTGGCCTGCAAATTGGCGCCCAGCCACAGGGCATAAAGTACCTGCGCCTGTGGCAACGGCTGGCCGGTGAAATGTAAACAGTGGCTATTACGGCCATCTTCCAGCGCGCGTGCAAGCAGTGCCATGATCTCCTGCGCCCCTTTATCCATCGTAGAGCGCATATCCTCCGACAGATCGCAGACCTCCGCTGACAGTTTCACCGTCAGGCAACCGCTAATGGCGCCTTGCTGGCAAAACTGCTTTAACGTTTCCTGATACCAGGCGAGAAGACGATCGCGATGATTACCGGGACCGGAGGTGAAGTGCGCCGTAAGACGCTGATGATAGCAGGCGTAATGTCGCTCAAGCATGGCGACGCCGAAGGCTTCTTTCGAGCGAAAGTAGTGATAAAACGACCCTTTAGGCACCTGGGCGGTTTTGAGCAACTCGCTAAGCCCCATGCCGGTAAAACCCCGTTGCATACAAAGCTGCTCGCCGGTGGCCAGCAGATGTTCGCGGGTATCGTGTTCGGTTTGCTTATTCATGACAGGCAGTATAGTAGACCAGTCGGTCTACTGCAAGCAGAGTTGCCATAATGTCAGTTAGCGTCTTCAATAGTCATAAGCGCCAAACGTTGAGGAGGGGATGTGGCCGAGCAGTTGGAGTTTTTTCCTGTAGCAAGCCCATGTCGCGGTATCTGTCAGTCTGATGAGCGTGGCTTTTGTCGGGGATGTATGCGCAGCCGCGACGAACGCTTTAACTGGCAAAAAATGAGCGATGCCGAGAAACAAAATGTACTGCGGCTTTGTCGCCAGCGTTTCTTGCGTAAAATACGCGCAAATAAGCCTCTCCCATCGGAAGATCCTCAACAACCTTCACTCTTTTAAACGCGGAATTGCGTATACTCAACCTCATTATTCTCTATGAGGAATCTGTTATGGTTCAGCGTGTCACCATCGCTCCACAAGGCCCGGAGTTTTCGCGTTTTGTCATGGGTTACTGGCGTTTGATGGACTGGAATATTTCCGCGCGTCAGTTAGTGAGTTTTATCGAAGAACATCTGGATTTGGGCGTCACCACCGTTGACCATGCGGACATTTATGGCGGTTATCAGTGCGAAGCGGCGTTTGGCGAGGCGCTAACGCTGGCGCCGCATTTGCGGGAAAAACTGCAAATCGTTACCAAATGCGGTATTGCGACCACCGCCAGAGCGGAAAATAGGCTCGGTCATTATATTACCGATCGCCGCCATATTATTCTGAGCGCCGAACAGTCATTAAAAAATCTGGCGACAGATTATCTGGATATGTTGTTAATTCACCGTCCCGATCCGTTAATGGATGCGGATGACGTCGCCGAGGCGTTTCAACATCTGCACCAAAGCGGCAAAGTGCGCCATTTTGGCGTTTCTAATTTTACGCCAGCGCAATTTACGTTACTGCAATCGCGCCTGCCGTTCACCCTGGCGACCAACCAGGTGGAGATCTCGCCGGTTCACCAGCCTTTGTTGCTGGACGGCACATTAGATCAATTACAGCAACTGCGTATTCGTCCGATGGCCTGGTCATGTCTTGGCGGCGGTCGTCTGTTTAATGATGAGGCTTATCAGCCGTTGCGCCAGGAACTTTCCGTTATCGCGCAAGAACTCAACGCCAGTTCTATTGAACAGGTGGTCTATGCCTGGATTTTACGTTTGCCGTCGCAGCCGCTGCCGATTATTGGCTCGGGTAAAATCGAACGCGTACGCGCCGCACTAGAAGCGGAAACGCTGTCATTGTCGCGTCAACAGTGGTTCCGAATCCGCAAGGCGGCACTGGGTTATGACGTGCCGTAATCGCCAACTCGTTGACTTTCCGTTCATGTTTTCGCCAGTGGTTTACACTTAACAGGCGACCACATGTAACGGAGGTTTTATGAAGCGATTAAGTTTAGCGATAGTAACGCTGTTGGCCTGCGCGGGTGCGCAGGCCGCCAGCGAGAAAGTAGAGATGAACCTGGTGACGGCGCAAGGCGTAGGACAGTCTATCGGCACCGTCGTCATCGATGAAACCGAAGGCGGCTTAAAATTTACCCCACACCTTAAAGCGTTGCCGCCGGGCGAGCATGGTTTTCACATTCATGCCAACGGTAGCTGCCAGCCCGCGATTAAAGACGGCAAAGCGGTTGCCGCAGAAGCCGCTGGTGGTCATCTGGACCCACAAAATACCGGTAAGCATGAAGGACCGGAAGGCCAGGGGCATCTGGGCGACCTCCCGGTGTTAGTCGTTAATAATGATGGTATCGCCACCGAACCGGTTACTGCGCCGCGTCTGAAGTCTCTTGATGAAGTGAAAGATAAAGCGCTCATGATCCATGTGGGCGGCGATAACATGTCCGATCAGCCGAAACCGCTCGGCGGCGGCGGAATGCGTTACGCCTGCGGCGTCATTAAATAACCCGGAGACAGCGTTCCCTGTGCTGGAGCCTGTTCCAGCTGCGACAGCGAACAGTGTAAACGCCAGATAATCGCCGCCAGCTCATGCGCGGCGGGTTGATGATGATGTGCGAGCGTGTCGCAGATACGCTGTAGTTCCTGTAGCGTGACGGCAAGCGGGCGTTGCTGCACGCCGCGCTCGCTCATCACATCGCGCAGCAGGGATATACAAATATCCCGCACCCGGGAAAGCGGATCGGAACGCGACTCCCAGGCGCGCAGCTGCCACACCACATGCGAGCAGTTCAGCAGTACCACTCCCCAACGTAATAACCACCGGCGCGCCAGCGCATCCTGGCTATTGCTGAGCTGACTGACGTGATGATAGGTCAGCGACTCAAACTCGCTTTCGCTATGGGAAGGGTGACGGCTAAGCTGATCGACGAAATCCCGGCGTAGCGCGCGGATATGGCGGCGGCTTTTTACGGCATCGGAACCGGGGCGCAAAATCGCAAACGCCAGCCAGGAAATCGCGACGCCGACGATCTTGGCGGTATTATCGTTAAGGAAGTCGGCGAAGTCGTACACCGGCGGATTGGTCACGGCGATGAATGAGCCCATAAAAACGATAAGCTGCCCCCACAGTCCCGCCAGCTTAGGCATCTGCAGTTTAAGCAGTTGCATCGTGACGAACAGCGGAAAAAGGAAAAGCAAGAATTGCCACAGATCGGTGATTTGCACCATCAGGCCAAATTTCACCACGAAGCTGAATAAGGACAGCAGCACTAAAGTACGCATCAATAAGGTGAGCGACTTAAACGGCGTGGCGACGATGGAGTAGAGAACGCAACTGATCGCCGCCAGGGTTAATGCGCCGGGCCCGGATTCCCATTGCGCGCCAATACTCCAGGCGCCAATCACCGTGAGCGTGCAAAAGGTACGTACGCCGCTCCAGATGGCCTCTGCGTTATCCGTATGCCGTGCAAGGCCGGGAGTGCGGCGGATATGGATTTGATCCACCGGCGCGCCGCTTTCGATCAGATATAACTGGCGGCTGCTGCGCAGATATAAGTGGCAAAAATAGCGTAATCGCTGCCAGAACGCGAGGTGACGATAATCCTGTTCATCCTGCGGGCGTAGCGGCGCAATAATCCGCGCCACGGTGTAGCTGTCCGCGCGCGGTTTCGCTAGCGCGGCTAAGAGTTGTTCAATAACTTCGCGGCTGTTTTCCGGCGGCGTCGGCCAGTTTAAAAGCATTCTACGCAGACTGGAGATCACGCTGGTTAGCCGTAATTGCTGGTGTAACAATGCATTTAGCAATGCATTCTGGCGGCGAAAACGGTAGTGACTCCAGAAGGCCTGAATACGCAGCAGGTTCATGGTCAGGATTTGCCCAATCACGCCCTCATGCGCGGAGCGGATAGCGTCGGTAGTCTCCGGCTGCCACAGTAGACTGGCATGTTCCAGCAAGCGTGCATGCATGTTTTTCAACGCGGTGAGCAGGGCAGTGCCATCCGATGTGCTGGGTAGGATCATCATCATCATGCCGCCACAGAGGATGCCGACGATAACTTCACATACACGTGCCTGGGCGATATCCCACAACTGCGTGATTTCTACAATATTAACCATCGGGAACGCGATGATCGCCGCCGTGTAGCCGGACAACTGGAAAGCATAAGCGGCATTATTGGTAAAATGCGCGCAGGCCCAGGTACAAAAACCGATCCAGGCGGCCA
Source organism: Salmonella sp. SJTUF15570 (assembly GCF_043357055.1). Classification (NCBI taxonomy): domain Bacteria; kingdom Pseudomonadati; phylum Pseudomonadota; class Gammaproteobacteria; order Enterobacterales; family Enterobacteriaceae; genus Salmonella; species Salmonella sp. SJTUF15570. Next base: position 56,625 of record NZ_JBEUKJ010000001.1, on the reverse strand, counting down.
TGCTAAATAAGAACAACCAGGGTTCATTCAGCGTATGGCCAGCAATAATTAACGCGGCGGTCGCGCCGAGTAAACTCCCGGCAATACGCCCCAGACTTTTACTGATTACGCCGCCTACGGTCGGAAAGCTCACCACTGCGGCCGAAGTCATCGCCCAGTAGGGCTCATCCAGATTGAGATAATAAGCGAATGTCAGCGCGAGACACATGGCAATGGTATTGCGCAACGCGTAACGCCACTGGCCGGAGGTCGCTTTAAACCAGGGCGTATTTCGCAGGGCCGGCAGGGAGAGTTTCATTACCGCTGTCCAATGGCTACGCTGCAGGTAGTGCCGGAGACGAGCGTGATATCCTGCGGCAAAGCGTCAAATTCGATACGTACCGGTACGCGTTGCGCCAGACGTACCCACGGTACGTTGGGTTTGATATCGGGCACTAAACCGGAGTCGCTTTCCACGCTTTGGTCGTAAATAGCGCGCCCGATACTGCCAACGTGACCCTGTAACTTAATATTGCCACTATACAGTGTTATTAATGCAGGTTCACCTTCGCGGATATGGCGTAGTTTGGTTTCTTCGAAATATCCCATTACATAAAATGAATGGCTATCTACCAGGGCGAAAAGCGGCTTACCGGTACTGGCATAATCACCGGTACGCGTGGAAAGGTTGGTCACCCAGCCGGATACCGGCGCTTTTACTTCCGTCTGGCTAAGCTGCCACTGCGCCTGTTTTAACGTCGCCAGTGCGACATCTACGCTGGCCTGCATCGCTTTAACATTCAGATTGGCGCTATCCAGATCTTCAGCAGAGATGTAGTTACGCGATAAATGTCGACGTCGATCGGCTTCATTATTCGCTTTTGCCAGATCGGACTGCGCTTTGGCCAACTGCGCCTGCGCGTTAAGTTCTGCAATATGGAAGGGCGTTTTATCAATGACAAAAAGAACGTCCCCGGCGTTGACGAACTGATTATCTTTGATATTGAGTTGGGTAATGCTGCCAGAAACCTGCGGCGTTACGCTGACCTGTTCCGCGCGGATTTTACCATCGCGCGTCCACGGTGACTGCATATAGTAATTCCATAACCACCATGCGGCCAGAACGGCGACGACGGCGACAATGAGAGTAGAAAAATATTTTATTGTTTTTAACGACATATTTACCACGCGATCAGTAAAACGAGGCCCAGACATACGCAAAGCGTAAAGAGGGAGAGATCCATTAACAGGGGATGCCAGATTTCATCAGAGTATATCCGGTCACGCAGGAGTCGGTGAATAAACAACCAGATAACGAACCCAAGCGCAAAGGCTTTAAAGAATGGCGGAAAGTAAACAGATGCTCCCAACATGAGATCTTGTAAGGGCAATCCTGTGGCGTTGAGTATACACTTCACAAGCAATGTTCCTTTGCGTCAGACATCGATGCTTTAGTTTTAGCCAAAACTGAAGCTACAGGTGCCAGGTGCGCACTATGTCTGAAAAAATGTCTATTGGTAAGCAAATTTAGCAATACATTTGTTTTGAGAATACAAATACTGCACACTATTCTAAAATCAGCATAATAACTTAGCAAGCTAATTATAAGGAGATGAAATTGGAATCGCCACTAGGTTCTGATCTGGCACGGTTGGTGCGCATTTGGCGTGCTCTGATTGACCATCGCCTCAAGCCTCTGGAATTGACGCAGACACATTGGGTCACGTTGCACAATATTCATCAATTGCCGCCTGACCAGTCGCAGATTCAATTGGCTAAAGCGATAGGCATTGAGCAGCCATCGCTGGTACGCACGTTGGATCAACTTGAAGATAAGGGGCTAATTTCGCGGCAAACCTGCGCCAGCGATCGTCGCGCTAAGCGGATTAAACTGACCGAAAAAGCGGAGCCGCTGATCGCTGAGATGGAAGAGGTCATTCATAAAACGCGCGGTGAAATTTTGGCTGGGATTTCTTCAGAGGAGATTGAGCTTCTGATTAAACTTGTCGCTAAACTTGAACACAACATTATGGAATTGCACTCTCACGATTGAGGTGCAGGGGCATACGTGTGGCCATGTGACCACACGTAAAGCCTGGTTTAGCGTGGAGAGACAGTAACCTGGCTGCCGTTGCTGGCCAGCACGACACGCTGACCTGCCGAGAAACGCGTATTTCCTTGTTTCTGCACAACCATAATGGTGTTGCCATCGTCTTTACGAATTTCCAGTTCCACACCCTGGGTTTTATTCATTGCGCTCTGGACGCCCTGGCCCGCTACGCCACCAGCCACCGCGCCTGCCGCGGTCGCCAGTGAACGACCCGTACCGCCGCCGATAGTGTTGCCGAGGAATCCGCCCAACACCGCGCCGCCGATAGCGCCAATCACGTTAGAATCATCACCGCCCTGAATTTGAACCGGACGAACGTTAACGATAGTACCGTACGTTACATTCTGAACTTGTTTAGCCTCGGATGCGGTATAAACATCACCCGAAAGGCTATCATTGTTAACACACCCAGCTAAGGATAACCCCATCAGTGAAACGGCCAGTACACGTTTAATCATTTACCCATCTCCTGTTCTTCACGAAACGCTATTTCAGCATCCCTATAGCTAAATTATATGGCATTTATGCAGTTAAGGTCATATCTTCTGCCGAAAGAATGTAAAAATCATAATCAGAAGTTAATTAACTAATCTTAAACGAAGTGGGAAGCAAGAAAAGATAGGTTATTGATATCCGTGGACGGCACGGCAAAAAACGTGACGCGGGCATCGCATTGCAAAATACGTTATGCCGAGTGTTAAGGCTTAACCCAGCTTAATAAGGAAGAGGTATGAAATCGGGCCGTTTTATTGGCGTTATGTCCGGGACCAGCCTTGATGGCGTGGATGTTGTACTGGCGGCAATTGATGAAACCATGGTTGCGCAACAGGCAAGTCTCACCTGGCCCATTCCCGTTCATCTGAAAAAAGGCATTCTCGATATTTGCCAGGGACAACCGCTTACGCTCTCGCAACTCGGCCAGCTGGATACCCAGTTAGGCCGGCTTTTTGCACAGGCGGTTAATGCGCTGTTAGCGCAACAACGTTTGCAGCCGCGGGATATCGTCGCCATTGGTTGTCATGGGCAAACGGTCTGGCATGAGCCGACCGGCGAGGCCCCGCATACGCTGCAAATTGGCGATAATAATCACATCGTCGCCCATACGGGGATTACAGTGGTCGGCGATTTTCGGCGGCGGGATATTGCGCTGGGCGGACAAGGCGCGCCGCTGGTGCCCGCTTTCCATCACGCGCTGTTGGGACATCCGACGGAAAAACGTATGGTCCTGAATATCGGCGGCATCGCCAATTTATCTCTGCTTTTCCCCGGACAGGCGGTGCGCGGGTACGACACGGGGCCGGGTAATATGTTGATGGATGCGTGGATTTGGCGACAATGCGCGCAGCCCTACGACAAAGACGCGGCATGGGCGAAAGAAGGTCAGGTTATTCTTCCATTGCTGCAAAAGATGTTGCGCGATCCGTACTTTGCTGCGTCGGCGCCCAAAAGTACAGGACGCGAATATTTCAACTATGGCTGGTTAGAGCGCCATCTTACGGCTTTCCCTGGCGCAGACGCGCGCGATGTACAGGCCACGCTGGCGGAGCTGACGGCGGTCTCCATCGCCCAACAGGTGCTGCTCAATGGCGGCTGCGAGCGGCTGATGGTCTGTGGCGGCGGAAGCCGGAATCCGTTAGTGATGGCCCGTCTGGCGGCGCTGTTGCCCGGTATCGAGGTTTCGACCACCGATAAGGCGGGGATCAGCGGCGATGATATGGAAGCGCTGGCCTTTGCATGGCTTGCCTGGCGAACGCTCGCGGGCCTGCCGGGAAATTTACCTTCCGTGACGGGGGCTACAGAAGCCAGTGTTTTAGGCGCTATTTACCCGGCTAACCCAATAACTCAGAGTTAACTGAATTTTTCCCGGACCCTATATCAGTAAACTAGCAAGGTCAGGAAGGGGCGTTTGCCCTTCCAGAAGCAGGAGAGCTTTCGGGATATGCCTATGAAAAAGATCGCAATAATGTGTTTACCTGTGCTGCTGACCGGCTGTAGCGTTTATCAACAATTTGTTGAACGTATGCAAACGGATACGCTGGAATACCAGTGTGATGAGAAGCCGCTTACCGTTAAAGTCAATAACCCGCGTGAAGAGGTCAGTTTTGTTTATGACAATAAGCTGCTGACCCTGAAGCAAGGAATCTCGGCCTCGGGCGCGCGTTATACCGACGGGATTTATGTTTTCTGGTCGCAAGGCGAGAGCGCCACGGTCTATAAGCGAGACAGAATTGTGCTTAATAACTGTCAGTTACAAAATCCGAAGCGTTGAGATTTTCAGTATGGGGGCGCACAATAGCGCCACCCACTGATTATTTCTGATCAACGCCATGTCTGATAACGACCAATTGCAGCAGATCGCGCATCTGCGCCGTGAATACACGAAAGGCGGCTTGCGTCGCCGCGATTTACCCGCTGAACCGTTAACCTTATTTGAGCGCTGGCTTGGGCAAGCGTGCGACGCCAGACTGGCCGATCCGACGGCAATGGTCGTGGCGACCGTAGATGACAAGGGGCAACCGTACCAGCGTATTGTATTGCTCAAGCATTACGATGAAAAAGGCCTGGTCTTTTATACCAACCTGGGAAGCCGCAAGGCGCATCAAATTGAGCACAATCCGCGTATCAGCCTGTTATTTCCCTGGCATATGCTTGAACGCCAGGTGATGGTGACAGGCAAAGCCGAGCGTCTCTCCACTCTTGAGGTGGTGAGGTATTTCCACAGCCGTCCGCGCGACAGCCAGATCGGCGCATGGGTCTCTAAACAATCCAGCCGCATTTCCGCGCGCGGTATCCTCGAAAGCAAATTCCTGGAGCTCAAGCAGAAGTTTCAACAGGGCGAAGTGCCGTTACCCAGCTTCTGGGGTGGTTTTCGCGTGAGTATCGAACAGATGGAGTTCTGGCAGGGCGGCGAACATCGTCTGCACGATCGCTTTTTATACCAACGCGACGACGGCGCATGGAAAATCGACCGTCTTGCGCCCTAAAGATGCAAAAATCTTGTTTTAAGCACTGGTGCGGATGAATCCGCCGTTTTATGCTATGTCTCTTTCGCGTCTGGCGAAAAGTCGTGTACCGGCAAAGGTGCAGTCGTTTTATACATGGAGATTTTGATGGCAAGCAGTAACTTGATTAAACAATTGCAAGAGCGGGGGCTGGTAGCCCAGGTGACGGACGAAGACGCGTTGGCAGAGCGACTGGCGCAAGGCCCGATCGCGCTCTATTGCGGCTTCGATCCTACCGCTGACAGCTTGCATTTGGGGCATCTGGTTCCATTGTTATGCCTGAAACGCTTCCAGCAGGCAGGGCACAAACCTGTTGCGCTGGTAGGCGGCGCGACCGGTCTGATTGGCGACCCGAGCTTCAAAGCCGCCGAGCGTAAACTGAACACTGAAGAGACCGTTCAGGAGTGGGTGGCGAAAATTCGTAAACAGGTTGCCCCATTCCTGGACTTTGATTGCGGCGAAAACTCCGCCATCGCGGCCAATAACTATGACTGGTTCGGCAGCATGAATGTGCTGACTTTCCTGCGCGATATCGGTAAACATTTTTCCGTTAATCAGATGATCAACAAAGAAGCGGTGAAGCAGCGTCTGAACCGTGACGATCAGGGTATCTCTTTCACGGAGTTCTCTTATAACCTGCTACAGGGGTACGACTTCGCTTGTCTGAATAAACTGCACGGCGTTGCCTTACAGATTGGCGGTTCTGACCAGTGGGGGAACATCACTTCCGGTATCGACCTGACCCGTCGCCTGCACCAGAATCAGGTATTTGGTTTGACCGTTCCGCTGATCACCAAAGCTGACGGCACGAAATTCGGTAAAACCGAAGGCGGCGCTGTCTGGCTGGATCCGAAGAAAACCAGTCCGTACAAATTCTACCAGTTCTGGATTAACACCGCAGATGCCGATGTTTATCGCTTCCTGAAATTCTTCACTTTTATGGACATTGAAGAGATCAATGCCCTGGAAGAAGAAGATAAAAACAGCGGTAAAGCGCCGCGCGCGCAGTATGTGCTGGCCGAGCAGGTGACGCGCCTGGTTCATGGTGAAGAGGGGCTGGTCGCGGCGAAACGGATCACCGAATGCCTGTTCAGCGGTTCACTGAGCGCGCTGAGCGAAGCTGACTTTGAGCAGTTGGCGCAGGACGGCGTACCGATGGTTGAAATGGAAAAAGGCGCCGACCTGATGCAGGCGCTGGTAGACGCCGAACTCCAGCCGTCGCGTGGTCAGGCGCGTAAGACTATCGCCTCCAACGCTGTCACTATCAATGGTGAAAAACAATCCGATCCTGAATACATCTTTAACGATGAGGACCGTCTGTTTGGCCGCTATACCTTATTACGTCGCGGCAAAAAGAACTATTGTCTGATTTGCTGGAAATAAGGCATTAAGTAACAGGGAGTGAGAAATCACTCCCTTATTTTTGATGTTCAGGTAAAAAAATGAAGAATATCCTCGCTATCCAGTCCCATGTTGTTTTCGGACATGCGGGCAACAGCGCCGCCGAATTTCCCATGCGCCGTCTTGGCGCGAATGTTTGGCCGCTGAATACCGTTCAGTTTTCTAACCACACGCAATATGGTAAATGGACCGGCTGTGTCATGCCGCCCAGCCATCTGACTGAGATTGTCCAGGGGATTGCGGACATTGGCCAGTTAGCGCACTGCGACGCCGTACTTAGCGGTTACCTGGGATCTGCCGAGCAGGGAGAACACATTCTCGGTATTGTGCGCCAGGTTAAAGCGGCAAATCCGCAGGCAAAATATTTCTGCGATCCCGTGATGGGGCATCCGGAAAAGGGCTGTATCGTGGCGCCTGGCGTCGCAGAGTTCCATGTGCGTTATGCGCTACCCGCCAGCGATATTATCGCGCCTAACCTGATTGAACTGGAAATTCTCAGCAAACATAGCGTGAATAGTGTGGATGACGCCGTGCAGGCGGCGCGCGAACTGATTGCTCAGGGGCCAGAAATTGTACTGGTAAAACATCTCGCCCGCGCCGGTTACAGTTCAGAACGCTTTGAAATGCTGCTGGTGACAGCGCAGGAAGCCTGGCATATTAGCCGTCCGCTGGTGGATTTCGGCTCACGTCAGCCGGTTGGCGTTGGCGATGTCACCAGTGGTTTATTGCTGGTCAAACTTTTGCAGGGCGCGACGTTGCAGCAGGCGCTGGAGCACGTTACGGCGGCAGTCTATGAGATTATGATCGCCACCAAAACGATGCAGGAGTACGAACTGCAGGTCGTGGCGGCCCAGGACAGGATCGCTAACCCTGAACATTACTTCAGCGCAACGCGGCTGTAATTATTGCTGCTAAAAAGAGGCCGGATGGCGGTACAGCGAGCTATCCGGCAACATGACATTAATTCAGTCCTTCCGCTTTAAGCGCTGCCGCAACGGTCGGTCTTTTTGCGACACGCTGCATATAACTTTCAATATGCGTTAACCCGTCCATATTCAGTTTTACGCCATAGGCCCAACGCAATACGGTAAACAGATAAGCGTCTGCAATGGTAAAACGCTGGCCGCAAATCCACTGGTCGTCTGAAAGCGACTCATCCACATACTGCAATTTCTTTTCCAGACCGGCGCGAACGGCGGGTTTGAGTGTTTCCGGCGTGTCAGGGCGGAACAGCGGGGTAAAGCCTTTATGCAGTTCCGTTGCAATATAGTTGAGCCATTCCAGCGTATGATAGCGAGCAAGACTACTTACCGGCGCCAGAAGCTGGCGGTCGGGAACGCTGTCGGCGAGGTACTGCATAATGGCGACGCCTTCAGTCAACAGTGTGCCGTCATCCAGCAGCAGAGCCGGAACCTGTCCTTTAGGGTTGACTGCCAGGTAATCATCACCGTTTTCCAGGCGTTTTTTTGCGAGATCGACGCCATCAAGCGTAAAGTCTTTGCCAATTTCGCGCAGGGTAATATGGGAAGCAAGAGAGCAGGCACCCGGTTTGTAGAACAGTTTCATCGGTAACTCCTTTTTGCTGAGGTTTAAAGTATGGTAGTGCGGGGACGTGCAAAAAAAAAGCCGCTAACGCACAGTTAGCGGCCTGAATGTTGTTTCCCGGAAAATTAAACTGTAGCGGCTTTAGAGCCTTTTTCAGCGGTATCATCGTCCTGGGTCATACGGTTCAGCTTAGGCGCTGTCAGCAGCATCAGGACGGCGATAACGGCAGTTGCTATGCCAATCTGCATAAATACGCGACCATAGACTTCCAGGGACATCAGCGGGTCAGTCACGTCGCTCGGCACAGCCATCAGGTTGGCGACATAACCGCCGATGATGTTAGCGCCTGCCGTTGTCAGGAACCAGCTACCCATGATGAAACCCATCAGACGCTGCGGAACCAACTGTGCGACCATTGCCAGTCCCAGACCGGAGATCATCAGCTCACCGATACTTTGCAGGCCGTAGCTCGCGATCAGCCAGTTTACGGATACGATGCCGGCATCGTTCGCAAATTTGGCGCCCAGCGGCAGAATCAGGAACGCGCCGGAACACAGCACCATACCAATGGCGAATTTCATCGGCATCGGCAGCGTATCGCCCATCCTGTTATAGATAGCGGCCAGAATCGGGCTGCCGATAATGATCCAGAATGGGTTCAGCGCCTGATACTGTTCCGGTTCGAACGCGATACCGAGAATAGAGTGCTCGACGTTACGAATGGCAAAGAAGTTCAGCGACGTCGGCATCTGGCTGTACAGTACGAAGAAGATAATCGCCTGCAGCATCAAAATAAAGGCGACGATCATTTTACGGCGAGCCGCGCCGTGCATGGAAAACGCTTCTTTACCGAAGATAATGACGATGCCAAGAGCGATTACGCCCAGCACCATACGCGCGATATCCTGGTTGTGCAGCAGCCAGGTGGCGACCGCAATCAGAACGACAATACCCACGATTGTCAGCAGCAGATTACGGAAGTTGATCGGTTCAAAGTCGGGTTTGGAACCGTAGCTTTTCACCCAGAGCTGGCAGAAAGCAAAGTTAACGACGGTTATCAGCATACCGACGACGCTAAGCGCAAACGCGGTGCTCCAGCCATAACGCGCCGCCAGCCACGGCGTCGCCAGCATAGAGAAGAAGGAGCCGATGTTGACGGACATATAATACATCGTAAATGCGCCGTCGAGACGCGGATCGTCCTTCGCGTAACAGGTAGACAGCAGGGAAGACGGGTTAGCTTTAAACAGACCGTTACCCACAGCGATAGCCGCCATGCCCATATAGACGATGCCAGCGTCATGACCAGACCATGCGACCAGCGCATAACCGATAGCCAGCACCACGGCACCCAGCATAATAACGCGTTTGGTGCCCAGAATTTTATCACCTAACCAACCGCCAATGGCGACCAGGCCGTACACCAGCGCACTGAAGGAAGAGAAAAGGGTGATGGAATCCGCTTCTGACATACCCAGTTGTTTTACCAGGTAGACGGCCATAATGCCTTGCAGGCCGTAATAACCAAAACGCTCCCATAACTCTATCGAGAAGATGAGATAGAACGCCTTCGGTTGTTTGAAAGCGTTCAAACTGACGCTTTCAGTTGGTTTTTTGTTTGCAGTAGACACTTTTACCTCTTTTTTACGCCCCGTATTAACAGGGATTGTCTGGCGCGTGATGAGTCAGACTCATCCGTCCGATTGTTATATTGGAGGGGAAACGGCAGGTAATGTTCACTATCTTTCCTCTCCAGACAAGAGCTTTGTAATAATCTGTTACATATAACTCTTCTGGTTGAATCGTCCGATGTCAGAAATGTTATCCAGCGTTAAATTTCTTCATTTGAAGAATGGCAGATTTTTACACTGCAAAAAGGCCATTGGTTTGGGTGAAAGGCGATATCTTCTGCTATTTAAGGTGAAAAGCAGTGATATAGGCCATTATCTGAAAAAATGGCAGAGTAATGTTTTGTAGTGAAAACGGGGCGTCAGTCTATCCGGTTGTAAATGTAACCTTAGATGTCATTAAATTTCACATGAAGTTATCAAAGTGATCCTGATCACGGATAGATAGAATTTTTTGCGATTAAAAAAATGATTAACCTGACGTGGAGTGAAAACGAAAGCACATTACATCAGAAAAAGGACAGAGACTGGAATGATTGATGGCTAAAATAGATCCAGGCCGAAGGTGGGAGCGCGCTGGCGTGACGGACGCACTCCGACCATATCAAATATCGACTTTTTCTTTGTATTCGCAAAGATCTTCAATGAGGCAGGAGCCGCAGCGGGGTTTTCGGGCGATACAGGTATAGCGGCCATGCAAAATTAACCAGTGATGGCAGTCCACTTTGAACTCATTCGGCACCACTTTCAGCAACTTCTCTTCTACCTGCTCGACATTTTTACCCGGCGCGAACTGCGTTCGGTTGCATACACGAAATATATGCGTATCAACGGCGATGGTCGGCCAGCCGAAGGCGGTATTTAGTACTACGTTAGCGGTTTTACGCCCCACGCCGGGAAGCGCTTCCAGCGCCGCCCGATCCTCCGGCACTTCGCCATTATGCTTGTCCAGTAAAATACGGCAGGTCTTAATCACGTTTTCCGCTTTACTGTTAAATAAGCCGATGGTTTTGATATAGGATTTCACGCCTTCAACGCCCAGTTCCAGCATCGCGGCTGGCGTATTGGCGACCGGGTAAAGTTTGGCGGTCGCCTTGTTCACGCTGACGTCGGTTGCCTGCGCGGAAAGCAACACGGCAATCAGCAACTCAAACGGCGACGTGAAATTGAGTTCCGTTGTGGGGTGCGGATTGCTGTCGCGCAGGCGCGTCAGAATTTCCAGCCTTTTTGCTTTGTTCATCAGACTTTCCCTGTTTCACCTGCCGGAACTGCGGAAGGCGCGGTTTCGGCGCGGCGTTTCTTCATTTTTTCATCAATAAGATATTTTACCGCCAGCATGAGCCCCAGGCCGATAAACGCGCCTGGCGGCAGCATCGCCAGCAGGAAAGGCGAGTCGGTGTGAAATATCTCGACCCGTAATACTTTTGCCCAGCCTCCCAGCAGGCTATCCGCGCCATCGAAAAGCGTACCATTCCCGAGGATCTCGCGCAGCGAACCCAGCACGAACATCGCGCCTGTCGCGCCCATGCCGATGGAAAAACCGTCCAACGCGGAAAGCCACGGTCCTTTTTTCGCGGCAAACGCTTCGGCGCGACCAACAACAATGCAGTTCGTTACAATCAGAGGAATAAAAATCCCTAAAGACTGATACAAACCGAACGCATACGCATTGATCAGCATCTGTACTGCGCTTACCACCGAGGCAATGATCATGACGTAAATCGGGATACGGATTTCTGCCGGCGTCCAGCGACGTAGTGCGGACACCGTAAGGTTGGTCAGCGTTAATACCAGCGTTGTGGCCAGACCCAGCCCCAGAGCGTTGGTTGCCGTAGACGTCACCGCCAGTAAAGGGCACAGGCCAAGTAGCTGCACCAGAGCAGAGTTATTTTTCCATAACCCCTGAACAACAATGTCTCTTATTTCGCTCATGGTTATTCTCCACAGGCGGTTAAATGGGGGAGCTGAGCGGGCAGTGATTCGGCGTACAGCCCGGCGCGTTTAACCGCATTCACTACGGCACGCGGCGTTATTGTCGCCCCGGTAAATTGATCAAAATCACCGCCATCTTTTTTCACCGCCCAGTGCGTATCATTTTCACCACTGATGGTTTTACCGCTAAAGTGGGTAATCCAGTCAGACAAACGGCGCTCAATTTTATCACCTAACCCTGGCGTCTCATGATGTTCCGTCACACGCGTCCCCAGGACGGTACCGTTGAAATCTGCGCCAACAATAAGCTGGATAGCGCCGGAATAGCCATCTGGCGCGGTGGCCTCAATGATGGCCGCTACGGGTTTATCATCCTTGCGAGCGATAAAAACACGGTGTGTGCCTTTGCCGAGGGCGGGCGCATCGACCAGATAACAGCTCTCTTGCAGATTATTATTGTAACGATCTGGCGGCAATACCTGATCGAACAGGGCATGTTGTTGTTGCAGCGCTTGTTCGTGGATGGTTGATTTTGTCATCTGATTAATCACCGCGGTCAATCCCGTAGAGCCTGCGGCAAAAAGCGCCAGCGTAATACCGTGTTTACGAATCGTTTTCAGCATGGTTTATCCTTTGCGATGTCCATAGACGCGGGGGCGCGTGTAGTAGTCGATCAGAGGAACCGTGATATTCGCCAACAGGACAGCAAAAGCAACGCCGTCCGGATAGCCGCCGAAGCTACGAATCAGCCACACTAATACCCCAGCCAGCGCGCCGAAAATTAAACGTCCACGGTTGGTCGTGGAGGCGGTAACCGGATCCGTCAAGATAAAAAATGCGCCCAGCATAGTGGCGCCTGACAGCAGATGAAGCTGCGGCGAGGCCAGCGTAGCGGGCGAGAAAAGCCAGCCTAACGCGGCGCATAGCGCCAGCGTCAGCAGAAAACTGACCGGGATATGCCAGCGGATGGCTTTTTGCCACAGCAGGAATACGCCGCCGACAAGCCAGGCGAGGTTAACCCACTGCCAGCCCACGCCAGCCAGCGCGCCGCTGTATATCGGGTACTGCATGATTTGCTCAACGGAGTGCCCGGCGCGCAAGGACGTTTTAAACGTATCCAGCGGCGTCGCCTGGCTGATACCGTCAATACCGATACGTAGCAGCGTCATATCGCCGCCGCTGGCGGTATGCCCGCTAAAAATCATCCGTAACGTGTCCAGCATATCGGGCGTTGTTGCGGCTATTTCATAAGGCGGCAACCAGCTTGTCATTTGTACCGGAAAGGAAATTAATAGCACCACGTAACCGATCATGGCCGGATTAAAGGGGTTTTGTCCCAGCCCGCCATATAACTGTTTAGCGATAATAATGGCGAATCCGGTTCCCAGCACGACCATCCACCAGGGCGCAAGCGGAGGGATGCTGACCGCCAGCAAAAGCCCCGTCAATAACGCGGAATAATCCTGCAGGTGACTGGCGACCGATTGTTTGCGCAGCCTGAGGACAATGGCTTCTGCGACGAGCGCCGTGATAGCAGCCAGAACGATCTGGAAAAGCGTTCCCCAACCAAAAAACCACGTCTGCGCGGCAATCCCCGGCAGAGCGGCGATGACTACCAGCAACATGATTCGCGATGTCTGGCGCTGGTTATGGGTATAAGGCGAGCTTGCGATTCTGAATACCATTTAATCCTCGTTAACAACCTGCTGCTGTGCTGCTTTTTTTGCCTGAACGCGGGCGATAGCCGCAGCAACCGCGGCTTTACGCGGGTCGGCCGGTTCGGCAGGTTCGCTTCCGGCCTGCTGCTCCTGTTTACGAGCTTTGGCGCGGGCGATGGCCGCTTCCACCGCGGCTTTACGCGGATCGACCGGTTCGGCAGGTTCGCTTCCGGTCTGCTGCTCCTGCTTGCGGGCTTTGGCGCGGGCGATAGCCGCTTCCACCGCGGCTTTGCGCGGGTCGACCGCTTCGGCAGGTTCGCTTCCGGCCTGCTGCTCCTGTTTGCGGGCTTTGGCGCGGGCGATGGCCGCCTCCACCGCGGCTTTGCGCGGATCGACCGGTTCGGCAGGTTCGCTTCCGGCCTGCTGCTCCTGTTTGCGGGCTTTGGCGCGGGCGATAGCCGCCTCCACTGCGGCTTTACGCGGGTCGTCGCCGGGTATCGCGCTGTCAGCCACCGGATGAGCGGCTTGTTTAGCGCGCGCTTGCGCTTTACGCGCTTCACGGGCCGCGATGACGGCGGTATTGTCTGGCAGACTACCCGCCTGAATAACCACCGGTTGCGTGGCCTGCGCCTGTTTCTCTTTTACCCGCGCCAGTGCAGCGGCAATGGCATCCTGATCTTTTGCCGCTGGTTGTACCGCTGCGCTCTTATGACGTGCAAGGCGGGCGGCTTTTTCACGCTCCAGTCTTGCCTGACGAGCCTCAAAACGTGCTTTGGCTTCGGCGGCGCGTTTTTCTTCAAGCCTGATTGCATTAATCTCCGCTTTTTCCTGACGGAAATATTGGACGAGCGGAATATTACTGGGGCAGACCCAGGCGCAGGCGCCGCATTCTATACAATCAGCAATATGGTGAGCGGTAGCCTTGTCATGCTGCTGCCCTTTGCTGAACCAATAAAGCTGCTGCGGTAAAAGGTCGGCAGGGCAGGCGTCAGCGCAAGCGCTGCAACGAATACAGCTTTTCTCTTCCTGAGGCGCCCCCATTTCAGTCACGGATGGCGCCAGCAGGCAGTTGGTGATTTTTACGACCGGTACGTCAAGCCAGGGAAGGGTGAATCCCATCAACGGGCCGCCCATGATGACCATCTGGTCAGCGGAAGGGCAGAACCCGGCATCGTTAAGCAAATGACGAACGGGAGTGCCGAGCCGCGCCCAGACGTTACCCGGACGGCTTACCGCTTCACCCGTTAAGGTGACGACGCGTTCTGTGATCGGTTCGCCGTCAACCACGGCGCGTTTAACGGCATAAGCCGTACCGACGTTTTGCATCAGCACGCCAATATCAGAGGAGCGCCCGCCGTGGGGAACCTGTTTTCCCGTCAGTATTTGGGTGAGCTGTTTTGCGCCGCCGGAAGGGTATTTGGTTGGGATAACATGTAACGAAATGTCGTGAGCGTCAGCCAGTACGGCGCGCAGCATGGAAATAGCCTGCGGTTTGTTATCTTCAATGCCGATTAATACCTCACGCGGTTGCAGAATATGCGCCAGGATGCGAATACCTTCCACAATCTGCGCGGCGCAGTCCTGCATCAGACGATCGTCCGCCGTAATGTAAGGTTCGCACTCTGCGGCATTGATAATAAGCGTGGTGATTTTATCGCCGCCACCCTGCAATTTAACGCCGGTGGGAAACCCTGCGCCGCCAAGCCCGGCAACGCCATACTGATGAATGCGTTCAATGAGCGCTTCACGGCTGTGGGCGCGGTAATCAGACCAGCCCTCGCGTTCAATCCAGCGGTCCTCGCCGTCGGCATCAATGATGACGCTTAACTCCGCCAGCGCCGAAGGATGTGCCGTCGAGTGGGGGGCAATAGCGATAACCGTCCCGGAGGTGGGCGCGTGTACCGGCAGCATTCTCCCACGTCCACGGGTAAGCGCCTGGCCGCGTAGCACGCGATCGCCGACGCTAACGCACAGCTCGCCCTCAGCGCCAATGTGCTGTTTTAAAGGGATAACAAAGCGCGGCGCCAAAGGCACCTGGCGCAGCGGCGTGCCGTTTGACTGGGACTTCATTTCGGGCGGATGAATACCACCGTCGAAATCCCAGATTTTATCTTTTCTGAAAGCGGAAAATAGTTTAAGCATGTTGTTCCACGGGAATGATGCGAACGGGAATGGTGTTCAAATCCCATTTCCAACTGTCGGGCGTCTCATTCACCGGACGTAATTCGATGCAGTGCGTCGGACACGGATCGACGCACAGATTACAGCCAGTACAGAGATCGCTCATGACCGTGTGCATGGCGCGCGTTGCGCCAACGATGGCGTCAACCGGGCAGGCCTGAATGCATTTTGTGCAGCCAATGCAGTTATTTTCATCAATAACTGCCAGCATACGTACTGGCGCGGCCTGCTGTTCTTCACCATCGCATGGTTGCGGCTCTACGTTTAGCAACTCTGCCATTTTCAGCATGACGGCTTCGCCGCCGGGCGCGCAACGATTGATTTTCTCGCCCTGGAGACCCACGGCTTCGGCGTAGGGGCGACAGCCGGGATAGCCGCACTGACCACACTGACTCTGCGGCAAAATCGCATCGATTTTTTCAACAACCGGATCATCTTCAACCGCGAATCGGCGGGAGGCATAACCCAGAATGGCGCCGAACACCAGACCCAGAAGGGTCAGGGCGCCAACGGCAATCCAGATAGTATTCATTACAACTTCACCAAACCACTAAAG
The DNA here is from genome assembly GCF_043357055.1 of Salmonella sp. SJTUF15570. Lineage (NCBI taxonomy): Bacteria > Pseudomonadati > Pseudomonadota > Gammaproteobacteria > Enterobacterales > Enterobacteriaceae > Salmonella > Salmonella sp. SJTUF15570. The sequence continues at coordinate 40,633 of NZ_JBEUKJ010000001.1, read as the reverse complement.
CCCATAAAGGCCAAAGACATTAATCCTGCGGTAATCAATGCTATCGCGTTACCACGAAAAGGGGCGGGCACATCCGCCACGGCAAGGCGTTCGCGGATAGCGGCAAACAGAACCATCACTAATGAAAAACCGACGGCGGCGGAAAATCCGTACAGCGCCGACTGAAGAAAGTGATGACCGAGATTAATATTCAGTAACGCTACGCCCAGAACCGCACAGTTAGTGGTAATCAGTGGTAAGAAGATGCCTAACAAGCGGTATAACGCCGGGCTGGTTTTCCGCACAACCATTTCGGTAAATTGCACGACCACAGCAATGACGAGGATAAAGGCCAGCGTCCGCAGATAAATCAGATCCAGCGGAATAAGTATCCAGGTGTCGATAAGCCAGGCGCATATCGACGCCAGCGTCATGACAAAGGTCGTCGCGAGGCCCATCCCCATGGCGGTTTCCAGTTTTTTGGATACGCCCATAAAGGGACAAAGGCCCAGGAATTTGACCAGTACAAAGTTATTGACCAGTACAGTTCCGACAAAGAGCAGCAGGTAATCAGTCATGTTTCGGCCTGAAATAAAAAAGCCGCCTATTATCTGTCAAACTACCACAGGCGACAACAGGTTAACTGTAGGGTTATTACGGATTAACAAACGTTGTTTTAACGCGCGCTGAACGTTTGAGATAAGGCACAATGAGCGCCGTCGCCAACAGTGGGAGGAGTAACTGACGCACGGCAAAGGCATCTGAGACGGGCGAAAAGGCAAATGCTTTAACCGCCAGTAACACAGACACCAGCAGCCAGATAATGTAATGCTTCGGCACGCAGCGTCTGCGCTTGAAGAATGCGATCGTCAACCACAGGGTATAGTACCACATGGCGATAGCGGTAATAAATGAAATGCCCCATAGCAGTAAATTACCGGTTTCCTGTCCGCTAAGCGTCTTGAACGTTTGCGGTGTGGCAAGCGCCATAACGTAGAGTAATAACGCCAGCGAGGCGCTCAACAACGCGACTAACAGCCAGGCTAACGGGCCAAGAAGCCAGCCTCCAATTCGTTGTGGCGGTGTTGTAGTCATATCTTCTCCGGGGTTACGCGCATTAACGGTCATGCCGCTCATTTTGGGGCAAATATTATAAGGTTTTTGATGTTAAACGCTACTTTCTTTATTGCACATAGCGCCAGACGGATTGCGGAACCTGACCTACATCAAACAGGCGTCCTCCGGAAACCAGTTCGGCACGGCGGTGATCTGCAGCGCGATACATATTAACAATGTCCATGTCATCAGTAAGGGTATAGTTAAGGTGGTCGAACAGTTTTTCCAGACTTTCGAGCGAACTAATTTTGCGGAATTTTAATAGATAATCCTGAACAGTCATATAAAGTTGATCCATATTAAATATAATGCCAACGGAGTAGTCACTGATAAAAAATAAACAAAACTGCACCAGTGAGAGGTCAGGGGTGCAGGTAAAAAGGGAATATTCTTACCGGTAAAGAGTCAGGCGCCACATGGCGCCTGGGGCGAAAGGTTAACGCGCTTTCCTACAACAGGCAATAAACGTCAGACCAGATAGGACATATTTCGTTTTTTTTGCCGGTTTTTGACTTTTCTTTGCACCCCCCGGGGCGCCGCTTACCGTACCACGCGAAAATGCCTTTACATTATCTGACGCTTACTTCTTCTGAACGGAAGCCGTGGGCTCTGGTGGTTGGTAATTGTCAATATGGTTGGCAATACCTAAAAGAATGACTGAGATAACGAGAACTATCCACCCAGTTAATTCAATAAGACGATTCATTATTGACGACATTTGCTTTGATTTATCCATAAACACAGGGGGTAAATGTTACTTTCCTGGCGAACGGTCGGCAAGAGGGAGGGAAACGTTTTCAGCCTCTGTTCTGTAACAAGTTAATCATTTGATGCTACGTTGATGGTCAGGACGCTATTGCGGCTAATCGCACGATGGTGTGGAATAGCGATATCTAAAACCGGAGGCAGTGAGATGAATGACAAAATCCGCGTTGGGTTAATCGGTTATGGTTACGCCAGTAAAACCTTTCATGCGCCCTTAATTATGGGAACGCCAGGGCTAGAGCTTGCGGCGGTATCCAGCAGCGATGAAACAAAAGTGAAAGCAGACTGGCCGGCGGTTTCCGTGGTCTCTGAGCCCCGACATTTATTTAACGATCCGCATATCGACCTGATCGTGATCCCGACGCCCAACGATACCCATTTCCCGCTGGCGAAAGCTGCGCTGGAAGCCGGTAAGCATGTGGTGGTTGATAAACCCTTTACCGTGACACTGTCACAGGCGCGAGAATTGGATGCGCTTGCGCGGAGCACTGGTCGGGTACTTTCCGTCTTCCACAACCGACGCTGGGACAGCGATTTTTTGACGCTGAAGGCCTTACTGGCGGATGGCGTGCTCGGCGAGGTGTCCTTGTTTGAATCCCACTTTGATCGTTTCCGTCCCCAGGTGCGCGACCGCTGGCGCGAGCAAGGCGGGCCAGGAAGTGGTATCTGGTACGATCTGGCGCCGCACTTGTTGGATCAGGCCATTCAACTTTTTGGCCTGCCGGTCAGCATGACGGTGGATTTAGCGCAACTGCGTCCGGGCGCGCAATCTACAGATTATTTCCACGCGATTTTATCCTACCCCCAGCGCCGCGTGATTTTGCACGGTACGATGCTGGCCGCGGCGGAATCCGCGCGATACATCGTTCATGGTTCGCGCGGTAGCTATGTAAAATATGGCCTCGATCCCCAGGAAGAACGGTTAAAAAACGGCGAGCGTTTACCGCAGGAAGACTGGGGATACGACATGCGTGACGGCGTATTGACCCTGGTTGAGGGAGAGACGCGCAAAGAAGAAAACTGGCTTACGTTGCCGGGTAACTATCCGGCATATTATGCCGCCATCCGCGATGCGTTAAACGGTAACGGTGAAAATCCCGTGCCGGCAAGTCAGGCGATTCAAATTATGGAGTTGATTGAACTGGGCATGGAATCGGCAAAACATCGCGCGACGCTGTGTCTTGCCTGAGATGTCGCATTTCTCCGCCTGGGATAGCATTAAACCGCAGGCGGAGAGAGGGCGTTAGCATCAATAAAGCAATTTTACGCCGCGGCCACTTTTTCGCGCAGCGCACGTTTTTCGCCATCGCTCAGAAAGGCGATTTCCAGACCGTTAATCTGCGCCTGGCGAATCTGTTCGCGGCTCAATCCTGCCGCTGGCGCGGCGACGTGATATTCATGGATAATATCTACGCCCTGAACAGCCGGATCGTCCGTATTAAGACTGGCGAGAACGCCATGCTCAAGGAAGGTTTTGAGCGGATGATCTGCCAGCGATGCGACGGTACTGGTCTGAATATTCGAGGTCAGACAGGATTCAATACCGATACGCTGCTGTGCAAGAAAATCCATTAACGCGCGATCTTCGACAGCTTTTACGCCATGTCCGATACGTTCGGCCCCCAGTTCGCGAATCGCCTGCCAGATACTTTCCGGCCCTGCGGCTTCGCCAGCGTGAACGGTAATATGCCAGCCCGCATCGCGCGCCCGATTAAAGTGTGATAAAAACAGACTGCCGGGAAAGCCCAGCTCATCACCGGCTAAATCCAGCGCGGTGATTTTCTCTCTGTGCGCCAGCAGCGCATCAAGCTCCTGTAAACATGCCGCCTCGCCGAAGGTACGGCTCATAATGCCAATGAGTCGTGCCTCGACGCCAAACGTATTACAGCCGTCGCGTACACCGTCGATAACGGCTTCAACCACGCCTGCGATCGGTAACTGATGCGCCATCGCCATATAGCCGGGCGAAAAGCGAAGCTCGACGTAATGCAGGCCGTTACGTGCGGCATCTTCAATATTTTCAAAGGCCACACGGCGGCAGGCGTCAAGCGACGCCAGGACTTTTACTCCCCAATCGAGCTTCGTGAGAAAGCTCACTAAATCGGGTTCGGTTGAGGTGACCTGGACATGCGGAATCAGCGTTTCCAGCGTTTGGGCGGGAAGGGCGATGTTGAACTGCCGACCAAGATCCAGAATTGTTTGGGCGCGAATGTTGCCATCAAGGTGGCGGTGGATGTCAGTCAAAGGAAGCGTAATATCAATCATGGGCGCACTCAATTTTTAATAAAAGTGCGCACCATTATACTACAGATTGATAATGCTCTGGAAATTTTGCAAAAACGGAGTCATTACGTTGCAACTTCGCGAGAGCGCGGGAGAAATTTTGTATCATTCTCTTTAACGCGCCCCCGGTCAGCTCACGGGGGCCGTCTCTGTTATCGCCTCTCAGGATAAAGGGTCAACCCCCCGCTTGTAGACAGTATCAGCGAACGGTGCGGATAGCGTTAATCAATCCGTTGACGCCTTTTTCAAGTTTCAGGCGAGGGCATCCGGCATTCAGACGCACAAATCCCCGGCCTTCGGCGCCATAGGTATCGCCGGGCATAATGGCGACTTTCTCCTGATGAATGAGCGTGTGCTGTAATTTTTGATCGTCGATGCCGAGTGGACGGAGATCAATCCAGGCCAGATAGGTCGATGGCGGCGCTTGCCAGTTCAACGTCGGAAAGGCGCCATTCAGCGCCTGCTCAATATAGCGCATATTAGCCGCCAGCGAGGCGCGTAACGCATCCAGCCACGGCGCGCCGTGCTGATACGCGGCAATATGCGCCGTGAGCGAGAGCACCGCTGGCGAAGAAGAGCGCAGGCCGACGCACAAGGTATTCCGGTGGTGTTTGCGTCACGCGCCAGCTATCTTGATGATGCGGATACCGTTCGGCCTGACAACATGCAGGCGGCGCAACTCCTGACGGAGTACCTTATTCGTCAGGGCCATCAGCGCATCGCCTGGCTGGGAGGACAAAGCGCATCTTTAACCCGCGCGGAGCGCGTGGGCGGCTATTGCGCGACGTTGTTAAAATACGGTCTACCGTTTCACAGCGAGTGGGTCGTGGAATGCGCTTCCAGTCAGAAACAGGCAGCAGAAAGCATTACCGCGCTGTTGCGATACAATCCGACCATTAGCGCTGTCGTTTGTTACAACGAAACCATTGCGATGGGGGCGTGGTTTGGACTGCTGAGAGCCGGACGACAGAGTGGCGAGAGCGGTGTCGATCGTTATTTCGAGCAGCAGGTGTCGCTGGCGGCGTTTGCTGATGTGGCGGAGAACGCCCTCGACGACCTGCCGATTATCTGGGCCAGTACGCCGGCGCGAGAAATAGGCTATACCCTGGCCGAACGAATATTGCAGCGTATTGCTCACGACGAGCACCATGTGCGGAGTCAAACGATAGCCGCTCGCCTGGTAACGCAAAAGTAGAGGCTGCGCGTCGTTCGGCGCAGACCGGGTGCAGCGTCGCGACACCCGGCAAGGCGATTATTGTTGAGGCAGCGCCGGAACGTCCGGTACGGAAAGCGCTGGCATTCCAAACAGGCCGACAAAGTCTTCCAACGGCATTTTTTGTCCGTTGAGCGTGATCTGGCCATTGGCGTACTGCAAACTGGAGGCGATAGTATTATCCTTCAGCGTTGTCAGTCGGAACATCTGACCCATTGCGGACAGCCCCTGCACCTGCTGTTTTGCCAGTTTTTCCGCATCATCCTGCTGATAGCCTTCCAGCTTTGCTATCTGCGTCATAAACTCGACCGCCATGTCCATCGGAATTGCCAGTTTCGCATCCAGCGATTTCACGGAGCGGTCGACTTCCTGCGCCAGCGTTTGCGGTTGTGCCGTTGTGGTTGCCGGATCTTTGAGGAACAGCGACAGATTCAGCGTGGTTTCCCCTTTGGCGTTTTTCCAGCTAAGCGGCGCCAGAGTCAGTACCGGATCGCCTTTTAACAGCACGGGGAGAGCGCTAAAGAACGCTTCAGTGACTTTTTGCTGATAAAGCTCAGGATTCTGCGCCACGTCCGGCTGATTCAACAGCGCCTGCGTTTGCGCATGATATTGCTGACTAAACTGGTGCCAGGCTTCGCCGTCGATTTGACCGACTTTCAGCGTTAATTTACCGCTGCCTAAATCCTGATTCTGCACTTTCAGGCTGTTAAGCGAGTAATCCAACTGGCTGTTAATGGTTTTTCCGTCGTTGACGAGATCGGACTTGCCGGCAATTTCCATCCCTTCCAGCACCGCCATCTCTTTACCCTCAATGGCGATGGACAGTTTATCCAGCGTTAACTTTTGGTCGCCTACACGCTCGCCAAAGCTTGCCAGCTTACTGGTACCGTCTGTTTTCAAATTATTAAAGGTGAGTTGGACCTTCTGATTATATTCGTTAACGGCATCGACCAGGCCGCTCTGCGCTTCGCCCGACAGCGAAACCACATTACCGTCTTTATCGGCGTTAAGCTGGAACTCGCCGCCGCTAAAGGCGACCTTTTCACCGGCATTCTCGTAGTTTAACGGCTTGAGAGAGATATCGGAGCGGGTATCGCCGCCATAACCAATGCGGGTATTGATAACAAAGGGCGTGTCGCCTTTCGCGATATCAAAGAGGGGTTTTGCCGCATCGTTATTCACCAGAGTGGTTTTTACCGACGCCATAGAAGGGATCAGATTGAGCGTTTTGAGCTGGGCGAGCGGGAAGGGGCCATGTGAAACGGACTCGTCCAGCACAATGCTTTGCCCGGGCTTCAACCAGGTATTGTCTGCGCCGGCAACCGGTTTGACAACCAGTTGCAGATGGCTACTGAACACGCCGCGCTGGTAGTTTTGATAACTTAATTCGACACCGGCCTCCGGCGCAGTACGCTTGAGCTGTTCATTGGCCTGAGTCACCATTTCTGCAAGATGGTTCTCCAGCTTTTTCCCCGTATACCAGGCGCCGCCTGTCCAGACGATGCCAAGTGCAATTACTACACCTGCAGCTACCAGTGTTTTTTTCATATCAATTGTCCATAAAAATGAAACCAGGCGGATTAAACCGCCTGGAGGAGTTTTACGTCTGTTATAAGCTTAGCAAGAGTTGTTAAAAAATTCAGTACGTTGCTACAGCTTGTTATAAACACGCGCTAAACGGCCCGTGCCGCTGGCGTTAACCGGAGACTCATCCGCGCCGATAAAGGCAGATTCACCCGGCTTCAGTACCAGACGCTGTTCATCTTTACGTAACACCGCCTCACCCTCAACGCAGAACAGAATCGCGGCGCTGTGTTGGCCGATGCTCGTCTCCTGAAGCGCCAGGTCGTGCAGTGAAAAAGCAAAATCGTCAACCGGAATTGGGAAGTCCAGCTCCGCGCCGCTTTTCACCGGGGCAGTCAGCAACTCGCCGGCAGGCTTAGGTTCGAACTTCACGTTCGCGACCAGCTCAGGGATGTCGATATATTTTGGCGTAAGGCCAGCGCGCAGAACGTTATCGGAGTTCGCCATGACTTCCAGCGCAACGCCCTGCAGATAAGCATGAGGCGTTTCGGCAAACAGGAACATCGCCTCGCCGGGATTCAGTTTGACCACATTCAGCAACAAAGGAGAGAAAAGCCCGCTGTCGTCAGGATAATACTCTGAAATCACGCGGATCGTTTGCCACGGTTCGCCTTGCTGGCTGTTAAGCGCCGCTTTGAGTACGGCTAACGCGCGGGATTTTTCTTCGCCTTGCATATTCAACAGGCTGGCGAAAAGCTGGCTCAGACGTTCAGCGTTCGGCGCCTGCAAAAAGTGGGCGATAGCGGAATGCGCGCCGGCGACAGGTTGCAGTAAAGAGACAATGTCAGAAAATTCGCGGAACGCGTTCATCGCCAGGAAAGGCGTCAGGGCAAAAACCAGCTCTGGTTTATGGTTAGGATCTTTATAGTTCCGCTCTGCGGCATCCATGGGGATACCCGCCGCATTTTCTTTCGCGAAACCGATTTCGGAGTTGCGTTTATTCGGGTGCACCTGAATAGAGAGCGGTTGTGCGGCGCACAGTACTTTAAACAGAAACGGCAGTTCGCCGAAACGGTTGGCTACCGCTTCGCCCAGCATGGCGGTTTTATTCTTTTCGATGGCGTCACGCAGGGAGACGGTTTCGCCGTTGGCGGTGGTGATTCGCGAGCTGCTTTTGGGATGCGCGCCCATCCAGAGTTCAGCCATTGGCTGCTGCTGCGGATTGGCGATGCCATAAAGTTCCGTTAACGCAGTTTTACTTCCCCAGGCATAGTTTTGCACTGAGTTAATGAGTTTTTGCATTATCAAGCCCTGTTTCAATGTGGAGATCAATGGGAGGTATTAAACCAAGAAACCCGCATGAAGTAACCTCCGGGCGTAAAAAGTCGTACTTGTCTCAGTTTTTGTTAAAAAATTGTGTAGGATAGTGTTACTCGCTTTGAGTCGGGCAATGGAACACCTGCCCAGAGAATAACCATACCGAGCGGTAAGTGAGAGCACAATGTCAAACAAACCCTTCTTTTATCAAGACCCTTTTCCCCTCAAAAAGGACGATACCGAGTACTACTTGTTGACCAGCGAACATGTTTCCGTCGCCGAATTCGAAGGACAAGAGATCCTGAAAGTCGCGCCGGAAGCGCTAACGTTGTTGGCGCGTCAGGCCTTCCACGATGCGTCTTTTATGTTACGTCCCGCGCATCAGCAGCAGGTGGCGGATATTCTGCGCGATCCGCAGGCCAGTGAAAACGACAAATATGTCGCGCTGCAATTCCTGCGAAACTCCGATATCGCGGCCAAGGGCGTGTTGCCCACCTGCCAGGATACCGGTACGGCCATTATTGTCGGCAAAAAAGGCCAACGCGTCTGGACTGGCGGAGGTGATGAAGCGGCGCTGGCTCGCGGCGTATATAACACCTATATCGAAGATAACCTGCGCTATTCGCAAAACGCGGCGCTGGATATGTACAAAGAGGTCAATACCGGTACTAATCTGCCGGCGCAGATCGATCTCTACAGCGTCGATGGCGATGAATATAAATTCCTCTGTATCGCTAAAGGCGGCGGATCGGCGAATAAAACCTACCTCTATCAGGAGACAAAAGCGCTTCTGACGCCGGGTAAGCTCAAAAATTATCTCGTTGATAAGATGCGTACGCTGGGCACCGCCGCTTGTCCGCCGTATCACATCGCGTTTGTCATTGGCGGCACCTCGGCGGAAGCGAACCTGAAGACCGTTAAGCTGGCCTCGGCAAAATACTATGATGCGCTACCAACCGAAGGCAATGAACACGGGCAGGCCTTCCGCGATATTGAGCTGGAAAAAGAATTGTTGCTTGAGGCGCAAAATCTTGGCTTAGGCGCGCAGTTCGGCGGCAAGTATTTCGCTCACGATATTCGTGTCATCCGATTGCCGCGCCACGGGGCATCGTGTCCGGTAGGTATGGGCGTGTCCTGCTCCGCGGATCGAAACATTAAAGCGAAGATCAACCGGGAAGGGATCTGGATCGAGAAGCTGGAGCGCAATCCCGGTAAATATATTCCAGAGGCGCTGCGCCAGGCGGGAGAGGGCGAGGCGGTGCGCGTTGATCTTAACCGTCCCATGAGCGAGATACTGCAACAACTGTCGCAGTATCCGGTATCAACGCGCCTGTCGCTGAACGGCACAATTATTGTGGGCCGCGACATCGCGCACGCTAAACTGAAAGAACGGATGGACAGCGGCGAAGGTTTGCCGCAGTACATCAAAGATCATCCTATCTATTATGCGGGGCCGGCAAAAACGCCGGAAGGGTACGCCTCCGGGTCGCTTGGGCCGACTACCGCAGGACGGATGGACTCTTATGTTGATCAGCTCCAGTCGCAGGGCGGCAGTATGATCATGCTGGCGAAAGGCAACCGCAGCCAGCAGGTGACCGATGCCTGTAAGAAACATGGCGGCTTCTACCTGGGCAGTATCGGCGGCCCGGCAGCCGTTCTGGCGCAGGGCAGTATCAAGCGCCTGGAGTGCGTGGAATATCCTGAACTGGGTATGGAGGCTATCTGGAAAATTGAAGTGGAGGATTTTCCGGCCTTTATTCTGGTGGATGATAAAGGCAACGATTTCTTCCAGCAGATTCAGTCATCGCAGTGCGCACGCTGCGTTAAGTAATGTCGCCGCCCTGCGGGGCGGTAACATGATTCGCTATTTTGCCGGAGAACGGCGCAAGCGCCTTATCCGGTCTACACCGTTGTGTTGTTATCGTTAATACTCATAAGACCGCAAACATGTGAGCAATGTCGACACATGATCTCATCAACTTGAGTAAGGAGCAGGTAATGGTAACGGTACGCCGCGAGAAAGATTCAATGGGCGCGATTGAAGTCCCGGCAGATAAACTGTGGGGGGCGCAGACTCAACGTTCGCTGGAGCATTTTCGGATTTCCACGGAGAAAATGCCCGTCTCGCTCATTCACGCTCTGGCGTTGACCAAGCGCGCTGCTGCGAAGGTCAACCAGGACTTAGGGTTGTTGGCGGCGGAAAAAGCCAGCGCGATTATCCAGGCGGCTGATGAAGTGCTGGCGGGAAAACATGCTGATGAGTTTCCGCTGGCGATTTGGCAGACCGGGTCCGGTACGCAAAGCAACATGAATATGAATGAGGTGTTAGCGAACCGCGCCAGTGAAATTTTGGGCGGCGTTCGCGGTATGGAACGCAAGGTGCATCCCAATGATGACGTCAATAAGAGTCAAAGCTCAAACGATGTGTTCCCAACCGCCATGCACGTGGCGGCGTTACTGGCGTTACGCGAACACCTCATCCCGCAATTATCCGCATTAACGGATACGCTTCGCGATAAATCCCACGCTTTCGCCGATATTGTCAAAATTGGCCGTACTCACCTGCAGGACGCGACGCCGCTCACCTTAGGCCAGGAGATTTCCGGTTGGGTAGCCATGCTGGAACATAACCTCAGGCACATTGAGCACAGTTTACCGCACGTTGCGGAACTGGCGCTCGGCGGAACCGCAGTGGGGACAGGGCTTAATACCCATCCGGAATATGCCCGGCGCGTGGCCGAGGAACTGGCGACGATTACCGCGGCGCCGTTTGTTACCGCCCCGAATAAATTCGAAGCGCTGGCGACCTGTGACGCGTTGGTACAGGCGCATGGCGCATTAAAAGGACTGGCGGCCTCGCTGATGAAAATCGCCAACGATGTTCGCTGGCTGGCGTCCGGCCCGCGCTGCGGCATTGGCGAGATTGCTATCCCGGAGAATGAGCCAGGCAGTTCCATTATGCCTGGTAAAGTGAATCCGACCCAGTGTGAAGCGGTAACGATGCTATGTTGCCAGGTGATGGGTAACGATGTGGCCATCAATATGGGGGGCGCATCGGGCAACTTTGAGCTCAACGTCTATCGTCCGATGGTTATTCATAATTTTCTGCAAACGGTGCGCCTGCTGGCCGATGGCATGGCGAGTTTCAATCAACACTGTGCGTCAGGAATCGAGCCAAACCGCGAGCGTATTACGCAGTTGCTGAATGAGTCGCTGATGCTGGTCACTGCGCTCAATACGCACATCGGTTACGATAAAGCGGCGGAGATTGCGAAGAAGGCGCATAAAGAAGGGCTGACGCTCAAAGCCTCAGCCGTGGCATTAGGATACCTTAGCGACGAGGAGTTCGACGCCTGGGTACGTCCGGAGTTAATGGTTGGCAGTATGACGCCGGGACGTTAATCCGCCACATACAGGTGCAGTCGCGGAATAATCAGTCGCAGCGGCTGCGCCTGTGGTTTAAAACGGTGCTGAATATTATCGGCGTCATAGTTTTCCAGCCCGCCAATATCCGGCACGCCAGCGCCGTTGTCCGTGTTGATTAATGCGATAATCGGCGTGGGGCAGGCGTGTTGCACCTGTTTCTGCTGGCCTTTATACCAGATGCGGGCGATCGGCTGTACTTTAACCGGACGCTTAATCTTGAGTCGGGCCTGCTGCGGTAAGGCAGCGATATCCTGATATTCCCGTTCCAGCTTGAATTGCCATTGTTCGCGCGTCCACGGCGGGACGCTGCGCGGCGACGCGAGGCTTTTTTTCAACTGGCTCAGAACCTCATCCCGGCTTAAATTTTTAATAATATGTTTATTTGCCCAGCCGAAACGTATGGTGGCGGGGTTATTGATAAGCGTCAGCGTGCGGTAAGCGTTCAGCGTAATTAAGCCGGGTAGATGCCGATGCACCCACTCAAAACGTGCCGCTGAGGGAAGACCGGACTCTACCGTAACCATCTGCTCGAAGGTGGTTTTCAACTGGTTAATGCGCTGTATCTGATTTTCCAGATCTAACTGTGTCGCATTATCCACTTGATAGCATAAGACGCCAGGCAGGCGGACGGCGGCTTTACTGCTGCGGTTTTCGGACTGCTGTTGAATAAACAAATGGCGATAGTGACGTAGCGCCAGCGCTTCGGCCTCTTTCCCCAGATGTTGCGTTACCTCGATAGTATCCAGCGGCGCATGTTCCGCCTCTTTGGTCACCTGCGGCAGTGAAAAGACACGGGCGATAAGTAGCGAATGCTGCTGTAGATTATCCGTCAGCGCCGCCAGGTGTTGTTCTATCTGGCGAAAAGTGCCATTCAGGCGTTCAACGAGATCGTAGCGTGACATGGTATCACTCACTTTAGTTACAACATACTATCTGTATAGCACAGTTCCCACCGCTCAACCAGCGTGCAAAATGCGTCAGGCAGCGGTCATGTCGGGCATCGCGTGCCAGACCGGCCAGCGAAAGCTAAATTTTGCGCCGCCCAGTTCGCTCTCGTCACAGACGACGCTACCGCCCATCGCCAGTGCGATAGAGTGTACGATGGCGAGTCCAAGCCCGCAGCCGCCTGTCGCCCGGTCTCTACTGGGGTCGAGTCTGACAAAAGGTTCAAATACGCGCTCTCGCGCATCCGCTTCAATGCCGGGGCCATCATCTTCGACTATCAACGTTGCCTGACTGCCGTCGAGTAACAGACTGACCTGAACGGTGGTATGACTGTAGCGCAACGCATTATTCAGCAGGTTATCCAGCACTCGCGACATTAACCGCATATCAAGCGCGCCATAATCGCCGATTACACATGTGACAAGGTTTACGGCACGTTCCGGGGTCACGCTCTGCACATCCTGCAAATGCGCGAGCAACCAGGCGGGGAGGTCGGGTTCGGTCAACATCAGTTCATTTTGTGGTCGGTCAAGGCGCGCATAGGTGAGCAGTTCTTCAATCAGCGCTTCCAGTTGACCAATATCGCGATTGAGCGCCTGTGATTCCGGCGGTGTCAGATTTTCACTCATTTCAAGCCGATAGCGTAAACGTACCAGCGGCGTGCGAAGCTCATGGGCGATACCGTCAATCAGCTGTTTTTTACTGGCGATCAGGGCATTAATGTTATCCGCCATCTGGTTGAACGCGACACCCAGACGTTCGAAACTGGAGCCATTATCGAAGTGCAGGCGTTCAGTCAAGTGACCCTCGCCAAAGCGCTGCGCGGCGGATTCGAGCCTGAGCATTTCTTGCCAGTGCGGGCGCATCCAGATAAACACAGGAAAGGCGAGAGAAAAGGCAATGAGCGCCATTAAGGCGATATCCAGCAGTCGCATTTGATGCAGGAAATAGAGATAGGGAACCGGGCCAACCGCCAGGACGTAATGGCTGCGCGGGATACGCTGAATAAAGGTGTATTGATCGTCAAGCGCGACAATATCGCCTTCACGCAGTCGCTGCGTGGTGGCGGCATCAAGCTTATAGTGATTTAACGGTTCAACGCGTAAATCGAAAGAGAGGTTCAGGTCCATCTCTTTTAACGTTTTCCCCCATTCACGCGGCGGGATTTCCCGCAGTTCGCTGCGCATCAGATAGAGCGAACTTTTCATCAGATCGTCGAGCGATTGCCTGCCCGCGCGTTCGGCGGTGAATTTGTACACCAGTCCGACCAATAAGGTCATGACCAGAAAACAGACGAACAGCAAAAGGTAAAACTGCACAAACAGCTTTTTCATCAACGCCCACCGGATCTCAATACATTAGCTCTATCGCGCGCTGACGAAAAAGATTTCCCGTCAGCGCCGCTGGTGGGTTATAAAAGCAGGCTTTGCGTCAACTGACAACCTCATTGTCCGGCGTTAAGGTCCGGACTTTCGTGAACAATGCGTCCATCGACAAGCGTCAAAACAGCGCGAATGGTATCAATTCTGTCTTCCGGCATCGTCATAAATGGCTGATTGAGTACCGCCAGATCGGCCTGTTTTCCGACGCTAAGCTGGCCCCGGTGTTGTTCGGCAAAGGCGAGCCAGGCGGCATGACGTGTATATAACGCTAGCGCTTCCAGACGCGTGAGCCGCTCGCTGGCGGGTTTACGCACGGAACCGCCTGACGCTATACCGGTGATATGATATTCGATAGCGTGCCAGACACCGGCAATGCCAATACGCGTCGAATCGGTGCCGCCAGCTACGACAAGCCCTTTATCCAGCGCCAGTCGAACCGGCGGCGAATTGTCCGTCGCGCCGGATGGATTGGCGTCACGGATGGCAAGCCCCTCAAAGTAAGGCCCCATTTGCACAGTGTATGCCAGGCCCAGCTTACGCATCCGCTCAAGCGTCTGTGGCGAACCGGTATTCAGATGCGCAATAGACCAGCGGAGAGGGCGCAGATCGTACTGCTGCGCTACCTGCTCAAAAATCGTCAATATCGCGTCGGCGCTGTCATCGGTATAGGCGTGGATCTCAAGCGGTATTCCCCGTTTTGCCGCAAACGTCGCGACCTGGCGAAGCGCGGTTTTGTCCTGCTCTGAGGAAGAAAACCCTGGGGCCATCCGCACGCCGTCATTCATTCCGGCCACCAGGCTTTCCCCCAGGCCAAGAAAAGCCAGTTGCCCGTCATCGGCACGCGCCGGGCGAAAGGCCATCAGGTTGCTGAACCACTGCGCTTCATGACCTTTCGCTTCTGGCTGTACCGGAATGCGATACCCCACGCGCAGCGGTAAATCCCCCTGGTTTCGCATTGCAAATAAAGGCTCATAAGCGGCGGCAGGCCCGGCAGAGGGGGCAATGATGCCGGTCACGCCGCGAGCGTTCATATCAGCGAAAAATTGTCGCAGACCGCCCTCGCGATCGGCGTTACTACTTATGCTGGCAAAAAGCTGGTTAAACGCGGCGATGTCACCAAATAATTTCCCCGTGGCGCTACCTTTTGCGTCGCGCTCTACGCGGATTCCCGCTAAATCAGGAGGAGGGGTGTTGTTAAGGCCAAGTACGTCTATACCGCGCTGATTCACTAACGCATAGTCGTACAGATACTGAATATAAGCCGGATGATCGGGAAGGGCGTGACTCAATTCGGCTACCGTCGGCGCCCGGTTTTCTGCAAATTGCGCCGGTATCCACGATCCCACTACGGCTACCCATTGATCGTGGGGACGACGGTTAGCGTCGGCGCGTAATTTATCCAGCGCGTCTTTAAGCGAAGGGCTGTCGTACCAGTAGGTTTCGAATGTCCAGGTTTGTCCGCCGCGAATGGCATGAATGTGGGTATCGGTCAGGCCGGGTATCACGGTTTTACCCTGTAAATCGATGGTACGGGTATGGTTGCCGCGCCATTCATTTGTCGCCGTATCATCGCCAATCGCCACAATCCGCGAGCCGGAAATCGCCAGCGCGCTGGCCTGCGGCTGGGCATCATTCAGAGTGATGATATTACCGTTATGCAAAATAATATCCGCTGCCGGGCGGGCGGCGGTGGCTGCGCCTGTGGCCGTGAGCAGAAAGAGAAGCGCGGTTCTGGAAAGCAGAGGCGGGACGAGACTGATCATTAGCATGTTCCTTTTGTCGGGCGATAAGCAAACCATAGAGAGCGAACAAGAATTGTTCAATCTGTGCCCAGGGAACAGTGCGTTCTGTTTTTAGAACGGTGGTAATGAAAAAAGAAAAGCCCGCCGAAACGGCGGGCTTGAGAAGAATTAATGAATAATTAGAACTGGTAAACCATACCCAGCGCGACGATATCATCAGTGCTGATACCGGCATCTTTATAGAACGGGTCGTCATCATCCAGCAGGTTGATTTTATAATCAACATAGGTGGAGAAGTTTTTGTTGAAATAGTAGGTAGCACCTACATCAGCATATTTAACCAGGTCTTTATCATCGCCATTAACGTTGTTATAGGTCAGATCTTTACCTTTAGACATCAGGAAAGAAACCGCCGGGCGCAGACCGAAATCAAATTGATATTGGGCTGTAACTTCGAAGTTTTGCGTTTTGTTTGCTACGCATGAGCGACAATCGTCATTGCCGTAAGGCGTCATATTACGGGTTTCTGAATACATTGTGGCCAGATAGATATTATTAGCATCATATTTAGCGCCAACAGTCCATGCATCCGCTTTATCACCGCCAGCGGTAGAGTAATTAACCTGACCATTAGTACGATCGGAAGTGGTATATGCCGCGCCGAAACTTACGCCCATACCCAGATCATAAGTTGATGAGATACCGAAGCCGTCACCGTTAGCGTTCTTCACGTTACGATCGCCGCCGTTATTAGTGCCTTCCTGCTCATGAGAAACCTGGTTTTCATTGGCACCCTGATATTGCAACGCGAAGTTCAGACCGTCTACCAGACCGAAGAAATCAGTGTTACGGTAGGTGGCCACGCCGTTAGCACGACCGGTCATGAAGTTGTCAGCGTAAGTGTAGGAGTCGCCGCCGAACTCAGGCAGCATATCGGTCCAGCCTTCTACGTCGTACAGGACGCCGTAGTTACGACCATAGTCGAATGAGCCGTAGTCGCCGAATTTCAGGCCGGCGAATGCCAGACGAGTCCAGGAATTAGCACCTTCGCCTTCGGTAGTGTTAGCCTGAACGTTATATTCCCACTGGCCGTAACCGGTCAGTTGGTCGTTAATCTGCGTTTCGCCTTTAAAGCCGACACGCATATAGGTCTGATCGCCATCTTTAGAAGAGTCATCAGAGAAATAGTGCAGGCCGTCTACTTTCCCGTAAAGGTCCAGTTTGTTGCCGTCTTTGTTATAAATTTCAGCGGCGTGTGCTGCGCCAGCAGCCAGCAGAGCCGGGATGACAAGTGCCAATACTTTTCTTTTCATTTTTTTATCCTTAAAAACTTAACTTATTTGCAAAAGATTGAACTTCTACAGATTCGTTGAATCAAAGGCATCCTAATCTGAATAATATTATTTCAGCAAATGCTAACTTTTCTTATATGTTATTAATTAATACAAAAGTTACTATCGGAAACGCATATATTTATGGTGAATATATTTGTTATTGTATATTCATGGTTGTGATTTGTTTTATTTCACAATTTGCGAAAAAAGATGGCAATATAGCGGCGGGCAGACATTCTGTTATCAATTTTGTGAACTGGCTTCGAGTTTTTTTAATTTAACTTTCTTGAGCGAAAAAGACGTAATCATGAACCACAACGCAGAGAAAACGGTAATAAAGGGGCCGTTTCGACTAATAAAAATAGCATCCATGTATACAATGTCTGTTTTTTGAACAGTGGCGGTGATGAGCATCGCCACTATGACTTGATAAAGGCAGGTAAAATTTGTCGGCTAACTTATCCCGTCGTTTCGTCCCAGGCATGAGGGGCAAAAAGATAGCCTTTATTGCGAATGGTCTTTATACGATAGGGCTCAGCAGCGCTATCCAGCAGTTTCTTACGCAGGCGGGAAATCGCCACATCCACGCTGCGATCCAGACCATCATAATTGACGCCGCGCAGCGTTTTTAGCAACGCGTCGCGATCCATAATTTGTCCGGCGTGTGTCGCCAGTTCCCAGAGCAATTCAAAATCGGCGGTGGAGAGCGATATGAAATCGCCATTGAGCTGGACCGCCCGGTTAAGGGGATCGATGGTTAACGCGCCAAAACGCAGCGCTTTATGCGGCGTAAGCGCGCTCTCCTGAAGACTTTTTGCCTGTTGCGTTTGTTCGCTTTGCCGCAGGTGTAAGCGCAGACGCGCCAGCAAAACGGCCGGAGGCGTGGTTTTGAGGATGTAGTCGCAGGCGCCCATCTCCAGCGCCAGAATATGATTCATATCACTGTCCAGCGAGGTGAGCAGGACAATCGGGCCTTGCCAGCGGTGGCGTAAATCGCGGCATATCGTCATGCCATCTTTACCTGGAAGCATAATATCCAGTAAAACCAGATCGGGCTGAGTGGTGAGGATAAGATCCTCCGCCCGGTCACCACGCGGCTCAACAATGACATCAATATCATGTTTCGCCAGATAAGCGGCAATGAGAGAACCCACTTCAGCGTCGTCTTCAACAAATACAATGCGGTTCATATTATAAATGGAGAATAGAAAACGCCAACATACACCGCCTCTGTTTTCCCTTCCATAAATCTTTTCTAAACGAGAGCGGTTCCGTTATGCTACACGCTGTTGTTATTAGCGTGTTAAGGCAAGGTAATGGGACTCGTGATTAAAGCTGCCCTGGGGGCGCTGGTCGTCGTATTGATTGGTCTGCTGTCAAAAACAAAAAATTATTATATCGCCGGATTAATTCCTCTGTTTCCAACGTTTGCGCTTATCGCGCACTATATCGTGGCCAGCGAGCGGGGCATCGACGCGATGCGTACCACCATCGTCTTTAGCATGTGGTCGATCATTCCTTATTTCATTTATCTTGCAACGCTATGGTATTTCAGCGGCGTGATGCGCCTGCCCGTCGCGCTTGGCGGTGCGGTGGTCTGCTGGGGGCTAAGCGCGTGGCTGCTGATTTTTTGCTGGATTAAATGGCATTAATATTGGCAAAGACCGTGGTTTCCCCATCGTAATACAGACGGATATTACGATGGGGAGGTTGTCAACCCACCAGCATCCACGTAGCCGGAACCGCCGCGACCAGCAATAAACCAATCAGCACGACTTCCTGACGATTTAACACGTTGTCATGCTTGTGCGTCCGACGCGCATACAGGAAAACCAGTAATCCAGGCGCGTACAGCACGACGGACAGCAGCAGGTGCATGGGACCCGACGCATATAATAACCATAAGCCATAAATACAGGCTCCGATACCGACCGCCCGATGGAGGGGACGTGTTGCAATCTTCAGCAGAAATGCGCCGACCAGAAAGTAGGGCACCAGAATCATTTCTGACGCAATCGTCAATAGCGTGTTGTAGTCCGAACCGGTCAGCCAGATCAGCACCAGACAGATTTGCACACAGATATTGGTGAGCCATAACGATGCAGAAGGCGCGCCTTGCGCATTTTGTCGCGCGAAGATGCCCGGGAAGGATTTATAGGCTGCCGCCAGAAATGGCACCTCCGCCGCCATGATAGTCCAGCTTAGATAAGCCCCGCAGACAGACACAATCAGTCCCGCTGCAATAATAATTTCTCCCCACGGCCCCATCATTTTTACCATTAGTCCGGCCATCGACGGGTTGCGCATCTCCGCCAGTTCCGGACGCGCAAGAACGCCAAGAGAAAGCAGCGTGACCAGGAGATATATTCCCAGCGCTGCGAGTACTGCCAGTAGCGTGGCGCGGCCTACATCGCGTTTATTTTTCGCTCGGGCCGAGACGACGACGGCGCCTTCAACGCCAATAAACACCCACAGCGTAATAAGCATGGTGTTCTTGACCTGTTCCCATACGGGAATACCGAGTTCAACACCAGTGAAGTCCAGAGTGAAGGTATCCAGTTTGAACATCATGATAGCCAGCACAATAAACGCGCCGAGCGGCAACAGTTTCGCCAGAGTCGCAACCAGATTGATGCTGGCTGCCGTTTGTACGCCGCGCAGGATGAGGAAATGGACAATCCAGAGCAGGACTGAAGCGCCGACAATAGCCTGCCAGGTATTACCGTCGCCAAACAGACGCAGGGCAGGCGTATCGGTAAAGAAACTCAGCGCTGAAAAAACGATAACCAAATAGGATACGTTGGCGATGACCGCGCACAGCCAATAGCCCCAGGCAGAACAAAAGCCAATCAGTTCGCCGAAGCCTTCGCGGGCGTAAGTAAAGATACCGCCGTCAAGCTCGGAGCGAATGCGTGTAAGGATTAACATGGCGAATGCCAGTAAGAGTATCCCCACGCCGGTAATGGCCCAGCCAATTAACAACGCAGCCGGACTGGCAACGGCGGCCATATTCTGGGGCAGACTGAAAACACCTGCGCCAAGCATTGAGCTTAAAACCAGCGCGGTCAGCGCGCTCAGTCCCAGTTTTTTTTCCATTGGTATCCAGCTATAAAAATGAAATTGGAAGAATAATTATTATGGCAAAACGCATAAAAATGGTGAAAGCCACTAAGGCGCGGGATTTTACGGAGAGAAGGGACCGCATGCAACGGCCTGGATAAGATTTATCGCCAAAAAAGCGAAAAGTGAGATTCATCGCGATATTTGACGGAACTGGCATCCCGCGAGAAAGTGCCGGATGGCGGCTTATCAGGCCTGCCGTTGAACGATAGTGTAGGCCTGATAAGGCAGGTATGCCGCCATCCGGCGAGAAAGCCTGATGGCGACGCGCGCCTTATTTATAGAGGTCGGCGCTGATGGTGATGTTATTGCCGCGCTCCTGCCACTGACGCGTAATATGATAATACTTAGCGCCTTTCTTCGCCGCGCGTTTGGCGACCTGGTAGGAGATTTCTGTCATATTGCCGTAGTTGCCGGTGAACTTAACGCTGTCGAAAGGCACCATCATCGCAGCCGTCGCTTTATTCAGCTCCTCAACTTTTGTGCCATCCGGTAGTGTGACAGTGTAACGCCCGCCTTTGGAGGATTGCGTTTCGAAGAAACGGCCTACTTCGGCGCTCGGCGAGGCTGACGTGGCGACGCCTGGAATTTCGACTTTCTTCGCAGCTTCGCCGCCCTGAGCCAGCGCGGCGCGGCCAGCTTCAGAGTCTGCCGGAATAGCGTCCGGGCTCTGGACGATGCGTTTTTTCGCATCTTGTTTATAGATAAATGCAGTGATGCGCTGGTTTCCGCCCTGATTCGCATCTATCTGACGAACAATATAGAAAGCGTATGCGCCTTTTTGTTTCGCCGCTTTCGTAATGGCATCGTTAACTTCCGGCTGGCTACGGTAGAAGCCCTGAACGGTGACGGTATCATACGGTTCTAATTGTACGGCCTGGTCTTTCGGTAATTCCACGATGCCATTAATGACACGATTTTTGGGCGCGTCGGCTTTCGGCGCGTCGGCTTTATACACGTCCGCCACAACACGCCAGTTACCACTGTTGCCGAACTCCGAGGTGTCGACAACATAGAAGGAGGCTGCGCCTTCTTTATCTGCGCGGCGGGACACGGCGGAGACCGCATCGCCAATAGCATTAAAACGACCGGTAATAACGATGCGGTCATAAGGTTTTAGTGCAGCCGCTTGCTCCGGCGTCAGTTCTGTTGCTGCATGGACAGAAAAAGCAGCCGCAGAAAGCAGAGCCGACGCCAGGAGAGTGTTCTTAAGCTTCATAAAAATAATCCTTCGCCTTGCGCAAACCAGGTACTGGTATTGTTATTGACTAGAAACGTGGCTGATTATTGCATTTAAACCATATGGATGTCTGCGGGATTTTTCACGCATCGTGTCATGTATCCTATCTTTGATGATAACATTTGCCGATATGTCGAAAAAAACAGCGTCCGGGCGGCTAAGCTAATGAAGCGCATAAATTTAATAAGTTAATTTAATGTTAATTTCTTGATCGCGCCAGGGGTTTAATGATGTTTTGCTGTCAAATTTGAGCGAATTATCAGCCCTCGCAGGCCATTTTCAAGGCATTATGGCTGCTTAGCGGCTGAATCGTTCATGTTTTGCAAATTTGATAAAAAATTCTGTTTTTTGGCGCTAGATCACAGGCGTTATTTTCAGTAGGTTATAGAGAGTTTGTAACGGTTTTATTCTGCTGGGGTAACATTTACCTCAAACGCGGGCAGGCGTACGCTTCTCGCGCTTACTGACAAACCATCATTAAAAATACCGATGGAAGGGAACATTTATGCGAATTGGCATACCAAAAGAGCGGTTACCCAATGAAACCCGTGTCGCTGCGACGCCGAAAACGGTAGAGCAGCTACTGAAGCTGGGGTTTAGCGTCGCTATCGAAAGCGGGGCGGGTCAACTGGCAAGTTTTGACGACAAAGCGTTTGCGCAGGCTGGCGCGGATATTGTAGACGGCAATGCTATTTGGCAGTCGGAAATTATTCTCAAGGTTAATGCGCCTGAAGAAGAGGAAATCGCTTTACTGAACCCCGGAACTACGCTGGTCAGTTTTATCTGGCCTGCGCAAAATCCTGGGTTAATGGAGAAACTTGCCGAACGTAAGGTCACGGTGATGGCGATGGACTCCGTGCCGCGTATTTCCCGCGCGCAGTCGCTCGACGCGTTAAGCTCAATGGCGAATATCGCGGGTTATCGCGCCATTGTAGAGGCCGCGCATGAATTTGGGCGCTTCTTTACCGGCCAAATCACTGCCGCCGGGAAAGTGCCGCCGGCGAAGGTGATGGTGATTGGCGCGGGCGTTGCCGGTCTTGCGGCTATCGGCGCGGCAAACAGCCTGGGGGCGATTGTCCGCGCGTTTGACACTCGTCCTGAAGTCAAAGAGCAGGTCCAGAGTATGGGGGCTGAGTTCCTCGAACTGGATTTTAAAGAGGAAGCCGGTAGCGGCGATGGTTACGCCAAAGTGATGTCCGAGGCGTTTATCAAAGCGGAAATGGCGCTCTTTGCCGCCCAGGCCAAAGAAGTCGATATCATTGTTACCACCGCGTTGATTCCGGGCAAACCTGCGCCGAAGCTGATTACCCGCGATATGGTCGATTCTATGAAGGCTGGCAGCGTGATTGTCGACCTGGCCGCGCAGAATGGCGGTAACTGCGAATATACCGTCGCCAATCAGGTTGTGACGACGGACAATGGCGTGAAAGTGATTGGCTACACCGATCTACCGGGGCGTTTGCCGACGCAGTCATCCCAGCTTTATGGCACCAACCTGGTTAACCTGCTGAAGCTGCTGTGCAAAGAGAAAGACGGCAATATTGACGTGGATTTTGACGATGTCGTGATCCGTGGCGTGACGGTGATTCGCGACGGCGACATTACCTGGCCTGCGCCGCCAATCCAGGTTTCCGCGCAGCCACAGGCCGCGCCTAAAGCAGCACCTGCGCCAAAAGAGCCGGAAAAGCCCACTTCACCCTGGCGGAAGTATGCGTTAATGGCGCTGGCGATCATTCTTTTTGGCTGGCTGGCCGATGTCGCGCCAAAAGAGTTCCTCGGCCATTTTACCGTGTTTGCGCTCGCCTGCGTGGTTGGTTATTACGTGGTGTGGAACGTGTCTCATGCGCTTCATACGCCATTAATGTCGGTGACCAACGCAATTTCAGGGATTATTGTTGTCGGGGCATTATTGCAAATTGGTCAGGGCGGCTGGGTCAGCTTCCTGAGCTTTATCGCGGTGCTTATCGCCAGCATTAATATTTTCGGTGGCTTCACCGTGACTCAGCGTATGCTGAAAATGTTCCGGAAAAACTAAGGGGTAACACATGTCTGGAGGATTAGTTACAGCTGCATACATTGTTGCCGCGATCCTGTTTATTTTCAGTCTTGCCGGGCTTTCAAAGCATGAAACGTCCCGCCAGGGGAATAACTTCGGTATTGCCGGGATGGCGATCGCGTTGCTGGCGACCATTTTTGGGCCGGATACCGGCAACGTGGCATGGATTCTGGTCGCCATGATTATTGGCGGCGCGATTGGCATCCGCATGGCGAAAAAAGTTGAGATGACCGAGATGCCGGAGCTGGTCGCGATTCTGCACAGTTTCGTGGGCCTGGCGGCGGTACTGGTTGGCTTTAACAGCTATCTGTACCATGACGCCAGTCTGGCGCCGGTGCTGGTGAATATCCATCTGACCGAAGTCTTCCTCGGTATCTTTATTGGCGCAGTCACTTTCACTGGATCGATCGTAGCGTTTGGTAAACTGCGCGGCAAAATCTCTTCTAAGCCGTTGATGTTGCCTAACCGTCACAAAATGAACCTGGCGGCGCTGGTTGTTTCTTTCCTGTTGCTGCTGGTTTTTGTTCGTACCGAAAGCGTGGGTCTACAGGTTCTGGCGCTACTGCTGATGACCATTATCGCGCTGGCGTTTGGTTGGCATCTGGTCGCTTCTATCGGCGGGGCGGACATGCCGGTGGTTGTTTCAATGCTGAACTCCTATTCCGGTTGGGCTGCCGCGGCGGCTGGCTTCATGTTGAGCAACGATTTGCTGATTGTGACCGGCGCGCTGGTCGGTTCGTCAGGCGCGATCCTGTCTTACATTATGTGTAAAGCGATGAACCGCTCTTTCATCAGCGTTATTGCTGGTGGGTTCGGTACTGACGGCTCCTCAACGGGCGACGATCAGGAAGCTGGCGAACATCGCGAAATCACGGCGGAAGAGACCGCTGAGATGCTGAAAAACTCCCACTCCGTCATTATTACGCCGGGGTACGGGATGGCGGTGGCGCAGGCGCAGTATCCGGTGGCGGAAATCACCGAAAAACTGCGTGCACGCGGTATCAACGTGCGTTTCGGCATTCATCCGGTGGCGGGTCGCCTGCCGGGGCATATGAACGTGCTGTTGGCGGAGGCGAAAGTGCCTTATGACATCGTGCTGGAAATGGATGAGATCAACGATGATTTCGCCGATACCGATACCGTGCTGGTGATTGGCGCGAACGATACGGTGAACCCGGCGGCGCAAGACGATCCCCGCAGCCCGATCGCCGGTATGCCGGTTCTCGAAGTGTGGAAAGCACAGAATGTCGTGGTCTTTAAGCGTTCAATGAATACCGGTTATGCTGGTGTGCAGAACCCGCTGTTCTTTAAAGAGAATACGCAAATGCTGTTTGGCGATGCCAAAGCCAGCGTGGATGCAATTCTGAAAGCGCTTTAATCTTTTAAACGTGCGACGGCCTCTTTGGAGGCCGTTTTTATACACTTCATCCTTTAAGCTGCCTCTTTGTTGGCTGCGCTCAGAAACCCCGGTCACATCGTTATCTATGCTCCCGGGGATTTCTTCCCTTGCCGCCGCGAGGCATCTTGAATGATTTTGTGTATGTATTGCATTTTATCTTTTGTTTAAATCGCTAAGCAGAACGGCGATACTCTGCCCGCCGGTGGTCTGTTCGAGGGCGATTTTGACAATGATGGTTAACGGAACGGAGAGCAACATGCCCACCGGACCTAATAACCAGCCCCAGAAAATTAACGACAAAAATACCACTAAGGTTGAAAGGCCTAAACCACGTCCCATGATTCGTGGCTCAAGGATATTGCCGAAGACCAGATTAATCAGCAGATAGCCTGCCAGCACCAGCAGCGCATCATAAAACCCGTTAAATACCAGCACCTGAATAATGGGCGGCAGGGCAGCGAGCACCGATCCAATATTAGGAATATAGTTCAGCGCGAAGGCCAGTAGACCCCAGACAAAGGCGAAGCGGACATCCAGCGCGGCCAGCATTCCCCATGCGACCAGCCCCGTCACGATACTGATCGCTGTTTTTAACACCAGATAATGGGAAACGCTATCAAGCGCGCGTTGAATTGCCGCCATGCCCTCCACCGGACGGCTCATCATCTGCTGCAGTTTTTCAGGCAATTGTGGAACCTCCAGCAGCATAAATACCACGGTCAATAACAATAAAAAGATGGACGACATGGCATTGGACAGTTGGGTGAGCAGGTTCGTTACCAGAGTCATGGCGGCGTTTGGATCGATATATTTCGCCAGCTCATCAACCGACACGCCAATGCCTGCTCGCTGTAACCACGGTTCAATACGTTGCAACGGTATCACCAATGAGGAGCGATATTGCGGTAGGGTACGAGCCAGTTCATTTAATGATGTCCCCAAATAGGCCAGTAGCAGTACCATTAACATAACAATAATCACAATGAGCAATGATACTGCGATAACGCGCGGAATTCGGCATCGGGTCATCCGTTGCACAACGGGATTGAGAACGACTGCAATAAATAACGCCAAAATAAAGGGAACAATGATATCTGCGGCGAAGCGGATACCGCTCAGAATAACCACCAGCATTCCCAGCATAATGACGATTTTTAGACCATTGAGCGTGATGATCGGTTTTGCCATATCAGTCCCTGTTTTCTGATGCCGACACGAATAATAATGTGATGTCGGTCGACCTGTTCTGGTTAAAATCAAACACTTCAGGTAAAGAAGTGAAAATATTTTGAGTTAATTCCTGGCTTATGATACAAATCAGGCGTGTTCAACTACCGAGGACAATTATCATCCGCGATGACGAGAAGCAACACTGCGGATAATTGTAATATTATGGACAATATGTTCAGCGCTTTTTTCTCCACGCAAACGCATCTTCACTCTACCTCCTTTTTCCTGCTTATCGGCGAGCAGCACTGGCGTAACGCACTTTAGTCTCTCACTTCTGCCTGAGCTGGCGCAATGCGCTGTGCTAACTGATTTTATTTTTTAGTTTGCTGCGTGCAGCAGACTCGAAAGAGTATATTCTCATGCAGGAGAAGTGTCATGTTTTACTGGATTTTATTAGCTCTGGCTATCGCGACTGAAATTACCGGCACGCTCTCAATGAAATGGGCTAGCGTGGGTAATGGCAATGCGGGTTTTATTTTAATGCTGGTGATGATCACGCTGTCATATATATTTCTTTCTTTTGCGGTAAAAAAGATTGCCCTGGGTGTAGCGTATGCCTTATGGGAAGGGATCGGCATTTTATTTATTACCATTTTTAGCGTGCTGCTATTTGATGAAGCATTATCAACCATGAAGATTGCCGGCTTGCTGACGCTGGTCGCTGGCATCGTATTGATCAAATCAGGGACGCGTAAACCCGGCAAACCGGTGAAGGAGGCGACTCGTGCAACAATTTGAATGGATACACGGCGCCTGGCTTGGGCTGGCAATAATGCTGGAAATCGCGGCTAACGTACTGTTGAAATTTTCGGACGGCTTTCGCCGTAAATGCTATGGCATCTTATCGCTTGCCGCTGTTCTGGCCGCCTTCAGCGCGCTTTCCCAGGCGGTAAAAGGGATAGACCTGTCGGTGGCGTATGCGTTATGGGGCGGTTTTGGTATTGCCGCCACGCTGGCGGCGGGCTGGGTGCTCTTCGGCCAGCGCTTAAATCCCAAAGGCTGGGTTGGCGTGATATTACTGCTCGCCGGAATGGTCATGATAAAATTTGCCTGAGACGATCGCTGCCGGTCAGGCAGCGATTCGCGTATTAGTCCTGCGCCAGGGCTTTCAGCTTATCGCGAAAGCCGGTGACGGATATGGCGCGGTTATCGGCGCGCCAGCGATCTTTAGCCGCAGGAGCGGAGCTTTGTACACCAATGAGCTGCCATCCGCTATCCGTGTGCAATAAGAGCGGCGAGCCGCTGTCGCCAGGTAACGTGTCGCACTGGTGTGAGAGTACGGCATTCTGCGCCCAGCCGGTCACGACGCAATCCTGATGGGAATAAAGCGCATTCAGATGATCTTCCGGATAACCGGACTGCGTGACTTTTCGGTCTGCGGCTTTCAACGCCGCAGTAAGCGCCGCTTTATCGCCGGTAAATAAAGGCACTGGCGTGATACCGGAAGGTGGGTAGCGCAATATTACCAGACCAAAATCCCAGCTTGCCGCGGCAGGCGGCACAATCCAGCCATCGCCATCCGCTTTCAGGCGTCGGCCCAGCGACGGTTCAACGCGGCCTTCAATGCCGTGGATTTCATAGCGCCATACTCCTTTTCGCGCCACAAAACGCAGCGCAACCGCCTTGTCTGGTTTTCCTTTCGGTGGCGTTAGCAGGCAGTGACCTGCTGTCAGGGCGATATGCGGGGAGATAAGCGTTGCCGTACACAAATTACCGCTGGCGGTCTCTAGTTGCCCGATGGCATCCCACGGCGATTGGGTAGGATCGGCGACGGGCACCCGATCATCATGGTTAAAAAAAAGCGTTTTGACGTCGCTGGCATCCGTGGCGTCTGTTTCAGCCCCCCTGGCTTTCGCCATAACCGGTAAAAAACACACTATGCCCAGTAATACAGCAATGGTTTTATGCATATCACACTCTGGTGGGTAATTATGATTATTAACAACAAACCCTCAGTACTACTATAGACGTGACGGTAAGAAAGTGGGAGTAAAATCAGATAACTACACTCAGGAAAGATAGAAATGCGTGGCAATAACGGCGCATAAAATAAGCACGATAAGAATGAGCTCAAAGCGGTAGCGAGACACTTTTTTGCCCTCCCGGAAGGCGGCGCTAAACCAGAACAATTTAGCGCCGTAAAAACGGGCGCGGGGGCGCGCCGCAGCATGTTACGACTTACGCAGCCGGTTGAGTAGTTGGTTTTGACGTAGATTTGGCTGGGGCTTTTTTGCCATCTTTTTTCTGGTGCTTTTTAGCCGCCTGCGCTTTTTGCTCAACGGTTTTTTTATGCTGTTTTTTGTGGTGCTGGGTGTTCTGGGTTGTTTTGGCAGGCGTTGCGGTTTTCGCAGGCGTTGCAGTCTCAGCCGCGAATGCTGCGGAAGAGAGACCCATTGCAGCGGCAACAACCAGAGCTAATACTTTTTTCATTTTGATACCCTCGATTTGGTTTTCATTCAACCCCACTGCGGGGCCGGTGAAATGACTATATCGCTGTTATCAAAAGGCTTCCGTGAGTGATTGGTTTCGGCATGTAACGCTATGTACAATCCCCCGGTAACGCGATGTAAGCCCCCACCATAATAGGTAGCTTTACGTTACCGGCCGTTATTTTTGGTCGCAGAGTCGGTAATATCCGCCCTCCAGAATAACAGGCACACTGTATATGAATCCGATAATCTGGGTGGTATTTACGCTTCTGGCGCTGGATGCAATCAGAGAAGTTATGGGCGTATCAAGCCTGACAGGTCTATGGTGAACAGTGAGTCGTGGCGTGAAACCAGCCCGGCGATAGCGCACGTTGCTATCGCCGGATTATTTCTTTTCAGGCGTGAAGACGATGATGTAACCGCGTCCCGACCAGGATGGCCAGCACCAGCATTAGCGCGATAAAACCACCTACGCCGTTCCAGCCGTAACTATGCCAGAATACGCCGCCTAGCGTCCCGGCGATACTGGACCCCAGATAATAGCTGAAAAGATAAAGTGACGAGGCCTGTCCCTTCGCCCGGCGCGCACGCGGGCCAATCCAACTACTGGCCACGGAGTGCGCGGCGAAAAAGCCGGCGGAAAAAAGCAGCATCCCGGCAAAAATCAGCCAAAGCGAGGTAAAAAGCGTCAGTAAAAGCCCACCCAGCATTACTGCGGTAGAGAACAGCATCACCGGCCCCCGGCCATAGCGTGAGGTCATTGCGCCAGCTTTCGGCGAGCTCCATGTGCCGGTGAGATAGGCTACGGATAACAGTCCGACCACGGCCTGGCTTAATTCCCAGGGGGAGAGCATCAGGCGATAGCCAATGTAGTTAAACAGGGTGACGAACGCGCCCATCAGTAAAAAGCCTTCCGCAAACAGCAGAGGTAACCCTCGATCGCGCCAGTGGAGACGGAAATTAATAAATAGCGTTTTAGGCCGTAGCGACGTGGGACGGAAATGTTGCGAGGCGGGTAAAATCTTCCAGAACATCAGCGCGGACGCCAGCGCAAAGCATCCGATGGCCGCCAGCGCGATGCGCCAGTTAAAAAAGTCGGTCATGACGCCGCTTAATAAACGCCCGCTCATCCCGCCGATGGAATTACCGCTAATATAGAGTCCCATAGAGAAAGCGACAAAGCTGGGATGGATTTCTTCACTCAGGTAGGTCATTCCCACCGCGGCGACGCCGCTTAACGACAGACCGATCAGCGCACGCATAATCAGAATACCATGCCAGCTGGTCATCATGGTTGATAACAATGTGCAGCAGGAGGCTAATAACAAGGCGGTGACCATCACCGGTTTACGGCCTATCGCATCAGAAAGCGGGCCGGTAAAAAGTAAGCCGATAGCCAGCATGGCGGTAGAAATAGAAAGTGAAACGCTGCTGCTGGCGGGGGAGACGCCAAACTCCTGGGAAAGTACCGGTAGTATAGGCTGGACGCAATAAAGGAGCGCGAAAGTCGCCAGGCCCGCGGAAAAAAGAGCCAGCGTGACGCGCATGAAAGGCGCTGTACCGCGTTTAATAAATTGAACCGGCTGAGAATGGCGTTGTTCATCGATATCGCTCGCCGTGGCGTCATCGAGAATAGTTGTACGACTCACGTTAAATCCTTGCTTTACATCTCCGTCAACAGGAGACGGGTATAACCGACATGTAAAGCATAGAAAAAGCAAAATATTCTGTCTAATATATTAATTGTCTCAAATAAGACGTTAAAAATATGAATATCGAATTACGTCATTTACGTTACTTTGTGGCGGTAGCAGAAGAGCTGCATTTTGGTCGCGCCGCCGCGCGCCTCAATATCTCGCAGCCGCCGCTGAGTCAGCAGATACAAATTCTGGAGCAGCAGGTCGGCGCGCGATTACTGGCGCGGACCAACCGCAGCGTAGCGTTAACCGCCGCCGGGCGACAGTTTCTGGTGGATAGCCGACACATCCTGAGTCTGGTAAACGACGCCGCCGCTCGCGCCGAGCGGTTGCATCAGGGCGAAGCGGGTGAAATCCGTATTGGCTTTACGTCTTCAGCGCCTTTTATTCGGGCGGTATCGCATACCTTTTCGCTGTTCCGCCAGTCCTATCCGGGAGTGCATATGCAAACGCGTGAAATGAATACGCGTGAGCAAATCGCGCCGCTCAACGAAGGCGTACTGGATATTGGCTTGCTGCGGAATACGCCGCTGCCCGACACACTTAATCGCGAGGTGATTTTGCATGAGCCGCTTATGGCCATGATCCCGCGCGAACATCGGCTGGCGCAAAAGCCGGTCGTCAGTCTGACAGAACTGGCGGAAGAACCTTTCGTCTTTTTCGATCCACATGTCGGGACGGGCCTCTACGACGATATTCTCGGCCTGATGCGGCGCTATAACCTGTCGCCGACCATCACGCAGGAGGTTGGCGAGGCAATGACTATTATCGGTCTGGTGGCGGCGGGACTGGGCGTCTCGATTCTGCCGGCATCCTTTAAGCGTGTACAGATGAGCGAGATGCGCTGGGTTCCCCTGGCAGAAGAGGACGCCGTATCTGAAATGTGGCTGGTATGGCCAAAGCATCATGAACAGAGTCATGCCGTACAGCGGTTTTGCCAACTGCTATTACTGGCTGCCCGACGGGATTAATTACGCTTAAAAAGGGTGAAAATGTGCAGTTAATCACACGGCTAAGCAAAAAGTTGACGGCGAGTATTGAAGTGTTTCACCATAGCACACAGATTATTTCGGAGCGCGAAAATAAAGGGAGTGAGCGGTGGTTGCTGATAGTCAGCCTGGGCATATCGATCAAATTAAGCAGACCAATGCTGGCGCAGTGTATCGCCTGATTGATCAGCTCGGACCGGTATCGCGAATTGACCTGTCTCGTTTGGCGCAGTTGGCGCCTGCCAGTATTACGAAAATTGTTCGCGAAATGCTGGAAGCGCATTTGGTTCAGGAACTTGAAATTAAAGAGGCGGGCAGTCGCGGACGTCCCGCCGTCGGGCTGATGGTGGAAACGGAGGCCTGGCACTATTTATCTATTCGTATTAGCCGTGGCGAAATTTTCCTTGCGCTGCGCGATCTTAGCAGCAAACTGGTGGTAGAAGAGTGTCTGCCGCTGCCGTTAAACGAAGCCACGCCGTTGCTTGAGCGAATTATTACGCACGTTGATCGGTTTTTTACCCGCCATCAGCAGAAACTGGAGCGTCTGACCTCTATTGCCATTACGTTACCGGGCATTATCGATACCGAAAACGGCGTTGTGCACCGA
Organism: Salmonella sp. SJTUF15570; assembly: GCF_043357055.1. Taxonomy (NCBI): domain Bacteria; kingdom Pseudomonadati; phylum Pseudomonadota; class Gammaproteobacteria; order Enterobacterales; family Enterobacteriaceae; genus Salmonella; species Salmonella sp. SJTUF15570. The sequence goes on along the minus strand of NZ_JBEUKJ010000001.1, from coordinate 8,840 downwards.
ATGCCGTATTACGAAGATGTCAAAGAGATGCCTTTGGGAGATGCGCTGGAGCGGCACACCGGCGTACCGGTTTACATTCAGCATGATATTAGCGCCTGGACGATGGCAGAGGCGCTTTTTGGCGCTTCACGCGGCGCGCGCGACGTTATCCAGGTGGTGATTGATCATAATGTGGGGGCGGGCGTTATCACCGACGGTCATTTGCTTCATGCGGGCAGTAGCAGTCTGGTAGAGATTGGGCATACCCAGGTCGATCCTTATGGTAAGCGCTGTTATTGCGGTAATCATGGCTGTCTGGAGACCATAGCCAGCGTCGATAGCGTGCTGGAACTTACGCAGCTTCGGCTTAATCAGTCAATGAGTTCAATGTTGCACGGCCAGCCGTTAACGGTAGATTCACTGTGTCAGGCGGCGATGCAGGGAGATCTATTAGCAAAAGATATTATTAGCGGCGTTGGCGCGCATGTCGGACGCATTCTGGCTATCATGGTGAATTTATTTAATCCGCAAAAAATTCTTATTGGTTCGCCGCTAAGTAAAGCGGCTGATATCCTTTTTCCGGCCATTGCTGACAGTATCCGTCAGCAGGCGCTGCCCGCCTACAGCAGGAATACGGTTGTGGAAAGCACGCAGTTTACCAACCAGGGTACGATGGCCGGGGCGGCGTTGGTAAAAGACGCGATGTATAACGGCTCTTTGTTGATTCGTCTATTACAGGGTTAACATTTTTTAACTGTTGTACAAAAATTTGCGCTAACTCAAGCTGATTGCCCTTGCCATATCTTAGACTTTCTCCACTGTATTATTTTCCTGGCTTATATTTTCGAAGCATAACGGTGGAGTTAGTGATGCTGAAGCGTTTCTTTATTACAGGTACAGACACTTCTGTTGGGAAGACGGTGGTTTCCCGCGCATTACTACAAGCGTTAGCGTCGGGTGGTAAGAGCGTTGCAGGGTATAAACCTGTCGCTAAAGGGAGCAAAGAGACTGCAGAAGGGATGCGCAACAAAGACGCGCTGGTATTGCAAAGCGTCTCTTCGCTGGAGTTGCCGTATGAGGCGATTAATCCGATCGCGTTAAGCGAAGAAGAAAGCAGCGTCGCGCATAGCTGTCCTATAAATTACACCTTGCTGTCCAACGGTCTGGCGAGCCTGAGCGATAAAGTGGACCACGTGGTTGTGGAGGGTACTGGCGGCTGGCGTAGTTTGATGAATGATTTACGTCCATTGTCCGAATGGGTGGTACAGGAACAGTTACCGGTATTGATGGTGGTAGGGATTCAGGAGGGGTGCATTAATCATGCGCTACTGACTGCGCAAGCTGTCGCTAACGATGGACTGCCATTAATTGGCTGGGTGGCGAATCGTATCAATCCTGGCCTGGCGCATTATGCTGAAATTATTGATGTGCTTGGGAAAAAACTGCCAGCGCCGCTGATTGGCGAGTTACCGTACCTGCCGCGCGCCGAGCAGCGTGAGCTGGGGCAGTATATTCGTTTGTCAATGCTCGGCAGCGTGCTGGCGGTAGATAGAATCATGGCGTAACGTTCGCGAGAGCACTGACGCGACTACACAGGCAATCAGCAGACCGGGGAGTAACTGATACTCGCCGGTCATTTCACAAATCATCAGGGTGGACATTATCGGCGCATGGGTTGTCGCCGCCAGTAGCGTCGCCATACCCACCAGCCCCAATAAAATCGCTATTTCATCCGAGCCTGGCAGCCAGAATCCCCATATCCGACCCAGAAACATTCCAATGGATAATCCGACAAATAATGTTGGCGTAAAGACGCCGCCCGGCGCGCCAGACCCGCTGCTGGCGAGCACCGCCAGGATTTTGCACGCAAAAATTCCGCCAATCAGCGAGAATAGCGGCGGAGAGAGCAAAAATGATTGTACGACGCTATAGCCGTTTCCCCATACCGTGGGCGTGAGTAACGACAGTAATCCGACAATAAGCCCGCCCAACGCCAGTTGCCAGGGCGGGGACAGTTTTAAGCGTAAGAAACTATTATGGCTGGCCGTCATCAGCCACATCAGCAATGGGCCGCACAGACCGGCGACCAGACCGGTACTGACTATCATGACGTACTCCCGCGCGTGGAGATCAACGGTCAGATGTACGGTATAGAGTAGTGAATCGCTACCGTTTAATACATGGGTGGTTAGCAGGGCGACGACGGCGGAAACGACAACCGGGCCGAGGGAAGCCAGCATTAAGGTACCGAACAGGATCTCCGCGATAAACAGGCTGCCCGCCAGCGGCGCATGGTAAGCGCCCGCCATGCCCGCAGCGGCGCCGCTGGCGATCCATAATTTCCATTCCTCACGCGGCGTGAAGCGTCGGGCAAAGCTGGATGCCGCCAGCGCGGCGAGGAGGATCATTGCGCCTTCGCGACCAATTGCGCTGCCGCTGACCACGACCAGCAGCGAGGCCAGCGATTTCACCAGACTGGCGCCAACGTCAAATTGCCCGTCGGTTTGCAATGCTTCCATATAGTCAGTGGGCGCATGGGGGCGTTGTTGGTTCATTTTTTGCCACCCCCACAGCAACAGACCAGCGGCCAGGCCGCCAAGCGCTGGCGTAATCAGCCGTCGCCAGGGCGAAAGCCCCTCAGCCGCATTCACCAGACTGCCAGTGTCATTGCTCAGGAAAATCCACTCCAGCAATTGCATCGCATGACGGAAGGCGGCGACAGCCAGCGCCGCGAGAATACCGATGAGCGTAGCGATCAGCAGGCGACGAAACATCGCGCGCAGATCCGGGTAAGCGTGTAAACGATGCATGAGCGGGTAAACAGGGAGTTTCAGGATAGCCTATTCTGCGGGGAAATGGCGTCAGACGCAAAAGCACTATGTGCGATATAATATTGCGTACAATAATGATATTGCCGGATAGCGAGAGGCCATCCGGCGGCAGCGTTAGCTGTTTTCGTGAATATTTAGCGCCCGACGCGTGCGGCCTGAGCTGAGATAATCGGCGATGTAATCCTGAGAGATTTCACCGTTATAGCGTCCGTCTTCATCAACGATCGGCATCCAGCTAGTATTACTTTCGTACAATCTGGACAGCACAATACGCAGATTATCTTCCGCTTTGCCCGTAATACGGAAAGGATGGGTGATATCGGCGCAGATTCCGCTGGCGTTCCGAGCCTCCCGGCGCTTCACAAATCCCAGTGGCTTACCGTCGTTGTCAATGACGGTAATGGCGCGAATATCGTGATCATCCATAATGCCGAACGCCTCGCTTAACGGCATTGAAGGCCGCGCGGTAATGGTTGGCTGTTGGTCGGTCACATCGCCTGCGGAGACCAGTAGCAAACGCTTTAACGTTCTGTCCTGACCGACAAACGACCCGACAAACTCGTTAGCCGGTTTGGCCAGCAGTTCATCAGGACTGGCGCACTGTACAATTCGCCCCTGACGGAACACGGCGATACGGTCGCCGAGTTTTAGCGCTTCGTCGATATCATGGCTGACCAGCATCACGGTCTTTTTTAGCTTACGCTGCATATCCAGAAACTGGTTCTGGATCACTTCGCGGTTAATGGGGTCCACCGCGCCGAAGGGCTCATCCATCAGCAGTACCGGCGGATCGGCGGCCAGAGCGCGGATCACGCCAATACGCTGTTGCTGTCCCCCGGACATCTCCTTTGGATAGCGATGCAGAAATTTTCTGGCATCCAGCGCCACCATGTCCATCAACTCTTCGGCGCGTTGCTTGCAGCGCGCTTTGTCCCAACCCAACATGCGCGGCACAACGGTAATATTTTCTTCAATCGTCATATTAGGAAACAGGCCGATCTGCTGGATAACATACCCAATATTGCGGCGTAGCGTTACCGTATCCATATCGTTGGTATTCTCGCCGTTGATAAGAATATTACCGCTGCTGGGCGCGATCAGCCGGTTGATCATCTTTAACGTGGTGGTTTTGCCGCAGCCGGAGGGACCGAGTAAGACGCACATTTCGCCTTCCGGCACGTTCAGGTTGACGTTGTCGACGGCTTTTAGCGGCTGACCCTTTTTCTGTACAAATTGTTTGGTGAGATTTTCCAGTTTTATCATTATCGTATCCCCTTAGGTGTCAGTACGACTTGCAGACGATGCAACAGCCAGTCAAGCACAATCGCCAGTAGACAGATCATCAGCGCGCCGGCAATTAACATGCGAATATCGCTGCCGCTAATGCCGTTTAACAGTAGCAGTCCCAGACCGCCGGCGCCGATCACCGCGGCAATCGCCATTACGCCGATATTCATCACTACCGCGGTGCGGATACCCCCGAAAATAACCGGTAGGGCCATTGGGATTTCGACCCAGCGCAGCCGTTGCCAGAAAGTCATACCGATGCCGCGTCCCGCTTCACGCAGACCGGGCGGCAAACTATCAAGCGCAGTATGGGTATTACGGACAATCGGCAGTAAAGAGTAGAGAAAAACAGCCGTCACGGCGGGCAGAACGCCAATACCATGTCCGATCAGCGAAAAGAGCGGGATCATTAACCCAAACAGCGCGATAGACGGAATGGTAAGAAGTAGCGTGGCGGCGCCCAATACCGGCGTTGCCAGCCATTTGTGGCGTACAATCAAAACGCCTAACGGTACGCCGATGATAATCGCCAGACCGACGGCCAGCGCGACCAGCCAGAGATGCTGAAAGGTAAGGCTGGCGAGATAGCCTGCGTTATCCAGCATATAATGTATCGTATCCATAGGCGCTCCTTACAGCAGACCTTTGTCCTGCAAAAATTGATGGGCTACCTGTTGCGGCGTGCGATGCTCGATATCGACCTGGGCGTTTAGGGTCGATATCACATCGTTATTGAGCAGGCCGGAAAGGGTGTTTAAGGCGTCATCAAGGCCAGGATTGGCTTCCAGCACCTCTTTACGCACCACGGGCGTGACAGCGTAACTTGGAAAGAAGCCTTTATCATCTTCCAGCACTTTCAGATCAAACCCTTTCACCCGTCCGTCGGTGGTATAGACCAGCCCGGCGTCAACCAGCCCATCCCGAACGGCGTTATAGACCAGCCCTGGGTCCATCTGTCGTATTTGCGGGCGATCAAGCTGCATCTGGTAGGCTTGCTGAAGGGGCTTCATTCCGTCGCTGCGCCCGGCAAATTCCAGATCGAGGCCGAGCATCCAGTTGTGGTCAGGATCGTTCTGCCGGACCTGTTCGATTTTTGCCACCATTTGCGAGATGGTGGTGATATTTTCCGACTCGGCGCGTTTGCGCTGCATCGCGAACGCGTAAGTATTGTTCATGTCAGCCGGTTTGAGCCATACCAGGCCCAGCTTCGCATCCAGGCGTTTTACCGTGTCGTAGGTTTCCTGTGGACTCATGCGCTTATCGATACGGTTGAAAATAATCAGCGATGTACCGGTGTATTCCCAGGTAATATCAATTTGTTTATTCACCATCGCATTACGTGAAATCACCGCGGCGATATTGGTTTGCGGCTGAACCTGAAAGCCTTTCTTCTGCAAATACTGAACGGTCATAGCGGAAAGAATATGCTGCTCGGTAAAGCTTTTGGTGGCGAGAACCAGCGGCGCGGCCTGCGTCTGGCTACTGAACAACAGCGTTGCGGCAAGCCATCCCAACAGGTGTTTTTTGAATCTCATTTAACGCTCCTTATTGTTATTTATGCGTTCAGACGGTATGAGGGCTAAGGCGTCGCCCAAACCAGGCAAGCAGAGTGTCAAGAATCAGCGCGAATAACGCCGTGGCCGTTGCGCCGAGGATCAACGTCGGAAAATCGTTGAGATAAATTCCCGGGAAAATCAGCTCGCCGTAGCTGCTGGCGCCAATCAGAAAGGCCAGCGGCGCGGTGCCGACATTGATGGCGGTCGCGATGCGAATACCGGACAGCATCACTGGCCACGCATTAGGTAGCTCTACCTGACGAAGCCGCTGCCATTTTGTCATCCCAATCCCGTTCGCCGCTTCAATCAGTGAGGCGGGAACGGAACAGAGGCCCGCATAGGTATTGCGGACGATAGGCAGAAGAGAAGCCAGAAATAGCGCGACAATGGCGGGCGTATCGCCGATCCCGATAATCACCATCGCTAAGGCCAGGACGGCCAGTGGCGGCAAGGTATTACCAACATTAAAGATTTGCATGACATATTCAGCAAATCCTTTTGCCGCAGGACGGCTGAGTAAAATCCCACTCGGGATACCGACCAGTAAAGCAAAAAACATGGACGTAAAGACCAGCATCAAATGCCGTTGTCCGAGATACAGCAGATCGACCTGACGTGCTTTCAGCGTCTCCAGACCGATTCCCCAGATAAACAGCGCCAGTAACAGCAAAATGACGATAGTGAACCCAAGTACACGTTTTAGGGTGAGGGTGTGCATTGCGGTGTGTCTCCCTGTTTGCATGTGTTATGGCGACGTTAAGAGTCGCGTGTTGTTATGCCATGTTCCGGCAGGGTGCTTTGAGCTATAGCAACAGGTTGGGAAGGATTCCAGCGGAGCGTGATGTTTAACACTGTTAAACATCTATTAACAATTATGTTTTGCCCTTATGCGGCTTAGCGTGAACATTCACGATAAAGAATTATCTTAAAAATAGAAGCGTAGTGTGACGTTGTCACTTTTTGTAGATAAAAATAGGCCGCAATGGGAGAAAAGGCAGGTAAAATCCTGCCTTTTGTGGGGATTAACGGAATAACGGTTTTACAGCGACGGGAATAATAAGTTGAGCTTGCCATTGCGCCAGCGTCAGACGCGCCAGTTGCCCCAACGCCTGATAAAACGGATGCCCGGCATGATCGATAAATACGTCCAGAAAGCGGGACGACCACGGAAACAGATGCCAGGCCAGGAGTTGTTCGCATTCATGATGACGATCATTCTCGGCAAGCCAGGCCGCCAGCAGCAACAGCGACCCAAAATGATCTTCTGGCTCGTTTTGCTGCATTTCAAACTGAATTCCGTTTTCGCGCATCCACTGACGTAGCGCCAGCGTAGAATCGCCAAATAATACGCTCTCACGATCCAGCCAGACGGAACCCCACGGCGGAGACGGCAGAGCGTAAGGGCCGATAAACAGACGCTGCCAGGCCTGTGGCAACGACTCTTCGCTGTGGGTCTTAAACATAGCCGCCACAGGCGCAAGCGCCTCGGCATCAAGCGGCCACTGCGCCTGCCAGTCGTCGGTTAATAGCGCCTGAACCAGAGGAGCGGTTTCGTGGCTTTCCGGCGAATAATAAAACAACGCGCCGAGAACACGCGCCGTTACTGAAAAATCATCACGTTGTAAAAAAGTGGTCATTCAAACAATCCCGAAAGGTGCGGGTCGCCCCGCACGCATAAATTAACCTGCGACGGCCATACCTACGGTCATATGCAGGCCATAAAAAAGTCCGCGGCCAATAATTTCGCCTGCCAGCACCAGCACGACACCGAGCAGCAAACCAACGGTATGCGGTTCGCGGCGACGGATTAGCGGACATAGCCAGCAGCCTAATCCGGCAGCAAGCAAGACAATGCGCCAGACCTGTAGCATACCGTAATCCGGTACGAGATGGCTGGCCTGTTGCACGGAACTGTGAATGGTTGAGAGAGACAGTCCTTGTAGTACGATGACCGCCACGCACACCACCAATGCCAGGCCGCTAATACTGGCAAACGTCACGCTGCAAAATGGGACGCGCGCGATGCGTAGCAGTAGCGCTGCAAACACCGGGCCGCACAGGAATGCCGTGAGGAAAAAGGCCAGCGTGGTGTAGCCATTATACCAGGTTGGCACGGTATCTATCTGATAAACGAGCGTCATTGCCCAGATGAATGCAACGCCGAGCGCCATACTGACCAGCAGCCACACTTTACCCAGCGCCGGGGGCATTTTACCGAGTACCGCCACCAGCCACCAGATGCCGCCTACGGCAAAGAACACCGATCCTGCGGCGATTTCATTACTCAGTGCGGAAGCGCCTACGCGGTTAAGCGAGTTAAACGCGCGCATCGGCGAGCCGAGATGCATAATCGACGCGAGGAATCCCAGTCCCATCACTAGCCACAGAAAAAACATGCTGCGCACGATGCGCTGACGGGCGATGGTATCGTCTTTTGCCGTCAGCCAGCCCAGTCCGCTAACGATTAACGCGCCGACCACGCACTGACCAAAGACCGTGAAGATCATCAACGGCCATTCATGCCATCCACTTCCCATCTTATACCTCCTTCGGATTGGCCAGGTAACCGGTAGTGTCCCCGGTCGGGCGGCTGTTGGCGTTGGGTTTAATCACAATATTCGGCTTCGTGAAATGCGCGCGCGGCAACGGCGCGACGGCAGCCAGCTCACCGTGTTTTTTGCGCAGTTCGTCTATCGGGCCGAAATCCAGCGCCCGCAGCGGACAGGATTCGACGCAGATCGGTTTCTTGCCTTCCGCCACCCGGTCATAACAGCCGTCGCACTTGGTCATATGACCTTTGGCCTCGTTGTACTGCGGCGCGCCGTACGGGCAGGCCATGTGGCAGTAGCGGCAACCGATACAGACCTCTTCGTTCACTACCACAAAACCGTCATCGCGCTTGTGCATCGCGCCGCTCGGGCAGACTTTGGTACAGGCCGGGTCTTCGCAGTGGTTGCATGAAATGGAGAGATAATAGGCAAAGACGTTCTGGTGCCAGACGCCGTTATCTTCCTGCCAGTCGCCGCCCGCGTATTCATATATCCGCCGGAAACTGACGTCGGGAGTGAGATCTTTGTAGTCCTTGCAGGCCAGTTCGCAGGTTTTGCAACCGGTGCAACGACTGGAATCAATAAAAAATCCATACTGGGTTGTCATCGGTTACTCCTTACGCCTTTTCAACCTGAAC